>BAIF02000011.1 GCA_000509105.1 Clostridiales bacterium VE202-21 | reverse complement strand
AGGCAAGATTTTTACCCAGTTCGTATTTCGCCACCCTGATGCTTGCCAGGTGGTTCCCCGCGGTGTCCCCGATCGCCAGCATTAACATTCCAGTTTGCGCAAGTGTCCCCGTCTCAAACCAGACTTTGGCCTGGACGTAAAAATTCTGCGCGCCCACAACGCCACCGGAGTCTGCCGGGATAGTTACCATCTTACTCGCTCCATGCCATGTACCGGCTCCGCTCCCGATATTATCCAGGGCCAGCCACTTATGCCCCTCGTAAGGTCCGACAATTTTAAATGTGCCGTTTTTGATGTAATTAAATCCAAGTATCCCCTGACCGTCTGTCATGGCACTGTATGCCTCTGGGGTACGGTAATTAATGAGCTGCTCTGTCCTCTTCCGAGTCTCCCCGTCCTGCTCCCCTGCATCCCCCAGCTGGATTACCCCGTCTTTGGTTACGATTCCGATGTATCCGTTTTCGCCGCTGTGAGTTATGGTGTAATCTATGGGGACGGCTTCTGTGCCATTGTTGACTATCGTTGCCTCCATTATCCCGCTGCTGTTTTTGGCAGCATTGAAGGTCTTCTCTACCACTGAGTACTTGTACGGATCTGCGCAATAAATGTCAAAGCTACTTATTACGTTCAGCCTACCGCCTGGAACCTCATCGATAGTACTTTTGGTTCCAATGAAGTATTTGTCAGGCTCATCATTAAAGACAAATTTCATCTGCTCTTGATTAAGCACAAGATTCAGCGCATTAAATCTTTGCCTAAATGCTTCTGGGCTATTAGCCATAAGCCTATACGTCACGGTAATTACCCGTGATACATTTCTTTTTCCCTTATATTCTGTACCGTCTGTATACCCAATCTGTTGCTCTTTTATTTCAGACTCAAGCAGTTCCCGACCAGTAACATACATAGTCCGATATCCTTGTATTACATTCTCTATATACTTTCCGTTTACACTTACAGCCTCAGCAGGGAGGGTGCCTGCACTGCTGCTATGTTCCACCGTGTCTACAAAATTATACATAAGCCCCTCCTTACCTGTTGCCGTAGTTTATGCGGTTTCTTATTTTTTCATCTTTTTTATTCTTTTCCTGGACGTATTTTGCACTGCCGTATCCAACCTTTTTGCCATCCATAACGCTGGTTACCTCTGCGTTTACATATACGGTCTGGTTATATGAATAATCATCGTTCAGCGCATTTCCCCCGAATGAATAAGAACCGATTCCGGCAAAAGCTGGAACGCTTGGAGCAGAGATTATGTCTATCATGCCCCCTGCCGCTCTCTTTGCTCTGCCGTACATTTCTTTGATTCCGTTTGGCAGCCCCATCCCCCAGAACCTTCCTAGTTTTGTGGACACTCTTGATGGACTGTGTATCTGAGCTTTTGCGCGTACAGCCTTTTCCGCGGCTGCAGCAAGTTGTGTTGCAACAGCCTGGACTTCTCCCAACGTTGACCTCATTCCGTTAGCAAGACCGATTCCAATATAATAACCGCATCTATATGCGCCAGCTGCAGCAGAATTCAAAGAAGCAATCACAGAAACCGTTATGCTTTCCGAAGTTGCTATCGCCAATAATCCACCTGCCTGTATACCACCGTTAAATCCATTCATAAGCGTTGTGGCCGCACTGTTCGCGTCTCCTGCGCCACCCGAAAAAGCATTAATAATTTTATTTACGGCAGATTTAGCTTTGCTACCAAGCGCATCCAAGCCTGTGTTTACAATGTCGATCGATGAAACCATGCTCGCAATGGATTTTTGGGCTGATTTTGCATTGCTCGCAATGGGTTTCATCGAAGAATTGACTGACTTTAGAGCCACTGCCATGATAAGCACACCTGCACTGGCTGCCGCTATAGACACGCCAAATGCAAGAATTGAGACCGATGCCGTAAGGAATGTAACACTCAGTAGAAGCAGTGGTACAGCAAGCAAGGCAAGTGAAGCCGTAAGAGCAAATGATATCGCCATCAGCGCAGTGAGCGACACTGCACTCATTAATGCACCAGATGCGACTATCGGAAGTACACTACCTACCAAGCTTAAAGCCGCTCCGGTAATAATCATTCCCGTACCTAATAACAGCGCTCCTGCAGCAAGAACCGCAACGCCAGCTGCTACAACAAGCACAGATGCACCAATTAACACCAGTCCTACTGATACCGCCGCGAGTCCAGCACCTAAAACAACGCATCCTGCTCCCGCAAGCGCCGCTCCTGCCGCGAAAGCTATCATTCCTGCACCCAGGGCTGCAATAGCAACCGCGCCTTCAATACCGTACTCCACCACGATAGGTAATACAGAAGACACCATCATAAGGGCCGCTGCCGCCAGAACAGCGCCTAATCCAACAAGGACAATCGCCGCGCCAAATGCTATAAAACCTACTGTTCCAGCCGTTAACGCCGGCCCAAGTGCTGCTGCTCCCGCCGCGAGAAGAGCGATGGCCGCAACCATGCCGACCATTACACCGATTGCAAGTGGGCCTGCATTAGCAATACTTATTGCTGCATTAGACAGAATCCAGAAGCCTGCACTTATCATCAAAATACTTCCGCCAAGCGCAAGAAATCCGCTAGCTGCTGTAGTAAGCGCTGGAGCAACACTTTTAGCAACTAACATCAAACCAGCCATGCCGAGAGCGAGTCCTGCCATTACACCAATTGCTCCGGGGCCTGAATTGGCAAGGTTGATTGCCGCATCAGACAACAACCAGAACCCCCCAGCAATCATCAGCACGCCCGCTCCTAGCATCATAAAGGCCTTCGCAGAATCCATCATCTGTTTTGCACTCGTTACGCTCGCCTCGCCAACTGTTTTTTGTGCATTTCCTATTCCAAACAGTTTTCCTGCTATAGTACCTATTCCTTTACCTGCCAAGCCGACTATTGCCTTTGTGAATAGCATCACTCCCGGCGCAACCGTAGACACAATTTTAAATCCTTTGTATGCAATGAATAGCTTCGGAAGGGCAGATATCACTTTTGCAATCATGTCTGCGTGTTCTTCCAGAAAACCGGAAAATTTGATCAGCGCGTCTTTCGCACCTCCAATCACATCGCTAAAGTTCTTAACACTTTCTTGTGACCCGAATGCACCGTTCAATTCTCCAAGGCTCCCTCCTATTGCAGTAACTGCATCTCCAAAGGCATTCTTGACTTCAATGAAACTATTTTTAAAAACTTCCCAGTATGGGGATATCTTTTCGATTGCAGCCGGGATTGCGCCTGCCAACCAGTCAAAACCTGCCCCAACTTTGTCATTAAGCCCATTGATTGCATCAACAACAGAAGACTTAGCAAATGTGTCATACAGCTTCATCATTCCGCTTTGAGCTGTGGCCTCCAGATTCCCCATAGCCCCTTCGAATGTAGTTACTGATTGCGCTGCATCTTTTGCTAGATCTGTCATTCCAATATTGTTCATCGCCTGGCCTAACAGATCGGCAGTTATAGCGCCGTCTTCCATCGCGCCTTTAAAGTCCTCTCCGAGAACCGGATTCAGTTTTGTTAATTCTTTTTTCAGTCCGCCTGCCAACTGAGGGCTTGCATTCAGTATCTGGTTCCAATCTTGTGCATGAAGCGCTCCTGCCGCCATTGCCTGTGAATATGCAAGTCCGACAGCGCTGAATTCCTGCGCTCCTCCGCCAAACACAGCAACCGCATTACCGACAGACTCCGTCATCTTGTCTGCATCCTTAATACCGTTTGCCGACAACGCACCAAACGTACTCATAACGTCCTGAAGTGAAAACACCGTCTTATCTGCATATGTTTTCAATGACCCTGTTGCTCCAGCAATCCTCTGTATCTCTGCTTCACTCGAACCGCTAAACCGCATAGCTTGCTGTAGTTTCTGCATAGAATCTGATGTGTTTATCGTTTCTTTTGCAAGTCCGGATACACTGCCGGATATTGCTGAAAAGGCTGCTTGACCGGCACCCATAAGCACGCCAAACCCCAGCCCGCTTGTAAGTGTGCTTTTCAGATTATTTGTATATCCGAGGGCACTTTTCATGGTCGATGAAAAATTCTTATCTACCGCTGACAGTATCGCCTTAACCGAAAAATCTCCCATATTATGTACCCTCCTTTCTGAGCAGTTTTCCAATACCGGAAAATCTTGCTCGGTTTTCTTTCTTCGTAGTCCCTGCTTTTTTCAATTCTTTTTCATAGTCAAAGAACTTATCAAAACTGCTATACACAGGTTTTTCCTTCCGTTTTCCGACAGGTCTCTTGGCTTGAACTGCAAAATTCAAAAATGCCTGCCAGTGTACTAGTCGTTCTTGATCCACTAGCTTCAACCTATATGCCTCTACCAAAAGTTCATATTCTGGAATCGTAAGCCTATCTACTTCCGATAGGCTTTTGAATCCAAAATATCGAAAACAGTTCACCGCGACTTCATGGTACAACTCTTCAATACTTACGCCATCGCTTCCATTTGTGCTTTCAGTTTGGCTTCTCTCAATTTGTTTGCCTTCTCTACATTCTCTATCGCAGATATCGTTCCTTTTTTGGTAGCATTTGAATTCTTCAAAAAACCCAGCACATCCTCAAACACCTTATCTATATCTGTTGTTTCATCTTCAATAAATTTATCTATGAAATCCTTTGTCACTCTCTGTTCGCAGTTTGTATTTGCTGTGTATAGCACATTTACAAGTGTGTTTACATCCCCTTCAAGCAGGCCACCAACTGCATATCTCAAACCGACATCTTCCTTAAGCCCGGGAGCGCCGTCAACTGGAATACTCACTTCTCTGTTGATCCTTCTTAAAAACCCCATTCCAAAATTCAACTGCACGATACTTCCATTCATTTCTAATTCGCTCATTTACCTTACCTCCTGTTGTGTTTATGCCCCTGCTTCTGCTGATTCTACTGTTGTGTCTTTGAACGCATAAGACGCGAGTTCCTGCTGCTCATCTGTCACCGTTGCAAACCCATCAGCGCCAGTTCCCTCGATTCCGAAGTCCAAAGAAGCCTCTACGTGATCCTCTGAATTTGAAGAAAGTTCAAAACTGGTAACATATCCCTGATAGTACTTTGCTGCATACTTACTTTCATTAGATTCAGTACCTTTTTTGTCCAGATTCACTTCCCATATCTCTACTTTTTCACCGCTGTCAATAGCACTTTCCAACTTTCCAATCATCTCATCGTTTTCGCTCGCAAAGAGTGCAGTCGTGCTAATTTCCACTTCCACATCTCCCGGTACGCGGATTGTTCCGTCCTTAGTTGATACCGTATCGGAATCTCTTGATTTAGTCCGGCTGTTTTCCGTAGAGAATGCGATCGCTGTTGCTGTTTTTGTCGCTGCATCTTTTAAGATGCGGTATAAGTAGATAATTCTTTTTCCTTTTATTACACTCATGTGTTACCTCCTGTTATAAAATGTCAAATGTTAAATTCACCATTCCTCGCCATATCGGCGGGGTTACTGTCCTATCTTGAATAATCCGTATGCCAGACTCTTGTACCCGAAGAGACGGCTTGAATCCGTAGGCATCAGACATCGTCATTGCCTCATTTAAGACATTTCCGCATAAGTCTGATACATTCTTGCGATTATCCTCTGTATCCCAGATATTTAAGCCTACAGATACGCTAGGAAGCGCGCCACTCTTTGTTTCTGAATAAATTGTGCCAGTATCTTCGAAGTCGGCAAATGGATAACCTACGTCTGTCATAGGTCGGCTCTCATATACATTTTTCTGGAGCATAGCGGATAATACTTTCCAGAGGCAGTCATGTATTGCCTGTTCTGCTGTTTTCATAGCATCCTCCTACTTCACAAGTTTCTGCATATCTGCTTTGAATTTTGGTTCTACTTCTTCGAGTGCGGGCTTAACAAATGGCTGAGCGTGCATAAATCTAGTACCCTCTTCCAGATACTCAGAATACTCTGTCGTGGGGCCAGACTCTGCCGCCATGCCACCATTTGTTATTTCTAATCCGACACTTCGTTTTGTCGTGCCTGTCTGGTAGCCTTTTTCAAAGTCTGCATTCCGCTGAATTCCTTTTTGCAAGTCCGCACCATTTTTACGGACCACCTTTTTCACATCATTCAAGGTCGCATTCTTTTTTAGCTGCTTTTCCAGACTGTCCATTCCTTCAATCCTAACCGGCATTCTGTATCACCACCAAACTCTGCTTGTCACTGGGACACCGCTCCGTGTCAACAGTACATCGTTTTCCATTAAGCTCAACATAATCATAGGCTGCCTTATAAGCGCGCTGTAAACGCACTATGAAACGGTTTGAGCGCACATCGCCAAATACTGCCTGTTGCCGTTCTGCGCTCATATGAGTTACATTAGCGTACTTCTTTACCCGGACAGTCTCACTTTTTGTCCACTCGCCGGAGTCCGGGTCGTAATGCTTTTCATTCTCTTTTACAAAAATAACCGGTGTTCCGTATCTCATAGAAACCGCATCCTTCCTTTTGTGTTGTCTTTCTGCATATTATTCCACGATTGGATGGCAGGAAGATACGCTGAGATATCATCGCCATAAGTAATGCTCTCCCCTTCCTGGCTGTAACTTGCCATTCCTTCGTTTCCAATCCGGTTAAATCTGGCCACCGCCATTTCACAGACAATATATTCAAGCACCGTAGGAACGGACTCTGTGCCAGAAGGCAGGTATGACAGCACCTGCTTCTTAGCATTTTCAATAATCAGATTCAGCTTATTGTTCAGACCCGTCTCCTCTTCCGGGATATCCAGAAGAATCTTTACGTCATCCAGTACTGCCATACATCACAACCTCCTCGCTTAAGCCTTTACGTCTGCTACCACATCGCCGGAGCAAACTGCCTTGTAGTTCTGGTCGCACTCTACAAAGGTGACATGATGACCAGCGGTCGCGGCAATCTCAGAGATTCCATCCCACTTTGTCCATGTCTTCACATCCATACCGTAGGTAACATTCGTAGCTGCAGATGCTGCCGTCTTGTACTTGTATGTGTTGTTCATAGACGCGAGCTGTGGGGATACAGAAATAGCCGTCTTTCCGGATTCACTTCCCTTCGCAGATGTTAACGTCAAGGTTCCGAGTGTCTGTGTGTCAGAAGAACCGACTGCAATGTATGCGATAGCGTCCAGATACTCACAGAAAAGACGCAAGCCCATAATTGCAAACATATCAGAGATAGCTCTCTCATACGTTCCCTGCGCGTGGAATCCAATAAATCCAGTAGCCGAATCTGTTGTATAAGACAGACCCGCTTTTACAAATTCGGAATCGCCCGGATCCACATAGTAAGCAATAATATTGTTAAGCGGTGTAGCAATAACCGTATTTTCCGGAATCTGGGATGATACGAACACAATATCAGCTCCAAGGAAATTCTTGATATAACTCATACCAAAAGCAGTCTGAAGGGTAATATCTGCCGCGCCGATATACTTGTACACATCCAGCGTATTAACCCATACAGCAGTTCCAGTAGCAGTTCTTTTCATGGTTTCGAATTTGTTTTTCACTTTTCCGATCGCCATCGCTACTGCCATCTGCCATGTGGATTCGTGGCCAACCAGTGATCCCTTCTTAAGCTGTGCATAGAATCGGTCAGTCACCTTGTTCTGCAGGTCAGACTTAAATTCATCGTCCGTCATCTGTACTGCAGCCTCGTAGCCTCTTTCTGCGATTGCCTCCAAGGATACGCCTTTTCTATATTTTTCAATCTTAATTGTGTCAAAGATTTTTTCTTCCACAGTGTACTGTGATAAGGGGATCTCGTCACCTTCTGCGACTTCTCCTGACCGCAACGTTCCACTTACCTTCTTTGTTTTTAACACAGAGTTGTTCTCTTTTTTAATCATGCGCACAATGCCCAAGATATCCAGCAATGCCTGCATGTTCTTACCAAAACTCGTTACAAAGTCAATCTCCCTCGCCCTTACCTGAATCTGTGCCTGCCCCGTCATGTTGTCCGGTGCAGCAAATACCTGCAACCCTAATTTTTCAATGTTATGCATAGTTTCTTACTCCTTTACTGAAATAATGTGATATTATCGGCGATCATCCGCTGACGTTCAGACGGATTTTTAATTGCCATAATCTGTTCTTTTGTTACTGTAGTTCCGCTCGTTCCTGTTTTTGGAGCTGGCCCTTTCAATGAATTTTTAACCGATTCATTCACAGCGTCTTTGAAGAGCTTTGCAAAAGACTCGACAGCTGTTTTGGTCTGCTCTGCATCCGTGGACACCAGCCGTTCAAGGAGTTCATCTGGAAGATTAATCTCCTCTTCTGCCAGCATCTTCCTGGCCGTTTTTGACATTTCCGACAGGGTATTCTTTTCTTTCAACGCATTCAGTTCTTTTTCGATTTGCTGTGCCTTATACTCCGCTTTCTGTGTTGCATCCATTTGAGCAAGCTTCTGCGCCTCCGTCAGCTCCTTCTCTTTCTTTTTCTGCCACTCTGCGAACTTCTGGCTCAGGATTTTATCCACATCATCATCCGTATACTTTGGTTGATGTGATGGGTCATCCGGTTTTTGATCTGCTGGCTTCGAGTTTTCCGGGTCACCCGGTTTCGGCTCCTGCGAAGCTGGACCTTCCGGTGCTGGCTCATCCGCAAACAACTGCAACTGCATAAACTCTCTTAACTTCATTTCTTCTACCTCCGATTTTTGAAACTTACGCTTTGTTTTCCGTAGCTTATAGCATCCACGCCTGGCTGCAATCCGTAAAGTTTTAAGACCTTCACGCCTGGTCACATTATCCGGACATAATCCGGAAATTCATCAGCAATCATCAGAATGCCAACGAAAAAGGAATCCACCAAAGTCTTTGCTTTCTCTGATAGATTCCTGTATTCTATATCAACCCCGCCGGGCGATATTTTATATTTGATTTTGTCTGATGTCAGATCCTCAATGGATTTGATTAATGTCTGTGTCAGAGCAGATACCCCGGCACACACAATATCTTGACCTGCCGGTGCATAACCTGCGTGACCGCTTATCGTGATTCCATCCCTCCGGATGCTGATATCAATCAATATTTACCACCCCTTTCAATTTTGCAGTGCCCTCAATAAAATGGTATATGAATTTTATTGTTGTATAATTAATGCGGACTGCCAGCAAATCTGGAGCTAACATATCCGCATCTTCTGTAACTGTATACGATTGTTTCATAAGCAGCCAACTTCTTTAAAAGTCTTGAATATTTTTGGTGACTGTATTGCAAACCAGTCAACCATTTCCTCATTTTCCGCCCACGCCGTATAGGAACTTAATGCATTCGCAGCTAACCCGCTTTCTGCAAGGTACGCATGGAGAAGTTCATGCCTAAGCGTATTCTTTTCGGCCCGCACCTTTCCTTCTTCCGTAATGTCTTTGTCCTTGCGCCGATTTACAAATATTTCTCTGTTGCACCTATTGCACAAACCATCAGCAGTATCTTTGAATTCACTTAAGCGCTCCGGGAATTCGTCCACAAAGAAAACACTGTATTCTGCACCAAGAATATCTACCTTAAAATCCTGAAACATATCATACCTCCTTAAAATATGCATAAAAATACCACCGGCCATGACTGACTGGTGGTACGATAATCCTTACTTTATTAACATAGAATAAGAAGATATTTGGTGGGTGTGCCCTCTCCCACATTTCTTTTGACCCAATGGGTGCGTAGCAGCACAATCTCTACTTCAAATATCTCCTCATTCATTGTATACATATTATACCGCATTTATTCTTTTTTGTAAAGCAAACTGTTTTTGTCAATCAATTTCCTCAGATTCCGTTCTCTGATTCGATAGAAAGTCATTACAGAGTTCTTCAGCCCCTCTTTGTCCGTTTCAATAACAACCCTTACTACAACATTCAAGTTTGTTTCTTGCAATTTTTTGACCATAAATACTGTTCCGTCATGTTTACCGTCTTTGATTACGAAATCAGGATTTTCTACACTATCTTTCCCATATTTTTCAAACAGTTCGTAATCCTCCGGATGTCTCTCTTTAATATGGCTCAAACGCTCATTTGTAACAATAATTTCATCAGTCCGGATTTTTCCAAATTCTTTTTCTAAAGAAGTTGTATCTATTCTTCCTAAATACCTGATTATTGCCACATCTGCGTCCTCTTTCGTATTTGATGCTTTTATTATACCAGACTCAGATCTCTTTGCAACAAGTCTGTCCTTATTTTTCAATCGATTCCACTCTTCGTCAGTACCACCTTTATCCAAGTATTCAAGCCATGCTTCATATTCTTCATCGTCTTCATAAGCCGCCACTGAACACCTACAATTGGGATGCATCGGAGGAGCATTCTCACCAGGCATCATCTTCTCCACATCAAAGTGTTTCCCGTCGATCGCCCTGCAGATATCACAGGCAGATCCAAGCGCGATAAATTCATACTGTGCAAATCCATTCTGCTCAAATGACTGTTTCTGTGTCTCTACCTGTACTCTGGCGAGCTCCGTCCTCATCAGACGCTGCGCATCGGATTTACTCACGCCAAACAGCTTCTGTAAATGGCTCGCAAGCTGTCTTGGATTTCTTCCCTGTATCATTCCTTCTTGTAGCAGCTTGGACAATTCCGCCTTCATCATATCCTGATACATCCAGATCCGGTCGGAGAACTTCGCATTGTGGAAGGATGCATTCACAATGGATTCTGCTGCTTTCGCATTATTTTGAATTGTCTTCCCCAGAATCCCAGCCTGCCGTTCAAACTCTTTCAGAGTCCGATCTGTCAGTATCTGATCGAAATATTTTTGCAGCTCATTGAATCCATCCACTAACTCCAAACCGATATTCGCTTTCAGCATTTCAAGCCTATTAATCCTCATGGTTGCATTGTATAGCCGCATCTCTGCATTGGCTTCCGCAGAAAAGTCCTTCTCTTTCACATACTTGGCAGCCTTGCGAGCATACGCTTCTATATCTTCTGTCAGGACTCTCTTCTTAGCTTCTGCCAGTGTGATTCCTTCTTTTCTGGCATACTTGGCATAGAAGCCATTTATTTCCTTCTGTATCTGGTCCATCATGTAATCGTAATAGCTATTTATGGTTTTCAGGTATTCTGCTTCTGTCTTTAGGTTATGCTTGAGGTTCTCCTCTTCTCGCTTTCTCCAGTATTCTTTACTGTCCATTTGCGTTCACTCCAAACATACTTCTCATAACCGCATCTGTTTCTCTTTCTGACGATTCTGCCTCCAACTTATTAATCTCATCTTTCGCATTATTCACAATGCTAAGAATACCGAGCTGAGTTTCTTTTGATACAATCCCTTCCAGATTCCCAGCTATCTGACTTTCCTCCAGTACATTTGCAGGGAAATTCGGCGTAAAATGCGGATGCACCTTTACGAAATCATCTGCCTTAATTCCTTTTGTATGTGATACTGGGTTGCTGAATATCAGCCGGTATCTCCTATTCATTCCACTGGCAAATTTACGTTCTTTGGTCTTTTCCAGATTGCTCATAGCATGTAACTTATACTTTAAAGCAATTCCGGAAGACGTTCCGAAGTTTTCATCCGAGATATTCGCCACCATACTGATCTGGAATATGAGTCTTTCCAGACGGTTGATCAAATTCTCTTGCGTGGTATCTCCGTTTGGCTTCTGCAAGAAATCGACTTCGGGAATCGCTCCATCAATCGCGCCCTCAAAGTTCATGATACGGTCATCCCTGATGTGTTTAACCTCATCATCTTCTAGCTTCGGCCCGAGAATCTTAAGATAAGCGTCTGCAAAGTAGTCTACATCATTTGCCTTCTCGGAAATTGCCTTATTGTAAGCATCGATCATTGTCAGAACCGGCTCAAAGATTCCCATCTTCTCTTCATTCTCCACATATTCTGTTGCCGGGACTCCATCGAAACCATGAATCTTATCATCTTTTTCCCAGATAATCTCTCCTTTCTGGACAAACCACCTGACTTTCGTATCATCCGATACGCTTCCGTGTAGTACATCATCAGCGTCTCTGTATAATCTGACAAAATACCGTTCCCGGCAGAGCACGGAATCATCGTAGATCATAAAGGCATCCATCGGAGTTAGATATGTAATACCAATGTTTCCTATCTCATCCACGTAGTACATCTCATATCCTTTTCCGTAAATGCTGCATATCTTGGATAACTCAGCATTATTATCGTCCTGGTCGTTGTATTGGTCTAAGAATTCAACATACTTTTCTACCTCGTCATTCCCTTCATCCACAGACAGTTTAACCGGATGTCCGATGAAAAAACCATTCATTGTATCAACGATGTATTTTGCAAAATTTACCGCAATACGGTTATCCGGCTTCCAATTGGGCTTAGGCGGCTCGTAAAATATCGGATAATCCGTCATGTATGCATCCAGAAGCCGCTTATAACGAAACGTTGACTCCTCAGTATGCTGCTGCAAGAACTGGCCCAGCTTTTCATCTGTTAACTCTTTCTCAGCTGCTAATCTATACATTTTATATTCCTCCCTTCACTGGGTTATATTTTGGTCTTGTTTCCATCTTCCGGATCAGGCTTGCCGCGCTATCCGGTGAATCATCATGCTCGGCAAATTCGTTGTAATCCAAAATTTCATTGATGTATTCCGGATCGGTATCTTCCAGCCATGTAATATTTCCCCAGTTGCTCCGGAGATAAGTCGATATCTTAACAAACTTATTCATTGACTCGCTGTATGGATTGACATGATAGCCAAGTCCACGAAGCTCCTTTGCTAGATAACCTTTGTCAGCATTTTTCTCGCAGGAGATAGATCCGGCACGTAGTAGCTTATGGTATATGCCAATGTCATTCAGGCAGTCATCCACGTGTTTGTCCCATCGTTTTCCGAATCCAATGATCCTGCCATCTTTCAAACGGTTCAGGATCGTAAATGCAGTGCCATCTGCCCCGTCATATGCTGCATCAATATGAGAAAGACCACCGTAGATTAGTTCCTTCTCATCTGTGAACTTCGGATTCTTGAACATTGCATCCTTATCTGCAATATGCTTCAATTCATAGTTGGCAGCAAATAGACTGTCACTCATGCTCTGTCGGAGCTGCTCTAGTTTCTCCCTGGTAATTAAACCCGTAGAATAACAATCATACCGCTTCACATTCGGCATAATGGAAATTGCATCTTCCTTGTGCCAGGGAGTTCCAGTATTAACGAACCGTCCGTCTCGATTACAGATGTTCTGCAGCTCCATGTACTGTATCTTCGTGCGTTCTCTCTCCGCCCGGCTGATACGATCTTTAAGGTTAACAATATCGTCTGTGACCACTATATCGGCGTGCTTACCGGTGATGGATGTCCCTATACCAAGACCAATCACCTGACTAACGCCCTTGGTAGATGTACAGAGGTTCGTATGTATCTCGGAGTTATTGGATTTCAAAAATCGTAGTTCCGTATCATACAGATCAAGCACAATACGTTGCATGACACCGGATTGCAGTATTTTCTGTGCCTGCGTCATAACCTCTGTCACATCATCATCCGTCTTGCGAAAGAACATCACATTTTCATTCGGATCAATGACCGTATGGATCGCCAGAAATAAAGACAAAACAGTTGTCTTATATGACCCTCTGTGAGCTAACAATGTCTGATCTTCTTCGGCATACAAAAAAGACCGCAGCCACTCGTTATGTAGCTCGGTCAAATCATGAAAACCTACCCAATGCCCTATCTTGTACGGTTCATAGTATATAAGGTCAAGAGTCTGCTTTTTTCTGCTGTTCAAAGTATTCCTCCATCTCCTTGATAGATTCGTCTATCGGTTTAGAGATTTCAATATTCTGCCTATCACTCCATTTCTCCCTCATTCGATTCTTGAGCCAGAATATCTGCGCTGTGACATCCGGTGCAACATGTTTGGTTACGACCTTCGTCACTTTCAAGTTAATTTCTCCTGTCTCCGGATTCTTGCATAACTCTTTTGTTGTTTCGTTATAGTCGAATCCTAACGCCCTTTTAAGCAGCGCATTCTCTACTTGCCGATCAACAACCTCCTTGCCCCTTTTTAGGGTGTCGGAAATGTCAGAATACTCATTCTTCCAACGATATAAAGTGTCACGGCTAATACCAATGTTAGTGGCTATCTGCTCATCTGTGAGGCCATCTCTGGCCCACCCCTCTATCTTAAGCAAGCCTTCTGGCGTTAGCCATTCCTGATACTTGCCTTTTGCCATACCGGCTCACCTCTCTTTCTTTTCTGAGATACAGGCCGCCGGGTAGTGACGGCCCGCACTGTTGCGGTTCTTGTACGACACATTGATGCCCAATGTAATACCAAATCGAACAATGACTTTTTGAATTATTGTTATTAGTTACACCCATGAACAACCGCAACAAAAACATGGGTAATGGGAGGGCCCGGAATCGAACCGAGACACAGGGCGCTACCCTGCATATTTTCCATTCCTCCGCTGTCTTATCCAGCTACCTCGCAAAACTGGACGGCCAATGCTTTCTCACCCGCAGGCTTTCCCCTTTGCCTTATCGGTTCACAGCCGGCATTGGCACTGGTATTTTAAGGGAAATCGTGGCAAGGTTTTTATGACTGCAATAAGCCGGACACGCGTAGTCCATTTAAGGCCCGCTCTGCAGGCAACACTTATTGCCGTCATTCTTGGAGTTGCAATATAATCTCGGCGTCCCGCTGCACATCGGATCCCCGATGCCGTCCCCCTCTATAAGAGGCAGATTATATTGTCTCATACTCCGAATAGGGACAACCGGGTTCGAACCGGTGACACGCTGGATATAAGCCAGGTGCTCTACCTTCTGAGCTATGTCCCATTATTTACTTTTGCGAAGTCTGTATTTTTTTAATATGCTTCGTCTGGTACTCACCCGGTGCAATCTGCTCCAGGCATGTGGACACTATCACATAATCAAAATGCTTGTCTCTTAATCTCTTTAAAACTCCCATACTCCACCTCTCGTATAAAGTAAAATCCCCCTTACACAGTGTAAGAGGATAATGCTAGTCATTTTAAACAACGACCATCGCTTTTTTTATTAATGCCCCAAGGGCTATGTCTTCATTGCTGCCGGTAAACGGCTTTGTTATTGAGAAAACACCACCGAACAATTGATCCAATCGTTCTAGAATAATTATAGCATACTATTTTGTTGCGTTTGTTGCGTTTTTATGAAATCGCTTATTTTTCTTGAAATCCTGCTCTTATCCAAATGAACAGCATCTGCAACCTCTGACATCTTCATGCCATCTATGTACACCATCTCGAAGACCTGCCTAATCTCGCTGTCCGGGATCCCTGCAATAAACTCCTCTATTTCCAACACCGCCGCCCTGATCTTTTCCTGCCGATCCTCACGGATCTTGAGCCTTCTGTTGATTTCGTCTGACTCCACAGGCTCATCCATCTGCACAGTAGTCCTAACCTCTGTATACGGGAAATTACGGCTCGATCCTACTACTTTCCCGGCTACCACAGGAACATTGTCCAGACGGTCATATAGCCTGTCTATGGCCTTATTATTTAGCTCCTGTTCCCGGAGTAGCGCCCTGTACTGCTTAAGCGTCTTCTTGTCCAACTACATTCATCCTTTCTTTTATGTCATACTTTTCTGCCAGGTATTCCGCTGCCGTTTTATGTTCCATCTGCTTACCCTGTTCCTGTACCATCTTCCCGGCCTGGTAAGCTGGGCGCCTGAATGCATCCTGGGCCCTCCTGTCCTGAAACTTCTCCAGACAATCAAAATGCTTCTGACTGTCCCGTTTCTGCTCCTTTCTTGTCCTTCTCAATCTATC
>BAIF02000012.1 GCA_000509105.1 Clostridiales bacterium VE202-21 | reverse complement strand
CCCGTAGGATTTCCCTGCGGGCCAGCGGGACCTTGCGGGCCTGTTGCACCCTGTGGGCCTTGTGGGCCTGTGGGGCCAGGTTTACCGTCTGTCCCATCATTAACATTAGTGACAGTCACCTCATATGTACCTCTTATCACACCTGCACTATCCGTTGCCTCGAACATGTACACAGACTTTCCGTTAATGTCCACTGCATTGACTTGGATCGTAGCACCAGATCCTGCAGCCTCTCCGTCCTTATACCACTGGATCGTCATCTGATCTGTTTTGTCAGTTCCCCCATCCATTACGGATGCGGTAAGCGTGGTGGATCCTTCTCCGTTTTTGAATACGATCCCATTATCTGTAAGGATTGAGCATGTATACACCTTATTCTCTGCGATAAGTTTTTGCATGGCCCTCATAAGCGCTGAGTCAATCTGGCTCTGCAGCTCCTTAAAATTATCGAATATAGTCTTATTCTGCGCGGAATCCGTGAAACTCCTTGACTGCTCCGTGACTCTTGCCTGTAGGTACAGAGGAGGGTTGTATACATCATCAACGATGGTCACTGTATCCCCGATATCCGTGTCAAAATACCCCTCTACCTCATACTGTACCTGAGGCACGCAGTTCTTTTTCAGTTCCGCCAGGGCCTGACCGTACAGAGTATTGACGTTGTCCGTGTCATAACTCCAATCTACCGTGCTATACCTATCTGTCCCGACATTGTTGCTCGGGAATCTGTCGCGGGCTTGTACCGCACGGATGCATCCATCGCCTTTCAGTGACTGGTACTCTATGTTTCCGCTTGCATCCTTTTCCGTCTTATCCAGGTTGGTCACCATAAGACCATCTTTTCCAGTCGGCCTGATCGCAGTGTACAACTCTGTAATATCACTGGTCTTAGTGATCCCTGACACTTCTTTTCCATACCGCAGGATTATGTCTTGCCGGTATCGTCCCAATCCCTGGTCTGTGCTGGAATGCTTCTTATAGACATTCAAGACTATTCTTTTCAGGGAATAGTCATTATTAAGCTGCGGGACAAATTCAACCTCCGCATCAAACACAGTTGCCAGCGAATAGATCCGGGCCAGCACTGTATCTGATCCAGTCCATTCATTGGTTATGGCCTTGTCTGCCACCTCATTGATATTGAGCGTCAGAACTTTTTCGAAGTCGAATACATTCAGATACTCTGAAAATTTCATGGCCTTTGAAGCCTTATAAGCGTCCACACGTTCGTTAAGCAGCTCCAAATTAAGGCTGTACGCTTCAACTTCTACCTCGTATTCATCTCGTACAACACGCACAATATTAAAATAATAATCCTTCTTTCTCCATTTAAACGACAGCTTATTGCCTTCCACCAGGCTTACCGACTCCGGGTGCTGTGCATTGGTCTTGAATGTATATGTGCTTGCTGCCCCCTTGAGATACTCATGCAGCTCATCGTCATAATAATGCATTGCCTCGGGAGCTTCATTGTCTAAAAAAGCGCGTACCTCATCATACGCGCTCAATACTGCTATTCTTATATTATCCATTATAGATATGCCTCCCTTATCTTGGCTGTAATAGTTGGTGCAGGATCGGCAAAGTCCGAATAAAAGAACTGCACCTTAGTTTCCCCCGGCGGGGCTTTTGGGTAATTGCTACCTACGATCTCGTCTTCCTGGCTTATTACTCCGTTGGTATAGACTTTGGTGTCCTTGCCGTTAATGTATACCACGTCACCA
>BAIF02000013.1 GCA_000509105.1 Clostridiales bacterium VE202-21 | reverse complement strand
TCCAATTTGTCAATAACCTTTTCAAACTGTCGGCGTTTAATCTGTATGCGGTTGCCATTCATAATGAGCCAGCCAGCGTCCTTGTTTTCCTCTGCCAATCGTCTTAACTTGTTTTCTCCGATACGGAAATACTTTGACGCTTCTTCAATGGTAAGGGTGTATTTTTCCCATACGGGAATATCGTTGTTGTTCATCAGATACCCCCTTTCCCATGTTTCGTGTCATACTGGATATAGGGGATAAGGTCGGTGCGGTTTATCCTCTGTAAATGGGCGGTTAATTTACTGGAAAGGGAATTGCTGTATCTTGCCCTATCAAGCATAGTTCCTACTTTTTCCAGTCCACCTAATGCGTCATGTTCTTCTAAGAAATAAAAACTTTTGACAGCGGAAATCACGCCACCCTCTGTGAGCCATTGCTGTGTTTCCTCAAGGGAATTATGCTGTTTTGGTACTTGCAGTTCCAAGACTTCCACAGCCCCCAAAAAGCGTTCCCAAAATCGACACGTTTTCCATCTGCTTTTATTACTTTCGTTTCTGTTTGGTACGACAAAGCGTAGGTTGTTTGCCAGCAGTCCGAAAGCCAGTTCCCCAAGTTCCAGCGGTCTGTCTTTGAATGTCATGGCAAAAACATGAGCCTTATCATCACGCAGTTGCATTTCTGTCCGTTTCCAACTGCCAACTTCATCAAGTGTCTTATTATGTTTTGAACAGACTTCCTTATCCTTATCATAAAAGCGGTAGGACAATCCCGATTTTCCAGCACCGATATAAACGGTCTTTGCAGTGTCGAAATCATCAAACTTGCTTTCGTCAAAGTGGTAGCCCTCACTATTCGAGATAAATTCCTCTTTTTCACATTTCTTCTTTATCTGCTCTATGGTAAAGAATGGCTTTTCGTTCCTATCATCAATGGCAATATCAAGTCTTGTGAAATGGAAGTTATCCAGTCCGTATCTTCGCTCACAGCGTCGGAACATATCCCCAAAGGTATAATTCCTACTGTCGAGAATACGGAAAATATCATCACAACCTCTGCCAGTCATAACAAGATAACAGCCTAGTCCTTGTGGATTGTCCTCTGTCTTTCTTGCGTCCCCCGATACATAAATATCTCCAATCTGCCAGCGTGCCTGATAGGTCTTGAATTTAACGCTTGCCGGATAGACATTGAAAATGTCAGTCGGTAAACCTAAAATGTGCATGATAACATCTTCTGCGGTTGCAGTATCAAATACAATGCTGATGTAATCAATCTTAACGGATAAATTTTTGTGTGTAGTTATAGTGCATTACTCCTTTCGTACTTCCCGTTTTTTTGCGAGGTAAAAATCGTGTTTTTTCCTTTATTTATCACAGTTTCTAGGTACTATGACATGTATGCGCAGGGCGGTGTTACATATACGCCCTTTACGAACGCCTAAAGGCGTTCCCTTTCTTCCTGTGTCTGATCCGTTCTTAACGCTCACGAGCCTTGTAAGGCTCGTGGCTAAACGGAACAGCCCAGTCAGAAACCCGATTTTCAGTCTGATAGTCCATGCCTATTCATGCTATCAAAGTGAAAAATATCTATTCTATATGCTTACTCAAGCGTGTGATTGACCCTAGCGTGCTTAATCACTCTATCTAACACGATAATAACGCCATTAGAATTACTTGTCAAGAAGTTTTTGTTGACTTTTGGATATAGATTAAGTATGATATGCTTATAAATGTCAAAAAAAGCAACGAAAGGAGCGGTTATACTAAGTTATGGAGCATTATGAAAAGAAAATCAGTTTCTTAGGAGAGAACATACAAACCATAAGAAAATACAGAGGAATGAAACAACAGGAACTTGCGGACAAAATCGGTATCAATATGCAGAGCCTTTCCAAGATTGAACGAGGTGTGAATTATCCTACCTTTGATACGCTGGAAAAGATAATGGACGTGCTGGGTGTAACGCCCAATGAATTATTATCGGGAGAATGGAAGTATGTCGACCACACCGAGCCATATATCATGGATATTATCAAACGGGAACAAGACTTCAATGTTTCTTTAGATTATCTGTCTGAAAATGAATTTTTCGATAATGAAAACGAATACAGATTTTACATGGAAACCATATTGATTAGATACATCAGTAATTATCTTTCTAATGAGGTTGTAGAAATTGAAGAACTTATGGAAATCAAACAGTTGATACAACGACAAAAAATAGAACGCATGATGAAAGTGCATAAGGAAATGAGAGGGTTAGACCGATACAGAGAACAGCCGAAAGAATACAAATATCACAACCCTTATGATGACTGGATATTCCGTCAACTTGCAGATATAGATAACAGAAAAAACATTCCTAATACTTCTCCACAAGTAGACTTTAACGAGGGAAATTATGAAGATTATCTAAAGGCGAAATGGAACAGAGGTCTTTAATTTCCTCTTGCATGGAAGATACAGCAAACAAAAAGCCCCGTAAAGAGTGCAAAGCACCACCAATGGTGGCAAGGCTCTTGACAGGGCTTTTTCTTTTCTGTGATTGGTAATCAAGAGGAAGAAAGGAAAAATGTGTATGTTCAACGCAGAAAATATTTAAAGGGTATGCTGATTTTTATTGTGGCGGATATATGGAACTGTTATAATATGGATAACAAAATTATATTAGCATAGACATTAAGTGTTGCAAGGAGGTATTATTTTATGAATGAGAAAAAACAAAAAATTGTTAAGAATATGCTGAATGTTTCTATGGCTGTTTTTGTTCTCTATATAGTTCTAGGGTTGGTTATTTGTTTACAACCCAAAATTTTCTTAAAGTCCATGCTCGGATATGGGGAAATAATATTAGAAAATAGCGTTCTTAATTTTTACCAAATTGGAGAATTTATTGTAATCGGAATTGTATTTATCTTATTGTGGTTTCTTTCAAAGAAGAAGATATTTGAACATTCAAGCAAGTCTACTATTTTAGGTGTCTTGAATACGATTATGGCAGTTTCAGTATGTGTTGTAATACCATTTATTATTACACTTTTATCACATTCATATGGTTATGCTGTCATTTTCCCACAGTCTGAAACAGAATATGCGTTTTTTACGGGCATATCAGAGCTTGTAAATTATGTTGAACCGTTATCTTTTATTCCAGTTGCAATATTTTTATGTGCTTATGTAGTATATTGGATAGAAGTGACTTGTAACAAAAAAACAGGAGAATAATATTGCTTTACAATTTATCAAAAAGTATGAAGCAATATGTCACTAAGCAATTATCAAAATAAGTAAAGAAGGTTTGGCAAATGGTAAATAGTAAAAATTTAACAATCGTAACCATATCAACCATTTTATTTGGACTGCTTTCAAAGTGGTTGGTAGGTGTGCCTTATATGGCGTGGGGGTATTTTGATAAATTATTTATAGCATCTTTTATTTTGTGGATGCTTTATAGCACTATGTTGTATTTAGCTATTAAAATAGAAAATGAAAATTATTTAAAACTTGGATTTACTGGAGTTGTGTTCGGTTTAATTTCAGCATGTTTAAAAATGGGGCTGGACGCTATTATAGAACACTTTACGAAATTTTCAGGAAATTTGATTGTTACAGCATTTATGATGGAAATGGGAATCCTTATTTTTGGAAGTGCTATTATTTTTGTTTTATATGTCTGTGTTGCGAAGAAAAAAATTTTGTGGAATAAATCTATGAAAAATTGTACTTTGGGATTAGGAGGAATTGCGGGTATATATTTTGCTGTAATCATTTATTACCTATGGCAGTTAAGACATTGGATGGAGAAGTTTGCAGATTTTGATATTATAAAAGAGATTGGAGAAGAACAAGGACTGCTAAATTTGTCAACAAAATATGCTCAGGAATCAACTGTGGTGGGAATGATTGTATATGTCCTCTTTTTTATAGTTTTATGGATCGCTTTAAAAAAGAATACAGAAAACAAAGAGTTTGATGATAACTTTTAAAAGTTGTAAATTCTATATCATATAATAAAATGCTATTTTGTTAGTATATGAGTAGGCGTTCTTTGATTTAGGATGATGAAGTATAATGTTAGCAAAAAATTCCAGTTTGACAACTTCATATCCATTATACAAAGCAGTTGGTCTTAGGATTGACTGCTTTTTTAAAAGACACCATTTAGGTATAATGATGTCTTTTGAGTGTTATTTTATAGGTCATATCAAGGCTCATTCAATCGTGGTAAATTCGTGGTAAAATGAATGTTTTCCTATACGTCAAAATGCTTGAAAGTATTGTATTTATGCGGATAATCAAAAATCAGATATAAAATTTAAGAAAAATTTTCTTTATTCAATGATATTCTGCTGGCACATTATAGTGTCTTAAGTAAGTCAACAATGAACATCAGATTCTCTCTGAAAGACCCGCCGTTTACAAAATTTTCAGTAAAAAGTGCACTGCCCATGGTAAATGTCCATGGATTCATTTCCTTCACTAACATAATACGCTCCACAGACCCAATACTTCCTGCCAGCACAACAGGGCGCTTAGCATATTTTATGTACTCTGCAGAGAGCACATTCGGATCACCATCTATATAGCGGTATCCAAGAATGTCTGTACCAAAAACTCCTTTATCAGCAAAATCTGCTTCCTGCGCTAGCATTTCTTCCAATGTTCCTTCCAAGATACTCGGACTTCCAGATACTTTTCCCGCAAATGGGCAGTATTTCAGGTTATGTTCTTTAATATAATGGGCAACACTGTCATAGTACAGAGTTCCGAGCAGATAATCAAAGCCACAATCCACTGCAATCTCGGCCCCCCTCATACACTCTTCTTCAGTATAAGACACAACTTCCAAAAAAGAGGTTTTACCAGCATCCCTCATTTTAGTGCAGAGAAGCTTCATTTTATCCCGCTCCATACCAACATCTTTAAATCCCCAATACTGAATCGGCAGATCACTATTTTCCTCAAACAGCTCGATTGCATTTGGAACCGTTTTATCGTTATGTGTTAACATAATGATAATTTTATCTAACATGCTCATATCTATCTTTCCTTTCATTCGTAGTAATTACAGCTAATCTGTCTGCAATACATATATACCTTGATTTTCAGCTTTGCTGAAAAACCGGCCCCGCAGGGGCATGCATTACGGGATGCCCTTCAGGTATTATTTCATTGCCTCAGCCATCTTTTTTACCTCTGCACAGGTGCCTGTCCATGCGGCCATTAGTATATCCATCTGATCCAGAATACAGAAATGTTTTACACCAAGTGCCCTGTAGTATTCTGCGTCTTCCAGAGTTGCAATCTCAACTCTCGGCTGTACACCATGTTTCAAGGCTGTTGTAATCATTTTCTCGTGAGCCTCTCTAATATCCTCCTTATGGTCAGCACAGTTCCATCCCCGGCTCATGCAGTAGTCAGACGGACCAAACTGTACCATGTCAACACCTGGAATAGAGCAGATTTCCTCAATGTGATCCATCGCTTCCTTTTTCTCAATCATAAATGCTTTTACAAGGCTCCTGTTCATTGCTGCATAATCCATCTGTTTTAGCTCCGGATGGTATTTAATCCATCTTGCATTCGGATAGCCAAATTTTCCTTCATCTTCCGGCGTTTTCGGTAATACTAACTTGATCGTTTCACGAATCTGTTCCGGTGTTTCGTGATCTGTAAACAGAACTGCCTGAAATCCTACTGCTGCCGCTTTCTGTGCCACATAAGCCCTGTTCTGAAAATCTACCTTAATCATGGAGCCTGTGTCATACAGCTCACATGCCCTGACAAAATTCTCAAGGTCACTGAAAGAAAACGGTGCATACTCAGCAAGAAATTCAAAATAATCAAAGCTGCCTGTAGATGCAGCTGCCTCAACAATGGTCGGCCATGAACTCCATATTCTGGTAGTAACTGTGGTGCCGTTATTGTCTAAAATTTCTCTCATTTTGTTTAGTCTCATATACCTGTCTCCTTAACATTTTATTTCAGAAATATTTCTTGACTACATCTTATTCAAATTTCACGTTTCAGTCGATTATCAATCTTGCGCTTACCATTTCCTATCTTGCGCTTCCGGTTAAGGCAGTATATAGATAGAGTTCTGTTTGCGAAACTCGCACCTGTGGCAGCCGCACTGCGGTATCTGCTTCTTACGCCGCAGTACACATTCCTCCGGTGGGCTATTAACATATAAATGAGTATTGCAATAAAAATCCGGGTGCCAAAAGGTTTGGTTAAAAACCTTTTGGCACCCGGATTTCATAAGATAAAAAAGACAGACGAAAGTATATCCATGCCCTGTATTTCCGAAAAGTATAAATGTCCCTAGTATATGCTCCATGCCTCTGAATTCTACACATTCAGTTCTACCGTGAATATAATCTGGTTTTCTTCATAGGATGCCTTAATGCTTCCTTTTTGTGATTCTGCTATAGCACGGGCTGCGGACAGGCCAATGCCGTAACCCCCGCTCTTTTGTGTCCTGGCGCTGTCGCCCCGGTAAAAGCGGTCAAAGAGTTTTTCTGGGGCAACTTCCGGGAGCGTATCACATGTATTTTTTATTCTTAATATAATAACATCTTCTTTTCTTTCTAAGTAAATTATAATACTTCCCTGGTTCGACGTGTATTTTACCGCATTGTCCAACAGTATTGCAATGAGCCTTGCCATACTATCTCTATTCCCGTGCATGATGATATTGGACTGGATATTTTCTTCTATTATAACTTCTTTCAGGGCCGCCGGCTCGTAGAAAGACGGCAGGATCTCTTCCAGCAGGCTGCTCAGTGAAATGTCGGCGCACGGAAGCTTCGCTCCATTTTCATCCATTTTTGCAAGGGCCAGCAAATTCTGCATAAGCCCGTTGAGACGTATCGTCTGTTCCCGGATATTTCGGCTCCATTTATTCTCTCCATTGTGCAGCTCCATGGCATCTGTATTTGCCATGATTATAGCCAAGGGGGTCTTGATTTCATGACCTGCATCTGTTACAAACTGTTTTTGTTTTTCTATATTTTCTGCGATGGGCAGAATTGCTCTTTTTGAGAGCAGAATGACGAAGAGCAGCATAAGGCTCCAGCACAGGATGCCGATAAATATTGAAATCCCTAAGACCATGAGAATGGTTCGGGTCTGTGAAGATGTATCCAGAAAAATGATGATACTGCCTTTTCCTTCACGGGTTTGCACTATCTTATAACGAAATTGTTCCGCTCTTCCCTCTGAACTCCCGCTTTCTCTTACCTTCTCTGCCATTTTTTCAGCCTCTGCTTCTGTCACGGAAGCGATTTTACTGACATCGGTCTGCACGGCCTCACCGTCCGAATTATAGCGGATCAGAAAATACCGGGCCGACATGGCTGTATCCTCATCGATCGGCAGTTCCAAAAAGCCCGGCCTGCCTCTGTCTGGTAATTCTGGCTGCCTCGAGGGAGCCCCCCCATTGTCAGCCAGCATCCCCAGCATCCGTTCCATCTGCCGGCCGGAAATCAGCCCGTATATTCCATTGATCGCTCCAAGCAGAACCAAAATCAACACAGTAATTGCCAGCATAGCAGTGGTTATAAATTTTTTCTGAAGTGTTTTCGTCATCTCTTAACCTCCAGAGTATATCCGATGTTTCGTTTTGCTTTTATTTCCACGTTAGCATTCAGGGACGCCAGCCTTTTCCTCAGATATGATATATATACCCATACCGTCCCCAGTTCGGCTTCTGTTTCATATCCCCACACTTTCACAAGCAGTTCTTCCGTAGAGAGGTAAATTCCCTGGTTCCGCATAAGCGTTTCCATCAGCCGGTATTCCAATTTTGTCAGCACAAATGTCTGCCCGTTCCCGCTCAGCTTATAGCTCTGCTGGTTCAGTTCGATATTTCCGCATTGCATGATATCCGGGGTAAATTCCTCCCTCCGCCGCAGCATAGCACGGATCCGGGCCAGAAGTTCCCCCATAGCAAAAGGCTTGGGGAGATAATCATCCGCCCCCATATCCAGACCCTGTATGCGGTCCTCCACCTCTGCCTTCGCGGTCAACAGCAGAATCGGCGTGCGGCACCCCTCCCTGCGCAAAAGGCTCAGAACCTCGAGCCCGCTCATTTTCGGCATCATAATATCCAGAATAATCCCGTCATACTGCGTTGCACGGGCATAATCAAGG
Source organism: Clostridiales bacterium VE202-21 (assembly GCA_000509105.1). Lineage (GTDB taxonomy): Bacteria > Bacillota > Clostridia > Lachnospirales > Lachnospiraceae > Faecalicatena > Faecalicatena contorta. The sequence goes on along the minus strand of BAIF02000013.1, from coordinate 40,455 downwards.
GCCGCGTCCCCGTCATACACTGCGTCCACAATATATTTATGATATGTCAAAATATCCACAACCGCCTCCGACATACTTACCTCATCCTCAGCAAATAATAATTTCATCATCATCACCTCAGTAACAGTTTACCATAGCTACCTTAATAAAGGCTTAGAAATTTAGCTCAGCCAAATATAATGCGGAACGAATCAAGTCTCCCTGATCCGTTCCGCATTTATTTGGGCTGAGCGCCCCGCACCCTCGGCAGTCTCACCGCCATAACTGCAGGGCCTACGCCATAGATTCCGGTTCCAATGCCCAGAATACGCTGTTTATGCACAGTAATTCTCCATCTCTTTGTTGATGCTTTCCTCGCAGGAACGCATGGCAAGAATTGTCTTTTCAAAGAGGTCGTTCAATTCCCATCCAAGCCGCTCTGCCCCCTGCCGTATCACATCTCTCGAACATCCTGCTGCAAATCTTTTGTCTTTAAATTTCTTTTTTATGCTGGATACTTCCATGTCCATTACACTCTTAGATGGACGCATCAGCGCTGCGGCCCCGATCAGGCCTGTTAGTTCATCCGCCGCAAACATGACCTTTTCCATCTCATGCTCGGGCTCTATATCGCTGCAGATTCCATATCCGTGTGAACAGATCGAGTGAATCATATCTTCGCCCACGCCGCCCTCTTTCAGAAGCTCCGGCGCTTTCTGGCAGTGTTCTTCCGGATAACGTTCAAAATCGATGTCGTGAAGCAGGCCGGTTATTGCCCAATAATCTGCCTCCTCTCCATAGCCAAGCTCCCCGGCATACCATCGCATAACGCCTTCCACGGTCAGCGCGTGCTGAATATGAAATGGTTCCTTATTATATTGTTTTAGCAGCTCGAATGCCTCTTCCCTGCTGATATTACTTACCATAATTTTACCACCTTTCCTCATGTTAATTTTTATTTTTTCGAATTCCACTGAAAAGTTCTTTTTCCTAAGGCCTTTGATTCATACAGCGCAGCATCCGCTTTATGGTAAAGGCTTTCAAAATCTTCCCCCTCTATCTCTGCTCTGGCAATTCCTATAGAACAGCTCTGATCTAATCCTATACCTGAAAAGACATTTCCTATCGATTCTATAAGATAATCCGCCAGGCGGTCTCCCTCCTCGATGCTTCTGTCTCCGGGCAGAAAGACCATGAACTCGTCCCCTCCAATCCTCCCCGCTATCTCGGATGCCTGGGCGGCTTCCCTGGCCAGAATACCTGAAACCTTCTTCAACAGCTCGTCCCCTACAAGATGGCCTTTCTCATCATTCACCCGCTTGAATTCATCTAAGTCAATCATAAGCATGAGCCCTCCCATCTTATCATCTGTCAGCATTCTGTTAATATGTTTTTCCGTATATTTACGGTTATAAAGCCCTGTTAGAGAATCCAGCTGAATACTCTTCTCCAGAATCTCACTACGCCGCAGCGCTTCCTCTGCTATGTCGGCAAACGTTTTCGGATAATATTCTCCCTCATTCTGGTATACATATGGAATCGAATGATGCAGACTTCCGACGACCAGGCTTCCGTCCGGCCGCCTATGTACCTCCGCCGTAATTCTTGTGTCCATATTGATGATAACCTTTTTGCCCTCTATATTATTCTCACACGCTTCGAACTCTCCATAAACAACGCAGCAGTCTTCCGTAATCTGTTTTGCCTTAAACCACTCGTTTTTAATAATAAATTCAATATCTTTTGCCTCTTCCTGATCCTTCTCCAGGCCAGCCTTAAGCGATTCCAAATTGGTATAAAATTCATGCCTGCCGGTGCCAATTACCAAGATATCCGGGGAAAGATACTGGTACATCTCTTCAATTTCAGCTGCTCCCCTGGACACATAACATTCCATCAGTTCCTGTATCAGGACGCAGGCTTCTCTGCATAATGTATCACTCATATTCTTTCCTCCTATAATTCTTATGACAATCATAGCACATAGATATTACCATTGTCGATAGTTTTAACGCAAAGGGGTCAGACCCCTATGCAGGGGGGTCTGACCCCTTTGCCCCTGTTTGTCTAATTTATAACAATCTCTCTTATTTCCAATTCTTCTGTTTCCTGGAAACGAAGTACCAGCTCATATTCTCCGGCAGCCATATTGATATCCCTGTTTAGCTGTACCCCATCCGTTATTTTTACAATTCCGGCAGTATGCCCATCCATCAGTATTTCTATCTGTCCGCTTCCCGACGCCAGTATACGGATACTGCAAAATTCATCCTCGCTCTGTACATAACGGAATATGGCTTCATCTCCGTGGCATATATGTGTCAGTTTTTCTTCATATTCTGCCCCCCGGTTTTCTTCCGCACCGATATATACGCTCCCTTTAAGCCCGCAGGCCTGATACCCCATTATTTTCTCTCCCGGGCCAAAAGGTTTTCCGGGCCCCTGAGAGGTCATCTTCACCTCATCGATTGTCCCGTCCGGATTGATGGTAATCGGCTCAATACATAACCGCCTGTACTGACGGCATCCCCTGCTGTTGCGATGGTAAAACACGTACCACTGTCCATTTACGCATTCTATCGAACCATGGTTATTCCAGCTTTCCGGATCGCAGCCATCATTATCAATGATAATTCCCCGATATTCAAACGGGCCCAGCGGTGAACTGCCGGTGGCATATCCCAGGGCTGTCGGCCTCCCTCTCTGCATATCAGCGTATACATAATAATAAGTATCATTAATCTTACGCATAGAAGACCCTTCATGGAAAAAATGCTTTTCCTCTGTCACAAGATTATCCGCAATATTATCCGGGTCAAAAGAAACCATATCTTCATTGAGCCTGATTCCATGAGAGAACAACTGTCCCCAATAGTAATAGGCCTTCCCGTCATCATCTATAAAAACTGCGGGATCTATCCCTCCGCAAGGCAGCTGCACAGGATTCGTAAACGGGCCTTGCGGGCACTCCGAAACAGCCACCCCTTCCCTGTCATCCGATGTACAAAAATAGAGATAATACCTTCCATCCTTATAAATGCAGTCCGGAGCATATAAAAATACGGCCTCTTCATCAGCCGTCTTATCCCCCTCTTCCTGACTGTCATTACTACCCGCAGCTTCCTCCAGAATCTTCTTCATGAACGGAGTCGGATGTTCCCGGTCAATCCCCGGATATTTAGGGGCATCCCCGTCATGAATCCACGTTACCGCTTCTGCGGTAAATGCCTCATCGTGAATAACCCACTTTTTCATATCTGCAGTAGACACAACATAATACCTGTCACTACAATATTCATTCTCTATCTCATCATAGCTTCCATAAATATAAAGCCGTCCATCCGGCATAACATGGCCCTCACCGTCCGGAATATGGATATCCGGCGGCAGAATGGGATTTCTGGTATTTTTATACTCTCTCATGACATGCATTCCTCCTAAAGGGATTTTCTCAAAGGGGTCTGACCCCTTTGAAGTAAAATAGAAACTTAAAAGTGTCCCTTTTTTTCTATATTCATTTTTCTAAGCATATCTAAGGAGATGAACCGAAATCCGAGAAAGGTTACCTGGTTCTCGGGTTTATAAATCTCCTCCTGCCAGTCCCCCAGAATACCTTCGTATTCTCTCCTGTTCAGCTTATTTAGTTTCCCGTCCTCTTTCCCAATTGGTATCCAGCTTATCTGGGCAAATGGCTCTATGTTGAACAATGCAAGCACCGCATCGGATACGATGAGATAATCCCTGGGGGATATGCCGCAGGCCGCGCCAAACTTTTTCATTTTACTCAGATTTTTAGTAAACATTCTATATAAATCGGGCTCATAGTAATTCATTAACATGAAATTATGTTCATTTTCAAGCAGCTCAAGTATCAGCTCTGTTTTTTGAGAGTCTCCGGACACGTAGAAAGTATCCTCCTCCGATTCACAGATGCTCCTGATCTGCCCCTCGGCAGCCGTAAGATCGTCCCGGGAACCGAATTCACAAACATATGTAAGAAGACTGCTGTTTTCTTTATATCTTATATTCAAATATTTATCAAGATGTTTGAAACGATTTCTCAGATTTCCTGTCCATTTTTGCTCGCCGTAAATCTGCAGCATAAAGTTTCGCAGGCCGAGTCTGGTCAATTTGGTCTCTACTTTTTTCCGAACTGTACCACCGTCTTCCAGTATTTTATGAATCTCTCTTCTTTTTTCTTCAGAATCTAAAACAGGCCAGATACTTACCACGAATACCATTATTTTTACTCTGCCTTTCTTCTTTTGATATGTTTATAGATTACTTTTTACCGCGGAAAAAACCGATATAGAATCTTTCCCTGTTTCAACATAAAATTATAACTTAATCTTCCATTCTTTGTCAACTATATCAATACTTAATCCACCTATTAAATACATATACTATAGTACACTACAAATGGGAGGTGTTGGTATGGTAGAATTTGGAAACACGCTCAAGACTTTACGCCTGCAGAATAATTTTACTCAGGCACAGTTAGCTCAGAGGCTTGGAGTAACTAAATCCGTCATTAGTGCCTATGAGACCGGACTGCGCATGCCTTCCTATGATGTCTTGATTTCTATATCACAAATCTTTAAAGTGACTACTGATTATCTGCTGGGACTAGAAAAAAAGCAGGGACTCGATCTGTCTGGTTTGACAGAAGACGAGGTCCAGGCTCTGACAGAATTAATAAAAGCAATGAAACGTAGATCTGGAGACTTTGGTAAGTAGAATGGGGGATGGTAGAAGGTTCGTTTGTCCAAATTGGGGTGCGGGTAAGGACAGTGCAATTGGCCGGCAATAGGTAAGCAAAGTAAAGCTGATATGATATAGCAGCTCCATGAATATTGGTTATTGAAGTATCGTTACATATTCCATATAATGAAAAATATGATTGGAACTGTGATTGGAGCGGTAGTATGTTTCGTATTGGTGAGTTTTCAAGGTTAACTCAGGTTTCTGTCCGAATGCTGCGGTATTATGATAAGATGGGGCTTTTAGCCCCCGCAGAGATTGATTCCTGGTCGGGGTACCGGATGTATTCGGCTGCACAAATACCTGTTTTGAATAAAATTGTTTATCTGCGGGACAGCGGATTTCAGGTTGCGGAGATTGCTGACATACTTAAGAGTGGGAATGATAACACTATAGTGGAACAGCTGGATCGTAAATATATGGAAATTATGGGGAATATTGAGGCTGAACAGGCACAGTTAAAGAGGATTGAGACTGCAAAGAATCAGTTTCTTTTCGGAAAGGATGAACTGCATTATCAGATAGCTGTCAAATCCATTCCAGCTTACCACGTCCTGTCTCTGAGGCGGGTGATTCCCGATTATTATGCGGAAGGCGGATTGTGGGAAGAACTATCCGCCTTTGCAGTGATGAACCGGATTTATCTGTCCGGTGAGACATTTTCAATATACCACGACAACGAATACAAAGAGGAAAATGTTGACGTAGAGTTATGCGCTGTTCTAAAAAAAGTTGTGGATTTAACCGGCCAGACTGTGGACGGCTTCTCATTGCGCCTAACCGAACCGGTTCCTGCCATGGCCTGCACCATGGTATATGGAAAATTCTCTAATATCGCGGGCGCTTACCTCAACTTTGCACAATGGCTGCAGAAAAACAGCCATTACAGAATGTCCGGGCCAAACCGGCAGATCGTACACCGGGGTCCATGGAATGAAGAATGCCCGCAATCCTATTTAACAGAAATTCAAATACCTATGAAGAAGATTACCTGAAACGTCTTGTAAGTTAAAATTACAGGACGTTTTTTCTTGACTCTCACACGGTGTCAGGGGTTACCTTATGCTTACAAACCAGTTCCCCGCATCAGGCAGGCCCACCAGGATCATTGCGTACGGGGAAAAAGAATAAATGGAGGAAACATCATGAAAACATATGAATTAAACCCGATTGGAACCATCTACAACGGCGAAAGCGGAACCTTCCTGCAGCTCACACCGGAATTCATTCCTGCACTGCAGGCACTGGACGGATTCAGCCACATTAATATCTTGTGGTGGTTCAGTGATTTTGACACAGCAGAATTCCGTTCAGAGCTGGAAACAGAGGAGCCCTACAAGAATTCACCGGAGGTCATGGGCGTCTTTGCCACAAGATCACCGGTACGCCCGAACCCGATTGCCTTATCCACAGCAGAGATAATCGGGATCGATTACCTTAAAGGCATCATTCAGATTGCCTATATTGATGCAAATGACAGCACACCCCTTCTGGACATTAAGCCTTACACGCCCAGCCTGGACAGGGTGGAAACCCCCGGGGTTCCGGCCTGGTGCAGCCATTGGCCGATGAGCGTGGAAGAGTCTGCGGACTTTGTATGGGAGAACGAATTTAATTTTTAATAACATCTTTCTATCCCAGAACTGTCTGAACGGTCCATATTGATAAGAACCGTAAGAAGCACCCGGGAATCATTTCCCGGGTGCTTTACATCTGCCCTTATAAATATAACCAGCTGTAAATCTGCCGTTATCTCTGTTTTCTTCTCAAAACAACCGCGCTTGCAGCTCCAGCCAGTCCTGCCATTGCCAGAACCGCCAGTAATAGAAAGGAAGAATTGTCACCTGTTTTTACAGCCTTCGTTACAGAAGAATTGGTTCCGGAAGCCTGCTGCACAGGTTTATTGCTGCTTCCCTGGCTGCTGTTCCCGCTATTCTGGCTCCCGCTGTTCTGGTTCCCATTATTTCCTCCGTTATTTCCGGAGTTATCCTCAATTTTAACCAGTTTTTCCATAGATTCTTCCAGTGTCTTTACTGCCTGGTCCACAACCGCCTGATCTGACACATTCAAATCCTCATTTACCGCCTTTGCTTCTTCCAAAGCTTTTTTAAATGCTTCCAGGCTTTCCTTTGTATACTCTGCTTCTTTAACCAGAGAAGCCTTTGAAAGCGCGATAACCAATTCTGCCTTATCAGCGCGGTTCTTAACCTGACCTAATAAAGTATCTAGCGTGCCCAGAACCTGAAGCATTTCCTCTTCATCTCCCTCCCCTGCATCTGCCAGCGCTTTTGCTGCATCTCTTGCTTCCTGAAGACCTTTCAGGCTGTCGGGTATATAACTTTCTGTATTTGCCAGAACTACATCTGCTTTTGCAATGGATGCATTTAACTTTGCCAGCAATTCAACCGGCTTTTCAGTAAGTTCCATAACAGCAGTTTCCAGCTTTTCGATCGCTGCATTTACTTTTTCTGCATCCACTTTTTCTACATACGTTTTCTCTGGCTCTAGATTTAAACCATCTGTTTCCGGGATATCTGCCGGACCACCGGTTTCCTGATTCACAGCTTCAGCCTGGGCCGCTTCAATCTCATCCAGCAGCCCTTCCGCTTCCAGGCGTGCTGTCTCAAAGAAGGACCATGAACTTACTGTATATGCAGACTGATTCAATACTTCCGCTGCCTGTACGGCCAGCTTAAGCACTTTCGTGTTTACAGTATCCGGATTCAGGCCGCCCATGGCTCTCAAAACGCCGATTGCTTTTGCAGCCTTTACATTTGTTTTGGCAGTGCTGTCTTCCAGCAACTCACTCAATTCCTCTTCTGCCATGTGAAATGTTTCCAGAGCCTCTTTCGATGCATCCGCGGTGTCTGCCTCTGCCGCGGCCTGAAGAACCAGCTCCATATATTTCTGTATTTCAGCAGCCATAAGAGCATCTTTTGCAGCCAGCAGTTCCGCATACGACGCATCCACTGCTTCCTGATCTGCGGCGGTACTGTTTATGATCTCAAGAGCTTTTGTGCGGGCGGCATCCAGAGCTTTATAACTCTCTTCAGTATATCCTTCGCCTGTCATCCCCTTAACTGCCTCATAAAGTTCATTCAGCTGGGTCTTATCCACCTGTGGCGTTTCCTGTTTTTTCTCCAGGCCGTCAATGGCATCATTCAACTCTTTTGTCACCGTATCAATCTCTTCCTGCCCGGAAGTACTTGTAATTTCCATTGCTCTTTGAAGCGCTGCCATCATCCTTGCGATACTCTTCTCCGTATAGGTTGCAAGCTCTTCATCGCTGATAGATACTGCCCTGACGATTGCCGCGTCCAGTTTACTGCGGTCCCCGGCCTTCACTTCAATTGAAAAACTCTTCGTCTCCGTATTCCCCGCGGGGTCGTCCGCAGTAAAGATCAGCTGATAGGTTCCCGCCCTCTCGGGTTTAAACGTTGTTTCCTCTGTCTTGCTGGCATCTCCGCCCAGCTTTAATATCTCAGTCCCATCCGGGTCTTTCACAACCGCTGTCAATACTGCAATTGTGCTGTTATCTGCCGCCTGGGCCGCGGGAATCGTATAGTCCACATTCAGTGTCCCCTCCGAAGCAGGCGCCGATGCAAGCTGGATCTCTGGTTTGCTTTTGTCAATCACCGGCAGTTCCCTATTGGCAAGCATAGACACCTGTTTTGCTGTAAGAGCTTTACTGTACAGCCGTGCCGTCGAAATTGCCCCAACCATCGGAGACTGTACGCTCCCGTTTGAACCGCTGTCCCCTCCGATTGCAAAATACCGTGAGCTTGCCGGAGGTGTCTTCACTTCGCCCGAAGCTTCCCTGGATGCAATCTTCTGTCCGTTCAGATACAGTGTCACCTTACTTCCGTCATAAGTAATGACACCGTGATTCCATTCGCCATATTTCAGAGCACCTGCGGCAATGGGCCGCTTATAGGAACCGCCGATGTGAACCCATGCCTCCAGACTTGCGGATTCCTCATCATAAGCCGGAATTTCAAAACCAATGCCCGCAGATTCCATATTTCCAAACAAATCCACATAGCTGTCGGAAAATTTGTCAACCTTAAAGGTGGATTCGATTGTAAAATCATCATTTGTTTTGTCATACTGCTCTGCCGACCAGTCTGTCAGAAAAGCTTCCTCTGTATTGCCGGTAAACGATGCCACATATTTCCCAAGGCCTTCATCCATGGAGATGTTGCTTCCGTCGCTGCCGTAAAATGTGTTCCCGGATTCCGAATGATCCTCGATTAAGCCGCCGGAAAAGTCTACATCCAGAAGATCTGCTTTAGGCACACCGGTTACCATATCATCAAATCCCGGTTCTGATGAAGATTCACCGGTCGTCTTAAACGTCTGCGTCAAATAGTCGTCGCTCATTTTCTGGTATGCATCAATGGCATAGATACGCACCTCGTAGGATGTTCCACCCTCCAGATCCGGGGCCACCTGCGTAATCTGTTCCGGCATCGGCTGCAGATAGTAATTGGACCATGTTTTAAAAGTCTTCACAACTGCCTGTGTATCGGTATTAATAAAATCATATTTGTAGGAATGCACCAGATCCCCTACATTATTCTCCGGCACTTTGGCCTGGTCAAATGTCAGCTTTGCCGAGTTATCCTTAATCTCACTCACCGTAAGCGCAGCACCTTCCCCAAAATACGGCGCCTTTGCAGATTCTGCTCTTTCATTCGTATACGGCAGCGTCTCATTTACATCAAATGTCCATGTCTGCGGGATCCATTTGTCCGCAAGGAAGTCATAATTTTTAATGGTTACCCGGCTTCCGCTTGCCTCAACTACAAGCCCCTGTGCAATCTGGCTTGCATTTGGCGGAACAGAACCATAGATCATGCCGGTCTCCATTTCCATGTAAGAGAGCGTAACCGTGTTAACCGCGGTATAGCCTCCATCCTGCCAGATACTGGTGGGCATATTGTTGGGGCTGTGTATATGCCCTGAAAATGTGACCGCATGCGGATGTGATTTGAACACCTCGTCCAACCCGCTTCCGTACCATTCTGTAGACACATAAAATGTGTTCTTAATCGGATGATGGAAGAATACAAATATCGGCTTGTCCGGTGTATCCGCTTCCGCCGCCGTAAGCTGTTCCTCCAGCCATTCCACCGCATAGGAATAATTGCCGCCTCCCTGAGTCGTTCCCTTCCCGGTCTCCGGATCCAGCTGGCCGCTTCCCGGACTGAGTGTAATAAAATGATATCCGTTAACAACCTGATGGTTATTGGGCTTATTCCCGGTCGTCTTTGTAAAATAATCCGCGCTGTTATTTTCGTGATTTCCCATACTTGCGATCAGCGGAATGGAAAGATTCTCATTAATAATGCTTCCCCACGCGTCATATTCGCTGGCAGAACCACTATCTGTCAGATCTCCCGCCACTACCATGCGGTCCAGTCCTGCATCACTGAAAAAGGACGCGGCCTTTGCAAGCCTGCTCTTTTCTGTTGCCTTATCCTGCCGCACATGGGTATCGGAAACTACTCCAAAGCTGACATCAGCAGCTCCGTCAACTGCCTCCGCCGTATCCCCTTCCGATGACAGAAACCCATTCGCTTCCATCGGCTGGGTATCTGTTTCCACTGTTGACCGCTGAACCGCTGCCTGATCCCGCACCCCCGTATCTGCCGCTGTATCCGCAAGTGTATTTCCTGCCGTATTCCCCGCAGCATTTGCTGTAAGAAGCCCGGGAGCCGACATGATACTCGCCGCTGCAATTGCCATAGCCAGCAGCCTCTTCATCATTTTCCCTTTCATTTCTCTGTTTTCTCCTTCTGATATGTTTTTAGTCTGAACTCCTTATCAACAATAAAGAGTAGATATCAGAGGAGCATCATTATGCAGTTAAGCCCTTGTTAATCTTTCAAATAATAAAATAAAATTTTTGTATATTTATTTAACATTTACTTCGTCCTTTTATACAGTACAGATGCAGCCGCTGAAGTAACCGGCACCGTCAAAATCACCGCGATTGTCCCGGAGAGCCCCTGCCCAAGTTCAATCGCCAGGAAATCAGAACTGACCAGCTGATGGTACTTAATCCCATACCCAGTCAGCACAAGCAGTGTGCTGAGTCCGCTTCCTGTAAAAGCCAGAATCAGCGTATTGCTCATAGTTCCGATCATGTCCTTCCCTATATTAACACCGGACCGGAACAATTCCCTTCTACTGAGCTGCGGGTTCGCGTTCTGTACTTCAAATATTGCCGAAGCAATTGACATTCCCACGTCCATCACAGCCCCCAGAGATGCAATAAGTACACCGGCAAACAGGACCTCTGCAATCTGCAGGTGCGTATTTTGGGATATCAGAACCATGAATTCTGTCTCATCCGTATTGTATCCAGACACGTGCAGCACAGCCGCAAACAGAGCGAAAATAACCCCCACCAAAACCACTCCCAGCGCGGTCCCGCAGATTGCCGCCAATGTCTTCTTGCTGGCCCCGTTCAGCAGAAGCAATGCGGCGGTCGTGGTAATAACCACAGCTGCAACCGAAGCCATAACAGGAGAATACCCGAGATAAATGACCGGAATCATCCACATCACAATCACAAACAGCGTAAACGCCAGCCCCAGGATCGCGCGCAGCCCTTTCCTGCCCCCGATCAGCATCATAAAAAACGCGAACACAAGTAGAATCCCATAGACAGCCGGGGAGCGGTAATAATTATAGATTACAAAATATGGTTCCGTATCCTCCGGTTCATCCTGCGAAACAATAACCCGGGTCCCCGCCTCCACATAAATATTGTTGGAGGCGGTCAGATAATTATCTGTCTCCACAATCCTGCCCTTATACTTTCCGCTGAGAATCCGGATATTTGCATACTGCAGGCCCAGATACCGGCCGCTGTCCGTCTCATCCACCGTCAGCCCGTCATTCTTCACCTCCGTGACAATTCCTTTTTCATATGTTATGTTTGTATTGTTGTAATGCTGGTACTTATCCTGTATCCCCCTGTTCCATATCAGCACAGATATCATAAAACCTAAAATAAACAAGATCGTAATACATTCCGCACGATGCCGTTTTATCCAGCTCCCCTCACTTTTATTTAATACCTTTTTGTCCGCTTCCCGTTTTAGCTTTGCCATAACCCCGTTCCTTTCCCAGTCCGCTAAGAATTTTATCCTTCTTATAATAGAAGAGAAACGTTAAAGCCATATGAAATGCGGATTAAAAAAGGGATAAGCGGTAAATCTGCCGCCTATCCTCTATAAATCATACCCCCTCCTCTGACACATTCTTATAATATGGAAGGGAATCTACCCATTTGGTAAAATGAGCCTCGTTTTCAATAACCGGTGAAAAGCGGATCCCGTAGTCCATTTCCATATCAAACGTGACATCGGCTGCTTTAGACGTATATTTCCGAATCTCATTTTCTGTAAGATCTACCAAAACCATCATAATGTAATACTTTTCCCGAACCCCACCACGCCATATATATTCCCAATCAAAATACAAAAAAACCACCGTCCCCGAGACTCCAACTTCTCAAAAACAGTGATTTCCAACTGCGCGATCAGGGGTTCGAACCCTGGACACCCTGATTAAGAGTCAGGTGCTCTACCAACTGAGCTAATCGCGCTTATCTATTGTATTTGCAGTACCTTTAACAGGTGACGCAAGTAGTATTATATATGAACAAATAAAAAAAAGCAAGTACTTTTTTTTAATTTTTTCAATTTTTCCAACAAATTTTTTAGCAAATTTCTCACTTCCCGCCAGTCCATGAGCCGTCCTCGTCCGGAGTCCCCGTCAGCAGACACAGTCTCTCCTTCCGCCCGGATACACCAGCTTAACGACAGGGATGCCGGAAAGAGCCGGCGGTATACATAGCCCCGGCGCCTTCCCGGCATCCCTGTCATTAAGCGTCCCCCTCAATCCCCTACATCCCGATCATCTCTTCCAGTACTTCCTTTGCCAGTACTCCGCTTGCCGCCGATACCGGCTCTCCGTTCTTGAATACAACAAATGTCGGAACAATTTCAACCTCAAATTCCGCCGCCAGGGTCTCACTTTCGTCAATCTCGATCTGACATACTTTGACCCTGCCGTCGTATAATTCGGCGATCTCATCCACAACATCCTCCATCATGGCGCATTTCCCACACCAAACAGCAAAAAACTCGACTAATACAGGCGTTTCCGACCTCAGAACCTCCTGTGGGTAATTTTTCGCAGTCACTCTGATTTTCATTGTCAGCACCTACATTCCTTTGCAATTTATTTACCACGGCACTTGCTGCCGTTATTCAAAATATCACATACTTCGTCAAATGAACGCTTCAGACACATTAACTTACGGTTCAGGTCTGGTCTGCAATACATTTTGCGACAAATAAAATCCTTCCATCCTCTTCCCCGCATATCCACTCCTGACTGCCCGTGTAAGGCTTACATCTCCTCACAGTTATAATATGTACGATCCGCCGAAATGTGAAAGAAGACACAGCTTTTTCTAAAAACTGTGCCTTCTCGGGTTTTACTTTTCTATTTTCTTACCGCAATCAGCTTATTGATGGGATTTCCCCTGGCAGAGAACTTTTCCTCATACTCGGTCATTACATTTCCTTCGTTCATTATCTCGTGATGATGCAGGTCGTATGTATAATGTTCCAGAGTCCATGACGAACTCTTCACCTGTTCCAGGGAAAAGTTAAACAGTTCCGTATTGTCTGTCTTGAACTCCAGCGTCCCGCCGGGCACAAGAATCTGTTCATAACGTTCCAGAAACTCATGGGATGTCAGACGCCGTTTTTCATGCCTGGCTTTTGGCCAGGGATCAGAAAAATTCAGATAAATCCTCTCCACCTCACCGTGTGCAAAAACCTCGGCCACATCCCGGGCATCCATGCACACAAAACGGATGTTTTTCAGCATTTTAAACTCCTCCGTGTCAAACTTTTCTACGGCCCGAAGCAGAACGCTTGTATATCTTTCAATTCCTACAAAGTTTACATCCGGATGAAGAGATGCCATCGTTAAGAGATAACGTCCTTTCCCCATGCCGATCTCAATATGGATGGGTTTTGAATTGCCAAAAACCTGCCGCCAACAGCCTTTCTGTGCCTCCGGGCGTTTAATCACAGCCGGATGGTTCTGTATCGTTCCCTCGGCACGTGGTACATTCCTTAACCTCATAATAGATTGCTCCTTTTTATTTCGTCTTTTTCCCTTACTTCTCTCAAACCAGGTTTTTTATTTTCTTTTATGGTAAGTATAATACAGTACAGCCAAAAATCAATCCTCTTTTTGTAAAAAATATAATATTACGCTGACAGGTTAAGGTCAAAGCACATTTGAAGTAACCGTTCATCGTTTTATGCAGTTGTTACTGTTCACAGACAAACCTGTAAACAGTAACGAACAGTCAACATTTCATTACATTTTTTAGACAAATTTTGACATTAACCGAACTTGCATTTTTTGAAAAAAGGTGTATTATAATAACAACTACAAACCACGAATCACAGGAGGCAGACTATGGACTCTATTGTAAAGAAATTATCTGAAATAGAAGCTGCTGCCGCGGCTGTCGTAGAACACGCAGAAGCGCAGAAAGCAGTCCTGGATGATGAATTCCGGGGGGTGCGCCGCAGGTTTGATGATGATCTGGAGGCACAGACGCAGGCCAGAATCAAAAAAATACGGGATGAACTAGAACGCAATACGGCAGAACTTCTTGCCGGCCAGAGCAGCGCCAATACGAATTCTATCGAGGCTTTGCAAAAAGAATATGAAGAAAAACACACACTTTATGCCCAGATGATTCTAAAACGGATTACAGAGGTATAGCCTATGGGAAATTTACTAGTTTATAGCGGTATCGTGACCAAGATCCGCGCCATGGAGGCCAAGCTATTAAAGCCGGAGCAGTTTGAAGAGATCGCCGGCCTCCACAGTGTGCCGGAAGTCTGTACCTATTTAAAAGAGAATTCCGCTTACGCAGATGTCCTGGAGGAGCTTGACGAAGAGCATCTTCACCGCGGTGATATTGAAAAGATTCTGATCCGCTCTTTATATCGGGACTATTCAAAGATCTACCGGTTCTCCAGCATAGAACAAAGAAAGTTTTTAAAATTATATCTAAAGCGATATGAAATCGATCTGATTAACTACTGTTTCCGAATTGTGATTAACCATTATACAGAACCGTTTGACCTGAATTATAAACAGCCTTTTTTTGACAGGTATTCACAAATTTCTATAGAAAAGCTGATCACCTCAAGAACAACAGATGAACTCGTGGGGAATTTAAAGGGTACGGAATATTATGAGCCCCTTCATAAGCTGCGTGACTCGCAGTCCGTCACCTTATTTGACTACGACCTGGCCCTCGACTTGTACTATTTTACGACATTATGGAAGGACAGAAAAAGAGTGCTGAAGAAAAAAGAACTTGAAATCTTCACCAGGGACTGTGGTTCAAAAATAGACCTTCTAAATCTGCAGTGGATCTACAGGGCTAAAAAGTATTATGAGATGACATCTGCCGACATATATTCCCTTTTAATCCCGATCCACTACAAAATCTCCACAGAGCTTATCAAGGAACTTGCTGAGGCCTCTAATATAGAAGAGTTTTATGCGGCAGTCCGCAGGACTTCGTATACACAGCATTATGATTTTGAACAGAATCTGACGATCGAACAGATGTATTCTGACTGCCTTTATCACTTGTATACTGTGGACAGAAGACGCAATCCTTATTCTATTGCCACTGTTAATACGTATTTATTCCTGAAAGAAGAAGAGCTTAAAAAGCTGACAACCGCCCTGGAATGTATCCGTTACGGCCTTTCCCCCGGCGAAACGTTAGCGTACGTTGGAGGTAGAACTCAATGATAGTGAAAATGAAATTTGTCAATATCTCCGGTCCAAGAGATGATATCGACCGTATAACCGACCTCTATCTGTCCAGATATGAGATTCAGCTGGAATCTGCACTTTCGGAGCTTAAAACAGTCGATAATCTAAAGCCTTTTATAGAAATCAACCCCTACCGGGATGCCCTAAACAAGGCCATACAATTTACCGGATATCTTCAGTATGCGGATGAGGTCGAACCAGATGAATCTCTCAGCCTGCAAGAGATGTTCAAAGTTGTGCGCATGGCAAACAGTGATTATATGGAAATGCAGGATAAGAAGGAAGCTCTCAAAATCAAGATTGAGGAGCTCCGTAATAGGCAACAAATTGTTGCTCCCTTTAAACCACTGGATTGCGAACTAGATGAAATACTGCATTATAAATATATCGCCTACCGTTTCGGCCGGATTCCCGCAGAGTACTACCACAAGATGGAAAAGTACCTGCTGGATGACCTGGACGCAATCTTTGTCGAAGGAGAACGGGATGAAAGATATGTGTACGGCGCCTACTTTGTATCACCCGGAGAAGCCCAGAAAGTTGACGCGGTTTTCCGCTCTCTGCATTTTGAGAAGATGGAACTGCCCTCGGATTTGCAGGGAACCCCCATGGACGAATACCGCATGCTGGTACGGGAAATCTACGATTCCGGGCAGGAGATTGAGGCGTTGGACAGGAAAACCGGTGAGATGTTTTCCGAACGCGCCCCTCAGCTGATCGCAGCCAGGAACCGGCTGGAAGAGCTGGCCAATAACTTTGATGTACGGAAAATGGCTGCCCGCATGGAAGATAATAAACAAGATTATTATATCCTGTGCGGCTGGATGGCCGACGATGATGTCGAGATGTTCCTGGAAGAAACCAGATACGACGACAAGATTTTTGTCGTTGTGGAGGACGACCACAGCACTTATTTCGGAGAACCGCCCACCAAACTGAAGAATCCAAAGATATTCAAGCCTTTTGAGATGTTTATCCGGATGTACGGCCTTCCTTCCCATAATGAAATGGACCCAACCATTATCGTTGGCCTGACCTATTCTCTCATATTTGGGATCATGTTCGGCGATGTGGGACAAGGACTTCTGCTTTTCATTGGAGGCAGTTTGATCTATCACTT
The DNA here is from genome assembly GCA_000509105.1 of Clostridiales bacterium VE202-21. Taxonomy (GTDB): domain Bacteria; phylum Bacillota; class Clostridia; order Lachnospirales; family Lachnospiraceae; genus Faecalicatena; species Faecalicatena contorta. Next base: position 23,693 of record BAIF02000013.1, on the reverse strand, counting down.
TAGAAAGGCGCCTTTAGCCGGTATTATAGCAACGGCCGGCATTTTCTCTACTATTTTTGGATTCATGTTCGGCAGTATCTTCGGATTTGAAGACATCATCCAGCCATTATGGCTGCGGCCGATTGACCATATGACAACGCTTCCGTTTATCGGTAAACTGAATACCGTTTTTATTGTTTCGGTGGCCTTTGGTATGGTGATTATACTGGCGGCCATGATCCTGCATATTGTCAATGCCATACGATTCCATGACCTGGAAAATATCTGGTTTGACGCAAACGGCCTTGCCGGATTTGTATTTTATCTTTCCGTTGTGATAACGATCGTGCTGTTTATGACAGGGCATAAGACTCCGGGTGCCGTCTTTATGGCTGTCATGTTCGGTATCCCGCTTCTGCTGATATTATTTAAAGAACCTATAACTAGAAAAATTCAGAAGCGGGCGGATGCTATGGAAGAAAGTGCGGGGATGTTCCTGATTCAGGGATTTTTTGAATTGTTCGAAACCCTTCTCAGCTACTTTTCTAATACGCTCTCCTTTGTCCGCATCGGTGCCTTCGCCGTCAGCCATGCCGCAATTATGGAGGTCGTCCTAATCCTGGCAGGAGCTGAAAACGGATCGCCCAACTGGGTGATAATCGTTCTGGGCAACTTATTTGTATGCGGCTTTGAAGGACTTATCGTCGGAATTCAGGTACTGCGTCTGGAATACTACGAAATGTTCAGCCGTTTTTACAAAGGAAGCGGAAGAGCGTTTGATCCTTATACGAATAAATCAAATAAAACCAAAAAGAAGTAGGGAGGACTATTATTATGACATTAGCAACAAAAATTGTTTTTATTGCAGCTTTAATTTTAAGTATTATTATCCCATTTGGCTATTACTTAATCGGGCAGAAGAACAAAAAGCGTTTTAAAAGGACGATTGGCGTAAATGCATTCTTTTTCTTTGGTGCGTTTGTCATCGCATCCATCATGATGCTTGGCGGAGAAGTGAATGCGGCAGAGACAACTGCCGCTGCGGCTTCTACGGCAACAGGACTTGGCTATCTCGCAGCCGCTCTGGTTACCGGTTTATCCTGTATCGGCGGAGGTATTGCCGTAGCAAGCGCTGCCAGCGCTGCCCTCGGCGCAATCAGCGAAGACTCCAGCGTGCTTGGTAAGTCCCTTATTTTCGTAGGTCTTGCAGAAGGTGTTTGTCTTTACGGATTAATCATCTCCTTCATGATCCTCGGTAAACTTTGATATGAAGATGTTTCTAATCAGTGATAATGTCGATACCTATACAGGAATGCGCCTTGCAGGCGTAGACGGAGTAGTCGTCCACGAGCGCGGGGAGCTCCAGGAGGCCTTACAGAAGGTCCTTAAGGACGAGACAGTGGGGATCGTTCTGCTGACGGAAAAGTTTGGAAGAGAGTTTCCGGACATGATCGATGAATTCCGTCTGGAAAGGAAGATGCCCCTGTTGATTGAGATTCCTGACAGGCACGGAACCGGCCGTAAAAAAGACTTTATTACATCCTATATTACCGAGGCCATTGGGCTGAAACTGTAGATCAAAATAAACAAAGCAGAGATATGAAGTTATTATTCATGGGGCCGCGGGCCACGCTGCACGGCATCCGAGCCAATAAAGTGATGGGGACAGGCATCTGTCTATCCGCCATCGGCGGCTTTAAATGAACCATATGCTGTTAATACACGACCTACAGGCCGTGAATAGTAACGATATGAATAATAGAAGGAGGTACCCCTCTTGACTTTGGAAGAAAAAATCGCACACCTGCGGTCCGCCTCGATGAAAGAAGCAAGGGCTGAGGGAAACGCTATCATAGATTCCTACCGTGAAGCGCTGGAACGAGTATTTGAAGATCATAAAAAAGAGGCGCTTGGCCAGTCCGAGACGCGCATTAAGGCTGAAACCGTCAGTGCCAGGCAGCAGCTGAACCAGGCCATGGCCAAATCACAGCTGGATTTAAAGCGCATGCAGGGAAAGGTCCAGCAGGATCTGAAAGATAAGATCTTTGCTGAGACAGTTGCTTTAGTTCACGATTATATGAAGACAGAAGCTTACGAGGATTACCTGATCCAATGTATCCGCAATGCCGTCCATTTTGCCGCAGGGGAAGCTATGGTTATCTATATCAACCCTTCCGACGAAGGCCGGCGCTCCGATCTGGAGGATGCTCTGGGCACCCGGCTTACGGTGAGTGCAGAGGATTTTATGGGCGGAATACGGGCAGTCATCAGAGGCCGTAATATTCTGATTGACAATTCATTTAAGACGGCTCTTCGGAATGAGTATGATAAATTTGTTCTTTTAGGAGGTGACGGCATTGCTTAACACTGGAACTATATATGGAATTAACGGCCCCGTCATTTATCTGAAAGGCAATACTGGTTTCCGCATGTCGGAAATGGTATACGTGGGCAGGGAAAAGCTGGTCGGGGAGGTCATCTCTCTGGACAAGGACCTGACCACAGTGCAGGTCTACGAGGAGACGTCGGGACTCTGCCCGGGGGAAGAGGTGATTGCAAGCGGCAGTGCGGTTTCCGTCACTCTGGCTCCGGGTATACTAAACAATATATTCGACGGAATTGAGCGCCCTCTGGAGAAGATTGCTGAGAACAGCGGCGCATTTATCACCCGAGGCGTGAGCGTAGATTCGCTGGACCGCAGCAAGAAATGGCCAACGCACATCGTCGTCTCTAAGGGAGATTACCTCCATGCCGGAGATATTATAGCGGAGATTCCTGAAACCCATGCCATCATGCATAAATGCATGGTTCCCCCCAATATGGAAGGAACTGTAACCGATACCGCAGAAGACGGCGAGTACACCATTGATGAAACCCTGGTCACTCTGGAGTTATCCGATGGAACACACAGGAAGCTGACCATGACACAGCACTGGCCGATCCGCACGGCCCGTCCGACCCATCACCGATTTCCTGCATCCACGCCCCTGATCACGGGCCAGCGTATTATCGATACCATGTTTCCGATAGCCAAGGGCGGCACCGCTGCCGTTCCCGGCGGTTTCGGTACAGGCAAGACGATGACGCAGCATCAGATTGCCAAATGGTCCGACGCCGATATTATCATCTACATCGGCTGCGGCGAACGCGGCAACGAGATGACCCAGGTCCTGGAAGAATTCGGGGAACTGACTGACCCCAGGACCGGTAATCCGCTGATGGACAGAACGACGCTGATTGCAAATACCTCCAACATGCCTGTTGCTGCCCGTGAGGCCAGCATATATACCGGGCTGACACTGGCGGAATATTACCGGGATATGGGCTACGATGTGGCGATCATGGCGGACTCCACCTCCCGCTGGGCAGAGGCTCTCAGAGAGCTCTCCGGACGCCTGGAAGAGATGCCTGCAGAAGAAGGATTTCCTGCGTATCTTGCATCCAGGCTTTCCGCCTTCTATGAACGGGCGGGTATGATGCACAATTTAAATGGAACCGACGGGTCTGTAACCATCATCGGGGCGGTCTCTCCACAGGGCGGTGATTTCTCCGAGCCGGTCACACAGAATACGAAAAGATTTGTCCGCTGTTTCTGGGGTCTGGATAAGAGCCTGGCCTATGCACGGCATTTTCCGGCTATCCACTGGCTGACCAGCTACAGTGAATATCTCGGGGATCTGGCTCCCTGGTATCAGGATCATGTCTCCCCAAAGTTTGTGGACTACCGTAACCGCCTGATGGCCCTGCTGAACCAGGAGAGCAGTCTTCTGGAGATTGTTAAACTGATCGGAAGCGATGTGCTGCCCGATGACCAGAAACTGGTTCTGGAAATTGCCCGCGTGATCCGGCTTGGTTTTCTGCAGCAGAATGCATTTCATAAGGACGATACCTGCGTATCCATGGAAAAACAGTTCCTGATGATGGACATTATTTTATATCTTTATAAGCAATCCCGTTCACTCGTAACCATGGGGCATCCAATGTCTGTATTGAAATCAGAAAACATATTCGATAAAATCATTGCAATTAAATATGATGTTCCTAACGACCAGCTGGAAATGTTCGCCCAGTACAGACGTGATATCGATGCTTTCTATCAGCGTGTGCTGGAAAAAAATGCTTAAAGGGGGAAAACAATCTCATGTCAATAGAATATTTGGGACTCAGCAGTATTAATGGCCCTCTGATAGCACTGGAGGGCGTTCAGGACGCCTTTTTCGATGAAATCGTAGAATTTGTCGTAGACGGCTCGGAACGCAAAATCGGACGAATCGTAGAGATATATCAAAACAAGGCAGTCATACAGGTATTCGAGGGTTCCGAAAATATGTCCCTCAAGAATACGCACACCCGCCTAACCGGGCACCCTATGGAAATCGCCCTGTCCCCGGATATGCTGGGCCGCACCTTCAACGGTATCGGGCAGCCCGTAGATGACCTGGGGCCCATTGTATCCACATTAAAGCGGGATGTAAACGGCCTCCCGCTGAACCCGGTCATGCGGGAATACCCGAGAAACTATATCCACACCGGAATCTCCGCAATTGACGGCCTGACCACACTGATCCGCGGGCAGAAGCTCCCGATCTTCTCGGGAAACGGACTCCCCCACGACCAGCTGGCGGCTCAGATTGTAAAGCAGGCTTCCCTGGGGGATGATACCAAAGAACAATTTGCCATCGTATTTGCCGCCATGGGCGTCAAACACGACGTAGCCGACTTCTTCCGCCGTACCTTTGAAGAAAGCGGCGTGGCTGACCACGTAGCCATGTTCCTGAACCTCGCAAACGATCCGGTTGTAGAGCGTCTGATTACGCCAAAAGTAGCGCTCACCGCCGCCGAATACCTGGCTTTCGAGCAGAACATGCATATCCTGGTCATCCTGACCGATATGACCTCCTTTGCAGAGGCTATGCGTGAAGTCTCCTCCTCCAAAGGGGAGATCCCAAGCCGTAAAGGTTTCCCCGGATACCTGTACAGTGAACTTGCAACCATCTACGAGCGTGCCGGCATCGTACAGGGCGTGAACGGCTCCGTAACCCAGCTCCCGATCCTAACTATGCCAAACGACGACATCACGCATCCGATCCCCGACCTGACGGGATACATCACGGAAGGACAGATCGTACTGGAAAGAGAGCTGCACGGCCAGTCCATCTATCCGCCCATCAACATCCTGCCCTCTCTCTCCCGTCTGATGAAAGACGGCATCGGTGAGGGATACACCAGAGAAGACCACCAGGATCTGGCGAACCAGCTCTTCTCCGCCTACGCCAAAGTAGGAGACGCCAGAAACCTGGCTTCCGTCATCGGAGAGGATGAGCTGTCACCGACCGATAAAAAGTATCTGGAGTTCGGAAAAGCATTCGAAGAGCGGTACATCGGCCAGGGACCGAACGAAAACCGCAGTATGGAAGAGACACTGGATCTTGGCTGGGAACTGCTCAGACTGCTGCCAAGAGAAGAACTGGACCGTATCGATACTAAGATCCTCGACAAATACTATTAGGGGTCTGACCCCAATGAGCTCCATATTCAGAATATTCTGACTAATCAAGTGTTAAAAGGAGGAACTGCATGGATCCACGTACTTTTCCCACCAAAGGAAATCTTATGCTGGCAAAGAATTCTCTGGCTCTTGCAAGGCAGGGATACGACCTGATGGATAAAAAAAGGAATATCCTTATCCGGGAACTGATGAATCTGATTGATGAGGCCCGCGGTATACAGGATGAAATCGACACCACGTTCACTTATGCATACCAGTGTCTGCAGAGAGCTAATATTGAGCATGGAATCAGCATGGTATCGCAGCTTGCCTATACTGTGCCAATTGAGAACTCCATCACAATACAGACCCGCAGTATTATGGGAACTGAGATCCCCCATGTAAAATATGTACCGGGAAATAATGCCCCTACGTATTCTTTCAGTACAACCAAAGAATCCATCGACCTGGCTACCGAAGCCTTCCGCAAGGTGAAAGACCTGACTGTAAAGCTTTCTATGGTGGAAAATGCGGCCTACCGCCTTGCGGCTAATATTAAGAAAACCCAGAAACGGGCAAATGCACTGCAGAATATTACAATTCCTATGTATTCTAAGCTTGTATATAGTATTACCAATGCACTGGAAGAGAAGGAGCGTGAGGATTTCACCCGGCTGAAGGTTATCAAACGCATGAAGCAGAAAAAAGGAGCCTGACTGCTGTCAGTGCTCCTTTTTTACCTACTTATCCAAAAAACTTCCGATCCGTCTCTTCCCTCAGATACAAACTACCAGTAATACAAACTCTAACGCCCTCCCGCCTTATACTCCCTGCATGCCTCTACATAAGCAAGAATATTTTCCATCGGTACTTCCGGCTCCAACATATGTGTGGGCGCCACCATAAGACCACCCTTTTCACCGGCAATATCCAGATTTTTCCATACCTCTGCCTTTACTTCCTCCGGTGTCCCAAAGGGCATAACTGTCTGTGTGCCTATCGTTCCGTGAAATGAAATCCGATCCCCATATTTCCGATAAATTTCTTCAAAGTCCATGCATTCACTCTGGATAGGATTCAGCACATCCACACCCGCATCAATCAAGTGTGGGATCAGCGGTTCTATGAATCCGCATGAATGATAGAAAATAATAACTTCAGGGTTGATTGCTTTTACATAATCAATCAGTGCCTTCAGCCTTGGCTTTATCCATTCACAATACAGATCTTCGCTCATCATAATTGTATGCTGCATTCCAATATCATCCCCAAAGAAAAGTGCATCCACGCCCGCTTTTACATAGGATTCTGCACGTACTTTCGCCATTTCCAGAGCCTTGTCGAACATAAACTCTGCCATATCACTGCCTTCCATCATGTCGCAGAACAGTTCTTCCATACTTCTTAGATACCAGGAAATCTCCCAAAGTGTAATCTGCATATCCCCCAGCGCTATCAGATCACGTTTTTTCGCATCCTCCACCTGTTCCTTCTGATGTTCTTTATAGCCATTTGCAAAATCAGGGAACGGGTAAGCCTGCAGATCCTCCAGGCTCTCCGCATTCTCCAGCGGATGCCGCATATATGTCATATGCATACTGTTGGGGGAGGATTCGTGCCCGACTCCCCACTTGTCTATTTCCCCATTTTCGGCTAATGGTGGATTAAAAAACGGACGGTATATCTCAGTATCATGGTCAAGCAAACGGATATCTTCTATTTTCTTCCATGGAAATCCAAAATACTCTTCATAATCGTCTGTTCCGAACCGCTCTTTCATTTGTTCCTGCAAAGAGGGACAGAGCACAAACTCAACGGGTACATGCTCATAGCCTTTTCTTTTAATCAAAGACTTGAAATTTTCTCTGTTTGTCATGTGAATTCTCCTTACAATTTATTTTAACAGCCTCCAAGTTTCTTTTATCCGTCTTGCGTTTACTTATCGCGTAATTCAAAAGTATTTATTTTACAGCGCCTGTAATTCCCTCGGCAAAGCTCTTCTGCAGGGCAAAGAAGACGATTACAGTAGGCAGTGTACAGATTGAAACCGCCAGCATAAGCATACCATAATCTGTCACATATCCTGCTGTAAGGTTTGCCACCAGCATCGGCATTGTAATGCTTTCTTCTGTAAGCATAATTACCTTTGGCCACAAATAATTGTTCCAGGCATTCATAAATATAATCGTTGCCGCTGCCGCATAAGTTGAACGCATTGTCGGCATAAACATACGGAAAAATATCTGAAGTGCATTTAAACCATCGATTTTTGCAGCCTCAATGATATCATAGGGAAAGGACCGCGCACTCTGCCTGAAAAACATAATCATCAGAGGCGTGGAGATTGTAGGCAGTACAAAACCTAATGCCGTATTGAGCAGTTTGGCCTGCGAAAACATTTGGAACAAAGGTATCATAGTTGCAACAAAAGGTACCATCATAGCCATTAAAATCACGGCCATCAGTATATCTTTTGCCTTGTCATGATATATTTCAAACCCATAGCCGGCCAGGGAGCAGACCAACAGACTAATGAATGTCAGGATTACCGCATATTTAAAAGAATTCCACAATGCCGTTCCTACAGACTGATTCGCCAGCAGATTTTTCAAATTTTCTATGAGATAAGTCCCCGGAAGTAATTTCCCATTAATAATATCAATACTCTTGTTCGTAGCTGATACACCCATGTATAAAAAGGGGAACACGCTGATTACAGAAGCTATAATCAAAACGATATATGGTACAGATCTTTTTGCTTTAATCACGCTTATCACCTACTTTCATTTGAACAAATGCCATAACCGCAACCAGGATCATAATAAGGAAGGACATAGCGGCCGCATAGCCAAAGTTTGGTACATACTTAAAGGAAACATTGTATATGTAATGTGACATGGATAATGTCGCATTTCCGGGCCCGCCGTTTGTCAGATTTACAGATTCATCAAAGAGCTGCAGTACTCCGTTTACTGACATTATGGCAGTTAGTACAAGGGTGGGCTTCAACAAAGGAATTGTGATTTTGCAAAATTGCTGGAAAGAATTAGCTCCGTCGATTTTGGCCGCTTCATAAACTGAATGCTCTATATTCTGCAGGCCGGATAAATAAAAGACCATATTATAGCCTGTCCACCGCCATACCATAGCAACAATAATGATAATCTTCGCACTCATTGGATGACCCAGGAAATCATAAGGTACGGAAAAGATTCCCGTATTTAACAAGACCAGATTAATCAGGCCGTCTGCTGCAAACAATGACTTAAACACCAGAGAATAGGAAACAAGCGAAGTCGCACAGGGAAGGAATATACATGTCCTGAAAAATCCCTTGCACCGGAGATTCGGCTTGTTAAGTATGGTTGCCAGTATCAGTGCAAACAGTATCATGATAGGGATTTGTATTAGGTAAAAAAGCGTATTTGTCAATGTTTCCATAAATACTTTGTCCTGAAACATTCTGACATAATTGCCTATCCCGTTAAACTTATTTCCTGCACCCACTCCTGTTTGAAATGATATGATCAGTGCCCTGAAAATCGGAATGAAACTCATAAACAATATAAGTATTGCCCCGGGAGCTAAAAATGCCCAGCCCGTAAGGCTGCCCCGCCTGCTCAGAGTCATCCTCTTCCTTCTATTCTTGTTATCCACGCCTTTGTCTCCTTTCATTTAAAATGGATCAGTTTGAACCCAAACTGATCCATCTCTAAGCATATCAGGGTTCTTTTATTTACCCATACTAAATTCTACTGTCTCTTCTGCAGTCTTTAATTCTGAAGAAATGTCAGCTCCATTGACCACATTACTCAGAGCTGTTGCCACAGCATCTCTTGCATCAAAATAATACATACCAGTAATATTGCTTGGAACCTTGCCTGCATACTTTGTTATTTTCTCATAGATTGCATCCCCGTTAAAGAACTCCTGTGGTTCTGCATAGACTTCGCTGTCTCCAGCAGGCAGATAGGTTGTTAGGGCGCCTGTAGATGGCAGAATGTTTTCATAAAATTCTACGCTTCCGGCAAATGTCTTATTTAAGAAATCAATCGCTAGATCCGGGTTTTCAGAATTAGATGTAACTGCCCAGCTGGATCCGCCATTGCTTGAATAATTTGTAGCATTATCAACTCCGTCCATCTTCGGCATATTTGTAATTGCCCATTTCCCGGCCTGGTCTTCAGAGCTCTGAATCGTTCCAAGGATCCAGCATCCATTGATAGTACCTGCTACGTTTCCTTTTGTAATAGTTTCCACATATGCATTCCAGTCATTTACCAGCTGAAGTACTCCTGTCTCAACAAGTTCAGCATAGATCCCCATTGCTTTTTCCAAGACTTCGTTATCCGACAGATTCGCACTGCCGTCTTCTTTGAACATAGATGCACCTGCTGACTGCAGCATTTCACAAATCAGATCAGGCTCTCCGCCATACTGTGTCATAAGCGGTTTTCCTGTTGCTTCTAAAACCTTTTTCCCGTTCTCTATGTACTGATCCCATGTAATATCCGTAAAGTCATCAATTGTCAGGCCTGCCTGCTCCAGGTAGTCTGTCCGGTAGCAGCCGATACATGTCCCATTATCAAACGGAACCCCGTAATTCTTTCCATCAACAGTTGAGAATCCCACTTTACCAGGGCTGAATTCATTGAATTGTATTCCGGAATCAGTCAAATCCACAAAGGCGTCCGGATAACTTAATGTATTTTTCTGAAACGCATTATCCTGTATCAGCAGAATATCCGGCAGAGTACTTAAATCGCCCGATGTAGCCGCGGTCGTCAGTTTTGTCTGTACATCCTCCCAGGGAGTCTCAACAATATTTAACTCAAAGTTCGGATTTTCTTTTTGATAAATAGCCTCTGCCTCTTCCAGGGCTACAATACTGAATGCCGGATCCCAGCACCACACGGTCAGGCTGTCTCCCTTCCCGCTTTCTTCACTTGTTTTTTCATCTTTTGGAGTGTCCGCTTTTTCACCACTTCCGCATGCAATAAGCCCGCCTGCCATAACAGCAGTAAGTAAAAGTGCCACAATTTTCTTTTTCATTCTCTTTCCTCCTAAATTTCCCGTACTGTTTGCCATCCACTTGGTTTCATTTACATTTAGTTTTAAACGATAATACCGGTATATCAGCAGAACGGCCTTCATATGTACATTTTGTACATATTCTAACCTGTTCTATAATTGTTATGGGTATATTATACCATCGCCTTTTTTCCGATTGTTAACATTAATGCTCTTAAAAAAAGCAAATTCGACCATTTTATTTGTACTAATTATGTCCTTTATTCTGCAGCTCTGCTGCAGACTCACCCGCAGCATGTGTGACAGGACGCCCTTTAGGTATCGTTAATGCAATATAAAATAAGGGCCTCTGCTCCATAAATGATTACTCATCTATTTAGCATCAGCCCCGTTTATAAAAAACATGCCTGCCCCTTCATCAATAACCTTAAAATTCCCAACCTTTTTTCGCATGAACCCGGTATTTTCCTCTCCCTCTTACATTCGATGTTACCTGCTTTTTCCACTGATATGGGCTGATCCCAATAATCTGCTTGAAATTTCTGTTAAAAGTAGACATCGTCTGATATCCTGCCCGGGCGGCTACCTGTTCCATTTGGCAGTCTTCTTTTTTCATCAAATCACATGCAGCCTGTACACGAATAAGATTAATATACTCTACAGGCGTCATATTCATGTCCGTTTGAAAAAGCCTTCGGAAATGCGTTTCACTTAAATGACAGCATTCCGCCAGGTCCCCAATCATAATCTCTTCAGTATAATGCTTGCTTATATACTCTAAGGCAGATACAATCTTGCTCCTGTTTTCTGAACTGGATGACTGCACACCTGCTTCTTTTATGCGTAATATTTGAAAGATTATATTCATTAATGCACATCGGATAGAATCTTTCGAGTAGTTACCGCCCTGGCTTGCGAGCTCGAAAACCATTAATACCAGATTTCCCAGATAAGGCACCTCACTTATAGTTAGTACATATGCATCCGTTGTAATGCTCGTCCGTATCTTTTCGCCTTTATACAAGTTGCTGCTGAATGCATCTAATATAAGCTCCTCTGCATCAAAATAGAGAAACCCCCAATGGCTCCTGATATCACTGTTCGTCGAATGCGGATAATTTTGCGGAATAAAGGTAAATGCCCCTTCTTTATAATCATAGTACTCCTTGTTTAATACCACCTGTCCCTTACCCCTATGGCAATATCCTATCTCTACCATATTATGAAAATGAAGTTCTTTATTTCCTTTGCTGTAATCGCGGTTCCAGCTTTCTCCCGTCAATGCCAGAACCGGCTCCTGATCAGGCTTTTCATAAAACCGGAATTCAATACACTCCCTTTTACTCCCACCCATCGCAATTCTCCTCCAAATGTATTATTACAGAACCTTCTTATTCATCAGCCTTCCATATAAAAGAGGTACCGCACAATAACTATTTTCAGCCATTTTACGGTACCAAAATTAATATTTAACTTTAAAATTCAAATACCGCAACCCCATATCCCGGCAGCGGATATGCAAAAGAATACTTCCTTCCGTCACATTCCTGTTTCTCAGCCTTATAAACGGTAGGCCTCTCCTCACCGCTTCCGCCGTACTCCTTATCATCACCGTTCAATACAAGCTTATACTGTTTCCGTCTCGGAACACCAACCCTGTAATCCGGCCTGTCAACAGGCGTAAAATTGCATACAAACAGCAGATTCTTTTTATTGTCCTTTGAATGCCTTACAAAACTGAAAATACTACGGAACGTATCATCCTTGTTGATCCATTCAAATCCCTCCGGATCCCCATCCAGCTCATAAAGCGCTTTGTTCTTCCTATATAAATGAAGCAGGTCGCGGTAGAATCTCTGTATCTGCTGATGCGGCTCCTCCGAAAGCAAAAACCAGTCCAGTTCCCGTTCTTCGCTCCACTCCCTAAGCTGAGCAAAATCCTGTCCCATAAAGAGCAGCTTTTTCCCAGGATGCCCGATCATAAACGCATATGCTGCCTTCAGATTCGCAAACTTATCAAAGCCTTCCCCCGGCATCTTATTCAGCATGGAGCACTTTAAATGCACCACCTCATCATGCGAAAGTACCAGTATATAGTTCTCACTGTAAGCATATTCCATAGAAAATGACATCTGATAGTGTGCATTCTTCCTAAACAGCGGATCCAGCTTCATGTACTCTGTAAAATCATGCATCCAGCCCATATTCCACTTCAAGCTGAATCCCAGCCCGTCATCCTCCGGAGAACCCGTCACCTTCGGCCATGCGGTGGATTCCTCTGCAATCATCATTGCTCCGTGATTCCTTCCCAAAATAACAGAATTCAAATGCTTGAAGAATGCGATTGCTTCCAGGTTCTGATTGCCGCCGTACTTATTAGCTACCCACTGTCCATCCTGCTTGCCGTAATCCAGATATAGCATAGAAGCCACCGCGTCTACTCTCAAACCATCCACATGATAATGCTCGATCCAGAACAGTGCATTGGCAATCAAAAAATTCTGAACCTCCGGTTTACCATAATCGAAAATCTTAGTTCCCCAATCCGGATGCTCTCCCTTTTTTGGATCTGCATACTCAAAAACCGGCGTGCCGTCAAAATCAGCCAGCCCATGTGCATCCTTAGGGAAATGCGCAGGTACCCAGTCCAGAATAACCCCGATCTTATTCCTGTGCAGATAATTAATCATATATGCAAAGTCTTCCGGTGTACCATACCTGCATGTAGGCGCATAATATCCGGTCACCTGGTATCCCCAAGAGCCGTCAAAAGGATGTTCTGCCATCCCCATTAGCTCTACATGGGTGTAACCCATCTCTTTTACATACTTCACAATGGCTTTGGCAAAATCTCTATAGGTGTAAAACCCTTCATCTTCTCTGCCCGGATGTCGCATCCAGGAACCCAGGTGCACCTCATAAATAGCCAGCGGATTTTCCCTGCTGTCCCAATCCTTTCTTGCTTCCATCCATTCGCCGTCCGTCCATGACAAATGCGAAATGTCTGTAATTCTGGAAGCCGTCCCCGGACGCATCTCCGCATAATTGGCAAATGGATCTGCCTTGAAGAGCCGTTTTCCCTGCATCGTCTCTATACAGAACTTATATAAATCACCGTCCTGCACCCCGGGAATAAAGCAGGTATAGATTCCCGCAGGTTCCTGTCGTTCCATATAATTCTCTTCAAAGTCCCATTCGTTGAAATCACCCACTACAGACACACGCCTTGCATTCGGCGCCCATACCGCAAAGTAAACGCCCTCTTTTCCCCTCACTGTCACCTTGTGGGCACCAAGCTTTTTATAGATCTCATAATGTGTCCCCTGGCCGAACAGATACTGGTCTAATTCCCCAATTTCATAAGGCTTCACTTTCTTTTGTACGGTTTTATTCTTTCCCATAAGCCCACCTCACTGCTCGTATTTTATATGTTCAATTATACTTGATATGACCGGAAAAGGAAAGAGAAATCCTTCTCTGCAAGTCACAGAGTTCTGATACATAATGCCCTAAAAGCATTTACCGTCTGGAAATAAAACAGACAGACTCAGCAGAATCTGTCTGTTTTCACTATTATATATTAAAATCCTTTTCTGATAAGATAATCCTGTCAGCATCATCCGTATTTTTGCCAAATACTCGTTTAACCAGCTTCTTAGCAGATGCCTTCTGAGAATGTTCCATAGCCTCATCCATGACTTCCTTAACTTCAGCTACTGTAACTGCATGATCCTCTCTCTGAAGTGCGTCAATCCTGCTGTATAATGCAAGAATCCCCATCTCATCAATGCGGTATCCGTTCTCCTGAGCATACGTTTGGCCGAATGTAACAAGCTCATCGTTAATGAAAATCGGCACTTCCAAACGGCTTGTAAACTTCCTGCGGAACTCCCTGTTAGAAGAAAGCAGTCTGTCCAAAGGCTTTCTCTGCTCCTCCAGAACCACCATCATCTCTCCCGTATCTCTTTCCATCGCCTTATTCAGCCTAGCCACGGTCTTTTCATTCAGCTTTCCGGCCTTCTCTATGATCAAAGCGCCGCCATACAATTTTTCAAAAATATCACTGATTTTCTTCTTATTCAAAGAGTCGCCCGTAACAATTGCAACCTTACCCTGTCTGATATTTCTCTGCTTCTGGATTGCTTTCACAACGTCCACAGCCAGAACTGTTTTCCCATTCCCTTTATTACCAATAATGAGAAGGTTGCCCGTTTTGGAAGTTCCATTGCGGTTTGAACAGTTATGATCCTGTTCAAGTACATCCACTAGCTGCTCACTCATGCCGCGTACCGGCACGAAATAAGAGAATAACTTTTTCTGCTCCTCGGTAAGTCCGGCCCTTGTCCCGATCCCGCTCTGTGTCTCCAGGTCATATCTTCCATGGACTACAAATCCCGTGTCTGACATAGAAAGGGCATCTGATATCTCATTGAGCGGAAGCGGCGCGGTCTTGCCTGTAGCAATCATTTTAGCGGTCTCTTTACGGCTCAGCGGGGTCGTTGCAGACATAATATCAATACCGTCATCATCGTCAGGTATCTCCCTGTCATCAAATCCTTCCGCATGCTCCGGATTCGGGCGGAACTCTTCCTCCAGCCCAGCCGCTATATCTTCTATGTCATCAGACGGCTCCTCTGCATCGTATTCTGCCAGTTCCTCCTCATACTCATCATAGTAATCCTGATCATACTCCTCTTCATATGATTCTGCCCCGGCATCCTCGTAGTCTTCCTCATATGTTTCACCGTCATCAAACTCGTCTTCCGGATATTCTTCCTCTTCATACTCCTCTTCGAAGTCATCCTGTCCGTCATCATATTCATCATCATAGAGTTCATCGGTTTCTTCATATTCTGCCGTAAATTCCTCTTCTTCTTGATAGGATTCCTCCGCATCATCGTACTCTTCTTCATAAGAGTCCTCATACTCCTCAACTTCCTCCGGAAGATCGTCAATAAAGCTTTCCATATCTTCCTTCAGATCGTCTGAAGCATCCAAGAACTCCGCAATATCGTCGATACGGAGCTGCTGCGTAATTGCTCCCATATTCTCACGTGGTTCGTCAGACCGTCCCGACGTTCTTCTCACCGGTTGAGGCTCCTCAGGCAGCACTCCCTCAATCTCATCTATCAGTCTCTGAATATCCGGCGGCAGTATCGGTTCCGCATTTTTCTTCTTTTCTTCCATCTTGTCCTCTTCTGCCGGTTCTTCCTGCTCATCATGTCCTATACCCATCAAAATATCTTCGATGCTGAGCTGGCCTTCAACCTGATCGTCATTCACCGGCTTTTTATTCTCCTGCTTAATATTATCTGCTTTTGCTGCTTCTTCTATTCTCTCAGGTGCTTCTACATGTGGCTCCTCCTGAAGTTCAACTTCACTTTCTGTTAACGGTTCGTCCTCCGTCAATTCTTCCGCTGCATCTTCCAATATATCTTCTTCTAAACTAGACGTGTGTTCCTCGTCCCGCAGATCATCCGTGGAATCTTCCTTTATTTCTTCCACGAAAATTTCATCCTCTGAACGATACGCAGACTCTTCTTTCGGAAGATCACCCGTGGGGTCTTCCAGTAATTCTTCCTCGGTAAATTCCTCATCTAAGCCATAAGCGGACTCTTCCTCCAGCAGTTCTTCCCCCGAATCTTCCAGTAATTCGTCCCCGGTAAACTCTTCCGCTAAATCATATACCGGCTCTTCTTCCTGCAGCTCTTCCGCTGGTTCTTCCTCTGGCTCTGTTTCCTTCAATTCATCCTCTGTCAGTGCTTCCGCTGGCGCTTCTTCTGACAGTTCCTCATAAGCGTCTTCTGACAGCTCCTCTGCCGGCTCTTCCATTGGTTCCTCTTCAAGCAGTTCCTCTTCAGTATCTTCCAACAGTTCTTCCTCCAGCGGCTCGTCTTCTGTATCCTCTAACGCCTCACCATCCCATGATTCTTCAACAGAATCCACATCCTCTTCCAAAGGCTCCTCATCCCAAAGCTCCGCTTCTGCTGATTCAAGAACTTCTTCCAATAAATCGCCGTCAATTCCTTCCGTCTCTTCTAAGAGTCCCGCCCCTGCTGCTCCCTGAGCTTCCTCAGAGAATAC
Organism: Clostridiales bacterium VE202-21; assembly: GCA_000509105.1. Taxonomy (GTDB): domain Bacteria; phylum Bacillota; class Clostridia; order Lachnospirales; family Lachnospiraceae; genus Faecalicatena; species Faecalicatena contorta. The sequence goes on along the minus strand of BAIF02000013.1, from coordinate 7,111 downwards.
TTCGCTGAGGATTTCCTCTGCCGCTTCCTGCAGTTCTCCATCCGCAGCTTCGATTGCAGCTTTCTCTTCCTGAGACGGATCTTCCTCTATATCGCCGGAAAGTTCCTCCTCCAGAGGTTCCGCTTTCAATTCTTCCAAATCTTTGTCAAAGTGAATCTCTCTTTTACGCTTCACTGCATATTTATTTACAAGCTCCAGATCAATTACTGATTCGATCTCTTCAATTGCTGCCTCAAGCTCAGGTATGTCTTCTTCTTCAAGCTCTTCTTCTGCCTCAGCTTCTTGTTCTTCCTTTTTGGGCCGCAAAAGACTCTGCAGAGCATCCTCCAGCTTCATCCTGCTGCCAATTCCTTTTTGCTCCAGTCTCTGCACCGTCTCGTCTACCGGAAGATCATCCGGCTCTTCTGTCTCCGGCATCTCCTCATGATTCTGCTCTGGCTCTGCTGAATCCGCTTCCGCCGGAACCTCATCGTCATCTGCCGCTTCATACACGACATCATCTACTTCTGCCGGCGTGTCCGTGTCATCCGCATCATCGCTGTCCAGCCCGTCTGCCGCCAGGGCTGCCTTTCTTGCCTGATATTCTGTCAGATCAGGAAGTTCTTCTGTTTCTGATTCAATCTTTTCGTAGCGATGGTCATACTTCTCCTGCTGTGAAGGTGTAAGCTGTTTATACTGCATCTTGAGTTCCATCGCCTTATAAACAAACTTCCCTTCGCTGAACCAGAGGATCAGGTCGTCGCATTCCTCCAGACACTCTGCCGTCATACCGGCCTCCTGATACAGTCTGGCCAGTTCATACGCCCATTCTTCAATGTACTCTGCCTTCTTAAACTCCTCGAGAGCCTCAATCTGCTGCTCAACCGGAGCCCTTCTGGCTCTTAATATCTTGTATCTCAAAATATGCTGGTTGGGATCTTTCGGCGCAACCTGCATAAAATCATCATAATAGTCAATGGCTTCATCTACATTTCCTGTTTTAAGTGCCAGAGCGCATAAACGATAGATAACCTTCCTGCTGCCTTCTGCACGATGATAAGCAATATTCAGAACCTCATAACTCTTCTGATTGTCCCCGTTCCTCTCATATATGTCACTGACATTTGTCAGCATAGTGGCGTTTCTGACTCTCTTCCAGTCGATGGTATCCGCAATCTCGGCGGCTTTATTATATGCACCGCTTTCCATAAGTTCAAGCATCTGTTCTGTCTTTAACTTATATTCGTACTTATCCACTGCACTCACCTCGTTCATATAATATTATTTATATCTTTTATCCGGCATACGCCCGTTTATACGCACATGTGCAGATAATTCTGTCCTTAGTTTACCATAAGCCCTCCTCAATGTCAAAAAAATGCATCCTCAATTAACATTGAAGATGCATTTTAAGACTTATTTAAACTCAGGTAAAAGTATTTCCCGTAAATACGGCGTTCTTAGGATTTTCTTGTTACTAACGTGTTGCTAACCGGATAAGTTTCATCGGTTCTGATTGATACTAATTGTACTAGTAAATTAAGATTGAATTGGTAATTTCCATTGCAAATAAGGCCGCTTGTCAAGTCAGTGAGTCCTGGTCATTTCTGATCGGCCCACCAGCTTATATGCCGTATGGAGTATATTGTGCATCATATCCGTTGTCATTGTTGACCCATGCCGCATTTCGACACCATTTTATTGCCGGGAATGCTCCGGAATTCCTGGTATAGATGCCAGGTATCTATGGATTCATATTGTACATAAGGGGTTATCTCCATCTTCCAGTCCTCGCTTAGTATCTTCTTTATAATAGATGATACTATCTTGGGGATAAAATGTAAACAGTGTGTTGCATGTGTTTTGTAATTTTTATCGTGTACCAGTTAATGACGATATGCTATAATCACTATGATGAATGGAGTGATAATAATGCCACGAAAACCTGATTTATCAATAGTTGGATCCACCTTTAATAATTTAAAAGTGGATAAACTGACAGATGAGTATAATTCCTATGGCAGGAGGCTATATGAGTGCACTTGCCTGTTGTGCGGTAAAAAGAGATTAGCCACAAAGCAAAACTTGCAAAGGGATGAGATAAAGGACTGTGGGAGCCATTGGGACTACAAAGACATTACCGGCAAAACATTCGGAAAGCTAAAGGTTTTGTACGTTACGGATAAAAAAAGTAATACTAAAAATAGATGCAAGATATGGCGCTGCAAGTGTAAGTGTGGGAATGAATGTGATGTCCTATATAGTGATCTGGTGAATGAAAAAGTCAAGTCCTGCGGCTGCTTGAAGAAAGAAAAAATACAAGAGCTATACGTTGACGGAACATCCCCATGTAAACTGAATAGCAAAATCCGATGCACAAATACCTCTGGGATCACTGGTGTTTGGTACGACAAGTCTCGCCATAAATGGTGTGCAGAAATAATGTTTAAGAAAAAGAAATATAATTTGGGAAGATACGATAAAAAAGAGGATGCTGCCACTGCCAGAAAAGTTGCTGAAGAGGAGCTTTTTGGAAATTTTCTTGATTGGTACCATAAAACTCATGACAGGTGAAGCCCTGCTTTTCCTGTCTGTTTTAAAGATCCACACGACTCATAGTATTTTGATATATCACTTTTCATCTTATCACCATCTATTCCTATTATAAAAAGAGAGCCGGTGTATACTCCCGACTCTCCCTTGCATATGCACCTAATAGTAAAAACTATCAATGCCCTATAAATAGTTTTTTCAATCCACGGCTGTACAAGTACTTATACAGCCGACTGGGCAACTATTAGACATTATTATTATACTATAATGGATTAAAAGCGTCAATTATTAATTGCATCGGCACATAATACATAGAATGGTATGTATTCACAATATTCTATGTATCCGGATTTATCTGTTAAATCAAACTCCTCCTTACCGCAATCTATAACTGCTATTATTTTACATATCTCAATTCCTCTGAGATACATATTGCAATAATAATTACGGTCATCGTAATATCCTGATCTGGATTTATATATTTCCCCCATTACTCCTAATTCTTTCAGTCTTTCGATTTTCTTGACTGATTGTTGGCAATATGGGAAATAGAAGTCGCAGCATGTAAGCATATTGTAAATTTCACAATATTTTTCTGGTAATATTTTTATTAAATATCTCATATAAGGCATATAATATACAGCCCTGTTAGTAGGATCATTGTCTGCAATCTTGTATTCACTGGCGTTTTCATTTTCTTTTAAAATAGATATCGAATGAAAACTGTATATTTCATCGTCAGACGAAAATGTCTCTAAAATTGCTCCAGATGAAATGTCTTTTTGTTGATCTGATCTTTTTATGGTGCCATTTTCCTCTAAGTACAAAATGGACATAGCTTTTAATAAATACAGTTTTCGCTGTTCATTTTTATAAAATCTAGTGAGTTCATATTCTCTGCGGTTATATGACTCTTTTTTCATGCGTCCGCAGTATTTTGCCGCATGATTTATTTTTCTGACACAATTTAATATGTTAATATTTTTCATGGTATATCCCTCCGGAATTTTTATTTAATTTTATCACGGCTTTTCCCGGCCGGGGCGGGATAAATAAATGTTATCTACCTACATATTCTTTGTTTGCGGCATCTACATCATCATATTTGCCGCATACATACTCATTTGTTACCATATCAACATATCCGCATTTGTAAGAGCCTTTAAAGCGTCCATTAGCGGTGTAACAAGCAATTGTGAGGTATGTTTTGTTGTCTTTCTTTTTCGCAATTACCTGACGATCTACACCAGCATTTATGTGGTAATCGTTGTACGCCATGTCTTCCAGATTTGCTGTTAATGTTTCGATAACGTTTTCTTTCATTTTTTTCGCTTCCTTCCATGATTTTTTGAGTGCGGAGGAAATGTCCATGTTTTCCTTTTTTACCAGTACCCATGCTCTTTTCATGATTTCTGATCTGTTATATTTTTTCATCTTCATTTCCTCCTGTTTTTCTTGTTTTCCTTAACTTGTAACTATATTATATACTTCCGTAAGTATAATTTCAATAGGCAACATGCACAAACTTACGGAAGTATAATTGTGCATGTTATATACTTCCGTAGTGAATTCATGTGTGTTATACTATATAAAAAAGAAAGGGGAACCACTATGCCGGAAAAAAAAGTATTCTGTACCGCGCAGTGAAGCCGCAACTAAAGCAAAAAATAAATATAGAGACAAAAATTATGACCGCATGGAACTTGCAGTACCAAAAGGGATGAAAGATTTTATAAAAAAAATTTCCAAGGAACAGGGTTATTCTTCTCAAAATTCTTATGTTGTGGAAGCTATAAAAGAGAAATATTACCAGGACACAGGCAGGGAAATAATATTAAAAAAAGATGAATAAATTGCTGAAAACTATTGACATTATACTTACGGAAGTATATAATATAATTAAGTTAAGAGATTAACTTAATATCCGGGCAAGCGGGGAAAGGAGAACAGATGGACGAAAAAATGACAAGACTTGAACTATTAACTCTTCTGTATTCCATCCAAGCTCTGATGGAAACGGGAAATACGGATAAAGCCAAAGAGATTATCGAAAAGGTAATTAAAGAGGCAGAAAAGAACGAAAAATAAAAAGAGCTGATAAGCTCAGGAATTAACAGGGAGGGCGGGCTTGCCACCGCTCCCCATCAGTGAAATTATATCATATAATGGAGGTAAATCAAATGAGAAATTGGAAATTTGAAAATGGTATAGAAGTTTTCGAGAGAGAGCATGATTATAATTTGCATATATTTAAAGTATACAACGGGGATTCCTATTTAGGAACAATATATCCAGATACCATAGAAGACATGGAAGAATGCATGAAAGCCCTTGACGCCGGTGAAGATCCGATAACGGGTGACTGGGAAGATGGCTGTGGGCACTCATGTTCTTTGGATGGATGGGGTGAAGATTATGAAAATTAATGGAATAGGACAGGTTAGCAAGGAGACTGTATTGAGCATCCTTACAAAAGATGGAATGGATGCCATAGAATCGGGTGAAATGACCATAGAAGAAGTCGCCGAAATGTATAAACTCGAACAGGTTAAGAAGGCTTCAAAAATCGGAAGGTGTGGGGATACATTTTCAGCAAATTACAGACGTATCACTGAAACATTGAAAGAAAAGCTATCTCCCGCTGAACTGGGAGAATTAGTCGACGCCTTTTACCATTGTTATGGTGATGGTAAAAACGAAAAAAACGAGAACCGGTAAAAGTTCTCGTTTTTTTAGTGATATAGCTATTGTTTGTTTCAATCCGCGTCCGCCGGGTTGCTGGCGGCTCCGTATCAGGAAGCATCCATCCTGTACGACAATAGAAAAATGTACTCCATTTCTCTATTTGCAACATTATTATTTCAATCCTCGGCTGCCGGATCGCTGGCGGCACCACATCAGGAAGCATCCATCCTGTGCGACTGACTTTATTATAACAAGTTTATCTCAATAACGCAAGCCCGGAATCCTGATGGACCCGGGCTGTAATTTATTTCTGTGTTCTCTTGATCACCGCCTGCAATCTTGCGTGCCAGGGAGCCTTACTGCTCCAACTAAAACACGGTATATCCTTGCCATTGTTGGCCTTGTATATAGTGTTCAGGATGGTCATCTCGTCCTGGTGTGACAACGGATGGAATTCCCTCCCGTCAAAATAGATTACCGGCCCCTTGCCGTCTACTGTGTAAAAACATTGCATAGTTGTTTCTCTCCCTTCATTTTTGGTTTCTTTTTTGTCAGTTACTGCGCTTCCCCCGCCCGCTAGGCGGTTCTTAAAATCATTCCAGATACTCTCATTTCCCGGCAGCCACCCAGCCCATCCAGGACAACTTTTACCGCATACATCCCAGTGACGTACTACACGCTCCGCAGGTATACCATACTGCTGCATCAGGCTTTTGGTCAGGCTTACTGCGTTATTAATTGTCCTATCTGCAATCTTCCCGCCGGAGGAACACATCTCGATGCTGATAGAGTTGGAGTTAGTACATATCCCAAATAAATTCCCGCCATAGTCTGCGCCCACAGCCCAAGCCGTATCATTAAGCGACACGACCTCGTATACATCGGACTCATCTACAAATAAGTGCGCTGATGCGCCCCTGTCGGTGTCACGGAAATAGTTTGCATTGTTTTTGGCCGTGTCTGTCAGGTTGCCTGTATAATGTATTACGATATACAGTCTGCCGGAATTTCCCGGAGTATAGTTGACCTGGGTATGATCAATCGCATAGTTATATCCCATGATTACTCCTCCTGTCCTTCTAAGACACCCATTAATTTTTCGATTCCGACCATTCCGAAATCTTCAACTGTCTGTGGGGTAAATACCTCTTCTGTCAATACTTCTTTTTCTTCTGACATATTTTTGTCCCTCTCTTTCTTTGACTTTAATGCACTTTCAAACTGCGCCCACCTGTCATACATATCTTCTCCCTCATTCGGTCTTCCCGATCTGTTTCACGATCTGATTCACATATGTACTCAGGCCAGCAACAAGCACCCCCTGCGTGATAGCTGTAAATACCGCCATAGCAATGTCTTTACTCCCCGCAAACTCTCCTGTTGCAAGCACCCATATAGCGCAGAGCACAATGCTCACTCCGCCCAGGATCAGCGGGATATACTTGTCCTTTACCGCCTGGGCGCTCTTGAGTCCCATGCCGATAAAGTACAGTACAATCGCTACTACAATCAGTTCCGGTTTTACATAATTCATAATCTGTTCCATGTTCTATTCCTCCTGCTCATGAGCTTTCAAATTTATATACTTGTCTAACTTGTCTTTGGCAATAGGGACAGTGTGATTCGCGCCCAGCTGCATCAGTCCGTCTAATGTTGCACTGCTACAATACACGATCAGCGTCATTTCCTCTTTTAGACGGGCGATGTCTTTGTCTTGCCTATTCTGATTCTGGTACCATCGGTATACCCCGAAGATCGCCGAAAAAATAACCACCAGTGCTGTTATCACGCTGGCGGTTGTTATAATGGTATCTGCATTAATATACAATTGATTTACTCTCCTTATTGGTATTTTCTGTCAAAAATAAGACCGGCGCCGGTCTGTCTCTTGTTC
>BAIF02000014.1 GCA_000509105.1 Clostridiales bacterium VE202-21 | reverse complement strand
GCCCCCATTGTTGTTTGTTGTGGATTCTCCCGCATATTTTTGTGGCTTTTGGTTGACTTCTAGGAATAATACGTTGCTATTTCCCTGTGATTGTTGTATAATAAAGACATTATCTGGATTCTAATTCCTTAGGAGAAAAGAAAAATGAAGAGATCAAAACGTATTGAAACACTGGACCGCCGTCCGGTTAATATGGACGGTTATATTAACGAATGGCCGGAGATGGGTTTTGCAGCGATGAACAGCCCGTATGATCCCAAGCCTTCCATTAAGATTGAAAATGGCAGAATTATAGAACTGGACGGAAAGAAAAGAGAAAATTTCGATTTTATAGACCAGTTTATCGCGGATTATGCCATCAGCATCCAGAGAGCCGAGATGTCTATGACTATTCCATCCTTAGATATTGCCAGAATGATTGTGGACATCCATGTTTCCAGAAAAGAGATTCTGGAGATCGTAAGCGGTATCACCCCCGCCAAGATGGTTGAGGTTCTGAACTGCTTAAACGTTGTAGAGCTGATGATGGGAATGCAGAAGATGCGCGCGCGCAGAACTCCCGGCAATCAGGCTCATATTACCAATCTGAAGGACGATCCGGTTCAGATCGCAGCGGACGCCGCAGAAGGCGCCCTGAGAGGATTTGCAGAGGAAGAGACCACCATGGGCGTTGCCAGATATGCACCCTTAAGCGCCATGGCGCTCCTGATCGGATCCCAGGCCGGACGTCCCGGTGTTCTGACGCAGTGCTCCGCCGAGGAGGCCACCGAGCTGGAACTTGGTATCAGAGGACTGACTACATATGCGGAGACACTTTCAGTGTATGGGACGGAAAAAGTATTTATTGACGGGGACGATACCCCTTACTCCAAAGCATTTTTGAACTCGGCATACGCTTCCCGCGGCCTGAAAGTCCGCTTTACTTCCGGCTCCGGCTCCGAGGTGCTGATGGGAAACAGTGAGAAAAAGTCCATGCTGTACCTGGAATGCCGCTGTCTTTACGCCACAAAAGGAGCCGGAAGCCAGGGGATCCAGAATGGCTCTGTCAGCTGTATCGGAGTACCCGGAGCTGTTCCGGGAGGAATCCGGGAAGTAATGAGCGAGAACCTGGTTGCCGCACTGCTCGGCCTGGAATGTGCATCTTCCAATGACCAGAGTTTTTCCAATTCGGACATGCGCAGAACCGCAAGAACTATGCTGCAGTTCCTGCCGGGAACCGATTTTATATTTTCCGGCTATGCGGCGGAGCCCAACTACGATAATATGTTTGCGGGTTCTAACTTTGATGCAGAGGATTTTGATGATTATAACGTCCTGCAGAGAGATATGCAGGTTGACGGCGGACTCCGGCCAGTCACAGAGGAAGAAGTCATTCAGGTCAGACGCAAGGCCGGAAAGGCCGTACAGGCCGTGTTCAAACAGCTGGGGCTTACGCCTGTCTCCGACGAACAGGTGGAGGCGGTCACCTATGCCCACGGAAGTAAAGACACGCTCCCCCGGGATGTAACTGCAGACCTGATGTCTGCCGAGGACGTACTCAAGCGCGGCATTACCGGCGTGGATGTGGTAAAGGCCCTTGCAGAATCCGGCTATCAGGATCTTGCGGAGAGCGTCCTGAATATGCTGAAGCAACGCGTTGCCGGTGACTATATGCAGACCGCTGCGATCCTGGACAAAGATTTCCATGTGCTCTCCGGCGTTAATACACCGAATGACTACATGGGTCCCGGTACTGGCTACCGTGTCGAGGGCGAACGCTGGGAGGAAATCAAGAAGATTCCTCATATTATCAATCCGCGGGATATATAGGAGGAAAGAGCATGCAGATGAATGAAGATTTAATAAAACAGATAACAGATGCTGTCCTCGCCGAGATAAAGCAGAAAAAGGACGCCGCGCCTGCACCGGCTGCCGTGCCCTCTATGGCAGGACGCGAAAGAATCAATGAAGTAAAGACATCCTATGCGTCTTACCCAAGGGCTGCAAAGGGGTCAGACCCCAAAGAAGTTGTAATCGGGGTCGGCGCCGCATTTCAAAAAGAAATTTTGAAGACGATCTGCGGCATCCCGCTGGACGATGTATTGAAGAACGTGAAGGCAGGGATTGAAGAGGAAGGCATGGTGCCAAGGGTAGTAAAGATCCTGGACACCTCGGATGTATGTTTCATGGCCCTGGAGGCCGCAAAACTGTCCGGCTCCGGCATTGGCATCGGTATCCAGTCAAAAGGAACCACCGTCATCCACCAGAAGGATTTGTACCCGCTCTCCAATCTGGAGCTTTTCCCCCAGGCGCCTCTGATGGATCTGGACACTTACAGAAAGATCGGTAAAAATGCCGCCAAATATGTAAAAGGGGAACAGGTTGTTCCCATCCCCTGCACCAACGATCCAATGTCCCGTCCTAAATACCAGGTCAAGGCTGCCCTGATGCACATAGCCGAGACGGAACAGCTGGACCCTGAAGTCGGAATAATCGAATGGGAGGTAAAGTAGATGCAATACCCATTAGGAGAACACGAAAAAGAAAAGATTACATCCAGGACCGGTAAAAAGCTGACTGATATTACGCTGGATGAAGTGATGAAAAACCGCGTTTCCGCCGATGACATCAAGATATCAAAAGAGGTGTTAAAAGCACAGGGACAGGTTGCCCGGGAGGCCGGCAATGATCCCATGGAAAAGAATTTTGAGCGCGCGGCCGAGCTGGTCGATGTGCCGGATGATGTGATTTTGAAAATGTATGATAAACTGCGCCCCAACCGTTCTACAAAGTTAGAACTGGTCCTGATGGCACAGGAGCTTCTTGAAAAATATAACGCAAGAAACTGTGCGCGCCTCGTTATGGAGGCCGCAGAAGTCTATGAGAAAAGAGGGATTCTGCTTTGAGTTATATCGCTGGAGTTGACATTGGGAATTCTACAACTGAAGTCTGCGTCGGGGAAAGTGCGTCCGACGGCACGATTCACTTTCTGACAAGCGCCTCCTGCCCCACCACCGGGACGAAGGGAACTGTCGCGAATACCCATGCCATCAAAGCGGCTCTGAAGCAGGCCATGGGCAGGATCGGAAGGGAGATCAGCGACATTTCCCTAATCCGGCTGAACGAGGCCGCGCCCGTGATCGGTGATACTGCGATGGAGACTTTGACAGAGACTATCATAACGGATTCCTCCATGATCGGGCACAATCCTTCCACTCCTGCAGGAGCCGGACAGGCAGTAGGGGAGATTCTCCTGATTGAGAACCTGTCCCGCGGGATACCCGGTACACAATATATTGTCGCGGCTCCCCAAACCTATTCTTATGAGGAGGTGGCCGCAATTCTGAATCAGGCTGCCGATACGCTCGATATTGTGGGAGTGATCCTGCAGGCAGACGAAGCTGTTCTGGTAGAGAACCGGCTGCGCAAAAAGCTGCCGATCATTGATGAAGTTGCGCATATCGACAAACTCCCGGACAAAGTTATGGCTGCAATCGAGGTGGCGCTTCCCGGACAGACTGTGCGGATGCTATCTAATCCCTATGGTATTGCCACTCTTCTGAAGCTGAATGCTGAGGAGACCCGCACTGTCACCCCAATCGCCAAGAGCCTGATTGGAAAGCGCAGTGCCGTGGTGCTGAAGACTCCGGGCGGAAATGTGCGTGAAAATGTACTCCCCGCCGGAGAGATTTATCTGGATGCAGAGCACAGCACCTCCGTGAATCTGGATGAAGGAGCGGCGAAGATCATGCATGCGGTGTCTGAGGCAGGAAGTATCCATGATATCAGCGGGCAGCCGGACACCAACGTGGGCAATATGTTTGCCCGTATCAGGCAGGGCATGGGGAATCTGGATCATACCCCGGAAGCGGATATCCATATTACAGATGTACTGGCCGTTGACACTCTGGCCCCGGTTCTGATCTCCGGCGCTCTGGCAGGGGAGACTTGCCTGGAAAAGGCAGTTGGCATCGCCGCCATGGTAAAGACAAGCCGCCTTCCTATGAAGGAAATCGCCGAAAAACTAAAACTGGAACTCGGAACAGATGTAAAAGTAGCCGGCGTGGAAGCGGTGATGGCAAGCCTCGGAGCCCTTACAACCCCGGGCACCCAGCTGCCCCTTGCCATTCTGGATATGGGCGGAGGTTCTACCGATGCCGCAGTCATTTCCAGCGAGGGACAGGTTACCATGACCCATCAGGCAGGAGCCGGGGAACTTGTTTCCATGCTGATCGAAACCGAGCTGGGCCTGGGCGACAGGCATATGGCGGAACAGATTAAAAAATACCCTCTTGCCAAGGTGGAAAGCCTGTTTCACATGCGGATGGAAAACGGGCAGATGACCTTTGTGGAGGATTCCATTGACCCCCGCTTCTATGGACGGGTTATCCTGCTGGCAGAAGATGGATTTATCCGCATAGAGCAGGATATTCCGATGGAAAAGATTGTCCAGGTTCGCCGCGATGCTAAAAAGAAAGTTTTTGTCACAAATGCGTTCCGCGCCCTGAGAAAAGTTGCTCCGAACCATGATTTAAAGAATATTTCTAATGTAGTACTGGTCGGAGGTTCTGCCGAAGACTTTGAGATCCCTGAAATGCTGATGGAAGAATTCGCCGATTACCGTATCGTATGCGGCCGGGGAAATATCCGCGGCACAGAAGGACCGCGCAATGCCGTAGCCACCGGACTCGTGTACTGGAACATTGAGATTTAGCCTAATCGCGCAGTATAAATTTTCAGAGGCTTTTTACATACTGGATCTGGAAATTTAGTCTAGCTATCAGGCTGAATATCAATGAGACAATGCACCAGTACTTTCGTATGCAGGAGAAGAAAAATGATAATAAAAAGACCTTCTATTTTCATATATGTTAATAACCCGGATGCCGCCTCTCTCAGGGATGTCTGTGCCGGTATTGAAGAAGAAGGGGTATTTTATGAAATAAAGGAAATGGAAAACGCTTTGCTTGACGAACTGGCATGGAACGCTGCCAAGGACTCCATGCTTGGTTCCGGAGTCGGTATCTCGGGAAAAGGGATTGCCATGCAGATGCGGGGCCTTCCAAAAGGCCGCAATACCGAGAGTTACCAGAATGCCACCCCGACGCAGTGCAGGAAACTGGGGGCAAACAGCGCCCGCGCCGTCAAAAAACTGGCTTTTAAATAGGCTGCAGCTTTAAACGCTGCGCCGGACCGCATCAATATGGTAACAGTTCAAGCCTGTCTGAACTGTTACTCTATATGAATAAAAGGGGAGAAAACCATGAAAATTTATACCAAAAACGGAGATACCGGAAAGACTTCTCTTATGAATGGAGTGAGTGTCTCCAAATCAGACGACCGTATAGAACTGCTGGGGACAATCGATGAGTTGAGCAGCCATATCGGTCTGGCCAAAGTCATTGCCAGCCAGCCTCTGCAAGACCGTCTTTCACAGATTCAAAAAGCGCTGATTCAAATGATGGCTGGGATTGCAGATCCGCGTAACCTGGATTACCGCTTTACAAAAGAAGAGACATTTATGCTGGAAGAAGAGATTGACCGGCTAGAGGGCCTATTTCCGCGTGCTAAGGAATTCGTACTTTATGGCGGATGTGAACTGTCCGCAAGGCTGGATGTTGCCAGGGCTGTTGCCAGAAGGGCAGAACGCCGTTTCCGCAAAGTAGCCCAGAACTATGGCGCAGACAGCAAGGCTATGCAGTATATCAACCGGCTTTCAGATTACCTCTACATTACCGCGAGGTATGCCGACTATAAAGCCTCTGCCGAACCCGATGAAGGGCTTCGTCAGGAAGTAGTTAAAAATGTTATGAAAAGCCTTGCGAAATAGCAGGGCTTTTTAATTGCAGATTCGTATAATTTCCTGTCCCGTCCCCATAAAAATCGTTATTATAAAGTATAACGGATTGAGTAACGCAAGTTCGAATAGTAAAATCGATATTTTTTCAAAACAGCTTATTTTGTCACACTTTAACACAATACACACTTTTTATTTATTCTACGCTTTCTGAATATCTAACTACACTTTAAAAACTCATTCTCTTTTTTTGCAAAAGTCAGGATATCATACCTTGTTATCTACAGTATTTCAAGATGCAGAATTAACTTGTCAGTACGCATTTATGCTTACTGCATAGTGGCTCAGTTGTCCTGCCATTTTCTTACTTCCCTGCTCTACTTTTTTTCAGTGATTATTACCAACTATTGTCGTTAGTCCATTCAGATATCTTTTTACTGCAAATATCTTTTCTTATACGCATAATTTTCTTAACATTAAAATGCTCCCCTCCAAGTATCAAGTGACTTTATTATCTCACTTGTCTACCTGAAGGGAGCATATCAGAATGGCAGCCTGTACGCCATCATTTCATCTCTTTACAATTCGTAATAATTTCCTGAAGCTTTTCATCCATATAGTCTACAGCCTCTTGCGTTGTCCAGCCATTTAACACAACATTTTGGATCGCATCCCCCATAAGGTTCGATGACTCAATCTGGCCAGCGGAATTTGTAAGCCCTGCTTCAAATCCGCTTCTTTCCTCATATGGGATGATATTCTCAAAAATGTCGTCCATTTCTTTGGAGAACTTACGGACCATTTCATTGTTTTTATAGGTATCACTTTCAAACGCTTCCTTCAATGCAGGCAGTGCATAGATCGGCCTGCTGTTAGCACGCTCGGCCACATTATCCGTTTCAAAAAGGAATTCCACAAATTTTTTGGAAGCCTCTATTTTTTCATCCGTCGATTTTCCGATTGCCATATAGTAGGCACCGCCAAAGCTGGCATTCTGATTATACGTTGAAGCATCCTGCCCTGGAAATGGGAACACGGATAAATTATCCAGCATTTCAGGATTCTGTTCCGCTGCTATAGCAACAACTGCTCCCCATTCGCTAGTCATAGCTATTTCACCTTTGGCCAAAGCTGTACGGAAATCTGTCCAGGACCAGTTGATAGATCCTTCCGGAGATGATTCATGGTAGATCTGCATCATCGTGTCTAGAGCCTGTACTGCTTCCTCTTTTTTATCACCAAATTCGTATGCGCCTGTGTCCATGTTGAAAATATTCACACCATTACTGTATAAAAACTGAGAGTATGTCTGCTGTGCCACCATATTACGGTCCATCGGTATACACATCCCATATATATCCGTTTTTCCGTCCCCATCTGTATCCTGCGTCAGTTTTGCCGCAGCAGCGCTTAATTCTTCCCAGGTTTTTGGGATTTCTATATTATTTTCTTCGAAGAGGTCTTTTCTGTACCACACGCCCTGATATAAAGCCCAATCCGGAACTGCATATACGACATCTTCTTTCGTAACCCAGTCCAGATATTTTTCTACAAAAGCATCTCTTCCTCCTTTTGCATCTATGATATCTGAAACATCTGCCAGTGCATCCTTAGACTGCATAAAGGCAATATGCCCCTCTATGCCGTTGAAGATATTCGGCATTGTATCCGAATTCATACCAGCCATCATGCGCTGATAGACAACATCATAGGTCAGTGTCTCGATTTTAATTTTAATATCCGGGTTCTGGCTCTCAAAAGCCTTCACCTGTGCATTCAGTGTATCGATCATAGCCTCTGTCGTATGCATCGTCCACATAGTAAGTTCGATGGGATTATCGCCCTGTGGCTTATCCCCTTTCGCATTATCATTACTTTCACTTCCTTTGGAACATCCCGCCATAGTAAAAAGCATTACTAAAACTAATAATAAAGAACATAACCTTTTCATACCATAAACCTCCTTAATTACCATGCGCCTCAGCTATTCGATCACCATTCCCTGCCTCAGCAGCTCCTTTTTCACTTCTTCATAATCTACTTCTATACAGTTTTTATGACTTTTCACTGCCAATGCCGCACAAATACCGGCTGCCTGTCCCGTTGCCATCGCTGTTGCAGTAATTCTTAAGGATCCCTGTGCCTCATGTGTACAGCAGATACACCTGCCCGCCATCATCAGGTTATCTAAATCTCTAGAAATTAAACTTTCCATTGGAATCCGATACCCGTGGCTTACTGGGTAGACCTCCATAGATGAACCGCCCGGGCTGTGTAAATCCATCGGAAACGCTCCCATAGCTGCCGGATGCAGATCCCTTCCACCAGCCTCCAGCTCTTCTTTTGTAATGCGGTGATACCCTGTAATCCGTCTGCCTTCACGTATTCCTATCCTGCCAGTTTTTATGATCCACGAATCACGAAATGCCTCCTGGCTCTCCTTTAACCATTTCCACAATTCATATGCCTGTATCACGGCCTCAGCCTGCGCAGCACTTCTCTCCTCCATATCCAGGGGATTTGCCTCAACCCTGGTAAAATTTAGAATCATCTCGCCCGGGTAGAATCCTGTCATTGCATGCATCTCTGTCCTTTTCAGAGAAAGTGCCCCCGACTCGTATCCCTCCTTAAGCAGTGACCTGAACCCCCATAGATGCAGATTCTGCCTTTCCTTCTCTTTTGCCATGTCCAGCATGTCCATAAACGGTGTTTTCGAAAAAAAGCAGAACTCTTCCGGATGCATCCGCACCATTTTCTCCAGCCTGCCTGTGTCTACGCCGCCAAGCTGCAGCATACTGGTCAACGGCTGCGCCCTGCCCTCACTGTCTCCAAATTCATACGTACATCCCGCCAGTGCAGCAAGATCACCATCACCGGTGCAGTCAACGAAACCTGCTGCCCCGTATCGTTGATATTTTGATTTACTAAATACCTTTACAGATACAATTCTCCGATCTTCAAGAGAGCATTCCAGGATCTGCGTCTGCATAAGCAGCTTTACCCCAGCCTCCCTCAGCATTTTGTACCCTGCATATTTACAGATTTCAGGTGCAAACGGCGTAATTGTCTCTGCATAACCAGCCGTATCTTTAACGTGTCCTGCGCACCCCCCATCCGAGATGCAGTTCTCCACAAATTCCTGTGCAATCCCTTTGACGACTTGGCTTTTACCATCATGAAATGTCATAATTGCTTCCAGCGGTCCAGCCGTAATATTTCCTAAAATAGAATCAGATTCCTCAATCAATAAGACTTTCATTCCCATCCTGGCCGCTGAAACTGCGGCACAAAATCCAGCCGGCCCAGCACCCGATACGATAATATCGTATTTCTTCTCCATTTTCACTCCTTCACCGCCCCTGCTGTCAGCCCAGCGATAAAATACCGCTGAATCGAAATGAATATAATAATTACAGGAATGCTGATCAACACAGAAGTTGCCATAATCTCTCCCCAGCGGATATCGTAATGCGCAATAAATTCCCGGATTCCAATTGGCAGTGTTTTCCGGTTCGTACTGATTAGGAACACACTTGAATATAAATATTCATTCCAAGACTGTATAAAAGAAAAAAGTCCTATCGAAAAAATAGCTGTCCCCGACATGGGGATTGAAATTTTTCTGAATACACCGATCTTACTTAAACCGTCAATCATGCCAGCTTCTTCAAGTTCAATTGGTATGACTGCAAAAAATGACCGCATCATCCAGATTCCTAAAGGTATTGTAATTGTTAAATGAGCAAGTATTATTCCTGCAAATGTATCCACCAGATCTAATTTTGTTAAAATAGTGTTAAGTGGCAGCATAAGTAAGATTGGCGGAAAGATGTATGTACAAAGGATTATATGTGATAAAAGTTCTCTCCCCTTATATCTGAACCTTGTCAGACTATATGCTCCCAGTGATGCCACCACCACTGTTATCACCATGACCGCAGAAGATACGATGATGCTGTTCAGAAAATATCTGGGGACGTTGCTGCTTACAAATACATTTTTATACCATCCTGTCCAGAACCCTTTGGGGATGAAAGAGGGATTTTTCGTAAAAAGTGATTCTGCCGGCGTAAATGAAGAAATCAGCATCCATGCAAACGGGACAACCACGATTGCCAGCAATAACAATATTCCAACTGCTTTTAAAATTTTTCCTATCCTGTTCATTTATCTGCCTTTCTCCTTTCCTTTACTGATTCTGGAAAAAAGTACAATCATCACGATTAATATGATTCCCATGAGAATAGACATTGCAGAAGCCCTTCCAAAGTTAAACATTCCCACTGCTTCCGTATATATTAAAATAGGCAGATGCTGTGTTGACTGCGCCGGTCCCCCCGCTGTCATCAGATAAATCATGTCAAATGCATTAAACTCCCATATCATACGCAGGACTAGTAAGCTATAAGTAATCGGCTTTAAAGACGGTAAGGTAATATACCTGAATTTCTGCCAGCTATTTGCCCCGTCTATCATGGCTGCTTCAAACTGATCCTGTGATATTGCCTGAATTCCTCCCAGGTAATTCACCATACAGAAAGGAAACGATCTCAGCACATTGACTGCAATCAC
Organism: Clostridiales bacterium VE202-21; assembly: GCA_000509105.1. Taxonomy (GTDB): domain Bacteria; phylum Bacillota; class Clostridia; order Lachnospirales; family Lachnospiraceae; genus Faecalicatena; species Faecalicatena contorta. The sequence goes on along the minus strand of BAIF02000014.1, from coordinate 36,575 downwards.
AGTAGGCAGTGCTGTCACAGGGCTTGCCAGAAGAGAGCCTCCCTGCTCCAGGACGCCGATATTCACGAAGAAATTTGTCAGTATGCCATATGTATCATTCAACATCCACTGAAAAAGCAGAACCAATGAAATGATTGGAATAACATAAGGTGTCAGCAGTATGGAGCGTATGATCTTATTCATCCTCGTATCTTTGCTTATAAGCAGTGCGGTTAGCAGCCCTAACAGCATCTGGAATGCTACACTTCCCAACGTCCATATGACATCAATCTTTAATGCTTTCAGAAACACCCCGTCCTGTAATACATCAAGATAATTGCCAAGACCGATAAAGTTATTATTTCCGGTTATGTAGTTTGTGTCGAAAAAACTTTGCTTTATTGTCTGTAATACCGGAAATAAGATCAGGCATCCAAGACATATGAATGTCGGCAGCAGAAATAAATAGCCAAGGAATAAATCATTGTTTAATAAACGCTTTTTCCTCTCCGGTTTCATTCGCTAACACCTCCCTTTTCTCTTCTCTGGTTTTACAGTTTTCCTATTTCTTTCAGGATACCGGCAGTTACTTCCATCTCCTCCTTCGTGGCCGGTGCAAGCGGTCCCCTGGCAGGTCCCAGCTTGATTCCTGTTACCAGTTCTATAGCCGGCCTCAGGATGGAGTTTGGCAAAATCCTTCCGTTCTGTCCCGTTGATTTGCAGAAACGGTAAATTGGAGTAAAAAGCTCTTTTGCCTTTTCATTCTCCCCCTTGTCAAACGCTTCGAAAATGGCCCGGATCTCATGTCCAAAAATATGTGCCCCGCCGCTTACGAGTCCCATAGCGCCTTGTACAATCGTGGGGAGAAGCATGATATCATCCCCATTAAATACTACAAAATCTGGGTTCACATCTTTTACTGCCAAAAAATAATCAGTAACCTGTGTTGGGTTAATGCCTGCTTCATCTTTTATGCCGATAATCCGGTCTATCTTTGCCAGTTCTTTAACTGTCTGCGCCTCGATATTTACACCAACAAAAATTGGTATGTTGTAAAGCAGAATTTGGATATCTGTGCTTTCAGCCAGATTTTTATAGTGTTGGTAGATTCCTTCCTGCGTGGGCTTATTATAATAGGGGCATACTACCATCACCAAATCAATCCCCAAAGCCTCTGCTTCCCTGGTCAGTTCAATTGTCTCCTTCGTTGAGGCACAGCCTGTACCGGCGATGACTGGTTTTCTACCGGCTGAAGCTTCTACGGCTGTTCTCATCAGTCCCACTCTTTCTTCAAATGTAAGCAGGGAAGCCTCCCCCGTAGTCCCTGTGACAATCAGGGAATCACAAAGATCATTTTCTATCAGATACTCAATCAGCTCAGCATACCTATGATAATCTACCTCTTCATTTTCCGTATAGGGGGTAATTAATGGTAATAAAATCTTTCCATACTTTTTTGTAAACTTCATTTTCCTATCCTCCATTATCATTTTGTACGATATACTATTGTACGATGTCTAAAATCAATATAATGCCTTTGTATAATTTTGTCAACACATTCTTTACATGTTATTAATTTTTGGTTGTTTCGCACAATTTTTGGTTGTTTTCTGTCAAAAATAACTAGTAAGAATTTTTATGGTATAAAAAAAGAAAGCTAAAGTCATGACCAGACCTCAGCTTTCTGCATTATTACTTACATATCTTCTCAAATGCTAACTCTATTCTCTTTTTTTCGCCTGCATCTAAATGCACAATAGGGCTTCTGCATGCACCCGGATCGCGTCCCATCACCTGGAGAGCATATTTCAGGCGGATTGGAAACTGATTGCCTGCAATGCTCTGCCAGCATTCATAGAGTTGATCCTGAATTTCTTTGGAACGCGCATGTCTGCCACTCTGATAAGAGTCCCACATTTCCACGCACAGTTCCGGAAATACTGCCAATATTGCCGATATAGCCCCGTCAGCTCCAAGATCATAGCAGGTATACAGCATATCATCCGTGGCAGCGTAAATCATGCCTCTGTCTTTGCACATCATCCGCATGGCATATAATGCCGGAACACTCCCCACACTTTGCTTAATCCCCCTTACATATTCCGTCTCGTCCAACAAGCGCTTAAACAAACACGGTGTAATCGTATTTTGGGGAATCACATTATAAATAATAACCGGAAGCTGTACTTCCTTTGATATGGTATGATAAAAGTCAAACATACCTTCTTCGTCCGGAACTAAGACATTATACGCCGTGGGAGTAACCATTACAGCATCCGCCCCGGCTTCCTTTGCCGCAAGACCAGCCGCTACAGCATCCCGCGTACATGTCCTCATAACGCCGCACACCACCGGAAGCTCCGGGCCTGCCTGCTCTCTTGCAATCGTAACCAGTAATTTTAGTTCTTCATCTCTTAATACAGGGCCTTCCCCCGTACTTCCACCTATGCTGATCCCGTGGACACCGGCACTGACAGTGTATTTCATTTCTTTTGCTGCCAGCGTCTCATCAATACTGCCATTATGTTTGAATGGAGTAATAACGGGAGGAATAATTCCTTTTATTTCTTTCATACCTGCCTCCTGTTCAAATACGCCATTGCGTATCTGTGTAAAGCCGCCGTCATGCTCTATATGACAAACTACGCTTCACAAAATATTTCCTATACAACTTTTTGTTTTTTAATGTGACATCATACAATCATACATCCGTGTTTTCATCATACCATAATACCTGCATAAGTCAAGCATTTTCTTTAAAAACATGTCCGCTAAGATTAATCCTCTTTCTTTCTGCTGTGTATAAGTCCCATATCCCTTTCTGTAATTTCCAGATGTTTCCTCATCTCTTCTACGGCTAATGCTGCATTTTTAGTTTCAAAGCAGAACAATATCCTCTCATGCGGCTCTACAGCATTTTTATAAACCGTTTTATCGGTAAATGAGTCTCCTCTGTAAATTCTAAACTTTTCTAGGAGCTGTTTATTAATATTAATAAGCAGTGGGTTACCCGTACATGCAATAATCTTCGTATGGAACAATTCATCAAGCATAATCATTCTTACCATATCCCGGCTTTCGTTTGCCTGTACAAATAATTTGTGGATTTCTTTTAGTTCTTTAAACTGCTTTTCTCCAGCGCGTTCTACCGCCAGCCTGACTGATAAAGTCTCAATTGCCATACGAGTCTCCATAAAATCACGAAATTGGGCATTTTGTACCTCATACCAGGGTTCTTTTTCGTTGCGCGCCTTCTTATAATCTGCTACGAACGCCCCTCTTCCCATCTTATTTTCTACATACCCCAATGCCTGAAGTACCCGAAACGCTTCCCGGACGCTTGTCCTGCTGACCTTCAGTTCCTCACACAGCTGCGCCTCCGTAGGAAGCTTTGCCCCTACTTTATATGCCTGCGACTCTATCAGCTCCTTAATATTCTCAACTACCGCGTCTGTTATAGACATTCTCTGTATTTCTTTCATTCCCATCTCCTCCTGATCCTGACCTGTATCCTTTGTCTAATTGTATGACGCCGTATTCAAAAAAGCAACCTATTTTTCTGAGGGACTAACTAAAAATGTCAAGTGGAATTAAAACATACTCCCGAAGCATATTCATCTGCAATTCTTGCTGACTCATGAGGCAGTAATTGATGAATCTTTACTTTCTGTTCGAGCAGTAAGGATAACAATCCTTCCAAACATTCCTCATGTAATTCAGGGTTCATAATTTCCTAAAAAAAGAGTCGTAAGTTATTTTAACACCCCTGGCTCCGGTGCAGAAATCCAGGAATTCTTCCTGAAGTTCCTCCTCCACTGATCAAACTGATAAGCTGACACAGGACTGATTCGTATATCGTTCATCACCTCCTCCCGTGTCCTGATCTGCGGAAAATAATCTTTTAGCCGCTTCTTCATAGGCAATCCCCATTTATATAAAATGCAGGATATTTCCGCTCTGAAAATATCCTGCATTGATTATCACTATATTACTTTAATTCATCAAACTGAATTTCGTTATAAGGTATCACCTTCTGTTCCACATCCCCCACAATATTTACCGCCTTATGTACAGATTTATCGAGGGTCATACGCAGATAGCCCGGTGTGGAATACGTCCCTGCGGTATCTATGATATAACGTCCTGATATATAAGCGCCCAGATCAATATCCGCATAGCATATTCCTTCCTCATCCGGCTCCAGGTGTGTCCCGATATCGGTACCGTTCGGAGCTATAATCTTGGTCATACCGTATCCCAGCTTCATCGTTGCTCTGTGTGCATCTGTCTCACAGATGCGGTCGGCCTGATCCTCAGTCCAGATCATAGACGCAAGCAGATAAAAGACCTGATTAGTAACCGCATAATAAGTCGCTGCCGCATGTGTCTGTTCGGTTGCAAACATATTATTGGGATCCCACATGGCAATGGGCCAGGAACCACAATGGATCTGTTCGTACTGACCGCCCATAGCCGCTACATTCAAAGGAATAAAATGCTCCCAGCACTGCAGCCCGCCCATATTTCCATACTCCGTGTGAAATACCGGCATCAGGCTTCCGTCCCCGTCGCCCCAGATTGTTTTTTCCTGGCTGGTAGCCTTATTCTTACGATGCTTTCCTATAAGATCGCCATTCGGATTAAACCAAAGCTGAGTCAGATACAAGGAGCCGCCCTCCCGTTCCGTTACGGAAACACAAACATACATCTTATTTCTCTTAGCCGCCTCACTAATCTCCTGGACACTCTTTCCGGGAATCTCCACCGCATTATTATAAAACTCAACAAAATACTTCATCCCATAATCCGGTCCGTCCATCCAGACCCAGTAGGGGTATCCAGGAATCCAAGCCTCCGGAAAATTAATAAGTTTCGCTCCGTTTTTACCTGCCTCGTCGATAAAATCACATGTCTTCTTTACCGTTGCCTCCAGATTCAGCAGTACCGGCGCTGCCTGTACCGCTGCCGCCTTAAACTTAGGATACTCTTTCATATTTTTTCCTCCTATGATACACCGTTGTATTTTTATAATATAAGTTTATCATACAAAAAAGAAAAAGAAAATCAATTTTCAGTTATCGGGCTTAAATGAATAATTGAGTAAAATTTTTGCAGTTTATAATGTAGTAATTCTATACAAATATAATTTCGATAAACGTGTTAACTATAACGAAGCTTCTTAGAATGCTTACAGATTTTCACATTAGTTACTTGGACTCCCCAATACTATTATTTCCATTTACCATATAATCGTATATAATAGAAGTAGTTTAATGTAAGACGCAAGTATAAAATAAGTCGCGTAAATTAAAAAACTATATTGATTGTATCACTTATCTTGCATAGACAGTAACAATTATCACGCCTGGAGGCTTCATATATTATGTAGTATATATCCTAATAAATACAAAGGAAAAGGGGGAGTTACGCAAATGGGACTCGCATTTCGGAAAAGTAAAAAAACCGCTCCTGATGTAAAAATCGATTCTTACAAAAATAGCAAAACCAGAACTGATAGAACGAAAGGTGTGCATTACAAGGGTAAATCTAAAGGAAAACGGACTCCAGTCATTGGCCTTCCTGGAAGCAGGGTATCTAAAAGAAAGACCTCTTCCCCAAAAGATTCCAGTAAAAAAATCTATAATATCCGTTTTATTAAGAAGAAAGAAAGTCTGCTCCCTGAAGAGCCAAAGAAAAAGAAAGGGAGAGGATGTTTAACAGTCTTTATTGTATTATTTGTACTCGGTGGCATTTGCACTCTGTTTACAAGGGATAATAAATTAGAAACTATTGTTCTCTCAGCAGATGAAAATAATAGGTACGATATAAACACAGCAATTCCCGTAGATGTTAAGACCACTCCCTCCAATGCTGATCTAAAAGACATTGAATGCGAAACTTCTGGTGGGGAATTAAAAAAGGATGGCGATAACCTACTATTTACCACTGAGGAATCTGGAAGTTACACTATGTACGTGCTATGTGGTGATATAAAAAGCAATACCATAACTATTACTGTAGAGGACAAGGATGCACTTGCGGTAAAAGAAGCTCAAGAAAAAGCTGAGACGGAGGCTGCTAAAAAGGCAGAAGAGGAAGCCGCTAAGAAAGCTGAAGAGGAGGCTGCTAAAAAGGCTAAGGAAGAAGCCGCTAAGAAAGCTGAAGAAGAAGCTGCTAAAAAGGCAGAGGAGGAACGAATAGCAGCAGAGGCTGCCGCCCAAAAAGCTGAAGAGGAACGGATAGCAGAGGAAGCTGCCGCTCAAGAATCTTCGCAGGCAAATCAAGTCCCACAAGAACAAATGGTATGGATTCCACAAAGCGGAAGTAAATATCACAGTAATCCGTCGTGCAGTGGCATGAATAATCCACAGCAGGTAACAGTATCTGAAGCAGAAAGCATGGGATTTACGCCATGCAAGAAATGCTATTAAACCCATAAAAGGCTTCAGAAACACTATACAGGTGCAGGGAAGCTTGTAGTATGCTCCTCAATGTATCAATATACTACAAACTTTCTGCACCTGCAAGATGCCTTGTCAGAGGCTTCTTCCTGGTTGTCACCCTCTCCCCAATTTGGCCCTCCCTGTCCATCAGACGGTGGTTTGACGGATGGTGTTCCGCCTGCCTGACCGTTCTCCGCATCCGGATCTTCCTGGTCAGGAACGGGAGGCTGTACATCCGGGCTTTCTATGTCCGGGGCAGTATCTGGATCATTCGCATCAGGCAGATCAGGTTCTGCTGACCTTCTGGACTGCAGTGAATTTCTCCGGTATGTGTACACAGAACCCCTGCCTTACGCCGATGCAAACGGCATCTACTACCATCTTAAACTGCCCCCGCAGACATGCACTATATACTGCCACAGGGTAAATCTGTTCCGGGCTTTTGAGAATCTGGTTATGAATGCCACCGAACATACGCCTATGGAGGGATCTATGACACTCTCTGCCGCATATACGAAGGATTCGGCAGAGATTACGTTCAAAGACAGCGGAGAAGGAATTGACCCGGTTCACCTTCCCCTGATCTTCAATTATGAATTCAGTACGAAAAGAAATCCCGGGCTGCGCGGGCTTGGGCTTTATTTTACAAAGATCAGCATAGAAGAATATGGGGGAACTATATCCGTTGAATCACAGACTGGGGAGGGTACGGCCTTTCATATCAGCTTTCCGCTGTCTGAGGCTCGCCTATGAACATAGCCAAAGTGTGCATGCCCCTCATGCGTAAGAGGTTGGGAAGTTGAGGCAGGCTTGTCCACTTGTTCTTATCCCCCTTCTCCCAATACTTAAAAGTGTTTTTTAACTTTAATGCGTTTCCCCCATAATCGTCTTGACATCTTCCCGGTTCTCCACCACTGCTTCCACCGCCCCCTCAATGGCCCGGGCAATCGTTTCAGCCGACATGCTAGGCGTCCCATCCGGCAGGTCAGTTACCTGCTCCGGCAGAAATGGCACGTGTATAAATCCTCCCCTGATCTCCGGATATTTCTTATCTATCATATACAGCAGGCGGTACATTACGTCATTACATACATAGGTTCCCGCTGTATATGATATTTTTGCCGGTATCCCTCTGCCCCGGATGCGCTCCACCATCGCCTTCACCGGAACCGTTGCAAAATACGCGTTCTCCCCATCTTCACAGACAGGCACATCAAAAGGCTGCCGCCCGTCATTGTCCGGAATTCTGGCTTCGATCAGATTAATGGCCACCTTCTCTACAGAAATTCCGGAACGTCCTCCGGCTTGTCCGATGCAGATTACGGCATCGGGCCTGTGCCTGCGGATTCCCTCCTCCAGTATTTCACCTTCCCTGTAAAAAACTGTTGGGATTTCCATCTTAATTATTTCCGCGCCCCGAATGATATCCGGCAGTAGTTTTATGGCTTCATAGGCCGGATTGATGCTTGCCCCTCCGAAAGGGTCAAATCCTGTAATTAATACTCTCATATCTTTCCTCCTTCTATTTGGAATTTTATAGTATATGCGGTTCCGGTATAATGATCTTTCCCCGTTCCATGATCATCCGGTTGTCCGCATAGATATCCGGTTTATGCGCGACCAGGTCAAAATGCCCGTTCGCCTCATGTACCCCGCCCAGGGCAATGTTCCGCCCCACACCGATGTGAAATGTTCCATAGGCAGACTCATCTTCAATATAACATTTTCCCCTGCACTTTGCATAGGAGTTCAGGCCAATTCCCAATTCCGACGCCACATAAATTCCGGGGTCTTTAAATTCCTCCATATATGCTTTCAGCTTCTGTCCGCTGGAATTCATTTCCATCTCCTGGATGCGCCCCTCTTTTATACATATCTTAAATGGCTCTTCCACTCTTCCGATATACCCCAGTGAGCCATCCGCTATCATGACCCCTTCCGTCTTTGTCTCTTCAATCGGAACATACACTTCAATGCTGGCGGATGAAAATCCTTTGCCGTCCCGCACCACTCCATTAAAAAACCCCGCGGTTCTGTTTCTCTTATACAGCTTTAGGTCTGTCCCCCTCTTCGTCTTTACCTGGATCACAGAGGAGGAGTTCAGATATTTCATGATAATACCTGCCATCATTTTGCTCTTCTTTGTGTCCATCCCCATAAAACGGTATGAGAGCATTGATTTTTCGTTATTGGTGGCCAAAGGCAGGGACAGGAACTTGCTCCCCCTGTTTATCGCCCTTTTAGCCGCCTTTGTGGTAACAAGAGAATAGTCTGTAGCTCCGATTACGGCCCGGTAACCATCAAATACATTTTCGTGGCGGTCAAAAAATACGCCTACATGCTTCCCCCGTCTTTCCACCACCATCAGATCTACAGACTTTGCCCGTTTGTGGGCACAGTGCCTCAGCACTTTTGCCTCTTCCAGATGGTTTTCGCTTGTCACAATCATTAGTTTTTCCCATGGTTTCAGGCGCAGCCAGTCTTTTATGACAATCATAGCGCCCCGTTCTATTTTCCGGTAGTCCTGCATAACCGTTTCCTTCCTGTGGATCAATCCAATGCTCTTAGAGCCTGCACTTCTTATTTTTCACCCTTATTTCATTAAAATCATATAGAAAACCTGAAACGCAAATATGAGTACGGCCGGCAGCAGTTGGCATTTGATTACGCCAAAACGGTCTTTCATGTCCAGCATGGCCACGGGTACCACATTAAAATTTGCGGCCATCGGCGTACAGAGTGTACCGCAGAATCCGCATGACAATGCCAGTATTCCTATGACGGCAGGATCTGCACCATATTGCAGGACGAAGGGCGCGCCGATTCCAACTGTCATCACTGTAATGGCTGCAAAGGCATTTCCCATTATAATGGTAAACAATGCCATCCCGGCTGCAAAAACTATAATTCCCGCATTTACATTGCCCTCGGGAATCACCCCGCCGACGAGGCCGGCTATCACACCCCCTACGCCTGCCTCGGTAAAAACCGCGCCCAGGCTTGCAAGGAGCATCGGCAGCATACTTAAAGGCCCTACCGTTGAGAGGAGGCGTTCTGAATCCCTCAGAAAAACCCCAGGCCGGTTCTCCCTGGAAAGAAGCATTAGTATCAAAACCGACACCACAATGCCCGCACCCACTCCAACGATTGCGCCAAGATCGGGGAGAAAGACGGCAAAAATAATGGCAAAGACACCGATGGACAGGGCCGGGATAAAGATTTTCATTCCGATGGTCCGGTACTTTTCATTGGTATATTCCTCTGTCAGTGGTTCGACATTTCCAATCTTTACTTTTTTCAGGATGGCCGGTATGGTCATCAGGATAATCAGTGCCCCGTTTATAGCCGGCGGGATCCAGCGTCCAAACGCAAGCACCGCTCCAAGGGCGCACCAGAATAGCCCGGTTCCGAACCGGGAGGGATTCTCCTTATCCAATGCATTTTTGATTCCGGTATAGAAAGTAATAAGGCCCATAATTATATAGATGATTTCCAGGAGTTTTGTGCCCAGTGCCACGTCCTGGCTTGTAAAAAATGTCATGATGCGCCTTCCTCCTTACTTTTTATCCCCATAATATTTTTTGTACAATTTCCTGTCTTTCAGAAAATAATAGACAATCCCTGTAATGATTGCAAAGATCCCGACCGGTATCTCTACCTTTGCCAAATCAAGCAGGGAAACCTGGTATCCCAGGGTTTCCAGTGTGGACTGCACCAGCAGGGCGCCCGAACCCCCGACAAACAGCACCTGGCAGAAAAACCATGCAATATTCTCCATGCCGGAGGCCATTCCCTTTAACTGCTCTACGTGCTCTTCTGCCGGTTCCTTACCCTGTGCTTCAACTGCGCCGATTGCCATGGGCATTACGATTGGCCTTACAAACCCGGCAACCCCGCCGAAGCTGACATTAAACGCGGCAAATATCCCCCTCATGATCCCATAAACTCCTATGACCGCCCCGGCAGATGCATTCTTAATCCTGCCGATCAGGCTGGCAGCTGCGGGCTTCAGACCGTTGCGCTCTAAAGTTCCGGTTACCAGCATAATTAAAATGAAAATTGCCATATTCCGGTTCGCAGTAAAACTGGTTCCTAACGTCTCCAAAAGCCCGGTCACCCCCATGTTTCCCACCAATGCTGTGACAATTGCGGCAATTAGAATAATCAGTATGGAATCCAGTCTTAACGCAAATCCAATGATAATAATCAGGATTCCTGACAGTTTTATTAGTTCCATATATAGCCTCCTTTGGCATACAGACAACGCATACGCCCTTCTTTCAGTTGTATCATGCGCAGGAGTGAACCAGGCCATTCATGGGCCTGTTAAATACGACGGTCTGGCAGGCATAATAAACGGTCTGATACACTCTGACGATGTATAATTATATTTTGGGTCTATTGGTTAATTTTTACTCGGGTTTCAGTAATTATTTTTAATCTACCTGCCAGACTTGTACTCAGGAATTTCCAATATCAGATTAGGGTGTCAAAAGACTCGTTTATAAAGAATCTTTTGACACCCTAATCCTATAAGATAATAAAAGTAAGCCTCAAAAATCTATGGATTTTTGAGACTTACACTTCCCCATTATAAAATTGCTTCTAATATTCTCTCCGGTTGCCGCGCCTTCTGTACCGCTGCTCCTCTTCACGCGCTCTCTGCCTCTCTCTTTTCCGTTCCCATCGGCGGCGCTCCCGCTCCATCGTCCGCACAGGAGCCAATATCGTCCAGCAGCAGATGCGCACTGCCATGATTCCAAAGAACACTCCGATGCTGTCGATTCCCACGTCCTTCACGGACGGACCTCTCCCATCCACAAAGGACTGATGGTACTCATCCCCGCAGGCAAAGCCTACGCAGATCAGCCCAGCCACCAGCATAAGGCCAAAGCCCCGCAGGCCGTATACATAAAACGGCAGTGATACCGCAACTGCCAGTATAAAGTATTCTGTCATATGCGCAATCTTCCTCACCGGATATTCAATCTCGTATGCCTTCTCATCGATCTCCCATTCCTCCATATTCTTCTCCAGAACTTCATTCCCGATTTCCACAATCTTATGGCTTACGGAATAACTCAGATTGCCCGAATCCGTTCCACTCTGTGCTGAAAAACTGAAGATCACATACATCATGATCAGTGCCGGTAAAAACGACAGCGGTTTTAATATCAATAAAATGCACCTTTTAAACATTACAAATCACATCCTCATATATGTAGTAAAAATCATTTTACTATCATACGCTGATATGGGAATAAAATCAACCTCTTGTGAACGTCTTTCATAATCCCGGATACCTAAAGGTAACCGTTCATGACTCTTCAGAGGTTATCGGCACCCTCCGCATGCACTGTCTATCCTGCAGGACACTCTTGTGACATATTCCTCCTCCGTTTTTTGTGTAAGCCCATCCAGCAGATAATCCTCATAACAGCCTCCGCATAAGGTAAGACCGGCCGACTCTGCATATGCCAGCATTCTTTCGTAAGCCTCATTAAGCGTCTGCCAGTGTCCCACATGATAAGCCGCCAGATACGTGCCCGCAGACCTTTTTACACACCCGGCGCCTGGGATGTCCCGCTCTGTGACCACGTATGCTTTTTCGTAGCTGTTGTATAACCCCTCTTTAATATAGTTGAATGGCTGCATATAACCAATTCCTTTTACTCCTTTGATGCCAAACGCTTCACACATATCCAGAAGCCTGCCAGTCTCCATGGCCCAGATCTTTTCATCTGCAGTATTCATCCTGACAAACACTTCATAAACTGCAGGCATCTCCAATAATTCCACCGCTTCTGTATCGATCGTTTCCGTTTCCTTAATCAGCTTCCGCTTCCCGATAATCCATTCTTTTGTCCTCTTCAGCCTTTTTTCCTTCTGCTCCACAATCTCCTGTTCTTTGTCCAGCAGCTCAAGCAGCGTCTCCGGGGATCTTCTGTCCAGGTATTCCCGGATCTCACTTAACGGCATATCCAGATCCTTTAGTGTGTGAATTACATCAAATACCTCAATCTGTGCCATCGAATAATACCGATACCCGTTATCCCCTTTTTTCTCCGGCCTGAAAAGACCAATCTCATCATAATGAAAGAGTGTATGCTTAGTAACTCCCACGATCTTGGCAAACTCCCCCGCCGTTAATATCCTGCTATTCTCCATGTTAATCCCCTCCTGCCCGCATTTACAGCTGTTTGTTTAAAATTTTAATATAATTTTAATTTCAGCTTGACTATCGTGTTACCCTATACTTTATCATAACATATGCTGAAAAAAATTCATAGAAAGGATGATTTATAATGTCATTATCAATTGCTAAAGACTTCCGTTTTTTTTCGCTGCTCAGATTCGCGCTCCCGACTATGATTATGATGGTTTTTACCTCTTTATATACGATAGTTGACGGGATATTTATTTCCCGATTTGTGGGAAGCAACGCACTGTCCTCTGCAAATATTGTGTTTCCTGTTATTAACCTGATTATCGCAGTGGGTGTCATGTTTGCCAGCGGCGGAAGCGCCCTCATTGCAAAAAAATTAGGGGAACACAAAGAAAAAGAGGCCAACCAGGACCTCTCATTGATTATTGCAGCTTCTTTATTCTTAAGTGTGGTTATTCTGGCCGCAGGCACCCTTTTTCTGGAGCCTGTGGTACGGCTGCTCGGTTCAACTGATATTCTGGTTGCAGACTGTAAAGGTTATCTCGGGGTGCTGCTGTTTTTTGCACCGGCCTGTATTCTGCAGCTGCTCTTCCAGACCTTCTTTGTCACCGCAGGCAGGCCTCATCTTGGATTGATTCTAACCATTATGGGGGGGATCGTAAATATGATACTGGATTATGTATTTATGGGGCCTCTGCAGATGGGAATCCAGGGAGCTGCACTGGCAACCGGCCTTGGGCAGGTCATCCCCGCTTTAGCCGGGCTGATATACTTTTTTCCGGAAAAATACACTGCGCATTGTAAAGCCGCGCTTCAGCCTCTCAACACTGCTGAAGAGCTGCGCCAACGGTTCCTCTGAAATGGTCACAAATGTATCCACCGCAGTAGTTACCTTCCTGTTCAATATCGTAATGCTGCGTCTGCTGGGTGAAGCAGGGGTTGCCGCGATCACGATCGTGCTTTACGGACAATTCCTGTTCAACGCGCTGTATTTTGGCTTTTCCATGGGGGTGGCGCCGGTAATCAGCTACAATTACGGAAGAAAAAATATTCCTCTCCTGCAGAGAATCTTCAAAATATGTATCGGTTTTGTTTCCATATCCTCGCTGATTGCAACTGCAATAGCGCTGGTATTGTCCCCCTATATCGTGGAAATATTTACGCCTGTCGGTACGCCGACCTATGAGCTTGCCAAAACAGGATTTTTTCTATTCTCATTCAACTTTATATTTGCAGGCATGAATATCTTTGCATCCGCCATGTTCACCGCATTTTCTGATGGGCCGGTATCTGCGGCAATTTCCTTTGCCCGAACCTTCGTCTTTATCGTTGCAAGTATTCTGTTGCTGCCCGAATTGCTGGGAGTTACCGGTGTATGGCTCTCTGTACCTGCTGCGGAATGTGTTACGCTTCTGCTTTCTTTCTTTTTCTTCTATACAAAGAGAAAAAAAATATCAATATATCGGGAAAAAAGAAGTACCTGAACTTATAAAGGATTTTTAAGCAGTGGAGGCAGGAAGGGTTCTGTCCCTTACTCTGCCTCTTTGTAATACATGGTATACCGATTCCGCCCGTTTTTCTTAGATTCATACAGAGCGGCATCCGCATTCTTATAAAACATCTCAAAGTCCGCCCCCTGCAGTACAGCCACCCCTATGCTGGCTGTAATCTGCCAGCGGTCATTCCCAACCTGATGCATCCAGCAGAGATCTCGGGACAGCTCCGCGGCCTTTTCCACCGCCCATTCCTTCCCGGGTATGGATGCAAACACCACAAATTCATCTCCACCGAACCTGCCTGCAATATCATCTTCCCGGAAATGCTGCTGAATTGTACGTGCAAATGATACAATAACGGTATCTCCAAATGAATGCCCATATAAATCATTGGCCTGTTTGAAGCTATCTATATCAGTAATAAAAAACGCGTAAAGCTTCTCCGGATTCCGTTTCAGCGCCTCTTCAATCTGACGTTCTGTGGCCGTTTTTGTTAAGAGACCTGTCATCTCATCCGTCTGTGCGAGTTCATGCAGCCTGCGTTCCTGCTGCTTCTCGGCGTCTATATTCTGACGGTAAGTCAGCATGTGAATCGAACCGTCGCTCTCCCATTTCACAATTCGCGCTGTAATGCGCATCCAGTAATATCTGCCTTCTTCATTGAGAATCATAAAATCGTATCTAAGGGTATCCCGCCCGTCTTCATAAGCCCTGAGAACGCTTTCCGGTTTAAAAGTCTCTACGTATCCTTCCCGATATGCCTCATGAATCTGCCTTTCAGCTACAATCTGAAGAGCCTGGTCGTACGGTGTTCCTTTTGGAGCCCCCATTTTTTCGAAATACTGCGCCGTTGCCTGGTTGGCTGGACGGTTCTTTGTAATATCAAGCTCATATATTTTATCAAAAAGCTGTTCAGTAGCTTTCTCGAACATCGTATGCCGTTCCTGCTCTACCGACTCGGTCAGAGCAATAATCCTCCTGTTAAAACTTCGGATCACCTGCGTAATAATATAGAGAATTACCCCTATGATCACGGCTATTACCAGCATCGTTAAAGCAAGCTGCTTATTAAGCTTCGTAATATAGCTGCTTGTGTCGCGTTCCACTACCAAATGCCAGCCAAGTTCCGGCAGATATCTGGTAACTATATAGTCCGACCGGCCCTTTATGTTTTCTCCCACCCAGAAACTTTTGGCCATGCCCTCTTCTTTCCATCCAAGAATATCATTTTGAACCTGCCCGCCATATTGTCTGTACCGACCGATATCAAACAAGCTGACAGCCTCAAACCCTGTATAGTCCGTTGAAATCTCTATTGTGCCATTCTCATTAATCAGATAGGCATTTACACCGAATTCATCCTGGTATCCCTGCAGCAGATCCTGCAAGTAGCTGATACGCACCCCAACCCCGACCACACCGATCGTTCCGCCGCTGTCACTCTTAATCTTGCAGTTTACGAAAACAGTGATCTCATTGTCCGCGCCTATCACCTCATCGTTATCGACATTCATAGAATAATCCACCGTGCTGTCCAATATTTCAAAATACCAGTCATTTTCCGGATCCCCCTTTTCAAGCACCCGGTCAAGACCATTAAAATTATAATAACGCCCGCTCTCTGTGGAAACCAAAAATACCGAATCATAATTGTACTTATTCTGATAACCCCCAAGATACCGCCTGATGGTCTCTATGTATTCCTTATTCGCAAGATGTTCCGCCTCTGTCGCAAGAAACTCCTTCAACAGGCTGTCATTTGCCATGGTCAGAGAAATATTGACCGGCTTAGTAAATGCAGAATTCATCTGATAATATATCCCTTCCGACGTCAAAGTAGAAATCTGCTCAATATTCTCCAGAGAAGCACTATAATTGGCGCGGTAACTCAGTACTGCTGTCATCAGAAACCCTGCAATAATTACCATGCATATGAGTAAGTTCGTGCGCAGTAATATATTCTTTTTCATGCCGTTTCCGGCTTTTTCTGCATTTGCCTGCGTTTCTTGTGCCACTTCATTTTCCCTCCACCATGTTTTCTTACTATTATACACTTAAATCTGTTCAAACAAAAGTATTTGGAGAGGGATAATTCTTTTTTAAGGAACGCCGGAAAACCGGAAGCCTGACCCAATCCATTGCGAATTTCTCAGGTCTGTGTCTGCAATCCGGAACGGCTTGGGCGCCCGTAGGCGGCTGGAGGCTATTTTTCCATTTTGCGCCCCCACCCGTCGGCGAGCTGTTTTTCTTTCTTTTAAATACCGGCTTACAAAAAGCAACCTCCGATTTGTGCCACAATAAAACATATGAGTATCCCTGCACAAGTCGGTATTGCCAGTGCCGCCAGCGTCCACTTCCAGCTTCCTGTTTCTTTTTTAATAGTCAGCAGTGTTGTGGAACAGGGCCAGTGCATAAGGGAAAAAAGCATGGTGCAGACCGCAGTAAGCCAGGTCCATCCATGGCGCACAAACAGGGTTTTCATTTCTGCCAGGCTGTCAAATTCCACAAGGCTGCCCTGTGCCATATACGCCATGATTATAATGGGCACAACAATTTCATTTGCCGGGAGCCCCAGGATAAAAGCGATCAGTATGACCCCGTCCAGGCCCAGCATTCTGGCAAATGGGTCCAGCATAGATGCACAATAATTTAAAAGACTCGTATCCCCCACAGTAATATTGGCTGAGGCCCAGATAAACAGGCCGGCCGGCGCGGCCACTACTACCGCGCGGCCCAGCACAAACAGGGTTCTGTCAAAGATGGACCTGACAATCACTTTGCCCACCTGAGGCCTGCGGTATGGCGGCAGCTCCAGCGTAAAGGACGAGGGCACGCCTTTTAGCACAGTTTTTGATAAAATCCAGGATACGAAAAATGTCATGGCAACCCCAAGCAGGATAAACATAGTGAGTAAAAACGCCGATAATAATGACGCACCTGCTCCTCCGGAAATACCTGCAAAAAACATGGTTATAATTGCAATCAATGTAGGAAATCTCCCATTGCAGGGCACGAAGCTATTAGTCAGTATCGCAATCATCCGTTCCCGGGGCGAGTCTATGATCCTGCATCCCACTACCCCTGCGGCATTGCATCCAAAGCCCATGCACATGGTCAGTGCCTGTTTTCCACACGCGCAACATTTTTTGAAGGGTTTATCCAGATTATATGCAATTCTAGGCAGATAACCTGCGTCCTCCAACAGCGTAAACAGCGGAAAAAATATTGCCATTGGCGGAAGCATCACAGAGATAACCCATGCCAGCACTCTGTAAACCCCCAGAACCAATATGCCATGCAGCCAGGCGGGCGCGCCTACAAAACCAAACAGTTCCGTCAGTCTGTCCTGTATCCAAAACAGTCCCTTTGCCAGCATTTCAGAGGGATAGTTTGCTCCCGTTATGGTCAGCCACAGAACTGCCATCAGCAGCGCTGCCATCAGCGGATACCCTGCCCGCCTGCTGGTGAGAATACTGTCAATTTTCCGATCCCGGCTGTCGGCATGTTCTTTTGTAAACGTCACAGCCTTTTCGCTGATCCGTTCCGCAATATACATGACCGATGATACAATCTCTTCCTCCAGCCTTTTCTTATCCATATTTTGATTGTACAGTAATTTTTGTGCCTCCGGAATCGCTTCCTTCAGGCAGTGTTCCTGACAGATATTTCTCTGCAGATATCTGCGGATGCCTTCATCCAGCGTCTTATCATAATCCAGCAGCCGCAGGGACAGCCATCTGCTGTTCAGGCAGCCGCTGCAGGCGGCTGTCGAGGGCATCTGTACCCCCTCCAGCACCGCATCCACCGCGGGTTCAAGCAGAGAAATTGCTTTTTCCAACGTCTGGCAGTATGGAATAACATATCCATCTGCAGCTATGCAGCCCACAGAAGAAGCCTGAAGCTCCTGCCTGACGTTTTGGGCCTCCCGCATCATATTGTCCATGGTCTCCAGCAGCTGATCCCTGCCCTTTCCCTCCCTTGCCACCATACCGATAACCGGTACGCCCAGCTCCCGGGACAGGATATCCAGATTGACATAAATCCCCTTCTTTTCCGCCTCATCCAGGAGATTTACACAGACAATCACCTTTCTGGTGATTTCCAGAATCTGCAGGACGAGGTTCAGGTTCCTCTCCAGACAGACAGCATCGCAGACCACAACAACCGCATCTGCGTCCCCAAAACAGATGAAGTCCCGGGCGGCCTCTTCCTCTGCCGAATGGGCCAACAGCGAATACGTCCCCGGAATATCTACCATTTTATAAGAATATTCCTTAGTCTCACAATATCCCGAGGCGTTGGTAACCGTCTTACCAGGCCAGTTTCCCGTATGCTGGTGCAGGTTCGTCAAGCTGTTAAAGACCGTGCTCTTCCCCACATTCGGATTGCCCGCTATGGCAATCACTTTTTCGCGCCCCATATCAGGCACCTTCCAAAGTATGAACCAGGATATCCCCGCAGTCTTCCGAACGGATTGCAATCACTGCTCCGCGGATTAAAAATGCCCCCGGATCCCCTCCGGGGCTCTTTCCCACACATTCAACCTTCGTTCCTCTGACCAGACCGATATCCAAAAGACGTCTGTGGATACTTCCATCTGACCTCAGCTCTCTGACAACCGCCTTCTGCCCCGGCTGTATATCGTTTAAACAGATCTCCTTTTTCATAAGCGCCACCGCCTTGTCATAGAATTTAGGATAAGGAAACTTTCTTTCCTGATTCTATAATATTAAGTTTTCGGGATTCTGTGACACATTGGAAAAGAAATTTCGAATAGATATTAACTTTTTATCTTAATAGGAGAAATGATATAATGGACAATAGAAATAATTTTTATACCCAAAAAGGATATGAACTGCATAACACGGATGATCTGACCGCATCTATGGAAGATTATCTGGAGATGATCTGCCGTATGCTTAAAGGACAGGATATCGTAAGAATCCAGGCACTGTCTGAAAATCTGCATGTAAAACCCTCCTCTGCATCCAAGATGGTAAACGCGCTGAAGGAGCGGGGGTACATCTCTTTCCAGAAATACGGCTACCTAACCGCAACGCCCAAAGGGCTTGAGGTTGGAGAATATCTTCTTTACCGCCACGATATACTGCATAAATTCCTGTGCCTGCTGAATCATTCAGAAAACGAACTTGAACAGGTAGAGAAAATTGAACATTTTATCAACCGGGAAACAATCGAAAACCTTCATCTACTTTTGGAGCGTCTGAAATCCTCCACCTCTTTTTTCCAGTAAACGGCAAATTGCGTCTCGTCAATCCGCTCCACAAAATGCTGCTTATACTGCAGAAACTCTTCCAGATCCATTAATATGTGATAGAGCACCGCCCTGTTCTCAAACTCCTCTCTGCTGCCGGGGAGTTCCTGTGCCTTCATTTCCTCAGACAGCGCCGCCAGACGTGCCAGCTGCTTTTCCGGCCGGTTCATTTCCTTGACGAAATGTTTTAAATAGGAAATATAATCTGCCACAATAAAAGACTGCTTTGGAAGCGCCTTCAGCTTTTCCATCTCATGATGCAGATGTTGTAGCGCCCCACACTGTTTTTCCCGCATTTCAAAATAAGCGCTGTAATAACTGGTATGAGCTCTGAAGGTATTGTTTTGATACACATATGCCTGTTCTATAAAATCCTCTAGTTTCTGTTCTAAAAGTTCCAGCTTCTCCCAAACAGCCTCCCTTCTGTCCTGGCTATATAAAAATGCAGCCAGTTCCCCCAATATGTCGGAAAATTCCTGCTCTGTATAACGCATATTTTCTATGATTCTGTCCCTATGACCGCCATTATTCTGGAACAGATTGATAATTATAGCTATCGTGATTCCTAAGAACACGATCAGAAATTCATTTGCAATAAAAGCAATTGAAAAGTTGCGTGTAGTTAAAAAGTGCGTGCCTATAACCGCATTTACGGATGCAGATATCCTCCAGCCTACCCATTCGCTTATCAATACCAATAAAAATATGAAGATTCCAAATGCAGCGCCGTCGCTTTTGATGTGGCTGAATACTAACCATGCCAGGACCGCTGCCAGAAAAAATGTCAGAATACGGGCAGCTGAGAGCCTGAGTGTTTCCCATTTTGTAGTCAGTATCGTAAGCAGCGTTACCATCCCCGCCGATGCGGCAAATTCAAGATGCAAAAGGGAAGCCGCATACATGCTGCGCCGCTTCCCACTGCAATTCTTACTGCTTCTACCAGGACTGCACCTGTTTCTTTCCTCTTTCCCGGTTTCATAGAGTCTCCCCTTTTTCAATTTCCTGTCAATGAACTGCCAGATCTTATGCAGGAGTTTTACTCTATATCATATCCTTTTTTTTTTACTTTTATCGCCTTAACCGCGTGTTATCTAACTGCCTTTGTTCCCATTCATTCTTTAAAAATTTTGCTACGCCGTCATTGTTACAACTCTCTAGTACTGCCGTCACAACTTTTTTTATTTCCGGAAGGGCATTCTCCGGTGCATAGCTCCTGTCCGCGATGTCAATCATCGGCATATCATTCCAGTTATCACCAAACACTACCAGCTCATCGTAGTTAAGCATCGCTTTCAGTCTCAGCAGCGCATTTTTCTTACTCGCCTTATCACTAAAAACTTCCAGACAATATAGATTATTATAGATGTTCAGATAACAGGCATAATGGATCCCGGATATTTTATCCAGGCTTTTACAAACCGGGTCAAGCTCCTTTTTTTCCCCTGTCAGCGCAAAATATACAACTGCACCGCAAGCCATTTCCTTTCTGTAATCATCAGTCCGATATATTTTTTTACAGCTTTCCTGTGCCCTTATGCTGTAATATTGTTCCTGTTCTTTTAATTTATCATTCCCATAGCATATGCTGATCTCCTCATCCTGAAAAAGATACAGAAAGCAGTCCCTCTTATTCTCCTCAAATGCTGATATTACCTTTTCTGCCGCCTCTTGATCAATCACTTCCGCATGCAGATATTTTTTCGTGCTAAAATCATATAGAAACACACCATTTGTTAAAATAGCAGGTACCTGTAGATGCAGTTTTTGCAGACGGTAATCACATCCGTAAGGCATCCTTGCAGTTGCAATCGAAAACAACACTCCTGAAGCAATGCACGAATTAATAATTTCTGAACTGTAATCTGTTATTTCCTTTCTGCTGTTTAATAACGTACCGTCTAAGTCTGAAATATATAGTGTTCTCATTCGCGTTTCTCCCTTTTAATACAATTGCATTAGTATATCAAAATAATCCGTCGCATCCGTATCTGTAATCTCACGGATTACTTTACAAGGTACTCCAGCTGCTACCACGTTTGAAGGAATGTCTCTTGTAATTACGCTTCCTGCTCCAATAACACTATGATCCCCAATCGTAATCCCGTGGTCCATATGTACTCCGCCTCCGACCCAGACATGATTTCCTATCTTGACCGGTTTAGCAAAACAGGCACCTGCTGCTCTTTCCTGAGCATTGAAAGCATGCCTTGCTGTATATATGGAAACCCGCGGTCCAAAAAGCACATTGTCACCAATCTCTATTTCTCCCGGATCCAGAAGGATACAGTCAAAATTAGCGTAGAAGTTCTCCCCAACAGAAATATTAAAGCCAAATTCGCACCGAAACCCCGGCTCAAAAAAGGCTCCCTGTCCGACATGTTTTAATAATTTTCTCAAAATCCCTTCTCTGATTTCTGCACCCTGACCATAACTGGCATTATATTCATTCGTAAGCTCTACAGCATTTTTTCTTGCTTGAACCAACTCCGGAGTCAGATCATTATACATTTTTCCTTGCAGTATACGTATTCTTTGTTGTTCAAAATTCATGCAGATACCTCCTTATTATAACACTTCAGGTAATATTGTTATTGTTCACTGCCTTCGAGTGTACACAGCAACGTAATGTTTTCATAACTTGCGCAATATATTTCTTATTTTGTCATTTCATTGACACTATGTCTTTCTCTTTGTAAACTAAAGTTAACTAGGAGGATATAATATGAATATAAAAGGTGTGGATATAAAATTTTTATCTCGTATTTCTGTATATAAAGGTGATTATGAATGCCTGTTCCGCACGCCCAAAAATGAACTTCGTTCAGGCCTGCACTATCATGACTTTTATGAAATTGTTGTTTATTTGGGCAATGCCGGAATTTTTAAAATTAATAATAAAGAATATCTGATCCGCAGGGGTGATATTGCACTGATCAATATGTTTGATCCGCATACTCTTGTCTATAATCCAAATGCACATTATGAGAGATTTAGTATTAGCATAGATCCAAGCCTCCTGCTCTCATTTAACACTCCCAACTCCAATCTTTTAGACATTTTTTCAAAAGATAATTGTAATTATCCGATTATCCATGTGGATGACAGCTGTTTTAATAAGTATCTTTCTGTTCTCCACCAATTCAGGGAAAACAAACTGACACACGGGAATGATATTCTGGAAAAGGCTCTGCTCCATCAGCTGGCGGCCTATCTTTTCAGCGACTGCTATGATGGTATACATTTTGACAATGCCGAATCCCGCCGGGTTTCCATGGTTGCTGATCTGGTCGATTTTATCAATACTCATCTGAGTGAAGATTTATCTCTTGAACGGCTGGCCAGTGAAGTTAATTATAGTGAATACTATATATGCAGGATTTTTAAAAGTATCACCAATTATACACTGACCAATTACATCATAGAAAAACGGATTTCAAAAGCTGCTTATTACCTAAAGGGTGATCTTCCAATTGGTAAAGTAGCCGAAAATGCAGGATTTAATAACTATAGCTATTTTTATAAAACCTTTAAGAAAATGATGGGGGTCAGCCCTATTGAATACCGTACCAGCCACATTGATGAGACTTAATGTGTTACTATATTTATGCCTCTTTGCCCCTTAGGAACTCAATATCACTTTCAGCAAGCCCCATATTCTTTGCAATTTCCTCCAGCTGCAGAACAAGCGTTTCTGGCAGGATAATTCCATCTTTCAGACTCTTCTGTTTGCTTGTATATTCAATCTCTCCCGGATATTTTGCGCTGTCGATACCATCACGTACAGGAAGTTTTTTCATAGCTTCAATATATTTTTCAGCATCCCGGTGGAACTGCTGAAGGTTACGAAATGCACCAATATTAACGCACCCAAAACTCTGGCTGGATAGCTCCGGCGTCCCCGGCAGATCCTGGTCATTTACATCAGGTGACAGAACCCCGCCTGAAAGCAGGGTTGCAAACAATTCCACGATGAATGCAACTCCAAAACCTTTATGTTCAGCCATTGGAACCAGCATGCCATATTGTTTCAGGTCTGTAGTCGGTTTCCCCTGTTTATCCAGAAGCCAGCCCTCTGGAATCGGCTTTCCTGCAAGCGCATATGCTTTGGCTTTTCCAAATGCCGCTGCACTTGTTGCCATATCTACACATACTTCCGGATATTTTTTTCCTGCGGCAAATGCAAATGAAAACGGATTGTTTCCTATAAATGGAATCGTTACTCCCGGAGGCGCCATTGAGGGATCCGTATTAGAGCAGGCAAATCCTATGCAGTCATCTCCAGCCAGTTTCATCGCCCAATGTCCTGCCATGCCAAAATGATTACTATTTTTTACAGATACTATGGATATTAAATTTGTTTTTGCTTTCTCTCTTGCAACCGCAACTGCTTTTTCACCGGCAATTGCGCCAAGACCTCCCTGTGCATCTATGACTGCAGTGTTAGCGGTCTCCGACACAATACGATATTCACTTTTTAATGAGGCGCCGCCTCCATTAATCTTCTCTATATACGGTTTCATTCTCAGTACACCATGGCTGCTGACACCTCTGGCATCAGCATGGACAAGCAGTTCCGCTACAGAGTCCGCGTCCACTTCGGTAAGCCCAGTCATGGCAAATACCTTTTTTGTAAATTCCTTCAGATGCAATACGGTTACCTTATAATTCTTCATATCTTTTTTCTCCTATATTTCCATAGGGGTCTGACCCCTTTGCAATTAGGGCCTGACCCTTTCGTTTATATTTGGGTTTTTCATAAATCATTTGACTCTGTGATTTAGTGTCTTATTCCGGTCAGAAAACCTGCAGAACCCGTATTGTAACAGTTCAGGCTTGTCTGAACTATTACAAATTATTTAAATAATTGAACCCTCTCTATATCCCAGAACTTGCAGATCATCTTTAATACCTCAACCCAATCCCCTTCCTTGACAAGAAGATGATGATCCATGCCATTTTGCATCAGCTGATCCACCACTGCACTTGCCTTGTCGGCAACACGCAGCTTTACTAACAGCTTTTCACCGCCTTCCACCCATTCCTCATGGGATGCCTCTGTAACTGCTGCCCGGTCAGCCAGTAGTTTATAACTTCCCCGCGCACCAGTAATGCTGGATATTGTTACTTTCTCCATTGCTTTCAAAGGAGCACCTACAAAAGTGCCTCTCTCTCCGCTCTGTGAGATCTGTACTTTATGAATATCTTCTGCAAGAGAATGTGCGGTACTGCCTTCATGAGCCAGTGCCAGGATATTTTCCATATCATCGATACTTCCCACTTCCCCTAATGCGCAGGCCCCGCCTTTTGAGATCAGATTCAGCATATGCATTACCATGGTATGCCCGATATCGCCCTCAGTGTCTACCACAATTCCCTCATCTGCCAGCCACGATGAGGTTAGATTCATCAGCCCGCTGAACATCGGGTAACACTCCGCTGCCATTGCATCCAGAGAATACTTTTTAATGACTTCCTTTGTGGCCATGTAGATCTTAGCCATATACTGCATGGTTGTCCCATTTGCTTTTACAGCGCCTGTCCGCTTTGATAAACATTTTAATACCTCTTCGGCATCCCCATCTCTTATATTGTCTGCCAGATATAAAATCTCTCCCATTTCAATATGAATCAGGGTCACACCGAATTTACGTGAGAATTCCCATTCCTCATTGCTCATATCCTGCGGACCAGCCACTCTCCACGTCTGCCGCGGTCCTACAAGAGCAAGCCGCATCCCCTTAACAGCCTTCATAATCTGTCCGGCTTCAGCAACCGTTTTTACCTTATGTACTGCCTCTTCGTTATCCGGAAGCCCATATACATATTCATATTCAATTCCCTGTGCCTTTAGGATTGCCCCAAAATGCTGTACACATCCGATCGAGAATGTCTCGGTATAAGGCACTGCCCAAAATACGGTTGGAAGCTGAAGCTCATTGATAAAAATATACTGCATAGAATCCATGATCCATGTTGCTTCCACAATTACAAGAGCATCCAGTTCTTCTTGCTTAAACTGCCTGCATATATTGACGGCATCTGCGGAATCCCATGCCACCTTTTCTGCATAAACCACCGCTACGTTTTTCTTCTCCAGTGCGGTTCCTATACTGTCTACCAGCGCCTCTGCACGCTGCCCGCCGCTCTCAAACTCACAGGTGACGCCAACAATTCCAATTCTTGGTTGTCTCATATTCATCCCTTCCATTTCTTAATGTCGCTATTGTTTCCTTTCTCTCTCTGCTTCTTTCATCTTTAGAATTCGATTAGATATGGCTTGGTGCACAGCTCCAACTAATAATCGCAGGTTCCATTCCAATATTTGTCATCTCATGGGGCTCCCCTTCCTCGACTAGAATTACATCCCCTTCCGTTAACTCAAAATATTCTCCGTTTTGCGGATTCCGCATGATAATATGCCCCCTGCTTACATAAAACACCTCGTGTGAGTCCGGATGTCCCGGATCAATCCCTCCTGTCTGCCCCGGAAGCAGTGCGGAGGATCCAAACGTAATCTTCCCGGTACACAGATATTCCCTGCACACCTCCGGTCCATCCAAAGAGACCGCTGTTTCACATTTTTTTACTGCCTTCATCAATATACCTCCCATACATTCACAAATATTTTAAAGATTGCTATCTTGTTTTATCAAAACACCCTGCTAAATCGGCAAATAACTGATTATACATTAGATAACCTTCCCGATATACTTCCTTATGTTCTTCAGAGGGAACAATCCTATCCTTTACTTCCACCATACGTTCTACTGCATTTTCTACGCTTTGAAATACTCCCATTGCCGTCCCTGCCAGTATTGCAGCGCCTAAAGCCGCTGCTTCCTTTGACTTTACAGTCTCCAGCGTGACCTGGTTAATATCTGCTTTAATCTGGGACCAAACTTTACTCTTTGAACCACCACCAAGAGAGCGGATCTCCTTTACTTTTATCCCCATATCATTGAGTGAATCAATATTTCTTTTTAATATATATCCCAGTGATTCCATAATAGCTCTCATAAAATGTGCCTTTGTATGCTGCAGCGTAAAACCAAACCATACTCCTTTTGCCCTTGCATTGACATCTGGTGCCAGCGCGCCAGCCAGGTGCGGCAGCATGATCAAACCGTCACTTCCTGCCGGTACGCTTGCTGCCTGGCTGCTGATCATGTCATATGCGTCTCCACATCCTTTTTTTTCTGCCAGCATTTCCAGCTCACAGAATTTATCCCGAAACCACCGGAGTGTCATTCCCCCATTTGTGAACGTATGAATCATATACATGTTCTTCAAAGGGAAGCAAAACAATGGCATCTTTCCTGCCGGATCAAATACAGGTTCATTTACTGGAACACACACTGCCAAAGCTGCGCCTATCGTTTCTGAGAACATTCTCTGCCGGATGTTGCCTGCTCCGATCGCACCGGCAGCCTGATCCAACGCACCTGTACAAATTGTCAGGTTTTTGGTAATTCCCAGTGATTCCGCAACCTCAGGCAATATCCTGCCAACAACATTTCCCGACTCAGCAACTGCTGCAAGCTGCCGCTCCTCAATTCCCAGATAATCCAGCATCTCTTTCCAGTACTTCCGGTCAATGATATCCCAGTATGTGGAAGAACAAACCAAGGAAGGTTCTGTGGTATACTTTCCTGTTAACCTGTAAATAAAATAATCCTCTATCAATAAAAATTTATCTGCCTCCGCAAACACTTCCGGCTCGTGTTTACGAATCCATAGTATCTTTGATGCAGGCCAGCAGGCTTCAAAGCTTACCTGACCGGTTTTCTGATAGCAGACATCGTTTCCAAACCTCTCTTCCAGCTCTTTTGCTTCTTCTATTGCCCGGTTATCCATCCAGACAATAGCATTTCGCAAAGGATTCCCCTCTCTGTCTAATACAAAAAGGGTTTCCCCTTGTGCAGACATTGCCATCGCAATTTCTGTAACTTCAGATAAGAAGTATTGGCTTCTGAGGTCAGCAATCCCATCCTGAAAGGCTTTCCAGTAAACTTCTGGTTTTTCTTCCACATAATTAGTCTGGGGAGTCAGTAAGTCGTATTCTTGTGTTGAAAAAGCCAGAATCTTTCCCTGCTCATCAAAAAGTGCTATTTTCATAGCCGTTGTTCCCAGATCAAGTCCCATTAATATCTTCATTATCCTTATACCTCCTACGTTCCAGCGCACTATCAAAAGCAGCAGCCGTCTTTTAGCAAGCTTATAATTTTATCCGCATGCTATACTGGTGTAACCGTTCAGGCAGGACTGAACTGTTACTAACTGACGACATGAACTGCAGTCCCATCCAGAAATGCTTTCAGGTTTTCTACTGCAATATTCATCAGACGAAGCCTGGATTCTTTTGGCGCCCATGAGATATGCGGCGTAATGATGCAGTTCCTTGCCTTTAACAGTGGATTATCATTACGGATCGGTTCCGTTGAAACAACATCCAGGCCGGCTGCATATACCTTTCCTGAATTCAGAGCATCCGCCAGATCATGCTCCACTACAAGAGGGCCCCTTGAGTTATTCAGAATGATGACTCCATCTTTCATTTTATGAATGTTCTCTTTGCAGATTATTCCTTTTGTAGAAGGGAACAGCGGGCAATGGACAGAAATTACATCCGACCTATTAAACAGTTCTTCCCTGGTCACATAATCTGCAATATTTCTTCCGCTGTCATTTGGATATTCATCGTTGGCAATCACATGCATCCCCAGCGCTTTAGCGATCCTTCCTGTAGACTGTCCAATTCGTCCAAATCCGATAATCCCCATTGTTTTTCCTGCAAGTTCAATTAAGGGGTAATCCCAGAAGCACCAGTCCGGATTCTTCGCCCATGCCCCCTCATGTACAGCCGTATTGTGATGGCCAATATGATGGCAGATCTCCAATAGGAGCGCAATCGCAAACTGTCCCACCGCATCTGTACCATATGTGGGAATGTTGGTCACGGTGATTCCATATTCCTTTGCGGCCGCCACATCCACAACATTATACCCGGTTGCAAGAACACCAACATAATTCATACTTTTACACTCATCAAAAACCTTTTTTGTAAGCGGCGTTTTATTCGTAAACACTACTTCAGCATTTCCGATCCTGTCTATGATTTCCTGTTCATTGGTAAGAGAAGTCCGATCATATACTGTTACCTCACCTAAATTCTTAAGTCCTTCCCAGTCCAGGTCACCAGGATTCAGTGTATATCCGTCTAACACTACAATTCTCATGATTCCGTCTCCTTTTTAAGTTACTGTAGCAAACCTTTTTTAAACAAAGCATACTCCTATTTAGAAATGAATTTTATCTGCTGCACTTTTAGGAATGCCCAGCCTTACGGCTACCCTTGGATCAACCACATTGCAGACTTCCACATCACCAATCAGGCCCAACAGTACAATCCACTCTTTTTTATCATATCCTCCGCCACGGCTTACCAGAAAATGATAGGCGGCTTCCATGGCTTCTGCCGTTGCGGTATCCAATCCATCCGCTGAAGCGATTATATACCACTTATCCTTGGTCTCAAGCACAGGCCATTTTTCCTGTCTCGCTTTTATCAGTTCAACGGTAACCGTGACACGGGACGGTACTTCCAGGGCGGAAAAGGTTTCCCCGTCTCCCTGTATGGCATGGACATCCCCCATATTCAACAAAGCGCCCGGAACAAAAACAGGAAGGTAAAGTGATGTCCCCTCTGTAATTAGTTTGCAGTCCATATTTCCGCCATAACTGCCAGGTGTGACGGTGTCTTCAGCCACTCCATGCGGGCATACCGCAATAGCGCCTACCATAGGCTTTACCGGAAGCTCTAATTTTCCGCCAAACAAGATCGCTTTGCCGTCCACGAGCGGAACCTTCATTGTTTCTTCTTTATCGAGGTATTTACCATATATCTCAAAATCTGGCGGAAAAAGGGCAATTGTCCCCTGGTCAGCAGTGATTTCTACTTTATCAATAGTTATTTTCAATGTATCACCTGGTTCTGCACCATTAATGTACACATCCCCATTGCATGGCTGGCAGACAAACCCCTCCGCTATGATATGGCTTTTCAGGACTTTCTCATTTGTAAGTAAATTTCCTACAAAATCTTCCGCATTAAAAATAATGGTATCGCCTGAGTCTGCATACATTGCCGGCATTCTGCTCTCATCATAATCATAAATCCTGTTGTTTATGCCCACTTCTCTAATCATGATAAATACCTCCGTTTTATTATTGCATCAGACTTCACATAGAAGTCAGCGCATTCACGACCTGCTGCCTGTTATTCATAGTCCAGGTAATCTCTTGCCCAAACAGAAGCCTCTGTTTCAATGTTGTCCGCAGTAACAGCGGGGCTCTTAACCCAGTTTTCTTTTTCTACCGGATTTCCTAGATAAAGATCTGCCACTACTTCTACTACCTTTTCTGCATGTGCAATGTTATCAAACGGGACACCGCTGTCGATATATCCGGCTACAAAAGCTTCGTATGCCTGTGGAAGTACGTCCTGGGTACAGATATACATATGACCTTCTTCACCGCGTTTTTTCCACCGCCCGGCTTCCTCTAATGCTGATTGCACTGCCGAAAATGCAAAATCACTTGCTATATAAAGTACTTCTGCATCTGGATTTGCCGCCAATGCGTTACTTAACCCGCTCTTAAAGTTTTCTGTTTTCCACTCCGTAGGCACTGTTGTTACTGTTGTCCACAATTTCCGTTCTTCTTCCACCTGTTTCCAGCCCTCAGAACGGTTTACAGAATTCGGGTCACCGAGGCTTCCGAAAAGTTCGATTGCTTTGGCATCCTTTACGCCATCTTTCTCAAGAATATCTGCCAAAGCCTCGCTTGCAACGATAGATTGGTCTAATGTATCCTGTCCTACATGGGCATCCGCAATCTTACCGGCGTCCTGATGATCCAGTGTCACAACTTTGATCCCTGCATCCTGTGCCTTTTGGATAGACTCACCAATGGTCTCCGCATTGTTGCACCAGACAACCATGATATCGACCTGCTGATTAATCAGATCCTGGATGTTGGATGCTTCCTGCACTGGTGTTGCATCACCAACTACCTCGATCCACTCAAAATTAACTCCATATTCCGGTCCCTTCTCCTCACCGAACTTTTTCATATATTCGCCCCATACCGTCACATTTACGCTCTGCATCTCATGCCAAGAAACTCCAACTCTGATGGTCGGGGTGTCACCCTTTGACGCATCTTTCTTGCTCTTTTCCTCACTCTTACTTCCTCCGCATGCAGTCAACAGTAACATAAGACTTAAAATTACACAGATAACACTTCTCATTTTCTTTTTCATACCTTTAATCTCCTCTCATCATTTGTTTCATTCTTTTCCTTACGAACCTGCACCATAGACTGATAGGATTGTGCGTACATTGCTATAAAAATGATTCCGCCCTGTACGAACCTGTACGCATATGGAGATACTCCCATAAAATTCAGCCCTGCCTCAATCACAGTCAGAGTCATTACACCAATCGGAAGCCCCTTTAAAACATGCCCCGTTCCACCAAACATGCTAAACCCGCCAATTACACAGATTGCAATTGCTGTAAATTCTTTTCCCTGGCCAAATGCCAGTGTTACTCCTCCAACCTGCAGTGCCAGCATCAGACCGCTTATGGATGCCAGCAGGGCGGATAACAGATAATCGGTGATGATGATCTTTGAAACATTGATTCCTAGTTTCACAGCTATTTTTTCATCATTACCGATGGCAGTGATTAATCTGCCAAACCTGGTTCTGTTATGCACCACATAAATCAGAATCAGTATGACCAGCGCAATAATGACATCTAAAAATACAGGACCTGCCTTAACTGCCCCAATGCTTCTAATATTCTCCGGCAGTGATAAAGGCATTCCGCCGCAGATTGAACGCGATACTCCGCGTATAGCTATCATGGAACCCATCGTTGCAATCATAGGTGTTACTTTCAGCACAACAATCAGAAAACCATTCAGTAACCCCACCAAAAGCCCTGCTGCAATAGCTGCCAGCAATGATATCAGGACATTTCCTTTCGTATAGCCTATCAGCACTGTAAAAACTGCTGTCGCCAGATACATTACAGAACCGATTGATAAATCAACTTTTCCGGTAAGGATAATCATCGCTGCCCCCGCGGCAAATATAAAATTAGGTGCAGCAGTATGGAGCATCGAAATGATATTTCCGGCTGTACAGAAATTGTCTGTTGCCAGTGAAAAGTAGATAAATACAAATATAATAATGATTACGAAACTGTACTTCATCAAAAATTCCTTAAGATCGAACCCGCCTTTTACTTTTTGCATGCTATTTTCCCTCCTTTCACTGCAATGCCGCCGCCATCAGGTCCGTCTGTGTAGATTCTCCCCCGAGTTCTTTTACAATCTTTCCATTATGCATAACCAGATACCTTTGGCTTACGCTCATAAGCTCATCAATATCCGACATAATAACGAGTACAGCTGCACCCTTTTCTGAAAGCTGGTGGATTACTTTCATGACATCCGCCTTAGCTCCTATATCCAGCCCTCTGGTTGGCTCATCTAGTATGAACACCTTAAGATCCTTCTGCAGCCAGCGCCCAAGAATAACCTTCTGCTGGTTCCCGCCGCTCAAAGTACTGATGGGCTGGTTCAGGCTTGCTACCTTTGTTTCCAGTTCTTTTACATATCTCTCACATACTTCCAGTTCCTTTTTTTTATCTAAGAGCCCCGGCACTTTTCCCGTAAGATTTTTTAAGTTCGCAGAGGTCATATTGTCCTTTACAGACATTTCCAAAGCCAGACCATCTACACGCCTGTCTTCTGTAATGATAGCCACATTACCGATCATCTTTTTCGGAGGGAGCTTTTTAAGTTTCCCATTTTTGTCTGCAATTGAGAATGTGCCCTCATCTATGGGATCAAGTCCGGTGATACATCTGACAACTTCTGTCCTGCCGGCACCCATCAGTCCCCACAGGCCTACAACCTCCCCCTCCCTAATACTAAAATTAATGCCCTCAACAACACCTTTCCGAGTCACGTTCTCCACTTGCATAGCAACCGGAGCATCTTCTGACGCCTTACCAACCGTATGGCTGTGGCCTGTAAGCTCTTCTACTTTATCACCGATCATCATTTTAACCAGGTCTGCATGAGACACTTTTGATACCAGTTCTTTGCCGGCAGTAATTCCGCCCCGCAGCACCATTACACGCTGACAGATAGAAAATATCTCGTCCATCATATGTGTG
Organism: Clostridiales bacterium VE202-21; assembly: GCA_000509105.1. Lineage (GTDB taxonomy): Bacteria > Bacillota > Clostridia > Lachnospirales > Lachnospiraceae > Faecalicatena > Faecalicatena contorta. The sequence continues at coordinate 3,966 of BAIF02000014.1, read as the reverse complement.
ATATATATAATGGCAACATTCTCCTCACGGAGTTGTTTAATCACCTTAAAAAGCCTTTCTTTTTCCGGTAAAGTCAGCGATGACGTGGCTTCGTCAAAAATAATGATCTGCGGATCGCTCAATAAAGCCCTTGATATCTGTACAAGCTGACGGTCCCCTGCCCCCAGGCTTCCCACTAAAGTATCCGGTGAATAATGGCATCCCAGCTTTTTCAGGACTTCCACACATTTTTTCTTACTGTTCTTATAATCAATCAGGCCTCTTTTGACCTGAAAGTTATTCAGGAACAGGTTGTCCACAATAGACATCGTCGGCATCAATGCCATTTCCTGCTGCACAAAAGCGATTCCATGCTCTATTGCCTCGGTAGGATTTTTAAACTTAACCGTTTTTCCATCAATCAAAATTTCTCCGCTGTCTTCCTGATAGATTCCGCACAGTATATTCATCATTGTGCTCTTTCCTGCTCCATTGGCCCCAATTAGGGCCAGCACTTCTCCTTTGTATGCTTCCAGGTCAATTCCCCTAAGCACTTTATTTGCAGAGAAACTTTTTGTAATCTGGCGCATTTGTAAAATGGCTTCACTCATTTTGTTTCCCTCCTGCCTTGTTTTACCATATCAAGTGCTACAAATACGATAATCAGGATTCCTTTGATAACCAGAATCATGTTGTATTGAATATGTAACATATTCGTAAAGTTACTGATTATGGTAATGAAAACTGCACCAAATACAGCGCCAAATGCCGTACCCATCCCGCCATTCGTACTGGCCCCTCCTACGACCGCAGCACCCACAATATCCATTACAATTACATCCTCGCCAAAAGTCGCGGAAGCAGAATTCATTCTTGCACTTAATATCATGCCAGCCAGCCCTGCCATAAAACCTGAGATTAAATACGTTCCAAATACTACTTTTTTGGCAGGGATGCCTGAAACTTCCGCCATTTTTACATTCGTACCTGATAAGTATAACCACCGCCCAAGGTAGGATTTTTTCAAAACCACCTGTGCAATAATCATCAGCAGTATCATTAGAAAAATGGGAAGTGCAAATCCCTGTATATTAAATAGCACCGTATTTTTAAATGATTCTTTCATTCCTGTTACACCGACTGCATTTGTGATCCACATGCAGAATCCGTATGTAATCATCTGCATGGAAAGTGTTACAACAAATGGAATCATATTCAGATATGCAATCGCAAAACCATTGACTATTCCGCAAAGAATTCCGGCTCCAATCATAATGAAGAAAGCAGTGATGGAATTACCGCCCTTACTCATGTACATTACCCCAAGTATGGCGGACATTGCCATGACAGGGGGAATCGACAAATCAATGCCTCCGCCGATCAGGACAAATGTCATCCCAATCGACATCACTGCCAGCGATGAGGTCTGGAGCAAGATACTCGATATATTTCTTACTGTAAAAAAATAGGGGTTCTGCGATGAAATATATATCATGCTCAATACCAAAATTACAAATGGCAGCATGGTAATTGCCAGGGATATTTTATCCTGCCTGTATCCCTTTTTCTGAACCACATCCTTTAGACTCATTTTTAATCTGCCTCCTATCCGGTCTGCTTCAAACGGCTATTGCCAGGTATCCAGAGATGGAAACGGTAAGTTCTCCCCACTCATTATGATCGTCTCCCTCATCCGGTTTATCCGGGGCCGGATTGTCTCATAAACTTCCCGTGGAATAAAGCGCCTCATCTCCCTGTTAAAATCAATTTCATACTGAAACTGCGGATGATCCTTGCTTAGCACTCTGCCTGTCCTGGTCTTAAATACAATCGAAAGCAGATCATAATAAGCTCTGCATGGGCATGTATCATCATTCCAAACATCCATGAACCATTCGCCCTCCAGAGAAACAATCATATCCGCATAAGCAACAATTTTTTCTTCCCAGGACTCGGGAAGCTTATCCTCTTTCTGAATCATGCACGGAAGATTTGCTCCCTGCACGTATTCCTTTGTAAGACCGGCAAAGTCATGCAGCTCAATACATCTCGCGATTTCTTCACTATATCCGGCGTCCCTTGCAATCTGCGCTCCAATGAAAGCATGCTCCGGCATATCGTCTTTCTGGATCTGGCTAATGCCAACGTCATGGAGCAATGCTCCTATTTCACATACATAGCGGTTTACTTTAATTCCTAATTCTTTTTCAACGCCATCAGCTATGAGAAGCGCTACATCACCGATAACAATCGAATGGTGGATTTTATACAGCGGCAGCCCAACTTCAGCCATAAGGGCAACTGCTTTCATTCTTTCCGGGGAAAACTTTTTAAAGAATCTTAAATCGTAGCTTGGTTCTGTGTAGGGCTGTATTACGTATCTTGACATTTACTTTTCCTCCTTTTTGTTTCATTATCCGGAATAATTTTGTAATTTAATTATATATCAACTTCCGGCGCATCACGATTATGTATCTTGCACAGCACATTTCCTATTTTGCTATGTGTTTATATGGATTTTAGACATACAAATCACCTCCTTTTAAATTATTACTTACTTTTTCTTATAATTAAATAAGAATTTTAAGTAAAATTATGGTAAGTTATTCCTTTTTAGCTTTCGCTTTTATATCAACAAAAAACTGTCTGAGAACATCTCTCACAAAACCAGTGTAATCCCAGATTTTGTAAAAGAGTATTCTCAGACAGCTTTTAACCTTATCCCTGCATGTTTGTTAATCGATAAATATAATAAATTCCAGATAAATTATATATGTCTTTTTGACTATCTTTTTATATCTTCTTAATTGTCCGCAAAGCCTTATTTTATCGGCTCTACGGGCATTTTTCTTTTATGGTAAACCTCACATATCTAGGTCTATCTTCTTATATTTTCGCTATCAAGCGTGGTTAAAATCGTGGTAAATACTTCTTATGCGATTAGACGCTGAACCTCTGATTTTGCAGTATCTATGGACGCATGAGCGTACCAGTTCATTGTGATACTGATATTTGAATGTCCCATGATATACTGTAAATCTTTTGGGTTCATGTTCTTGTTTGCCAATCTTGTGCAGAATGTATGGCGTAGCGTATGCGGTGTGATATGTGGCAAGGGATTGTCCTTGTGGTGCTTGTTGTATTTCTTTACCATACGGATAAATAAGGCGTTGTAGTCAATCGCAACTTTGGGCTTGCCTTTATGATTGACAAACAGAAAATTGCTCCGTCCGTCTATCACAAATGGTTCTGCCTTTGGGCGTTTCTTCATAACCCGTTGAAATGCCTGTATCGTTTCTCTGCTTAATGGCACTTGCCTTATTCCGCTTTTTGTTTTAGGCGTTTCAATATAATAGCCCTGTTCCTTGCTCTTTAGTAACTGGTGGTCGATAATCACAACTTCATTCTTAAAATCAATATCGGCTACTGTCAGTCCGCACAGTTCCGAGATACGAAGTCCTGTCTTTAACAGTATCAGCACATCATCATAATGCTTGTGATACACATTGTCCGTCTTAATAAATGACAATAATGCTTGTTCCTGTTCCTCTGTCAATGCGACTTTCTCTTTGGTATCATTTTCTAGGACTTCATTTAACTTGAAATCAAAAGGGTTCTTCCTTACGCAATCGTCTTGTATAGCGATATAGAATGACGCTTTTAACGAGCGTTTATGGTTGTTAATGGTGTTATAGGAAAAGCCTTTTTCTTTCATGCGTAACGCCCATTCCTTAGCGTCAGAGGGTTTTATCGTATCAATGCTCCTAGCACCTAACTTATCCTCTTTTAATAACCGCATGAGTTGTTCCCGTTGTTTCTGTGTGCTTTTCTTCACATTTGCCCTCTGTGCGTTCTGTTTGGCGTAAAGTTGGCAAAGCGTCATTTTCTTGCCTGTGCTGTCGATACCGTCCTCAATATCCCGTCTTATCTGCTGTTCCAGTTCTCGAAGTGAGGGTTTTTCCCGTTTTCCCTTTGGTGTCGGGTCTG
>BAIF02000015.1 GCA_000509105.1 Clostridiales bacterium VE202-21 | reverse complement strand
GTTATGGACGTGATCCCTGTCTATGTGGGTGGTGAGGACAAACTCATATTTTCCCCCCAGGACCTCCCGCGCCAGCTCCATGCCGATCCGGTGGGCCTCCTCCGGCGTGACCTCCCCAGGCTCAAACGCTGGATGAGGTGCCGGCCCAGGTTCGTGCCCTTGTCGATGGCATGGCGGCGGGTCCATGCAAATTCAATATCGGCGGTCTCCACGGTGCAGCCGAAGGAGGACACCAGCAGCTTCCCGTCCGTCTTGTCTGGATTGCAGATATAGTCGATGGCCGCTTTCAGCGTTGACTTAATAGGATGCGTCTTTGTAACTGCCATATCTGCTCCAATCTCTCCAGGATCTCCTCCATATCGGCTTGATAGGTTGGGCCGCCGGCGTTCACCCTCTTGGCGATTTGATTGATGTTCCGGCCGATGGAGCCCAGGGCCTTTGTCATCTCCTTGATGTCGGTGGTGTCCACCTGAATGATGTATCCGTCAATCGCCATCTTCCGCAGATATGCCCCATACCGCTTTGTGGGGAGCTGCGCCATCTTCTCGTCGATGAGCCGCTTCTCCTCCTCCGTCACCCAGAACTTCATCTGGATGTTCCGCTTTCTGTTTACCATTCCGCTTCGCCTCCGTTTCTTATAAGGGTCTGGGACTATCCCAGCAAGCAATTTTCGTGTTTAGGGGCAGGGGTCCCCCTAAACCGAAAATCCGCCAGTGGGTACTCGCTGGCTGTGCTTGCTACAACAACCCTTCCCTCGTTTTCCCCTCTACTAATACTACACTTCCTACTGGCAAAAATGGCAAACTATCCATTTTTATAGATTCAGTTCTGCACTGGCCTTTGAGATATCAAATAATTCTTCACCATTTGGTAGAAATTCATTTCATTTTTTATTGAGGCTGATGTTCCAAATTGGCCCAGAACTCCATAGCAATCGTATGGAACCGCTCTGTGACTGTCACTGCCCTCTTTCCTTGGGTAGAGGATGGAAAGAATAACAAACAGATGCTGTGTTTTCCCATTCCACCACCTGCTCTACCAGTGTTGAGAACATTGCATCCGCCTACCCGTCAACAGATTTATGCAGAATACTCTGAGGTATTGAAAAGAAGATTTTGGTGGGTGCTTCAAAGGATTATCTGGTGCTATGAAAAAATAGAAATCAAAGCGTAAAAAATATTGACAAAGAAGATCAAATGCGTTATTATATCAGTGATATATATCATTGATATAATAACGCAAACGCACAGAGATAAGATCATAAGGCGGTGAGCACATGGAAGAGTATACAGAAACACAGCGAAAGATACTTGAAATTGGGAAAAAGGAGTTCCTTGCCAAAGGTTTCAAGGACGCTTCTCTGCGCGGCATTGTTAAAGAGGCCGGGTTTACCCAGGGGGCATTTTACGGATATTATCCAGATAAAGCCGCACTCTTTGACGCATTGGTATCGGAAGCTGCGGACGGACTTGTGGAACAGTTCAAGGCGGCTCAGGAGGCCCACTTTGACCTGATCCCGGCAGAGCGAACCATCGACAGCAGGAGGCTGTCCACGGAGTATCTGCGGTATTTTCTCGGGTATATTTACGATCATTTTGACGCTTTCAAACTGATCCTCTGCTGTTCTGCCGGGACGAGATATGAAAATTACGTCCACGAACTGGTAGAGCTTGAGGTCAGCCAGACGGAACGCTATTATAATGAGCTGGAGCGGCGAGGCAAGATCGAAGGGCATATCAGCCATGAGCTGCATCATCTCATCACCAGCGCCTATTTCACTGCGGTATTTGAGACTGTAGTTCACGACATGAATCGTGAACGGGCCATGAGCTATATTGAGGAACTGGCCACCTTTTTCAACTGCGGGTGGGATGGGCTGTTAAGGCTCAAATGAGCCTTAACTTTTTTGTCAAACGGTTAGCGTACACTAACTTATGATAATAGCTCTATTACCCGGCAATCCTTAAACTTATGTCTCAGAAACAATGAAACATCCCCGGTTTTTACTGGATACCATAAAATACACGAAAAACAAATGAAAGGAGAGGCAAATGAAACAGAAAAAGAACAGCGCATTTCACTGGCTTCTGCGCCTTGCCGCTCAATGCAGAGGGAAGATGATTCTGTCGGTTCTGCTGGCGGTGGCGGGCGCATTTTGCGGTGTAGTCCCGTATTTTGCAGTGTCACGGATCGTCATTTTGGTTTGCGGCTGGCAATATGAGCTGGCGCCCATCGCCCTGTGGACCTTCGCTGCCCTTCTGGGTTATTTGGGAAGCACCTGGTTTGGAACGGCCTCCACCATGCTCAGCCACCGCAGCGCCTTTACCATTCTGAAAAACATCCGCACAGAACTGACGGGAAAACTTGCCCGGGTCCCCATGGGGTATATCCTAGACACGCCATCGGGCAAGTTCAAGACCATGCTGGTGGATACGGTGGAAAAACTGGAACTGCCCCTGGCCCACATGATCCCGGAACTCACCGCAAATATTCTGGTTCCCATCTTCATGCTTGCCTATCTCTTTGTACTGGACTGGCGCATGGCCTTGATCTCCCTGATCACGATCCCCATCGGCCTTGTCTGCTATATGGGCATGATGAAGGATTACGAGGTCCGCTACAACCGGGTGCTGGACGCCAGCAAGAACATGGACGCCGCTATCGTGGAGTACATCGGCGGCATCGAGGTCATCAAGGCGTTCAATCAGGGGACTGCCTCTTATGCCAAATATGCGGATGCCGTAAAGGAGAACGAGGCGGCAAAGGCCACCTGGTTCCGCCAGACCAATGGCTTTTATATTGCCGGTATCGCCATCATGCCCTCCTGCCTGCTGGGAGTTCTGCCTCTGGGGGCATGGCTCTTTCAGCAGGGGAGCATCACGGCCCCTACCCTGATCACCTGTGTGATCCTGGCACTGGGGCTGGTGTCGCCGCTGATCCAGGCATTGCGGTACACGGACAGCCTGGCCATGGTAGATTCCACCGTCAAGGAGATCGCCGGGCTTTTGGAGGCGGAAGAACTGCACCGCCCTGCCCAGTCGGTGCGGCTGGATAACACCAATATCTCCTTGCGTGATGTCTCCTTTGGCTACGGGAATCAGGAGGTGCTGCACCGTGTGAGTTTTGATGTGGTGCCGGGCGGGATGACCGCCATCGTAGGCCCCTCCGGTTCAGGAAAATCCACAGTTGCCCGGCTCATCGCATCCTTCTGGGAGGCGGACAACGGCGCAGTGGAGCTGGGCGACGTGGATGTTCGGAACATCCCCCTCTCCCAGGTCATGGAAACAGTGGCCTATGTCTCACAGGACAATTTTCTGTTCCACCTGACGGTGAAAGAAAACATCCGGCTGGGGAGGCCGGACGCCACAGACGAGGAAGTCTTTGCCGCTGCAAAACTGGCCAGCTGCCATGACTTCATTACGGCTCTGCCAAAGGGCTATGATACCCTGGTGGGAGACGGCGGAGGCAGTCTCTCCAGGGGCGAGCGGCAGCGCATTGCCATCGCCCGTGCTATTTTGAAGGACAGCCCTGTGGTGGTGCTGGACGAGGCCACCGCCTTCACTGACCCAGAGAACGAGGCAGTGATCCAGGCTTCTATCAACCAGCTGGTACAGGGGAAAACGCTGATCGTCATTGCCCACCGGCTTTCCACCATTATCCATGCGGACCGGATCGTGGTATTGGACCATGGACAGGTGGAGGCTTTAGGGACCCATGAAGAACTTCTGGTCAGCTGTCCGCTGTACCGTGAACTTTGGAATGCGCATATCAGCGCCAAAGATACGGGAGAGGAGGATGCACTATGATCAAACTGATAAAACGGCTGCTGGATTTTTCCGGCAAAGAGCGGGGTTCCCTGCTGCTGTCCTTTGTGTTTACCTTATTGGACTCTGTATTCCAGATGCTGCCCATCCTGGCCATCCTTACGGTACTCGCTGGCCTGCTGGCTGCTGCCGATGGCGGCGTCATGCCGGCGCAAACCATCTGGATATCGCTGGCTGTTATGGTAGTCAGTATCCTGGGGCGGATCGTGTTCAACAATTTGTCCGCTGACAGGCGCACTCTGGGCAGCTTTTCCATGTGCGCTGAAAAGCGGCTTGAAATCGGAGAGCACATGAAGCGGGTCCCTATGGGCTATTTCAACGAAAATCGCCTGGGAGATATCACCGCCGCTGTGACCACCACGCTCTCGGATGTGGAGAACAATGCGGTCACAATCCTGGAGCAGGTGGCGGGCGGCTTCATCCATGCCCTGGTCATCGGCGTGTGGCTGCTCTTTTATGAGTGGCGTGTCGGAATTGCTATGTTTATAGGACTTATCCTCGCCATGTTGGTCTACGCCGTTATGCAGAAGGCGGCCAAACGCCTTGCACCGAGGCGGCAGGCCGCTCAGGCCAATCTGGTGACGGCGTTCCTGGAATACATCCAAGGCATGGGTGTGGTGAAAGCCTTCGGTCTGGGGGAACGCTCGGGCAAAGCGGTAAATCAGGCCATTGATGAAAGCGCCGACGCCAATATTGCCCTGGAAAGCACTTTCTCCGCACTGACCGGGGTCTATCAGACGGTATTCAAGCTGGCACGGGCCGCCATTCTGGTGATCGCCCCCTATCTGCTGCTGGGCGGCGAGATCACGCCGGTAAAGTGTCTGCTCCTGCTGGTATCCAGTTTTATGATCTACTCTGCCGTGGAACTGGTGGGAAGCATGGCCTCTGTGGCCCGGGGGATCGAGGCGTCCCTGGATCAACTGGACGCCGTGATGGATACCCCGGTCATGGACGAACAGGGGACGGATCTGAAACCGGAGCATTTTGACATCGAAATCAGCCATGTCTCTTTCGCCTATGACAAGGGGGATGTTCTTCACGATGTGAGCGTGACCATCCCGGAGAGGACCACCTGCGCCATCGTAGGTCCCTCCGGTTCCGGCAAGACTACTCTGGTGAGCCTCGCGGCCCGATTCTGGGATGTGCGGAAAGGGAGTATCCGCATCGGCGGGCACGATGTGCGGGAGTACACCTGCGACAGCCTGCTGCGCAACTTCTCCATCGTATTCCAGAATGTCTATCTTTTTGAGGATACCATTGAAAACAACATCAAGTTTGGCCGCCCGGACGCCACGCGTGATGAGGTGATAGAAGCGGCAAAGAAAGCCTGTTGCCACGATTTTATTGAGGCTCTGCCGGAGGGCTATCAGACCCGGGTAGGGGAAGGGGGAGCCACCCTTTCCGGCGGGGAGCGCCAGCGGGTCTCCATCGCCCGGGCTATCCTGAAGGACGCTCCCATTATCATCCTGGATGAGGCCACTGCAAGTGTGGACCCGGAGAATGAGCGGGAACTGTTAAAAGCGGTCAGGGAGTTGACCAGGGATAAGACCATCCTGATGATCGCCCACCGGCTCTCCACTGTCCGGGACGCCGATCAGATTATCGTGCTGGACAAAGGCCGTATCGTCCAGCAAGGCACCCACACCGAACTGATAAAGCAGGAAGGCCTGTACCGCCGCTTTGTGGAGGCGAGGGAACAGGCATTGGGATGGAGGCTGGAAAAAGCATGAACCTGGAAAAGAAACTCCAAAGGAGCCGCCTGGGAGAAGCCTATGCGGAAATCCAAAACGGTGCGGATAGACAGGCGGTGCTCCAGACCTACGATGCCCTTCTCAAAGAGAACGACCTGTCCAATAAGATGCTGGCGCGGCACATGGCAGGCAGCATCCTGCCCTCGGTAGCAATATACCGGGGCTTACAGGAACAGGGCTGGAAACCTGTTGAGGCCAGGCGGCTTATCCGCACCTCCGTCCTTAACGCTTCCAAGCCCATGGCAAAATTCTTTCAGGGATTTGGAAAACTGCCGTTTTTCTTCCCACTGTTCCGGGTCATGTGCCCGGCGTCTACGAAAGCAGGGTTTGGGCCGGAGGGCTGGCGGTTTGAATGGAAGCGCAACGACGCCTACGCCATCGAGTGGGACTGCCACGCCTGCCTGTACGCCAATGTATTCCGCCGCTATGGAGTGCCGGAGCTGACGCCCATCTTCTGCGAGAGCGACGATGTGATGTACGGAAATATCCCCGGCGCACGATGGGGACGGACCAAGACCATCGGAAGGGGCGACGCACTCTGCAACTTCCGTTTTATCAACACGCGAAAGGAAAATCAAGATGACAAACAACAATAGATGGACGGTCAGAGACGTGATCACCACTGTATTGCTTACCGTGGTGCTGATCCTGATCCAACTGGTAATCAATATGGTGTGCATGGTGAATGATTTTGTCAGCATGGTCCTGTCGGTGGGGATCACGATGCTGCTGTGCGCGCCTGTCTACTTTCTAATGGTCAGCCGGGTGCGTAAGCGATTTGTCTCTCTGGTCTACATGACGATTTTGGGCCTGGTGTTCCTCATGATGGGAAACTGGTATCTGCTGCCCTATTATATGATCGTCGGCGTGATCTGCGAGGCTATCCTGTGGAAAAACGGCTGGGAATCCAAAAAGAAGATGACCCTGTCCTGGACGGTGGCCAGCCTGCTCTATAACGGCGTCAATCTGCTGCCCCTCTGGTTTTTCTGGGATACCTACGAGACCTTTGCCCTGCAAAGCGGCATGGAACAGAGCTATATCGACTCCTTTGTGCGGTATTACTCCTCCCTGGGTTGGCTGGTGTTCATCCTCCTGTTCACCACGGTATGCGGCTTTGTGGGGAGCCTCATCGGCGGTAAGCTCATTGGAAAACACTTCAAGAAGGCGGGCGTCCTCTGATGCAGAGGCGGAATTTGGCGGTGCCTGTAAAGCTGTGGGCGCTGCTCTGGACCATCCTGGGGATCTCCCTGACCGGCAATGCGATGCTGACCTGCGTACTCACAGCGGCATGTTTTCTCTATCTGGCCGTACAGAAAAACTGGCGGCTGATGGGGGGCTTTGCTCTGTTTTACGGGATACTGGCGCTGCTGCTGTACCTGATCCGGTATCATGGCCTGCACATGGTGGTGTTCTCCGAGTTCTATGTGCTGATGTTCTGGAACCTGTCCCCCGTATTCCTGGTGGGCTGGGACCTTATCACCACGCCGCCGGGGGAGCTAGCCGCTTTTCTTTCCCGTATTCATATGCCCACTGCTGTGATATTGGGGCTGCTGGTGCTGTTCCGTTTCTTTCCCACCATGAAGGCGGAACTGAAAGGCGTAGGGCGTTCCATGCGCAACCGGGGACTGACGGCCCCGGCACGGCTGCTCACCCATCCGGCGGCCTCCTGCGAATATGTATTGGTGCCCATGCTGCTACGCTGCCTGCAGCTTGCCGACCAGCTTTCCGTATCCGCGGTGGCCCGGGGAGCGGAAGCCCCGGGGAAGCGGGGCAGTTATCATGAGAGAAAGATGGATACTTTGGACTGGTGCCAGCTTGTGCTGTGGCCGGTTGTTACGGTACTGTTTCTGTGGATGGGAGGGATGCGGTTGTGATACGGATGGAAAACGTCTCCTTTCACTATGCGGATTGTGAACAAGGGGTCAAGGACATCAACCTGACCATCCATGACGGGGAATGCGTGGTACTCACCGGCCCGTCAGGAGGAGGCAAGACCACGCTGACGCGGCTCTTGAACGGACTTGCGCCGGCTTATTATACCGGCAGCATGGAGGGACATATTTTCCTCGACGATACACCTCTGGAAACGTTGCCGCAATATGCCGTTGGCCGCCGGGTGGGCAGCGTATTCCAGGACCCCAAAAGCCAGTTCTTTTCTTCAGAGCTTGCCGGCGAGGTGGCCTTTGCCTGTGAGAATTACGGGATGGCCCGGGAGGAGGTCCGCAGCCGGACCGATGCCGCCATCCAAACTTTTTCCCTGGAGCATCTGCGGGGTCGCAGTTTGGATGTACTCTCCAGCGGAGAAAAACAGCGGGTGGCGATTGCCTCCGTTTATGCGCTGCGCCCCGGCGTCTATGTCTGCGACGAGCCAACCGCCAACCTGGACGGAGAGGGGTCAGAGCAGCTGGCTGAAACCCTGAAAAAACTCAAGGCCGAGGGCTGCACCCTGGTGATCGCCGAGCACCGGCTGGCATGGCTCTCTGGCATCGCTGACCGTTTCCTGTATCTTGACGGCGGACGTATCCTGTGGGAAAAAAGCCCGGTGGAGATGGCGCACATGAGCGAAGGGGAACGGGAAACCTACGGCCTGCGGGAAGTGACGCAGTCGCCTTTCCCGGATTTGCCGCAGCCGGAAAGCGGCGATGTTTTTATCCGGACAGAGGACCTATCCTGCAAAAGAAAAGGCAATTTGATTTTTCACCATCTCTCACTTTCAGTCTGCGCCGGGCAGGTTACCGCTGTGACTGGCCGTAATGGGGCGGGGAAAACCAGTTTGGCGATGGCGCTGTCCGGCCTGTGGAAAGAGAGCGGCGGCAGTGTGCTAATCGGCGGGGAAAAATTGCGCGCCGCAGGGCGCCGCAGGCGGGCTTGGTACAGCGCCAACGATACCGGCACACAGTTTTTTACGAACAGCGTCACAGAGGAACTGCTGCTGGGTGACCACCACTCGCAGACCCGGCTGGAACAGGCCGGAGGCCTTTTGAAGCGGCTGGGGCTATATGCGTATAAAGATGCCCATCCGGCCACCCTTTCCGGCGGACAAAAGCAGCGCCTCTCCCTGGCCTGCGGAATCCTCTCCGGGCGTGATGTGCTCATTTTTGATGAGCCAACGAGTGGACTGGACGGCGGGAACATGCGGATTATTGCCGATATGCTGCGAAACGAGGCAGACAAAGGGAAAACCATCCTGGTGATCACCCACGACGTGGAGCTGATCCGCCGCTGCTGTGATCGTATGGTCAAGATGGGATAATTTAGTAAAATATAGTTTCAAATTATATTCTTTTTTGATGGAGTTTGTTTTTCCCATAGAGCAAGGAAGCTCAACAAAAATGGCATTATAAGAATTGTATGTGAAATGATTGAAGAGTTGTTTTTATGATTGCCCTGCGTTGGCCTGCGATTTTTGAGGGGGATATGATTATGAGTGAGAAAAATGGTTTGTTAATTGTCAATATGCCATTTTATAATTAACATTATAAGAGGCCGTAAATACATACAAGAGGCTTAAGGAATTTTCATTTTTCTGTGTATTATTGCGGCCTTGTTCGGAACAATTAGTAGTCAATAAATCACAACAACATAGCGCGGACGCAGTAGTGGGATTCTCCTGTTCCTGTGTCCGCGCTATTTCTATCGCTCAGCCAAACTGCCGCTCCCCGCCCCGTTTCGTTCCGACCCACTGGTCTGAACGAAACGAAAGGAGCTTATCTATGAGCGGCAAGAAATTTACATATAATCCCCCCACAGCGAAGCCAAAACGGCCCTCCGCTGAACGAGTAGTGAGCGAAAGGGGAAGAAAAGAACTGCCTCCCGGCACGAAGGGAGGTGAGAACTTGAAACCTGACCGCCACTACGAGCACAAGCAGCACGCCTTTGACAGCTACTGCAAGAAGGTGCTGAAATACGAGGCGTACAACGGCTATCGTGAGATCAGGCGCCGCCAGAAGTGTGAGGCACTGTTCAGCGAACTGTCAGAGGAGGAATTGGCCCAGCTTGCAGTTTATGACCGCTACTCCTGGGAATACACGGACTTCCCCGTGGGAGGCGCTGTGATTCTGATTGAGGATGACCGGCTGGCCGAGGCGCTGAACGCCCTGCCCCAGGATAACCGGGACATCTTCCTGATGTACTGGTTCCTGGACATGGCGGACCGCGAGATCGCCGAGTACATGAACATGGCCCGCCGGACGGTCAACACCCGCAGGCAGAAAGCCTATCGGCTGCTGAAGGAGCTGATGGGAGGTGAAGCGGATGATTAAATCTGCGTGCACGCGGGCGTCGCTGATCCCTTATCCGGTGATCGCCGCCGCTGTCGGGGGTAACCCCGAAGCGGTGAACCGGGTAGTCCGGCACTATTCCGGCTACATCGCCGCGCTGTCTACGAGGACAAGCTATGACCTTGACGGTTTTCCTCGTCCCCAGGTAGATGAAGATTTGCGCCGGCGGCTGGAAACGAAGCTGATTATCTCCATCCTGGGCTTTGATCTGAACTGACCCAGGGCCGGGCGCTGCGTGTTTTCCCCCTTTCCACGCGGCGTCCCCAAATAGCTCCTTGACAAAGAAAGCCCGGCGGGAGGCCTCCGGCGCAGTATAAGGCAGACGGATACGATCTGTTTGTGCCGAGCCGTTCGGCCGGTGCGCCATGACCCTGTTGCAAGTCCGCAGGACGGGACCCCTACTAAACAGGAGAGCGATGAACACCAGGCCGTGAAGCAGGTGTGGCAGCCTGTGGGCGAGGACGCGCAGACAGGATAATGAGACTCGCGCATTGGACGCCCGCAAAGCATCGTGCGCCGCACCCATCAGCATGGGCCGGGGTGAAATTCCCGTGGAGCCGCAGCCGGCGGCCATCCGTTTTCTGCCTCTTATTCTTTGCAACACCGTCCTCTTGAAAGGGGACGCGCAAATTTTTAGGAGGTGTTGTATTTGAACACGAACGATATTCCTATCTGGCAAAAATACACGCTTTCCATTGAGGAGGCGTCCAGATATTTTCGCATTGGGGAAAAGAAGCTCCGCAGGTTAGCCGAGGAAAACCCTGACGCCAACTGGCTCATTATGAACGGCAACCGCCTCCAGATCAAGCGCAAGCAGTTTGAGAAAGTCATCGACGAGCTGGAGGTTATTTGAGGAAGCCGGCTGACAATGGGCCCGGGGCGCGGTATAATATGTATAGCGTATCGAGGCTCATTCCAGCGATGGAAGGGAGCTTTACATCATGTCAGGGAAAAGACGCGATAGCAAAGGTCGAATTTTAAGAACTGGAGAGAGCCAGAGAAAAGACGGAAGATACGCTTACAAGTACACGGACGCCTGCGGAAAGACTCAATTCGTGTATGCCTGGAAACTGGTCCCCACCGACAAGACCCCCACGGGCAAGCGGGATGACATCTCGCTTCGTGAGAAGGTCAAGGAGATCCTGCGAGACCTGAACGATGGGATCGACACCATCGGCAAGAAGATGACGGTCTGCCAGCTTTATGCCCGTCAGAACAGCCATCGGAAGAATGTCAAGCGGAACACCGAGAAGGGCCGGGAATACCTGATGTCCGTTCTGAAAAGCGACCCCCTGGGCTCCCGAAGCATTGACACGGTGAAGCTCTCGGACGCCAAGGAATGGGCCATCAGGATGAGCGAGAAGGGCTACGCCTACAAGACCATCAATAACTGGAAACGGTCTTTGAAAGCGGCCTTTTACACGGCGATTGAGGATGACTGCATCCGAAAAAACCCGTTCAACTTTGCTATGGACACGGTCCTGGAGGATGACACGGAGGAAAAAGTCGCGCTGACCCAGGAACAGGAGGACCGCCTCCTGGCCTTCGCCGGCAGCGACCCGGTCTACCGGAAGTATTGCGATGAGATCATCGTCCTGCTGGGGACCGGCCTCCGCGTCTCCGAGCTGTGCGGCCTGACGGTGGATCTGGATTTTGAGAACCGCCGGATCGATGTGGATCACCAGCTTCTGCGGGACAGCGAGCTCGGCTACTATGTGGACGCGCCCAAGACCAAGAACGGTGTGCGCCAAATCCCCATGAGCGAGAAGGTCTACCAGGCATTGAAGCGGGCTGTGAAGAACAGGGGCAAGGCCGCCCCGGTCAATATCGGGGGTTACACCAACTTCCTGTTCCTCAACCAAAGCGGCCTTCCCAAAACGGCGTCCTGCTACGAGAGCATGTTCCAGGGGCTTGTCAGGAAGTACAACAAGCACCACAAGCCTGATGAGGCCCTGCCGAACATCACGCCCCATACCATGCGGCACACTTTCTGCACTCGGCTTGCCCAGGCTGGAATGAACCCCAAAGACCTGCAATACATCATGGGACATTCCAACATCACCATGACGCTGAACTATTACGCTCATGCGGATTACGCCTCTGCGAAAGCGGCGATGGACAAGCTGGCGGCTTAGTAGTAAGGCCGGTTTTCTACTACGCTTTTACTACTTTTGACCGCCAAATGAGGCTCCGATATGCCATGATATGCGGGGTATCTTCCGAAACGCAAAATGCCGGAAATGCTTGATATTCCAAGCAATTCCGACATTTGCGAAGTGGTGCCAAGATAATCAGAAAATCGGTAAAACTTTTATCATAAAACATTTCTTTTGATGCAACAGATAAATCATCCACGATCCCGGAAAAGTAATTTGTATTTGCCTGATGTAATATCTGCATATTATTTGATATAATTTCTTCTTCTCTGGAATGATACATGTATAAATACATCAGACAGACTGTGATGATCTGTATGAAACAGATGATTCCTATTACGAAAATAATCTGGTTGACTAGTTTGCCTTTGATTAAACGGAGATACAGCTCCTTGGCTTTGCTTAACATGACCTCACCTCCTGTGGATCTCTGAATCATATTTTAGCAGAAAACTTTTTGAAAAGCGAGTCTGGGGGAAAACGATATTTTAGCATTGAGTTTCTAACTTTAAAATGTTAAACTCCTTTTGAGAAGGTAAAAGGAGCTGATGTCAATGGTTACATATAGCGATTTATTCACTTTTGTAATTATGATTTGTGCGATAATAGCTCTTGTTGTTAACATCTTTAAACACAAAAAGCAGTGCCCTCGGTCTGGTAAACTAAGGCGCTGCTTTTAGAGCTGATACTTACCGGCAGCCAGGTGTGTGCTGGCTTTCGGCTCTCTTGTTAAGTATATTATAGTCAATATATAACGGATTCTGTCAATTATATATCTTCCGACCATTCCAAACCACCCGCACCGTGGATGAATGAAGGAGAATATAGCTTTTACGAGGTTATTAAAATGTTGAAGATTATTATTTCACCTGCTAAAAAAATGAATCTTATAGATGAATTTAGTTTTAAGCTTACGGATCCGGTTTTTCTGGAGGAAACCGGATATTTACATACTCTTTTGAAGGAGATGGCACTGGAAGAACTGCAGACATTGTGGCATTGCAGCGACAGGCTTGCCAAACAGAATTATGAACGTCTTCATTCTTTTTCTCCGAATCGTGCTTCCAGCCCTGCACTGCTTGCTTACGAAGGAATCCAGTATCAGTATATGGCTCCACAGGTTTTTTCGGATTCGCAGTGGGATTATGTTTCTGAGCATCTTTATATTTTATCTGGGTTCTATGGAATTCTGAAGCCTGCCGACCGGGTGATCCCTTACCGCCTTGAGATGCAGGCTAAATTGGAAACAGAGGAGGCACGGGATCTTTATCGGTTCTGGGGCCGCAGGATGTATGACTTATTGACCGGGAAAGACGGGGAATCTGATGCTGTTCAGATCCTCAATCTGGCTTCTGCCGAATATAGTAAAACAATTCTGCCATACGTCAGAACACCGCATTCTCAGGTAACCTGCATTTTTGGTGAAAATATAAACGGGAAAGTAAAGATGAAGGGAACTCAGGCGAAAATGGCGCGCGGGGAGATGGTCCGCTGGATGTCTGAACGGTACATCGAAGATATCACCGAGATACGCGGATTTGATCGTTTGAATTATCGTTTTCATCCGGAATTCTCCTCGGAGACGGAGTATGTTTTCCTGAAGAATCCGATGCCGCCAGGCCGATGATCTGAACCTTTTTCATATTCTTTGCCGCCACTTTGCAAAGGGGTCTGACCCCTTTTGTTTGTATTTGCATTTTTCATAACTCATAAGTCACTGCCTTCTATCAGCACGGCCCGGCACGGGGCTCCGTCGCATCCCCCCAGCTTTAACGGCTGGGCGCACAGAAAGTATTCGCCGCACTCCACGTCTGACAGATACAGGCCTTCCAGTATGGCCATTCCTGCACCCAGCAGGGTTTTATGCACTCCGGCCGGCGAATCTTCCGGGCCCACGGTCAGGCTTTCTACACCTGTCAGCTCCATGCCCGCCTGCGCAAATACTCTGGCTGCATCCTCCGTGAAGACAACACGGCCTTTCCATAATACCTTTTTCTCTTTCCCTGCTATGATCCTGCAAGCCTGCTCTGCGTCCAGTATGCCGTCAAATTCTACCACACTGCACGGCCCCATAACCTGCTTCAGCGGCAGCTCATCAACCGCCCTGCCCTCATCCAGAAAATGCCTGGGGGCATCCATATGGGTTCCGTTGTGTGTACACATTTTCAGGTATGTGAGATTGCACCCATCTCCGTTTCTCACCTGCATCAGACGCTCACATTCAGGCGCCGGGTCTCCGGGATATACGGCAGAGCCGAATAATTCTCTCGAAATATCATAGAACTTCATTCTGTTTCTCCTGCCTCTCCCTTTTCTTCCAAAATCAGCCGTTTGAGGGACTCACGGAAGCGGTCATCATCCTCCTGCGTCCGCTTTTTAGGCCCTTTGAGATGATTTTTCCTGGTCTTTCTCCTGACCTCTTTGGCTATATGCCGTTCAAACATCATCTGATCGATATTCTCCGCTGTATACCATTTTCCGCTCTGATGGATCGGAAATACGCCTTTTCCGAGGCACATGGAGGCCACACCGTAATCCTGCGTCACGACAATATCTCCTTTTTCCGCCATAGTAACAATTTTAAAATCAGCGGAATCCGCGCCTTTTTCCACCGTTACAACCTGGCTGTAGTCTGAATGGAACAGGTGCGCCGTGTCACAGACCAAAGTGACCGGAATCTTATTCTGCCGTGCTTCGGCTTCCACGATCCCGATCACCGGGCAGGCATCTGCATCTACTATAATCTTCATATTAACAATTCCCCACGAATACATTTTTCAGATACTTACGCGCCGTTTCTGCAAGAAGGTACACCCGCCCTATATCCGTGGGCCCTCTGTCTTCCATGTGATATCGTGGAAAGAAACGGGTTACATGCAGAGGAATCTCCCCGCCTAAAGATGCGATCCACTGCGCTTCCTCTTCCATTTCCTCCAAGCTGTCATTTTCTTCCGGCACAATCAGCGTTGTGATCTCTACATGGCAGGATTCTGCCGCACGCCGGATAAACGCCTTCACCGTCTCCAGATCGCCTCCCAGCTTCCTGTAAGAGTCCGCACGAAACCCCTTCAGGTCAATATTCATGGCATCCGTAAACGGCAGCAGCTCTTCCAGCACTTCCTGGGTTACCGAACCATTGGTGACAAGAACGTTCACCATCCCCGCTTCTCTCACAAGCCTTGCCGTATCCCGCACATACTCCCAGCCGACCAGCGGCTCATTGTAGGTGAACGCCACGCCGATATTGCCAGCATCTTTATACTCCAACGCTTTATAGGCAAGATCCTTTGGGGAGATATACAGTGTACCCCCAGCCGCCTCATCCGCCATGGATATCTCGTAATTTTGGCAGAAAGGGCACCGCAGGTTGCATCCATAGCTGCCCACCGATAAAATCCTGCTCCCCGGGCGGAACATTTTCAGCGGCTTTTTCTCGATTGGATCCAGGGCCATGGAGGTCACCAGCCCGTAGTTCCCGCATATGACCGTCCCATTTTCATTCCTTCTGGCCCCGCAGATTCCGGTCTGCCCGGGCCTCAGACTGCAATGGTGCATACATACCTGACAGACTTTATTCATGCCGTACCACCTCAAACCGCTCCAGGCGTACTTCTTCGTCTCTGCTGATGCCGGCCTTTCTCTTTGCGATATCAATCTGCTCCTCCACCGTCTCCACGCCTTCCAGATTCGGAAGCAGAAGCCCCCGCTTATGCCCTTTTGAGACGATGACCCCATACCGTTTTACATCCAGTTCATCCGGTGAATCCACCGGCTCTGTCTCTCCCATTACGTCCACGCTGATTACGAGCCTGTCCAGTTCTTCCGGCTCCACCGCAGGAAATCTGGGATCCCTGGAGGAAGCACTGATTGCATTGTCTATGATTTCCTCCGCAAGTGAGCCGCGTACTGCCTGAATGGTCCCAATACACCCCCGCAGCTGCCCGTCTTCCTTAATAGAAACAAAAGCGCCGGCCCTCTGGCTGTACAGTTCCCAGGGCAGCCCTTTTGGCACCTGTATCTTTCTGCCTGTGCGCACATGTTCCTCTATCGTCTGCCTCGCGAGCTGCACATAGGCATCTTCCTGACCCCGCTGTTCCAAAATCCTGGCCTTTTCCTCTGCCTCAAACTTTGCTTTAAACTTCCGCTCAGAATCCTGCCCGCAGGGCACATAAGCGCACACACCGTAGCCGACGCCGAAAGGCCCCTCGTAAGAAAGCCGCTCTGCCACGACCGCCATTCCATCCAAAGCACCAGCCATAATTGTAAATGCCCGGTGTCCGCATTCTCCCGCATTTTCACAAAAGTCTTGGGAAAAATCCAGCAGTTCCTCAAATGCGCCTCTGCCCATCACATCCATGATCCGGGTATCGTACTCCGGACCTTCCTTTTGATACCCATAAGGGCCGTCCTCCTTCAGCCGGTGTGACAGATCTCCGCTGGCAATCAGCACCGTCTTTTTGTCCAGGTGTTCTATGGTTTCGCCGATATACTGTCCCAGTTCATAATGTCTGATCAGCGGAAATCCCGAAAGCCCTATTCTTACCAATTTGTATCCTGTCCAGTACTGGTTCACAAAATACAGGGGCACCATAGTTCCATGATCCAGGCGCTTATCCCGTTCTCCCAAGGTTCCTGCCGGCAGTTTCCAAGCCTTAGCCAGACTGCCCAGATAGTCTATGAACTCTGTATCATATGCAGCTTCCAGCTTCACCTGGCCTGCCCCAAACTGGCCAAAGTCCCCTTTGGCCCCCTTTCCGGGTGAAATATGAAAGTAATCCGCATACATGACCTGATGGGGTGAGATCAATACGATCGTCTCAGGCTGCAGCTCCCCGATCCGCCGCGCGACCTTCCCATATGCATCCACCGTACTTTGAATCCTATGCTCCTCACCTCTGCCGATATCCGGTACGATCAGCGGTGGATGGGGAACCATAAATGCCGCCATAATTCCCATAGCCTTCCCTCCTTCTGATTTGTCGTGACAATTCAGGCAGGTCTGAACTGTTTCAATTTATCTGCTTTCTCTTTTTCCGATTCTATATCCCTATTATTTCCCGGCCTTATCATCCCTAAAATCCCGCCATACCTGTTCCAGCCGCACGGGCTCTCTCATCAGCATCCAGCCGCCAAGCGCCATGCACTCTGCCACGTACAGCATCCCTTTCTGCCCGATACTCATCCCTGCCTGGGCCGTTGTGGTCCAATGATGAAGCGGCGTACCTTTACACATCACCGCCGCACTGAGCATCACCGTGGGCACTGTGTGGCTCACATCCGATACGTCAGTTCCGATGTTCAGAAGTACCGGTTCCTCCTCCAGCGGCTCCAGCCCCGTAAAATAAACGCCGTTATTTTGAAATCCTGCCGCTTCGCTTATCTTACGGGCAAACTCCAGCTCTTCCTCCGTATGCTCCGGAAGGGGAATCTGTTCCATAGCCTCGTAAAACAGTTCTGCCAGCGCCCGGTTCACCTTCATCTCTCTGTTGGAGGTCACAAGCTCAATCTCGACTCTCGTCCCCGTCATCAGAGCCGCCCCGCGTGCGCAGTCATCCACCCTGCGGGAAGCATCCTCCGTCCGGTCCCTGCGGCCGGAACGGATAAAATAATTGGTGGAGGCATAGTCAGGCACAATATTTGCCGGGCCGTCAGTATTTGTGTAGGTATAATGCATCCGCACATCCTCCGCCACATGCTCCCTCAAATAATTGACCCCCACATTCATCAGCTCCGCGGCATCCAGGGCAGAGCGCCCCAGTTCGGGGTGTTTGGCAGCATGGGCTGCCGTACCGTAAAACGCATAGTTCTTCACGTCCTGGGCCTGCCAGATATCGTAGCTTACCCGGTTTCTGTCAAAAGGGTGCCATGTGACAGCAGCGGACAGATCGTCAAAGACACCCGCCTCATTCATTTTGATTTTCCCGATGACAATCTCTTCGGCAGGACAGCCGTATACCCGAATCGTCCCCTCCACGCCCGCAGCTTCCATCTGTGCCTTCAGTGCACAGGCTGCTGCTGCGCAGGCCGTTCCCAGAAGATTATGTCCGCATCCATGCCCCGGACCGCCGTCGGTGCGGCACTCCCAGACCGGTTCCTGTCCAAGCCCCGGCAGTGCATCGTACTCCGCCAGATATCCGATGACCGGCTTACTGCTGCCCCACTGTGCTATAAAAGCAGTTTCGAATCCTGCGATCTTCCACTGAATGGAAAATCCCTGTTTTTCCAGAAAAGCGGCCAGCCGCCCGGAGGAATAGATCTCCTGCCCGGACAGTTCCGGATGGCGGAAAATATCATCCGCTGTCTGTATCATTTCCTCTTTATTCTGATCAAACCATACTTCCCATGCTTCTGTGCTTTTCATTCTGTCTCCCTTGAGTGTGTCTTAAAATTGCTTGCTGCAAGATGTTGTCCCAGTTTGCGGGTTATTTACTCCACAATGCTGTACTGCAGATATTCGTACAGCAGCCGGCTCCCTTCCCGAATCTCCGGCGGAAGAAGCGCCCGCGCAACCATCTTTGGCTCCGCAGCCGGGTCTGTCTCGTCAGTTCTTCTAAGCATTGCATAATCTCCGTCAATTTTCTCTACGATATAAAAACATTTCAGCATTGTTTCCTCCTTCTGTTGTACGTTTCCCTTTAAGTCTATCCGAGCTGCTACAGGGACTTAACGTGATTTTTTGTTATTGTTTCAAACACTGTCCGCCCCCACAAGGCCCTGTAAATTTTTCTTTTTGCTCTCAAAATAGATAAACCGATCAATGGCGTCCATGATATCCTGGAAGTCCTCCCTTGGGGCCAGCTCGATATATCTGGTCAGCAGCTCCTGTTCCTGCTCCCGGTATCTTCCGTAAAAAATATCATACAGATTGTGGCCCCGCATGTATATTCGGATTTCTTCCATATGATTTTTCACATCATCCACGCCGGTTATCTCTCTTCCCAGTACTTCCGTGAGTTTCCTCCCGCTCCGGATTCTGTAGAGATATTCTTTCCATTTTTCCAGAAAAATCTCATAGAATGCCTCCTCTGATTCTATGACGCCAAGTTTTGCCATGACCTTTGGATTCAGAAAATAATTTTCAAATGAATAGTAATGCAGAATCAGTACATTCCGTGGGGTAACCCGGGGGAGCTTATCCGCGTCCTCCGTATTTCTCTCTTCATAATAACGGCAGAGCTGCCATTTCAGCTTTTCCGGATCCTGTCCGTCCCCGTCCCTGATCATCAGAAACTGATCTTTCAGATAGATTTGGTTCATATACTTCAGGTTCGCATAGGTCTTGATGTTCGTGCAGCTATTCGTTGTGATAATGGCGATTCTGGAGAGATTTCCTTCCTCGTCGTATGTCTCTGAATAATATTTTTTAATCAGCAGGGGCAGCCGGCTTTTGTCCTGTTTGCCCTCTACGATGAATACAAAGTTCACATTCATCAGGTCATTGGCCGTATAGCCCAGATCGTCCAGAATTCTGCTGATATCGGTCTTCTCCCGGATTGCTGAACAACCGTCTTCCCCCAGCACAATCTGCCGAATCTGCCTGCTGCTGAAGTTCGGAAGCAGATTCGGGGAGTGGGTGGAGAACATCACCTGATTTTTCCGGGACAGTCTGTACAGGATCTCACCCGATACCTTCTGCAGCTTCGGATGCAGGAAAATCTCCGGCTCCTCCACCATCACGATGCTGGGGACCCTGTCCGGCCCTTCCGCATAAGTTTCCAGAAGAGACAGCATATAGACGCTGCGCATGCCCTTCCCCATCTGTGATACCGGCCGGTTCGCTCTCTTCTCCCTGCCCCGGATCTCTGCGGTCACCAGAAGCATCCTTTCAACGTCCCTGTTCATAGAATAGATGATCTCATCCTGCCCGCCGTTTTTCCGGAAGTTCTCATTCACCTTCCCCGCGAAATCATTCAGATTCAGCTGATAAAGTTTGTAATCCAGCAGCTTTGCAGCCTCAAAAGCGTCCAGCTCTTCCGGTTTTTTCTGGTTGATCAGACCGATGCACGCAAAGCAGTGGCTGCAGAGCTTTGCCTGGTCAAAAATGCAGCAGCCCGACCGCATTCTTTTCAGAAGCGCATCCTCCTGCAGCATCAGCAGGTCCCCTTGAAGCTGATTTAAGTCTCTCTGTGTGTCCATATAATATATCTGTGGAAATACTTCCTGTATATATGGATTGTTCTTTTTTACGCCGTCACTGCAGCGGATACGCCCGTCTTTATTGGCCACAAACTCAAAGGTCAGAATGCCCTTATCATCGAAGGACGGCAGCTTCCTCCTAAAATCCGCCTCCCATGCCCCGAAACGCCTGTACTGGCTGACCACTCCATTTTTCTGCAGGCGGATCAGATCCTCTTCCAGAAATTCCAGAGAGACGAACACTTCGATATTCGAGTTGTTTTCCTGAAAATCTTCCGGCTGGATCCGGTAGGAGCCTCCCACCGCGCGGACAGCATCCAGCACGGCTGTCTTCCCGGTATTATTCTGCCCCACCAGAATCAGGGCATTGTCAATATCCTCGATGTACATGTTGCGGATGGATTTAAAATTTCTGATCCGCAGACTGGTTATCCGCACTTCAGCCACCTCCCTTCCACCTATAAAACCCCCTCGTGAGCACTCTCGGAAACTCTATGTATATCCTCAAGTTATTATACTAAATCGTTCTATCTTTATATGCTTCTATTTTAACACATCTCCTTCCATAAATCCAAGTACCTGAAATCTTGCCTGTTCTACGTACCGAGCCTATCCCGTCCCACCAGCCGAATCAATACGCCGCCCCGTTTACAGAACCATCCCAACAAGCGCCCCTAACTACCGATTTGATGCCCCCA
>BAIF02000016.1 GCA_000509105.1 Clostridiales bacterium VE202-21 | reverse complement strand
TAAGCCCTGTTGGGAAACACACATGGCTCCCTTTCATTGCATAATATCCGTGGTCGATTCCTATAATGATAGATATCACATCCTTTCCTCTTTTTAATATGCTGGCTATAATCAGATTTTTATTTCAGATTCCCTGCCTGATAACATATCCAGGATGGCGGGGAATCCCCTTCTTTTTTCCCAGCTGGTAGGTCTTTTCAGGTATGGTCCCCGTTGTTTTAAGAATCGGGAACCGGGATATAGCAAAGAGAAGCCCCTTGCGTCTGTGCCCGTCTTTTTATCCTGAGCTTCCCCTCTTTCTCCAGAAGGAGCATGTTTTGATATTCCTCTTCTGCAAGGAACCTTCTGTGGTATTCTCCCTTCTTCCCATAAGCCTCCAGTTCTTCCCTGATTAAGAATTCAACCATATAGCCTGTTCCTTCCCGGAACCGTTTTTCACAGAAGATTCCATCTCCCTTCACATAATTAGTCCCCTGCGCTTCTCTGGCAGCTGCCAGCAATTCGTATACACTCATTTCTTTCCCTTCCAGCATCCTCACCTCCTCTTGAATCTGCAGCAAAAAACAGGCACTGCACTTGGTTACTCCAACCAATATGCCTGCCTGTTCTATGACTCCTTTTTATTACACCTCTGACTCAGTCTCTTTATATTCCAATCCATTTTCTTCGCTGATTTCTACCGCTTCATGCCTCAGCCATTCCTTTAGGTCCTCCGTTGGTGCACTTTTACAGAAATCACCAATCCACATCTCATGAAGCCGGTATCCACTATCATCTCCTGAGAAATTCAATTCCTCCGGATACTCTTCATTGATGAGCTGTATCAGCGCCTCAAACTGCTCCGAGAACAGCCCCACATATTGATTCCAGATTTCTAGGTTATAAGACGTAAATCCAAAGAAATCTGTCAGATAAGTCAGCCGGTCAAAGTCTGAATAAGTCATCTTTTCCTTCCCTGTCAGAATCGCCTCATCTTTTGAACCGCATAGATACAGGAAAGCAAACCGTTCCATATCTGTCCGCTGCATATTTTTCCTCCCTGATGCAAAATAATTCTTTATTACGAAACATTATAGAAAATGAATCCAGTAAAATCAATATAAATATTTCCTTATTGCGAAACATTTTTCTTATGAAAGGATTACGCTATGCAGAAAATAAGACCAGATATGGATATCGGAAAAAATATTCAGGCACTGCGCTATCAGTGCAAGCTTACACAGGACGAGGTGATAGCAAAACTGTGCTTGATGGGCATTGAAATATCCAAAAGTACATACGCTAAATTAGAAACGAATCGCATGAATATTAAAGTCAGTGAACTGGTTGCCCTGTCTAAAATATTTGGCACGGACATCAATGCCTTTTTCAACGGTCTGATGTAATCTCCTGCAAAACATTTTCAGAGTTATCCCTCTGCCGTGTTCAGCAGCGTTGTCCCATAGCGCTTTTTTGTAGATGTCTTCTTTATTGTGTACAGATCTGTACGTAATCCTTCTATGTCTGATTCTTCCTCAGCTTCTTTTTTTGTATCAAATATCTTCCCATAGCACATACTAAGAAAGGAATCTTTAAAAACTTACTTTTTACTTTCTAGCTCCTATCACAAATGTTTCCCAAAACTAATTCATTATTTTCCTTATACACCCATGCTTATTCCCGTGCCCCCCACATTTAGTATACTTTTATTTTTGTATCACTTTTACAACCGATTCTATCCTCTTTCCCATGTAAAATCAATAGAAAAGTGTAAAAAAATGAGACAAAATATTTTTGTTTCATTTTGCAGGAAGGGATACGTATGCCAAAACCTCGTACCAAAACCGGTGAGAAAAATTTAATCAGCCAGCAATTGATTGCGCTTCGTAAGGAGCACAGCCTCTCCCAGAGGGATTTAGCCGAAAAACTGCAGTTGGCTGGCTATGATATGGATAAGAATGTGATTACCCGCATTGAGACAAATAAAAGATATGTCACTGACTTGGAACTGAAGGCACTGTCTGAGATTTTTGATGTCTCATATGAATACCTGATTGACGGCAGTGGGAAGGACAATCGCAGGA
Source organism: Clostridiales bacterium VE202-21 (assembly GCA_000509105.1). Taxonomy (GTDB): domain Bacteria; phylum Bacillota; class Clostridia; order Lachnospirales; family Lachnospiraceae; genus Faecalicatena; species Faecalicatena contorta. The sequence goes on along the minus strand of BAIF02000016.1, from coordinate 57,385 downwards.
TCTGAACCATCTCCTGTGCGTCCCTCTTTTTCCCCTTACAGGAGGACATTTAACCTTCATAATCTTTCCCTTCCGGAAGTATTCTCTCATAGATTAATAAAAGCAGCTGGCAAGGAATCTGATCCTCCAACTGCTTTATCCCTTTTTATTCCGGTTCTAACAATTTTCTCAGTGCATGGCCATCCCGAAGCCCTTTTAGATATAGCTCAATTTCTTCAATGTAACGTTTGTCCGCCTCTAATTTCAGGCATTCCGACAGCCCCTGCAGTTCTTCAGCTGAAAACACCTTTTCTTCCGTAATCTTGCTTCTGTCCAACAGCCGGTCTATAAATGGATATTTACTATACAGTGTGCTGATCTGTTCGTTAATATCCTCATACTCTGCACAGTTTTCCTTCGCCTGCATTTCTGCTTCTACAATCGCATGATTGATTAGCTCCATCTGCCAGAATTCCAGATTTAGGTGCTGAATCATGAGGTGTCTTTTTCTCTCTTTTTTTCTGGAGAGCCCCTGCAGAACTTGCTTGTACGGTATCATATCTGCCTGCCCCATAAGATAAAAGTATTTTCTCTCCAAGGCTTCCCTCTCCGTCTGCACGCTCCTATACCTAAAATACATGCGATGTTCCTTTGGAGTGAGGTGCAGTCCGTCTGTTCCTTCCTGCAATTTCGTTATGACTGGATATTGCTTTAAAATCTCAGACTGCTCTTTTAACAATGTACGGTATCCTTCATGATGTCCGGTGAGATACTGCACCATCCGGTGATCCAGTTCAGATTCCATTTCATCCAGCCATGTAATATCTTGGGTGTTTGGCTCCATCCTTGTTGCCTCCTTTCCGAGACAACACTATACCAGCTTCTGCAAAATAATCCATTCACAGAACCTACCAAAGAAGATGCCTTGTTTCTGTCTATCTTAGACAGAAAGGAACTTTTCAGGAAAAAGAAACGGTATTGATTGTCCTGTAAACTTTTCTGTACTCTGCATTTTTTAGGTCCACCATATTGCCATGCCGGATCCTCCTGTTCAGCATCTTCTTATTAAGCGATATTCCACACTTTAGCTCTCCCCTGAAGCTGTAAGCTCCTTTACCACGAGCCCAGCTGTTTCTTTTTACCCTAGCTGTTCCAGACTGCTTTCTTTGTAATGCCATTCACTTCTCCTCCTTGCTTGTTTTCTTCATCACAACCCTACTCCATTAAAATGATAAATACTATACCAACAACCACCAAAGATACTGTCTCCAATCTGGTCTGATTTGACATTAAAAAAATCTGGTCTGAGGTTCCATTCTCCTCATCCAGATAGCTATTCTTTCTCTATACTGCGTATACATATTTCACCATCACTTGTGTATGCTGTACCTATATTCCATCGTTTTAAACTGGATATACTCTATACAAAGCTAAAAAAGCTAGTCCAGTTTACATCTGCTAGAATGATTGCCGGTTTTGAGGCCAGTGCCCTGGCAATTGCCACTCTCTGCTGCTGGCCTCCGGAAAGATTGTTCGGCATTTCCATCAGCTTTTGCTCCAGGCCCAGAAGCGAAATGATTTTTTTCAGATAGGTCTCATCCGGTTTCTCTCCATCCAGAGAGACCGGCAGCACGATATTTTCGTACACATTCAGTATGGGGATCAGATTGTAGTTCTGGAACACGAATCCGATCCTCCTGCGGCGGAATATTGTCAGGCGGTCGTCATCCATTCCCGACAGGTCTTTGTCCGCTATAATAACTTTTCCCGATGAGGGAACGTCCAGGCCTCCCATCATATTCAGAAGGGTTGACTTGCCGCTGCCAGATGTCCCTACAACCGCCACAAATTCGCCGTCTTCTATTTCCAGGGATACGCCGTCCAGCGCACGTACAACATTGGGTTCTTTCCCATAATATTTCTTCAGATTTTCCGTTTTCAGTATACTCATTTTAAACACTCCTTTGAACACCGTTTTTTGGTCTGTAATAAGAATATCAAAGAAATGTTTCAAAAACCTCTCAAAAAACATAAGAATTTTGTAGGTTTTCCGTTATTATTCACGGGGCCATACACCACGCTGCACGGCATCCGGGCCAATCAAGTGATAGGATCCATCCGGCTGTGCACCTCAGCGGTTAATCTTGTTTTTCGCTCTGTATCTCTGCTCCTGCAGAGACGCCAGACTGCCCGCTTATCCTGTTGAGAATATATACTGCCACTTTCGTCCCGGCCCCCTCCCGGGACTGTATTTTCAGATACCCCTCCTGTTTTGTGATAATCTCTCTGGTTAGATACAGGCCGATCCCGACCCCTTCCGTTCTGTTCGCTTTTCCCTCTCTAAAAAAACGTTTACACACATCATTGATATGCTCCGCTGCAATTCCCATACCATTGTCTTCAATGACAATCTTCGTGTAAATTTCCAGAGGTTCTGCATAGATCCGGATCTTTCCACCCTCCTCAGTATATTTCACGGCGTTATCCACAATATTGAAAATAGCTTCCGCCGTCCACTTGGCATCGTAGTACAGATAGATCGCCTCCGGGCAATCAACTTCTATTTCCAGCCCTTTTTGTTCCGCTTTCACCCGGATGCTTTCCGCCACTTCATACAACGTATTCCTGAGGCAGTTTTTTTCGGGATGGATGGAGATCATATGGGTCTCCAGGCGGGACATTTTCAATAGAGACTGCACCAGGAATTCCAATTTTCCTACCTGCCTGCCCAGCACTTCAAGGCACTGTTCCCGGATCTCTTCGGGCAGTTCTTTCTGACGGACTGTATCGCAATACATGGTAATATTTGCAATGGGTGTCTTCAGCTGGTGGGAAATGTCGGATACAATGCTCTGCACTTCCCTTTTCTGATCCTCATTTTTCTTTGCCGCAGCTTCCGTAATATCGGAAAGCCGCTTCAGCCTCATCTGTACACGGGAAGCCAGTGTTTCATCCTCCAGAACAAACTCCTCCATCGACTCCTTCCGAAGAATAGTGTCTATAGAATCACAAATTTCCTCTGTAAACGCGATATATTTTTTCCGCATATTGATCCAAAGGATCAGCCCGGTAACTGCTGCACTGATGACTGCTGCAGCAACGGCAGCGGCGATTGTCCATTTATCCATTTTCAGCTCCTGTCCAGCGGTACCCGGTTCCGTAAACGGTCTTAATATACGTAAACTCCCGATCAGCTATCTTCGATCTGAGACGGCTAACAAAGATGGTCAGCGTATGCTCATCCACATAATTGCCATCATTATCCCACAGCTCATCAATCAACACCTGCCTTGTCAGAACGATTCCGGGGTTTCTTAAGAACTTCTCAAGGAGCTTAAACTCCGTGGGAGTCAGGGAAAGCGGCTTACCACTTTTCAATACGGTATAGCTCTCAAAATCAATTATCAGATTCCCTGTCTGGATCTGATTTTTCACTTCCATGGACGGCTGATATCTCCGCAGCACAGCCCGGACACGCTCTACCAGCACCTGAATATGGAACGGCTTAGTAATATAGTCATCCGCCCCTGCCCGGAATCCGGCAATCATATCTTCATCCATATCCCTGGCTGTCAGAAATATGATGGGGACATTCAGCATACGGCGCACCTTTTCCGCAAATTCTACTCCGTTTCCATCCGGCAGATTGATATCCAGCAAAAGCAGGTCCGCCTGGACCGTCTCCAGCTGCAGAAACGCATCCTGTATATTATATACTGCCTCTGCCAAAAATCCCGCCGCTTCCATATTTATCCGAAGCCCTTCTGCAAGGGCAAGGTCATCTTCTACTATTAAAATCTTCTGTTTTTCCACTCTTAAAAGACTCCTTTTCTTCCACAATATCTTATGCCCCCATGGGACTGGCAGTTAATTATTATACGATGTACTAGTCAGACACACTTGAACTCTAATGGTATCCCTGCTAAACTGTTGTGGAGGTGATCAAATTGAAACATCCATTTTCATATGAAGTTATATACAGCAGCCGGAAAACACTGGCCATACAAATCACAGCGGAGGGCAGCGTCAAAGTCCGCGCCCCCAAAAACTGCCCCAGATCCTCCATCGACCGTTTTCTCAAAGAAAAAGAAGCCTGGGTACTCAAATACATCGATAAAGCGAAGCAAAATCCACGGCCTGCCCCGCAGCCGCTTACCGCACGGCAGCGAAGCCGCTACATTAAAATAGCAAGAGATATTTTCACACAAAAAACCGCTTACTATGCATCCATCATGCACGTCTCCTACGGACGCATCTCCATCCGGGAACAAAAGACGCGATGGGGAAGCTGCTCCAGCCAGGGAAACCTCAACTACAACTGGCGGCTGATCTTTGCCCCCGAAGATGTGCTGGATTATATTGTAGTCCATGAGCTGGCGCATAGAAAAGAGATGAACCATTCAGCCGCATTTTATAACATCGTAGAAGAGATACTTCCTAATTACAAGAGTTCCCAGAAATGGCTGCGAGATAACGGAACCATGCTCTGGAGCAAAGGGGTCTGACCCCTTTGCGGAGGAAGCTGTTCCTTTTACAGAAGGGCCAGCCCCCCTTTACATCTGTTTTCTTACGATTTTATACTCATCCCCATGCCTGTAATACGGGCACTCATGAAAATCCCCTTTTACAAACCGAACCATTTCGTCTTCATCCAGATTCTGCGTGCAGACGTAACACTCATAATCCTCATCGTATTCATAGTTCATACAGTATTCGCAGTTTGATGCCTCACGCTTATTCAACGTTACCCCCTCCGATCTGTTTCAATTGCTGGTACAAACAAGAAACCGGCAGACCCACTACGTTATAATAATCCCCTTCTATCCTGTCAATATAAGCCGCAAATGCCCCCTGTATCCCGTATGCGCCTGCCTTATCCATAGGCTCCCCGCTCTTGATATATGACAGAATCTCGTCCCGTTCCATAGCATGTACATAAACCTTGGTCTCAACCACATGATTTAAAGTCTGACACGCGCCCCCCTCATCATAATCCAAAATGGCAGTCCCGGTAAACACCTGATGCGCCCTGCCCTGCAGTTCCGTCAGCATCTCAAATGCCTCAGCTTCATCCTTTGGCTTACCCAATATCTTATCGTCCACAGCCACGATCGTATCTGCCCCAATTATAACCGTATCCCTCAATCCATGTTCTGCACCAAGTTCAGCCGCTACATTCTCCGCTTTCATCAAAGCCAGTTCCTTCACAATCTCCTGGGGAACCGTACTATCATAATGCTCCTCTTTATTACTTACCACAACTTCAAACTTCAGCCCAATCAGCGTCATCAACTCACTTCGCCTGGGTGATGCAGAGCCCAGTACAATCCTCTTCATAACGTATGCCTCCCATAACTTTCAATAGCACTATTGTATCACGGACACATACTCTGCGAAAGCCCTTTGTTCCGGTATGCCGTTTGGTAATAATATTCCGTGGTACATATAGAATACCGTTATTTTATAGTAAACAAATGGAGACAATATGTTCCACCAAGCGAATCAATACGCCGCCCCGCTTAAGAAGCCCCCAGAAGACAAGCTTTACTCCCGATTGGATGAACCCAGCAAAATGAAGGGCTAGCCGAAAGCGAGTCAACGCCTAACCCAAACCAGCATTTCCCCAAGCCCCCGATTCCCCCACCGTGCATAAGGAACCGCCTTCATCGTGACTTTTTTTCTCGCCGGCTGTTCAAATGAATACAGCTCATGATTGTCTGGATTCTGATATTCCCGATACCCCCGTATATAGACAGGCGGGTAAAACTCTTCTCTGCCTTCTCTTTCCTGTCCCATTTCTTTTGTCCCGCAAATCGATTCTGCGATCAGCGCATTCAGATCTTCTCCATTGTCAGCTTCCTCCAGGCAGTAGACAATGGGGCCCCGCAATATCGCTGCTCTGCCGCTGTCTGCAGATACCTTGGGATTTGCATATACAAACCGGCTTTGAATATCAAATTGAAGTTGAATGACGTCACCATCACACCACGCCCTGTTTATTTCCATATATCCTGTAACTTCTTCCGGTTGTATTTCTTCTCCATTGTCCAGTACTCCAATGCTCTTACTCCAGCCAGGTTTCCTGAATCTGACAGACATCTCTTTCTTTGGGCCAAAATACTTTATCTCCAGTCTCCCGTCTCCCAGGTAATCTCCGGTGATTTCCCACAGTCCCCCGTCCTCCAAATAGATTTTTCCTCCAATATAGAGGTGTATGGCTAACTGATTTTCCTCCTGATTAAAATCATAAACATATTTATCTAATGACGTAATGGTTCTTGCCGCGTTTGGCGGGCAGCACGCACATCCGAACCAGGTTACCCTGCTTGTTTCCACATGCCGCAGATCGTATCTCTGGTCGGCTTCACGGGGATTCAGCATAAGAGGGTTTACATAAAAATACTCTTTGCCATTGTCCGACATACCGCTCAATACCCCATTGTACAATGCCAGTTCCATAATATCCGAATACTGGCTGTCCAGCTTCAGACGGAGCATCCGCCTTGCCCAGAACACCAGCCCGATAGACGCACAGGTTTCTGCATATGCCCTGTCATTTGGAAGATCGTATGGAACCGAAAATGCCTCTCCATGCTCATCCGCTCCCACTGCTCCTGTAATATACATCTTTCGCTTTGTCACATCCTGCCACAGCGCATCCAGGGCCCGGATGGTCTTTTCATCTCCTGTTTCGTATGCCAGATCCGCCAAGCCGGAATACAAATACATGGCCCTGACGGCATGACCCACCGCCTCGCTCTGCTCCTGCACTGGTTTCTGTGCCTGGTGATACTCGAGTCCAAACCATTTATCCTTAAATTGTTCACCGAATCCGGAATCGTTTAATAAGAAAGAGGGCTGCTTTCCCCGTTCTAATAACAGGTATTTCATAAAAGCCAAATATTTTTCTTTTTGGGTATATTGATAAAGCCTGTACAGCGCCAGCTCCAATTCTGGGTGTCCGGGGTAGATATGCAGTTTCCCCTCTTCCGGACCGATTCTTTCCATAAACCAATCCATATAACGCTCTACAATCTGCAGCAGCCGTTCTTTCCCCGTTGCTTCTGCATACGCAGCCGCGGCCTCCGCCAGATGGCCCGCGCAGTACATTTCATGGCCGTGTGCGATATTGGTAAGCCGTTTCCCCTTGCCTGCGCAAGTGTAATATGTATTAAGATAACCATCGCTTTGCTGCGCCCGTCCTATGATTTCAATCAGTTCATCAATCTGGGATTCCAGCTTGGGATTCTCCTTTATTCTAAGAGAATATGCCGCGCCCTCTATCCATTTGGCCACATCACTGTCCTGAAATAACATGCCTGCATACTCACCCTCGGCCAGCTTTGCCGCAATTCTAAAATTCTCAATTGCATGGCTCTTAGGTATCCCGGGGACAGCATCGCTTAGTACTTCATACTGATAAGGTATTATGCATTTGCACATTTTCTCAATCTGCCCGCTCCAGAAAATGTCCCTGATTTCCATTTTTGTCTGTTTCATAACATCAAATCACCTTTCTTTTATAAATACACACATTCGACCCTTCCCCCTGTTTCCCCAACGGTAATAAGGAACCAGACAAATGGCAGTATCTTTAAACTGAGGGGGCTCACATCCATATAATCCGTTCTCTTTTTTCGTACACCGGTATCCCTGCGCATAAATCAAATCCACGTCTCCCGACAAGTTTCCCTCCCTCTTAAAAAACAGCCCGCTCAGGTCCCCGTTATCAGCTTCTTCGGCACAATATACCACAGGCCCCCGCATCACAGCCGCCTTTCCAATCAAAGAATGTACCTGCAGGGACGCATATATTTTCCGGGGCAGAATTTCCATATCCACCTGAATTTCAGTCTCTTCCAGCCAGCATTCCTGCTCGATTTCAGCGTATCCTCTTTTGATCACCGGGTGTATTTCCTGCCGGTTCTTTGTAATCCGTATCTTCTCACACCAGGACGGCACTCTGATTCTCAGAACGCCGGGCGTGCGGTCCGCCTTTCTCACCCGGATCCTGATCTCCCCCCGATTGGGGTATACGGTATCTTGTGTTACGGTCCAGCCATTTATATCCGCCTCGCTGTTTATGAAAAGATGGATATTAAAATTGTGCTCATCACCCGTATAAATATATTTATTAAGTCCCATTAAAAGCCTGGCAATGTTCGGCGGACAGCAGGGGCAGTCAAACCATGGCTGGCGCTCATATTTCAGATGCGAATAATCCTGCCTCTTCTCACATCTTTCCGGATCGATTTCCAGTGCATTTGTATAGAAAAACTCAGTGCCGCTCTCCGAGATCCCTGCCAGGATGCCGTTATAAAGAGTTTTTTCCATAATATCACCGTATTGGGAGTCATTCTCTATCAGCAGCAAATGATAGGACAGCAGAAACAACCCGATCGATGCACAGGTCTCCCCATACATCAAATCAGAGGGCAGGTCATATGGATATGTAAAGCTTTCCCCATACGCAGATGACCCAATAGCCCCTGTCAAATACATCTTTTCTTCTGTCACATTCCGCCACAGCTTCTTTACATGCTGAAACAAATCCATATCGTGATTCAGCCTTGCCTTATCTGCCGCAGCAGTATAAAAATACATAGCCTTTACAGCATGTCCGACCGCCTCATTTTGTTCACGTATCGGCAAATGTGACTGAGAATGTCTGTAATCGCTCTCATCCAGCTCATATACCAGGTTCTTCCCCACGTTCGTATTCCGCGGTTCTTCCGAAAAAAAGTATGGTTTCCTGCCGCGCTCCTCAACAAAAAAATCCGCCAGTCTCTTATATCTGTCAATTCCCGTATCCTCATACAGCCGGTAAAGTGCAGGCTCAATTTCGGCATGTCCGTCATATCCCCTGATTTTTCCGGCCTCCGGTCCAAAACAGTGATCAATATAATCCGCATACGCTTCTGCAATGACCAGTAAATCCGTCCGTCCCAGCACTTGATGCGCCGATACCGCCGCTTCGATTAAATGGCCTGCACAGTATAACTGGCAGGACTCTTTCAGATAATGCCATTTGTCCTTCAAACCATGAATAATATAGTATGTATTTAAATATCCGTTTTTTTGCTGCGCTCTCTTTAAAAGATCCGCGGCCTCATTAAAAGCAGCCAGCGTCTCCTGATTTTCATATTGAAGAGCCAGTGCGGCCGCCTCCATCCATTTATAGACATCGCTGTCCTGGGATACAAGCCCGTAGAAATCCCGGTCAGACTCACCGGCCGCAATTCTGAAGTTTTCAAATGCCCCGCTTGGTTCTATCCCCTCTATCTCATCGTTCAGTGCTTTTCTAATATACGGGATGGTTTTACCGGCAGCCAGCATTCTTTTTTCATGCAGTAAGCCGCCTGTAATCGTAACATCTTTTATATTTGTCTCTTTATACATACGCCCCTATCCTTTCACAGCCCCTGCTGCTATGCCGTTTATAATCGTTTTCTGTGCAAATAAATATATGATGACAACCGGTATAATCGCCATCAGCCCGGAGGCCAGCAGAAGATTCCATCTATTTTGAGTAAACTGGTTATAAAATGCTAACTGTGACAGTGGAATCGTATATAATTCTTTCTTCGAAATCAAAATCATAGGCAGCATCAAATCATTCCAATATCGGATAAAATAGAGCACTGCCACGGTTCCGTTGATCGGTTTTAGCAGCGGGAAGATGATCTGGAAGAAGAAACGATATCCACTGCAGCCATCCATATAGGCACACTCATCCAGCTCTCTCGGTATGGATTTTACGGCCTGTGTGTACATAATCACCGCCAGCGAACAGGAAAAACCGGCATTCAGTACCGAGATCAGCGTCAGGTTATTGGTAATATGAAGATCCGAAGCTGTCACGGCCAGAGGAATCATAATGACCGGAAATGGAAGCATCATGGCGATCATAAATACTACCGACGTAATGTGTCCGATTTTATTGTTCATCCTCGCAAGCTTATATCCTGCCATTGCTCCAAGCCCTATAACAATAACCCCGCTTAACACCGCGAAATAGATCGTATTTCCAAATATTTTTGCGTAATGGCCGGTGTTCATAACCTCTTTAAAGTTATCCAGGTTCCAGGCTTCCGGCAAAGCAAGCGGCTCCATGACCACCTGCCCGAATGTTTTAAAAGAATTCATGATTACAAAAACCATGGGAAGAAACATCGCTGCGCAGATCAACCAGAGAATCACTGCAATAATCCTATTCGTACGTTTTTTTTCTGCCATCAGTCTTCCTCCTTTGTCAGTCTCATCTGCAGGCCGGCAATGACCGCCATTACGATCGTCAATACAACCGCTAATGCAGAAGCGTATCCCATCCGGTGGCTCTTGAACGCCTCGTTGTATATGTATAAGGCAATATTCTCCGATGCATGTCCCGGCCCGCCGTTTGTCAGGCTCATAAGCAACGGGAACATATTCAGGCTCTCCGTGACAGACAAGAATAAGCAGACAAAAATCGTCGGCTTCATTAAAGGAAGCGTAATGTACCGGATCATCTTAGCGCCGCTGCACCCGTCAATCACCGCAGCCTCTACCGGATCCTGCGGAAGGAGCTGCAGCCCGGCCAGATAAATGACCATAAAATATCCAATACACTGCCACAACTTAACGGCTGCAGCCGAGTACAATACAAGCCTTTCATCTGACAGCCATCCCGTATTAAATATTCCCCAGCCGGTCAGCGGATATAAATCCGTCATAAATCTGCCTAATAAAAACTGCCAGATAAAACCGACCGTTACATTATTAAAAATAAAAGGGCAGAAAATGATAGCCCTCAGAACATTCCTGCTTTTGATCTTTCGATTCAACGCCAGGGCGAACAGAAAACCTGCGATATTGGCCAGGACAATCAGCAGGACAGCCGATTTTACAGTAAAACCCATGGCATTATAAAAAAGTTCGTCTTTCAATATATCCACATAATTCGATAATCCCGTAAACTCTTTGTTTGGATTAATTCCGTTATAGTTCGTAAAAGAATAACCAATGGTCTGAAATAACGGAAGTATAAAAAAAAGTACATATAGTATTAACATAGGAAAAACAAATCTGATAAAATCTAATACCTCTTTTTTCAGCTTTAGCTGAAAATCCGCCCCGCAGGGGCATGAATTACGGGATGCCCTTGGGTATACCTCTCTTTTTTTCCTCTTTCTGCTTCTCATGTCTTGCACGTCTCCTCTGTTCGTTATCAAAAGGCTGCAAAATTGTACGGTTTCCGTAAGCCCAATTTTGCAGCCTCTGAAGCATTAACTATTCTAATGCATCCGCATACTTGTTAAATGCATTGTCAAAATCCTCAATTAATTTCTTATGGTCTTTTGTACCGGAATTCAGGTACTGTACAGTAACTTTCCATGATTCCGCATCAAATCCGGCGGGCTCATATGCATAATAAGTAAAGACCGTTTTCTCATCCTGCAGATATGTCTGCAGAATCTCGGATGCTTCATCTAATTCAGGCTCCGCTACTGCATTTGCTGTTGGAACACCGATTTCATCATAATAGTAACCGCCGCCGTTTTCCGGGTTCAGGAAATATTCCATAAACTGATTGATCGCTTCAGCTTTTGCCGGATCCTCCTCGGATGCCGCTAATACATTGATTACAAATCCGTACTGTTTCGGGAATAACAGGGCTTCTTTGTCCTCGGAAATCGGAAGTGGGAACATCCCCATTTTGATATCCGGATTCAGTTCCCTGATCTGAAGAATCGACCAGTTACCCTGCAGCATCATGGCTGCATCCCCTTTCGCAAATGCGGCGTATTGTCCCGACACATCCGTATCAAACGGCCTGTCCTGCGTATTGTCTGCTACCAGATCCAATACGTCAAACGCCTGATCGATACCGGGCTGGTCAAAGGTCCAGTTTCCTTTCTTATAATCATCCCCTAACTCTACCGCAGCCGGCGTCAGGATGGAAGATGCCCCATATCCCAGGAACTGGCCAATGGTCCATTCTGTTGCATAGCCCGCGGCAAAAGGAGTGATCCCGGACGCTTTTAACTTCTCTACGCAGTCTTTTAATTCCGAAACTGTCACCGGAACGTCTGAAATCCCTGCTTTTTCAAATAACTCCTTATTGTAGAAAACGCCCCATGCCTGCGTATCCATCGGGATTCCATATACCCCGTCCTCAATCGTGACTGTATCCAGTTCTGTGTCCCGGATGTATTTCATGAAGGGCTCATTCTTGATATCTTTGATATATCCTGCGTCTACATAACTGGCAAGTTCAAATCCCTGCAGCTGGCTTGTCAAATCCGGCGCATCGTCGGCCGCCAGCCGGGTCATCAACTCCTCGAGATGATTTGTGCCGGTTGCATTGAATGTAACGTGAACCCCATCCTGGCTGTTATTGAAATCTTCAACAATACGGCTGAATATCTCCGTCCTGTTCGGATCCCCGAATAAAAATTCAAGCTCTACCGGTTCACTTGATTCCTGTTCCTTGGCGCCGCTGCTGTCTGATGTACTGCCGCTTCCCTTTTGGGAGCATCCACCTGCGGCCAGCCCCGCGATCATCACCAGTGCAATCCCCAATGATAATAATTTCTTTTTCCTCATTTGTCCTCCTCCTTTTGGTTTCGCTTTGTTTTGTTATTATTATCATATATTTAACTCCTTATGAAATACATAGACAATATCGACTGTTTTTAGGACAAAACTGACAATGTTAAAAATTATAAAAAGCCGTAGGAAAAACGACAACAAACTGCTTGTATATAAAATTTAATAGGCTAAACGCCAAAGTAAACTGTGCATATTATATTAAAAAATAATAAAGTATTCGAGATGAAAGAAACCGCTTGAATATATATATATATTATGGTATTATAAATAAAAATTACTTTTTCGGTAATTTTATTATTAAATTGGAGGGGTTCTGATATAGAAATTCAGTATCACGATAAAAAAGTCGAAAAAATTTGTACAGATTTTAAAAAAGCTAAGAAAGAATTACCTGCAGTTGTTGCAGAAAAGCTTCATGCACTTATCAACTTGATTGAAAGTGCAGATAATCTTCAGGATATTGCTGAAATGCAGATATATCATTTACATCCTCTTCAAGGAAAGAGAACGGAGCAATATGCATTGGATATTGCTGGAAGAAGAGCTGGATATCGCTTAGTTATTATTCCACTAGATGCCAACGGAAATGAGTGGAAAGAAAAAGATATTAATGTTGTTTATAAATCAACAGAGGTAATTATTGCGTGGGAGGTGTCTAATCACTATGAATAAAATTGAATACCAAGAGTTGATTGCATTCCACCCTGGCTATTATGTGAAGAATTATATTGACGAGCAGGGCAATACGCAGGAAGAATTGGCAAAGCGTCTCCAGACTACGCCTAAATATATAAGTGATTTGGTAAATGGCAGAATTAATTTGACCGATGAGATGGTGTTAAGACTTTCTATTGTATTTGGAACGTCAACGAAAATGTGGTTGAATTTAAACCAAAAGTACATCGAAAAAAAATTAGAAATTGAAATACGAAAAAGAATAGCTGAAGAATGCGAACTCGTAAGAAAAATTGATTATAAATACTGGGTTGACTTGGGCTTAGTGAAAGCAACACGTATTACAACAGAAAAGGTACAGGAGCTTCAAAGATATTTTAAAGTTTCTTCGCTTATCGTACTTAGACAAAGTGATTTTCTTGTTCAGTACCGAACAAGTGTTTCCGAAGTGACAGACGTAAATATAATTAATGCAAACGCATGGGTACAGACGGCAATCAATATTGGAACACAGATCGATGTAGAACCCTTTGATAAGAAAAAACTTATCGAGGCAATTCCGGAAATCCGTAACATGACAGTGCAGAATCCGAAAGTATTTTATCCTAGGCTTAAAGAGTTACTGGCAAGTTATGGTGTGGCTCTTGTATTACTTCCAAATCTAAAGAACTGTGGCGTGAATGGCGCTGTAAAGTGGCTTGGCAAAGATAAGGTTATTTTAGCATTAAATGATAGAAGAAAATATGCAGATACATTTTGGTTTGCCTTATTCCATGAATTAGGCCATGTATTGCAGCAGAGAATCAAAGTTCTTTTAGTAAGTGAAAAGAACAAAGCAGGACTTAAAACAGATGATTTGATCCAGCGGCTTGAAGTAGAAGCAGATACCTTTTCACAAAATACATTAATTCCGAAAACGGCTTATGATGAATTTGTGAGAATAAATCAAAGCGGTTTTACTGCTGAAAAGATAAAGGAATTCGCTTCTAATATAAATATTTTGCCAGGTATTGTTGTCGGACGATTGCAGCAGGATAATTTTTTGACTTATCAGACAACACTGAATAGTTTGAAAATTAAGTACGTGATTGGATAAATATACAGAGATATTATGCAAAATCAATAGTACAGGACTTGGTATTATACCAGGTCCTGTGATGTGTATAAAAGGTTAGAAGGCAGAGGAAGAATACACAAAGTTTGAACTTCCGCCAAGCCGTAACATATTACCTACCCGTCATCCATAGTTACAGGAGCCTTATCCCCTTCAAGAATAAACTGCTTTGGAGATATCCCGCAATATTTTTTAAATACCCGGCTGAAATAGCTGCAATCGTGATATCCAACAAGCTCTGCTGCTTCTGCAATGTTATAGCCTGCCGCCAGATATGCCTTTGCCTGTGCAAGCCTTACCTCGTTTATGTAACTGGTGATATTTACTCCATATTTTTTCTTAAAAAGCCTGGACAATACATCCTTATTCATGTAGTACTCCTGAGCCAGGCTGCTCAGTGAAATATCCCGGGCATATTCCGCATCGATTCGTTCCCTTATCTGCCCCATAATATCTTTCCTGCACTCAATACCTGCTCCACGGCTCTCGTCTGCGTGCTGCTCACAAATTTTTTTTCAGCGCCTGGTTCAGTTCATTCCGGTTAATTGGTTTTAATATATAATCTACCGCGCCATATTTTAAAGCGATTCTGGCATATTGAAAGTCATCATACCCGCTGATGACGATAACCGAAGGATTCATCTTTTCCTCCGCTATAAACTTCAGAACCTGGTCTCCGGAGCAGCCGGGCATTTTCATATCCAGCAGGATCACATCCGGGTTCTTCGCCTTAATTAACTCAACAGCCTCTATCCCATTCTGTGCCTCTCCGACAATCTCCATATTGTTTTCTTCCCAATTACCAATCAGGCGTATAGTCCGACGGATAATCCGTTCATCATCTGCAATTACTACTCTCAGCATCTGCCTTCCCTCCTGGCACCGTAATCTTCACTCGAATACCGCCTCCGTCCCGCTGTTCGATACTTACCCCATATGCCGGGCCAAATTGCTGCCGGATACGTTCGTTAAGGTTCACCAGTCCTTTTTGCTTGTATCCATTCGCTGGCGCCCCTCCTTTGCTATTCAGCATATTCTGAATTTCCTTTAACCGTTCAGCCTCGACGCCATCGCCGTTGTCTTCAATGTAAAATTCACACACCTTATTTTTCAGCTTTAGCTGAAAATCCACCCCGCAGGGGCATGAGATACGGGGTGCCCTTGGGGATACCTTATTTTTCAGCTTTGCTGAGAACCCGCCCGCAGGGCTTGCGTTACAAAATGCCCTTGGGTATATATCTTCTTTTATGATATCATAAATACAGATATGAACTGCTTTTGTAGTTTTTTCCATCCCATGCTTGATGGCATTTTCTACAGGAAGCTGTAATGTAAACACCGGAACCAGCATATCCAGAGCCTTATCCGAGAGTTTAATCTCCAGGCTGATCTTATCACCAAACCGGTATTTTTGAATGTCCATATAATCCCGGACAATTCTGACTTCTTCGGATACCTTCACAATGCTCTTGCTGTTGTTAAGACTGTATCTTAAAATCCCGCTTAGTGCATTGTTGATCTCCTCGATTTCCAGCACATTATTCTCAATTGCAATTCCGCTGATCGTCTGCAAAGTATTATATAAAAAATGCGGGTCTAACTGCGCCTGCAGAGCCTCTAATTTGGCCTGCTTTTCCTGAATCTGGCTTTGATATTCCGATTCGATCAGGGTATTGATTCTCAGATTCATTTTCTCAAAGCTGGAATAAAGGGTTCCCACTTCATCGCTTCTCTTTGCCAGCAGCGGCTCCTCGTAGCTTTCCCCCTGCTTATAATGCCGCATGGTACCTGCAAGATTCTCTATCGGCTTCATAGTACGATTGATTATATAGTATAAAACCAGGATTCCCAGGCCGAATATCATAAGCACAAGTATGCAGTTGCTGATAAACTGTGTTTTAATCCCTTTCATAATCTGGACTTCCGGCACAATCTTTACCATTGTCCAGCCTTCATTTTGGGATTTATCCGCGATTACAATGCATTTTTTATTATCGATCTTCTGTCTGAACCAATATCCGGATTCGTCATGAATACTGACTGCATCCTTCAAGCTGTTCAGCGCTTTCTCCTCCCGCTCTTCGCTGTCATAGATTAACTGAAGGTCATTATCAAATATTAATAACTCTTCCTCCTCGCTGTTAAACTGTCTGTAAAGTGTATCGAGCCTGCTCTTATTGATATTTACGGAGATAACAAAATAATAATCGTCATTCTTTAAAGGATACTGTATATATCTGGAAAAGCAAATGATATCTTTCTTTTCGTACCGGATTTCTTTTGACACCGTTACCGCCAATGCATTACTCGTTTCCGCCGCAGTATACCAGGGCATCTCTTCCAGATCATGACCGTTTAAAATGTACAGCGTATTCTCCGTTGATTTAATAGGAATATGGTTAAATGAAACTTCGTCCATTATATAAAATTTGTTTGATGCACTGGAATATAAATAAATACTGTCGATATCGCTTGCCGAATTATATTTACTTGCAAGAATATTGTATATCTGGTTATCTTCGCTGACCGATTCCTCGCCGCCGCTTTCCCAGAATATTTTTTAATAAAAATCAAGCCAAAATCTGATTATCCCTTGAAAACACTGTATCCACGGGCATTTCAGACAGGTCAAAACCATCTCATTTACTACGATTTTACTACTGTTGAGTGAGCCTTGACACGCTGAAAGACCACGAAATGCCAAGATACGGGTACAGTACCCGTCAATCGGGGCCTCCGCCCCGTGACCATATAACTGAATACAGACCGGCCATCTGCCGGGGCAACGCCATGGGTAACACAAACCTGTGGCGTTTTTTTATGCCCTGCCGGGGGCACGCAAAACTGTATAAAAACGGGTGGGAAATCCCCTGTTTTTTCGCCTGTGGGCGGCGCAAATGAAGCCGCCCATATTCTTTCCCTCATGGGAGGCCGGGCGGCGATACAGGGGCGCAAACCCGCCGAAACGAACACTTTTCAAAACCGAAGGAAGGAGGTATCCAACATGGCGGTATTCCGCATTGAGAAAACCCGCGATTACACGGTGATGTCCAACCATCACCTGCGGGACAAGTCGCTCTCGTTGAAAGCGAAGGGCCTTCTCTCCCTCATGCTCTCCCTGCCGGAGGAGTGGGACTATACCACCAAGGGGCTGGCCCGGATCTGCAAGGATGGCGTTGACAGTATCTGCGCCGGGGTGCGGGAGCTGGAGGAACACGGCTATGTGATCCGCCAGCGGGTCCGCAACCCCAACGGCCAGCTCGGCGCCATCGAGTACACCATCCTGGAGCAGCCCAGACCGCCGGAACCAAAACCGCAAAAACCTGAACGGGAAAATCCAGTCTTGGATAATCCTGAACAGGCTTCCCCTGTCTTGGAAGAACCTGAACAGGGAAACCCCGCACAATTAAATACTAATAGATCAAGTAAAGAAAAATCAAAAAAAGATCTATCAAGTACGGAAGGATCAAATCCTGTCCAATCAATCCCCCAAACCCCCAGGGGCTCGGACCGGAAAGGACGGGACCGGATGCGGGAACGGGAAAGCTATCGGGAATTGATTTTGGAGAACATCGAGTATGACTGCCTCATCCAGAACCACCGCCTTGACCGTGACCGCCTGGACGAGCTGGTGGAGCTCATGGTGGACACGGTGTGCTCCAACCGGGAGATGATCCGTATCGCCGGGGACGACTACCCGGCGGAGGTGGTCAAGTCCCGGTTCCTGAAGCTGGACAGCTCCCACATCGAGTATGTGCTGGACCGGATGCGGGAGAACACCACCTATGTCCGCAATATCAAGAAATACCTGCTGGCCGCCCTGTATAACGCCCCGGCCACCATCGGCAGCTACTACACTTCCCTGGTGAGCCATGACCTGTACGGCGGCGGAGAAAGGAGGTAGCGCCTATGCAGGAAGAAATCACCCAAGGCGCGGTCTCCCTCTCGGTGGAGGCGGGCAAGATGACCGCGGACCTGCTCCAAAAGGCCCTGAAGAAGGTGCTGGAGGAGATGCAGAAAAAGCCCTCCCAGCGCACTCTCCGTCAGGGAAAACAGACCCTTCACCAGCTCAAACAGCATGGGGCCTCCCTGACCAACATTGAGATCACGGAGCAGAACATCAAGGCGTTTTCGGCGGTGGCGAAGAAGTACGACATCGACTACGCCCTGAAGAAGGACCCCCATACAGAACCCCCACACTACTATGTGTTTTTCAAGGTGAAGGACAAGGACCAGCTCCAACCGGCCTTCAAGGAGTTCACCGCCATGACCCTGGACCGGGAGAAGCGCCCCACCATCCGGGAGCGGCTGGCCCAGGCCCAGGAACAGGCCAAGACCAAGCACCGGGAACGGGAGAAGGTCAAAGCCAAGGACCGGGAGGTGGCGCGATGACCGACAAGGTGAAAAAGCTGGTGCTGCTCAACCTCCCGTATCTCATCTTCGTGTATCTCTTTGACAAGCTCTGCCAGGGTGTACGGCTGGCGCCTGGGGCGGACGCCTCGGAGAAGCTGCTCCACATCGGGCAGGGCTTTTCGGCGGCCTTTGCCAGTCTGGCGCCCAGCCTCCATCTGGTGGACCTGTGCGTGGGCGCCGCCGGCGCGGTGCTGATCCGGCTGGTGGTCTACTCCAAGGGCAAGAACGCGAAGAAATACCGCAAAGGCATGGAGTATGGGAGCGCCCGCTGGGGCACCCCGGCCGACATTGCCCCTTACATGGACAAGGACTTTTCCCAAAACGTCCTTCTCACCCAGACGGAGCGGATCACCATGTCGAGCCGCCCGAAGGAACCCAAGTACGCAAGAAATAAAAATATCCTGGTCATCGGCGGTTCCGGCTCCGGCAAGACGAGGTTCTTCGTCAAGCCCAACCTGCTCCAGTGCCATTCTTCGTATGTGGTCACGGACCCCAAGGGCACCATCCTGAATGAGGTGGGCGCCCTGCTGGATCGCAAGGGATACCGCATTAAAAGCCTGAACCTCATCAACTTCAAGAAGTCCATGCGGTACAACCCTCTGGCGTACATCCGCAGCGAGAAGGATATTTTGAAGCTGGTGAACGCCCTGATCCTCAACACCAAGGGAGAGGGCGAAAAGAGCTCCGAGGATTTTTGGGTGAAGGCCGAGCGATTGTACTATTCCGCCCTCATCGGGTACATCTGGTACGAGGCGGAGCCGGAGGAGCGCAACTTCATCACCCTGCTGGACCTTATCAACGCCAGCGAGGCGCGGGAGGATGACGAGGAGTTTCAGTCCCCCGTGGATCTGCTGTTCGCCAAGCTGGAGAAGGAGCACCCGGACCACTTCGCTGTGAAGCAATACCGCAAATTCAAAATGGCCGCGGGCAAAACTCTGAAATCCATACTGATTTCCTGCGGCGCCCGCCTGGCGCCCTTTGACATCGCGGAGCTGCGGGACCTTATGGCGGAGGATGAGTTGGAGCTGGACACCCTGGGCGACCGGAAATCGGCGCTGTTCGTGATTTTGTCGGACACGGACTCGACCTTCAACTTTGTGGCGGCGCTCATGTATTCCCAGCTTTTTAACCTCCTGTGCGATAAGGCGGACGACTTCTATGGCGGCCGCCTACCGGTCCATGTGCGCTGCCTCTTGGATGAGTTTGCGAATATCGGTCAAATTCCAAACTTCGAGAAATTGATTGCCACGATCCGCAGCCGGGAAATATCGGCCGCTATTATTTTGCAGAGCCAAAGTCAGTTAAAGACCATCTACAAGGACGCGGCGGATACCATCGTGGGTAACTGCGACAGCACCTTGTTTTTGGGAGGCAAGGAGAAATCCACCCTGAAAGAAATTTCGGAGCTGCTGGGGAAAGAAACGATTGACAGTTTCAATCAATCCGAGAACCGGGGCAGCCAGGTTTCTCACGGCCTCACCTATCAAAAATTGGGAAAGGAGTTGATGACCCAGGACGAATTGGCAGTGATGGACGGAGGCAAGTGTATCTTCATGCTGCGGGGTGTGCGTCCCTTCCTATCGGACAAGTACGACCTGACCAAGCACCCCAACTACAAGTACACCGCCGACGCCGACAAGAAATACCTCTTTGATATGGAACGGTACATGAAACGCAAACCGGCCATTGTAAAGCCGGATGAGCCTTTCGAGATGTACGAATTGACCGCAACAGACCTTCAATAACAATTCTACACCGAAGAAAGGAAGTATGATTTATGGATTTTTTCACTAACGCTATCGACGTATTGCAGACCTTGGTGATCGCCCTGGGCGGCGGCCTGTGCGTGTGGGGCGGCATCAACCTTCTGGAAGGTTACGGGCAGGACAACCCTGCCAGTAATGCTCATGTACGGTAAGGAAGCAAGCAACCGAAAACAAGAGATAGACCGCCAGCACTACACTATTCCGAACCAAAGACCAAAAGATAAGCATTGTGGGAAAATCTAAACTTTTGGATTTTCCTACAATGCCGACTACGGCGGAATCCTTCCCACTCCTTATATCTTTATTTCCGTATACATTGAATTTGTATTTAGTAAATGCTATAATGTCCCTATTCAAATTATAAATGTGTTGAATTAGTTACATGTACATATTTTTTGTGCCGCATAAATACCCTGTTGAGGTTGTCGTTCTTTGTCCAGATGTGGAAACAATAAAAGGAAGGGAACGATACAGGGAGAAAACAGGCTATTCCGGCTTTACGGTTGAAACCTTATACGATACATTTATGCAGACAACACCACGGATCGGCTTTTGGCTGGACAATTCCAACCAAACACCACAGCAGACAGCAGAAACCATTCTGAACGCCAGAAAGTCGGTATGATTGTTACATATAAGGGGAAGAAAAATTTCTTTTAGGTACTTTCTTTCCTAAAACTAATGTGATATAATAGCATCATTCCAAAAAAGGAGTAAAAAATATGCGGCAAGGTATTCTTAAATAAAACTATAATCAAATAGTGGGAACAAAGGATTATGATAGTCCCTTTTGTGGGGGCTTGGTTTTTTGTACCCAATTTAAGAATACTTTTGCCTTATCAATTTTGACATATCCGAAAAACAGCAATCACAAACAGGTGTATGCTGTATATGTGTATGTCCGCAAATTATAATCCCCAGTGGTAAAAGTATTTTACTGCTGGGGATTTTTATGCCCTTTTGGGGCTGTAAAAGGAGGACAATCACATGAAAATAATCAATATTGGAATTCTCGCCCATGTAGACGCAGGAAAAACAACATTGACGGAAAGCCTGCTGTACACCAGTGGAGCGATTGCGGAACAAGGAAACGTGGATAAAGGAACTACAAGAACAGACACTATGATTTTGGAACGGCAGCGCGGAATTACCATTCAGACAGCGGTTACTTCTTTTTGCTGGAATGATTATAAAATCAATATCGTGGACACTCCCGGTCATATGGATTTTTTAACCGAAGCATACCGCTCTTTATCTGTCCTTGACGGAGCTGTTTTAGTCATTTCGGCAAAAGACGGCGTACAGGCACAAACCCGTATATTATTCCATGCGCTTCAGAAAATGGACATTCCGACAATTATCTTTATAAATAAGATAGACCAAAATGGGATCGACCTGCGGCGTGTTTACCAAAGCATTAAAGATAAACTTACCAGTGATATGATTGTCATGCAGGAGGTTTCCCTGTCGCCAAAGATAACCATGACCGATATTTCTGATTTGGACAAATGGGATATGATTATTTCCGGAAGCGATGAACTATTAGAACGATATGTTGCAGAGGATTCTTTGGATATACAGGAATTACAATATGAAAAGTGCAAAAGAACCAGATGCTGCTCTTTGTTTCCTGTTTATCATGGGAGTGCAAAAGACAATTTAGGAACAGAAAAACTGATTGAAGCGATTACAGAAACTTTCATTACAGAAACAGACGATATTCAGTCTGAATTATGTGGATATGTTTTTAAGGTTGAGTATACAGAGCGGAAAAAACGGCTTTCTTATTTACGCCTGTATCATGGGACGCTCCATTTACGGGATACCCTGCTGCTGTCAAAAAAGGAAAAAATAAAGATTACAGAAATGTGTATTCCGTCAAATGGTGAAATCGTCCCGGTTGACCATGCCTGTCCGGGAGAAATTGTTATTTTAGCTGATGATACTTTGAAACTGAACGACATTCTGGGAAATGAAAAACTCCTGCCTCACAAAACACGGATTGATAATCCCATGCCATTACTTCGGACAACGGTAGAGCCGCAAAAGCCGGAGCAAAGGGAAGCCCTGTTAAATGCCCTCACAGAGATTGCTGATACAGACCCTCTTTTGCATTTTGACATTGATACTGTTACACATGAGATTATATTATCTTTTTTGGGAAAAGTACAGTTAGAAGTTATTTGTTCGCTATTAGAAGAAAAATATCATGTGGGCGTGGCTATGAAAGAGCCTTCGGTTATTTATCTGGAAAGACCGCAAAAAAAAGCGAGCTACACGATTCATATTGAAGTGCCGCCGAATCCGTTTTGGGCATCTATTGGTTTGACTGTAACACCGCTTCCTGTTGGAAGCGGAACACAATATAAAAGCGAGGTATCTCTCGGCTATTTAAACCAAAGTTTTCAAAATGCCGTCATGGAGGGTGTGCGTTATGGAATGGAGCAGGGCTTATATGGCTGGGGAGTGACAGACTGCCAAATTTGTTTTGATTATGGAGTTTATTACAGCCCGGTCAGCACCCCCGCTGATTTTCGTTTTCTTGCGCCTGTCGTGTTGGAGCAGGCATTGAAAAAAGCAGGAACACAACTGTTGGAACCATACCTTTCCTTTACCCTTTTTGCACCGCAGGAATATCTTTCACGGGCTTATAATGACGCACCAAAGTATTGCGCAATCATTGAATCAACCAGACTTGAAAAAGATGAAGTTATTTTTAAGGGGGAAATCCCTGCCCGTTGTATTGGTGAATATAGAAATGATTTGAATTTTTATACAAATGGAAGAAGTGTCTGCATTACAGAATTAAAAGGGTATCAGGAAACTTCCGGCGAGCCTGTGTTTCAGCCACGCCGCCCGAACAGCCGTTTAGACAAGATCCGGCATATGTTTCAGAAGATAATGTAACATCTTGCGCAATGCAAACGTTCATTGCTGGCTATTGCGAAATATCATTGATAAAATCAGCATCAGAGAGGAGGAACCATTTTGAACCAGAAACAGACGGATATTACAACAGGAAAGCAAATACGTCATCTGCGAACACAATCGGGAATGACACAGGAAGAACTGGCTGGGAAATTGAATGTTACCCGGCAGGCGCTATCGAATTGGGAGAGAGATGTTAATGAACCCGATTTAAATACGTTGAAAAAAATTTGTTTTCTTTTTGGAGTCCACATGGACGATTTTGCGAAGGAGGTAATAACAAAAATGGAAACATGTGAAAAAAAGAGAAACGACAATTTAATAAGTATGATATGGCAATTGGACTTTTTTATGGTGTCGGGATATTTCTTGGCATTGGTATTTTCTTTGTTGGCGGTTTTATGACAATGTCGGGTGCAGGGTGGGGAGCATCACTATTTGGCGGTGGCTGTTTTTCTCTTGTATTTGGCTTGATATGCCATGCAGTTATTACATTGAGAAGAAATGACAAATGATGACATATCCTGCTTTCTAGTCTTTTCGGTCATATCGCGTAAAAAAGCCGCTGCTTTTGGCTTTCCAATAGCGGCGGCAAAGGGAAATATCCTTTGAATACCTTACAGAAGAAAAGTTTTGCAGCATTATAAAAATAAAAGCCTATACCATTTTGGAAAGAAAAGATACATAATAGTCAAGACGGCAACAATCAGAAGTTATGGAGGGTAACAATGGAATATAGTAAGGAAGATTTAATGGAAGCAAAAAGGCAAATTTTGGGAGTGGGAGAGAACATGGGAACAGAGGAAAGCAAAAAGATCTGGGAGAAAAACGCACAATTTTGGGATGATGCAATGGGTGACGAATCCAATGAATTTCACAGAGAGGTAGTACGTCCCAAAGTAACGGAACTTCTCTCTCCTGATCCTTCGGATTACATTTTGGATATTGCGTGCGGCAATGGAAATTATTCTTCGTATCTTGCACAGAGAGGCGCTTCGGTCGTCGCTTTTGATTACAGCAAAAAAATGATAGAATTGGCTAAAAGACGGCGATCACAATATGCAAAACAAATTGAGTTTTGCGTAGCGGATGCGACCAATAGAGAAAGCTTATTAGGATTAAAAAGAAATCGAGCCTTTACGAAAGCAGTTTCTAATATGGCAATTATGGATATTACGGATATTGAACCGCTTTTTATGGCTGTTTATGAACTATTGGAGGAAAACGGGATTTTTGTCTTTGCAACGCAGCACCCTTGTTTTATCACATTGACTGAAAAATATATGACACCGCACAGTTACTATGATATAGCGATCGAAGGGCAGCCGGAGGAGCAGATTTATTATCATCGTTCCATACAAGATATTTTTAACCTTTGTTTCAGAGCTGGATTTGTCATTGATGGATTTTATGAAGAATGTTTCAAAAACAATAAAGAAATTCCTATGGTAATGATAGTAAGGCTTAAAAAGGTAAAACGTGATAGCTTAAAATAAATTCAAGTTTGCCGGATAAATAGCAAACCCGGCCGAGCCAGTCAACGGTCAAGATGAACGGGCTTCGCCCGCCGTTGACAGCCCCGCCCGGTTTTGCAGTTAGGCAGTCAAGGAGCGACAGCCTAAAGTGCTGCCGCCCCTTACTATCATAAAAAGCAACTACTAACCAGCCACAGCCCTTTTGGGAGGAAAGGGGGATTTTCCATGACCTGTACAGAAGAATATCGGGAACATATCGAGTACACTTTCCATGCCTTTTGCAAAGTCGTTATCCGAAATGCAACGATCAACGCAGCGAGGACACGGAGCAGGAAGCACAAAAGAGAAATATCCCTTGAATACCTCACAGACGAAAAGCACTACCCTTTAGGCACGACAGATGAATATTTCCAAGCCCCGGAGCCGGACGAGGAATACATACTTACCCTTTGCGGCGATACGGTCATTTTCAGCAGCGGTTTACTTGCGGAAGCCCTGTCACGGCTGGACGAACGGGAGCGGGAAATGATTTACCTGTCCTTTTTCAAGCGTATTCCACAGCACGAAATTGGCAGACAGTACGGGCGCAGCCGCAGCACAGCGGGCTACCATATCCGAAAAGCCCTACGGCAGCTCCAAGCGGAAATGGAGGGAATGGCATATGAGAAATAATAGGCTTCTCCCCTATGAAACAATCGTCCAAGCCGCCAGCGGGGAGCCGGAAGCGGTGGGAACTGTATTGCAGTATTACCGCCGCCGCATACAATGTGCCGCCCGTGTGAATGGACGGGTAGACCAAGATACAGAGGACTACATCACCCAGACGCTTCTCACAGCTATTTTCAAGTTCCGCTTTGGGAGATAGCCCTACCGCCTACAACTGAATAACCGCCGCTTCGCCGGCAACCAGAAAGCAGTAAATCTATTCAACAGATTTGCTGCTTTTTTTCGTTCCTGTTTGGCATTTTTGAAAATCCCCAGTATGAAAAAACAAAAGGGAAAATAGCCGCCGCAGTTGGCAAAATCCCTTACTTATCCGTAGAGGGTATCAAAGAAAAAAATACTGCCATTGTCCGCCTATTCCGGCTTGCGTGGTGTTGTAGGGAATAGAGGGGAAATTCTAAAAATCTCCGTCCATTTTGCTTTGCGTGGTGTTGTAGGTAGTGAAAGGAAAATTTTCAAGATAAGCCGGAATAGCGGGTAGCAAAGCCCTTTTGAAACGTTTTGTTAGCGGAAAGGACGGGAGCCGGGGAACGCCGGAGTTTTTCAGAGCAAGATTCTACCGAGGTGCCAAAATTCGCTCTCCGCTTATTTTTGCCCCTGCGGGAATCTTGTTGGGGAGTGCCTTCCCCAAACCCTGCTATGCGCCCTGTCGGGCGAGAAAGGAGGTCACAGACCATGCGAAAGAAATACAATACGCCCCACCGCCGTCATGTGGTAAAGACCCGCATGACCGATGAAGAATACGCCGACTTCACCGGGCGGCTGGCGGCTTATGAAATCAGCCAGTCCGAGTTTATCCGGCAAGCCATACGGAAAGCGACCATACGCCCCATTGTCACCGTTTCCCCGGTCAATGACGGGCTGCTTGCCGCCCTCTCCAAGCTCACGGCAGAGTACGGGAAAATCGGCGGCAACTTAAACCAGATTGCCCGGAGCCTGAACGAATACGGAAGCCCCTACCGGGGGCTGGAAAAGGAAGTGCGGGGAGCCGCCGCCGACCTTGCCGCCTTGAAGTTTGAAGTCTTGCAGAAAGTAGGTGAAGCCGTTGGCGATACTCAAACATATCAGCTCTAAAAATGCCAACTACGGGGACGCTGAAAAATACCTCACATTCGAGCATGACGAGTTTACCATGAAGCCCACCCTTGACGCAGACGGGCGGCTCATACCGAGGGTAGACTACCGCATATCCTCTCTGAATTGTGGCGGGGAGGATTTTGCCGTTGCCTGTATGCGCTCCAATCTCCGCTACGGCAAGAACCAGAAACGGGAGGACGTAAAGAGCCACCACTACATCATCAGCTTTGACCCACGGGACGGCCCGGACAACGGCTTGACCGTTGATCGGGCGCAGGAGCTGGGCGAGAAGTTCTGCGCCGAGCATTTCCCCGGACACCAGGCCCTTGTCTGCACCCACCCGGACGGACACAGCCACACCGAAAATATCCATGTGCATATCGTCATTAACAGTCTGCGGATTGCGGAGGTTCCCATGCTGCCCCACATGGACAGGCCAGCGGACAGGAAAGCAGGCTGCAAGCACCGCTGTACGGACGCAGCTATGAACTATCTGAAAGCCGAAGTCATGGAGATGTGCCACAGCGAGGGGCTTTACCAGATAGACCTTTTGAACGGCAGCAAAGAACGCATTACCGAGCGTGAGTATTGGGCGCAGAAGAAAGGACAGGCTGCCCTTGACAGAGCCAACGCCCCTATTGCTGCGGACGGTATCGCGCCCCGGCAGACCAAGTTTGAAACGGATAAGGCGAAGCTGCGCCGGACTATCCGGGAAGCCCTTGCCGCTGCTTCCGGCTTTGATGAGTTTGCCGCCCTGCTTCTCCGGCATGGTGTGACCGTCAAGGAGAGCCGGGGGCGGCTAAGTTACCTCACGCCGGACAGGACGAAGCCAATTACCGCCCGGAAGCTGGGGGACGATTTTGACCGGGCTGCTGTCCTCTCCGTTTTGGAGCAGAACGCCGCCAGAGCCGCCGAAAAACCCGCAGCCATAGCGGAATACCCCGGCAGTATCAAAGACCGCTTACGGACGAAAAAAGAAGCGAAAAACGCCCCGAACAATGACGCTGTACAGCGCATGGTAGACATAGCCGCCAAGCGAGCCGAGGGGAAAGGACGGGGCTATGAGAAGTGGGCGACCATGCACAACCTCAAACAGATGTCGGCTACCCTCATGCTCTACCAGCAGTATGGCTTTTCTTCCCCGGACGAGCTGGACGCTGCCATTTCCGCAGCCAACACCGCCACGCAGGAGAGCCTTGCCGGACTGAAAGGGCTGGAAGCCGCTATCCGGGAGAAAAAGGAATTGCAGCGCAACCTTTTGGGCTATATCGGCACGAAGCCCGCCCGTGACGGTCTGAAAGCGCAGAAATCGGAGAAAGCCCGGAGAGCCTACCGGGAACAGCACGAAAGCGATTTTATCATAGCGGACACAGCCGCCCGTTATTTCCGGGAGCATGGAATAACCAAGCTGCCAGCCAGCAAAGCCCTGCAAAGGGAGATTGAGCAGCTTACCGTCCAGAAGAACGCCGGATATAACGACTACCGGGAGAAACGCCAGCGGGCGCAGGAGCTTCAGACAGTCAGACGCAATATCGACCAGATTTTAAGGGGCGCACCGAGCCAGCAGAAAAAGCGTGAACAGGAGCGTTAAAGACCGCCCCGAAATGATACCGAAACCCTACAAAAATACAGGTATGATATGAACCCTTACCGCAATACTCCCCGACTTCCAAACGGGGCTTACAGGGCAGAAAAAGCCCGAAAATGATACCGAGAACATACAGAAAATGCCCCCTATCCCGCTACACCGATAGGAACGGCAGAAAGGAGCTTACCATTGCCGAGAATGAGCAAGAAGCGGCGGCTGGAATGGTCTTTCTTCCTCAACCACCGCAACCGTATCACTTACAACGACCTATGCCGGGGCTGCACCCGTGACTGCAAACAGAGCTTCCGGGCGGTTATCATACTATGCCCTCGCTATTATTCCAAACGCTGGAAAAAGGAGGACGCAGCCTATGGCAGATAACCGCAAATATTACTACCTCAAGCTGAAAGAGAGCTATTTTGACGATGATGCAATCGTTCTGCTGGAAAGTATGCAGGACGGCGTTATCTATTCCAACATTCTCTTGAAGCTGTACTTGAAATCGCTGAAAAACGGCGGGAAATTGCAGCTTGACGAGAATATCCCCTACACCGCCCAGATGATTGCGACCATTACCCGCCAGCAGGTAGGTACCGTAGAGAGAGCTTTGAAAATCTTTATGAAGCTGGGGCTTGTGGAGCCTTTGCCAAGCGGCGCACTCTACATGAGCAACATTGAGCTTTTAATCGGCCAGTCCTCTACCGAGGGGGAGCGCAAGCGCAGGGCGCGGCTGGCTTTGCAGGAACAAAAAGCCCTGCCGCAGACAGGGGCGGACAAATGTCCACCATATCGAGCGGACATTTGTCCACCAGAGATAGAGATAGAGAAAGAGATAGATATAGAAATAGAAAAAGAGAGAGAGTTAGAAACGGGACACCCCGCCCCCGCCGCCTATGGCAGATACCACAATGTCATTCTTTCCGATACGGAGCTTGACGGGCTGAAAACAGAGCTTCCCGGCAAGTGGGAGTATTACATTGACCGCCTATCCTGCCATATCGCTTCCAGCGGGAGGAAATACAAGAGCCATGCAGCCACGATTTTCAAGTGGGCGCAGGAGGACGCAGCCAAGAAAGCCCCGAAAAAGGGCATACCCGATTATACCTGTAAGGAGGGCGAGAGCTTATGACGAATGGATTTGATGAAATGATTTTGAATATGACCGACACCACGCCGGAGCCGGAGGACTACACCGGCGAGGACGGGCTTTTATACTGCGGGAAGTGCCACAAGCCCAAAGAGGGCTATTTCCCCAAAGAAACCGCCGCATGGCTGGGGCGTGACCGCCACCCGGCAGAATGTGACTGCCAGCGGGCAGAGCGTGAGGAACGGGAAGCCGCAGAGAAACAGCGCAGTCACCTTGAAACTGTCGAGCGGTTGAAGCGGCGGGGCTTTACAGACCCGGCTATGCAGGGCTGGACGTTTGAGAACGACAACGGCAAGTGCCCGCAAATGGAACACGCCCATTTCTATGTGGAGAACTGGGAAACCATGAAAGAGCGCAACATTGGCTATCTGCTATGGGGCGGCGTTGGCACAGGCAAGAGCTATTTTGCGGGCTGTATCGCAAATGCCCTTATGGAGCGTGAAATCCCCGTGTGCATGACAAACTTTGCATTGATATTGGGTGACCTTGCCGCCAGCTTTGAGGGCAGGAATGAATATATCTCCCGACTTTGCAGCTTCCCGCTGCTTATCCTTGACGATTTTGGAATGGAACGGGGAACGGAATACGGCTTAGAGCAGGTCTACAACGTGATTGACAGCCGTTACCGCAGCGGCAGGCCGCTGATCGTCACGACTAATCTCACGCTGGAGGACTTGCAGCACCCGGAGGACACCGCCCACGCCCGCATTTATGACCGTCTGATTGAAATGTGTTCTCCTGTCCGCTTTACCGGGAGCAACTTCCGAAAAGCCACGGCGCAGGAGAAAATGGGACAACTGAAAAAGCTGATGAACAGAAAGGAGAGCCGCCTATGACCAACACCCCAAAGAATGACCGCAGCACCCGCCGCCCGGATTGCGTGACGGAAATCCGCATAGGTAATTCTGTCCTTGTCGTTTCCGGCTATTTCAAGCAGGACACCACCGCCACCGCCGCCGATAAAATGCTGAAAGTGCTGGAAGCGGAAGCTGCTACACAAAAATCGGCAATTTGACGGGACGTAAAGAAGCAGAAAGGACTGTACAGCCAGCCCCGGCGTGTGGTATGATAGTCATACGGAATAGTGGGGCTGGCTGTCGGAAATGGAGGACACTATGTTAAGACAGACCACCCGAAACCTTATTACCGCCCTTTATCCGAGATTATCCCACGAGGACGAGCTGCAAGGTGAGAGCAATTCTATTTCAAACCAGAAGCGTATTCTTGAAACCTATGCGAAGCAGAACGGCTTTTCCAATCTGCAATGGTACACAGATGACGGTTATTCTGGGGCGAACTTCCAAAGACCCGGTTTTCAAGCCATGCTTGCGGACATTGAAGCCGGAAAAGTCGGCACCGTTATCGTCAAGGATATGTCACGGTTAGGGCGAAACTATCTGCAAGTGGGAATGTATACGGAAATGATTTTCCCACAGAAAGGCGTCCGCTTTATCGCTATCAATGACGGAGTGGACAGCGCACAGGGCGACAATGATTTTGCCCCTCTGCGGAACATTTTTAACGAATGGCTGGTGAGAGATACGAGCAAGAAAATCAAAGCAGTAAAACGGTCTAAGGGTATGAGCGGGAAGCCCGTCACGAGCAAACCCGTATACGGCTACTTTATGGACGAGGACGAAAATTTTATCATTGACGGGGAAGCCGCCCCTGTTGTGCGGCAGATTTACAGCTTGTGCCTTGCCGGGAACGGGCCGACCAAGATAGCCCGTATGCTCACAGAGCAGGAGATCCCCACGCCGGGAACGCTGGAATACCGTCGGACGGGAAGCACCCGCCGCTACCACCCCGGCTATGAGTGCAAGTGGGCGACCAATACCGTGGTACATATCCTTGAAAACAGGGAGTACACGGGCTGTCTGGTAAACTTCAAGACGGAGAAGCCGTCCTACAAGACCAAGCACAGCGTAGAGAACCCCATTGAGAAACAGGCGATTTTCGAGAACCACCATGAGCCTATCATTGACACCCAGATGTGGGAGCGTGTGCAGGAGTTACGCAAGCAGCGCAAACGCCCGAACCGCTATGATGAAGTGGGCTTATTCTCCGGCATACTCTTTTGTGCCGACTGCGGCAGCGTCCTTTACCAGCAGCGTTACCAGAACGCCACCCGCAAGCAGGATTGTTATATCTGCGGGAGCTACAAGAAGCGTACCCGTGACTGTACGGCGCACTTTATCCGCACCGACCTGTTGACCGCCGGAGTGACCGACAATCTGCGGAAAGTCACCAGCTATGCAGCGAAGCACGAAGCCCGGTTTATGAAGCTGCTGATCGAGCAGAACGAGGACGGGGGCAAGCGCAGGAACGCCGCAAGGAAAAAGGAGCTGGAAGCCGCCGAGAAGCGTATCAGCGAGTTATCCGCTATCTTCAAGCGGCTGTATGAGGACAGCGTGACCGGGCGCATTTCAGACGAGCGTTTCACGGAGCTGTCGGCAGACTATGAAGCCGAGCAGAAAGAACTGAAAGAGAGAGCCGCCGCTATCCGGGCAGAGCTTTCCAAAGCGCAGGAAGCCACGGTAAACGCAGAAAAGTTTATGAATGTTGTCCGCAAGTACACCAGCTTTGAAGAACTTACCCCTACCCTTTTGCGTGAGTTTGTGGAGAAAATCGTTGTGCATGAGTGCAGCTATGACGAGAACGGCACACGCAGACAGGACATTGATATTTATTACTCTTTCGTTGGCAAGGTAGACCTGCCCGAATGACCGCCCGACCTATCCGGCGCAATGCGCAAACGCCGGATAGGAACGGCAAAATTTTTTACACTTCTACTACTTCTTTATCACACATCAGCAAAATCCCAGGGGATCAAGCAGCTCATGGCCGGCGGGGGTGTCGCCCTCATCGGCATTACCCTGATCCCGCTGCTGTCCGGCCTGCTGGGCTGATGGCTCCCCATAACACCCGCGGGAGGTCCCGGTACACGGGGCCTCCCGCAAAGGAGGTGATCCCCGTTGATCTTTGACGCGATACAGGAGTGGTTCCAGGAACTGCTCATTGACGGTATCATATCCAACCTGGCCGGGATGTTTGATACCCTGAATACCAAGGTAGGCGAGATCGCCGGGGAGGTGGGCATGACGCCCTCGGCGTGGAACAGCGGCATCTTCAACATGGTCCGCAACCTCTCGGAGACCGTCATCGTCCCCATCGCCAGCATCGTCCTCACCTTTGTCATGTGCTATGAGCTTATCCAGCTCATCATTGAAAAGAACAATCTCCATGACTTCGACACCTGGATCTTCTTCAAGTGGATCTTCAAGACTTTCTGTGCGGTGCTCATCGTCACCAACACCTGGAACATCGTCATGGCGGTGTTCGATGTGGCGCAGAATGTGGTGAGCCAGAGCGCCGGCGTCATCATCTCGGACGCAGGCATCGACATATCCAGCGTGACCGCCGACCTGGAGACCCAGCTCGCGGACTGGAGCATCGGCGCCCTGCTGGGGCTGTGGTTCCAGAGCATCTTCGTGGGGCTGTGTACGCAGATACTCTCCATCTGTATCTTCCTGGTCATCTACGGCCGGATGATTGAGGTGTATTTGGTGACCTCGATAGGTCCCATCCCCTTTGCCACAATGGTGAACCGGGAGTGGGGCAACACGGGGCAGAACTATCTCCGCTCCCTGCTGGCCCTGGGCTTCCAGGCGTTTCTCATTATGATCTGTGTGGGGATCTACGCGGTGCTGGTGGAGAGCATTTCTTTGAGCGGAGACAACATTTCCGGCGCCATTTGGGGCTGTATGGGGTACACGGTCCTCTTGTGCTTCACGCTTTTCAAGACCGGCAGCCTCGCCAAGTCCCTGTTCGGGGCGCACTAAAGGAGGTGGCTGTTTGAAGATCGGATTGGTGGATGTGGACTCTCACAACTTTCCCAACCTCTGCCTGATGAAGCTCTCCGAGTATCATACACGGCGGGGCGACCGGGTGGAGTGGTGGAACCCCAAAGGCCGCTATGACCTGGTTTACAAGAGCCGTGTATTCACGGACACCTACTCCAAGGACACCATCGTGGTGAACAATGCGGACCAGGTCATTCAGGGCGGTACGGGCTATGGGCCGGGTGGCAAGGACCTCCCCTATGAGATTGAGCACATCCGGCCGGACTACTTTTTGTATCCGCGGTTTTTGGGAACGGCCTACGGCTTTTTGAGCCGGGGCTGTCCGAGAAACTGCGGATTTTGCATTGTCAGCGGCAAGGAGGGGCGCAGGAGCGTCAAAGTCGCTGACCTCTCTGAATTTTGGCGCGGTGAGGACGAGATCAAACTGCTGGACCCCAACCTGCTGGCCTGCCCGGACCATGAGGCGCTGCTGGAACAGCTTGCCGCCAGCCGGGCGCTGGTGGACTTTACCCAGGGACTGGACATCCGGCTGACGAACCCGGACAACATCGCCCTGCTGAACAAGGTGCGGACCAAGGCGGTGCATTTCGCCTGGGACAACCCGGAGGAGGACCTGACGGAGCACTTCCGGCGCTTTGTGGCGCATACCGCCATCCGAAGCGACCGGAACCGGCGGGTGTATGTACTGACCAACTACGGCAGCACCCATGAGCAGGACCTCTACCGGGTGAACACCCTGCGGGCCCTGGGGTATGACCCCTATGTGATGATCTATGAGCGTCCCACCGCCCCCAAGATCACCCGCCATCTTCAGCGGTGGGTGAACAACAAACGGATTTTCCACACGGTAAAAGATTTTAAGGACTATGCTCCCATGAAAAAGGAGGTGCATTGATTGGCCTATGTAACGATCCCGAAGGACCTGAGCCGGGTACAGAGCAAGGTCCTGTTCGGGCTGACCAAGCGGCAGGTGATATGTTTTGGAGCGGCGGCAGTTATTGGCGTGCCGCTTTTCTTTTTGAGCAGGGGCGCGCTGGGGACCACCACGGCGGCGCTCTGCATGATTCTGGTCATGCTGCCTTTCTTCCTGTTCGCCATGTACCAGCGCAACGGGCAGCCCCTGGAGGTGTTCCTGGGGCATCTCATTCAGAATAAATTTCTTCGCCCCAAGGTGCGGATCTACCAGACCAACAATCTCTATTCCGCCCTGTTGCGGCAATACGAACTGGAACAGGAGGTGAGAAAGATTGCAGGCAAAAACGGCAAGACACGAAAAAACGGCAAAGCCCAGGCGTAAGCTGACCCGGGCCGAGCGCAAGCAGATCGAGGCGGTGGTCCGCCAGGCCAAGGGGGATGGGAAAGCCCATACGGTGCAGGACAGCATCCCCTTCCGCAATATCTTCCCGGACGGGCTGTGCCGGCTGGATGGCAATTCTTTTTCCAAGACGATTGCCTTTGCGGATGTGAATTACCGCCTGGCCGGGCCGGAGGACCAGCGGGACATCTTTGAACACCTCTGCGACTTCTACAACGGCTATGATCCCTCCATCGGGGTGCAGATGACTTTGAGCAGCCGGTATGTGGAGCATGGCCCGGAGGAGGACCTGTTCGGCATCCATCCCCAAGGGGACGACCTGGACCCCATCCGGGAGGACGCGGCCGGGATACTGCGCTTTCAGTATGAGCGGGGCAGCAACGGCTATGTGAAAACCAAGTATGTGACCCTGACCATCGAGGCGGAAAACCTGGCGGCGGCGCGGGCGCGCTTCGCCCGCATCGAGACCGACACCCTCAACCGCTTCAAGGTCATGGGGGCCGCCGCCCATGTGCTGGACGGGAAGGAGCGGCTGGAGCTGCTTCACGGCATCCTCCACCCGGCAGACGGCCGCCGTCCGGAGGGCGGGAAGTTCGCTTTCGATTGGGACTGGCTGGCGCCCAGCGGCCTTTCGGTCAAGGACTTCATCGCCCCGTCCTCCTTCCACTTCGGGGAGACCCGCACCTTCCGCATCGGCGAGATGTACGGGGCGGTGAGCTTTTTGCAGATCACCGCCCCGGAGATCCACGACCGCATTTTGGCGGAGTTTATGGAGACCGAGGGGAATATCCTGGTGACCATGCACATCCGGGGCATCAACCAGAACGAGGCCATCAAGATGGTCAAGCGCAAGATCACCGACCTGGACGCATGAAAATTGCGGAGCAGAAACGGGCGGTACGGAGCGGATACGATATGGACATACTCCCCAGCGACCTTGCCACCTACGGCGGCGCGGCAAAGACCATCCTCCAGGACCTGCAAAGCCGGAATGAGCGAATGTTCAATCTGACCTTCCTGGTCATGCACATGGCGGCAACCAAGCAGAAGCTGGAGATCGCCGTATCTCAGGCGGCCAGTGTGGCGCAGACCTACAACTGCCAGCTCTCCCGGCTGGACTTCCAGCAGGAAGATGGGCTCATGTCCTCGCTCCCCCTGGGCCTCAACCGTATCAAGATCGAGCGGAGCCTGACCACCTCGGCCCTGGCGGTGTTCGTCCCCTTCGTCACCCAGGAGCTGTTCATGGGCGGGGACGCCATGTACTACGGCCTCAACGCTTTAAGCAACAACATGATCCTTCTGGACCGCAAACAGTCCAGGAGCCCCAACGGGCTGGTGTTTGGCACGCCGGGCAGCGGCAAGTCCATGAGCTGTAAGCGGGAGATCACCTTCATCATCCTGACCACCAAAGATAACGTCATCATCTGCGACCCGGAGGACGAGTATTCGCCCCTGGTGCGCCGGCTGGGCGGGCAGGTCATCCGGCTGTCCCCGTCCAGCACCGACTATGTGAACCCCCTGGACATCAACCTCAACTATTCAGACGAGGAGAACCCCCTGGCGCTGAAAAGTGATTTTGTCCTGTCCTTCTGCGAGCTCATCATGGGGAGCAAGACGGGGCTGGAGGCCATCGAGAAAACGGTCATCGACCGGGCGGTGCAGAAGATCTACCAGCCCTACTTCGCAGACCCCCGGCCGGAGAATATGCCCATCCTGGGCGACCTGATGGAGGCGCTGCTGGCGCAGGGCATCCCGGAGGCCGACCGGGTGGCCCAGGCGCTGGATCTGTATGTGAACGGTTCGCTGAACTTCTTTAATCACCGCACTACCGTGGACATCCGCAACCGGCTGGTCTGCTTTGACATCAAGGGTCTGGGCAAAAACCTGAAAAAGCCGGGGATGCTCATTGTCCAGGATGCGGTGTGGAACACCGTCACCATCAACCGGGCCATTGGGCGCTCCACCTGGTATTTCGTGGACGAGTTCCACCTCCTGCTGAAGGAGGAGCAGACGGCGGCCTATTCGGCGGAGATCTGGAAACGGTTTAGAAAATGGGGCGGGGTGCCCACCGGGGCGACCCAGAACCCCAAGGACCTGCTCTCCTCCCCGGAGATCGAGAACATCCTGGAAAACAGCGATTTCATCTATATGCTCAACCAGGCCGCCGGCGACCGCAAGATTTTGGCGGAGCGGCTGGGCATTTCGGCGGAACAGCTTGCCTATGTGACCAATTCCGAGCCGGGCCATGGGCTGCTGTTCTTCAACAATGTGATCCTGCCCTTTGCGGACGACTTCCCAAAGGACACGGAGCTTTATAAGCTGCTTACCACCAAGCCCAGCGAGGTGGAGCACGCGGCGGAAACGGAGGCGTGAATATGAACATGGAGATATTCAGAAACAGTGAATTTGGCAGTATCCGCGTGATCGAGGAGGACGGGAAATACCTGTTCTGCGGTTCGGATGTGGCAAAGGCCCTGGGGTACAGCAATCCCCGAAAGGCTGTCCGTGACCATGCGAGGGGTGGAACGAAACGTTCCATCCCCACCGCAAGCGGTGACCAGACAATGACCTTCCTCCCGGAGGCGACGTCTACCGCCTGATCGTTCATAGCCGGCTGCCCGGCGCGGAGCGGTTTGAGAAATGGGTGTTCGATGAGGTGCTTCCCACGATCCGCAGGACCGGGGGCTACATGACGCCCTCCCTGCTGGAGGAGGCGGCCAGGCACCCGGAGATCCTTCTCTCCTTTGCGGACCAGCTCCTGGCGGAGCATGAGAAGAACCGCCGCCTTACCGGGGAGGTGGAACGGCTGCGGCCGAAAGCGGATTTTTACGACGCCTTTGTGCGCCCCGGCAACTGCACCAATATCCGGGCCACAGCCAAGGAGCTGGGCGTGGGCGAGCGCGACTTCTGCCGCTTCCTGATGGAGGAGGGCTTCCTCTACCGCTGCCCGGCCGGATACCTTCTGCCCTACGCCAAGCCCTCCAATAAGGGGCTGTTCCAGGTGAAGGACTTCTGGAAGTACGGGCATTTCCGCCAGCAGACCCTTATCACGCCCCAGGGGAAGGACCTCCTGCGGATGATGCTCTGCGGCGGGCAGATGAGCATGGAATTTGATTTTTGTGAAAGCGAGGCGTGAATATGAAAAACAAGATTTACATTATCGACGGCAAGACCTATCTCAACCACATCAACGATGAGGTCCACCTGTACGGCCTTCTCCACCAGCTCGCCTTCCTGGCGGACCGGATCAAGGACGAGGAGGACGTGTTCCATGTGCTGGACGCGGCGAAGCGCTACGGCGAGATCGCCGAGGAGAAATTCCAGGGCTGGGGCATCCCCGGCCGCTACCTGGTATTCGGCGACCCCAAAGACCTAAAGGACCTTATGGCAAAGGAGCTGGCGGAGGCCACCCCGGTGCCCGTGGAGGAGCCGAAGCCCAAGAAGTATAAGGATGAGTACATCATCCCCGGCTATGGCTTCCGTATGCTGGTGGGCGACATCCACCACCTGATCGTCCTCTACTATTCGCTGGCCCGTCGCCTGTCCGAGGCGGAAACGGAGAAGGACTTCCTCCGGCTGAAGAAAAAGGCCGGCGGCTATGAAAAGGTGCTGAAAAAGCTCTTCCGCAGCCTGGGCCTCCCGGAGGACAGCAATGCCGCCCAGGACGTCCTGGAGGAGGCCATCATCAAGCGCCATAACCTGATTCCCCTGGAGGAAGTGGAGGACGAACCCCAGGATGACGGCCTTGAAGGGGATGAGGTATGGAGCGACTGACCCATGTAAGCCTGTTCTCCGGCATCGGCGGTCTGGACCTGGCGGCGGAGGCAGCCGGATTCGAGACCGTTTGCCAATGTGAATGGGCGGACTACCCCTATTCTATCCTGGAGCGGCACTGGCCGGATGTGCCGAAGTTCCGGGACATCACCACATTCACGAAGGAGGCGTTTTTTGAGAAAACAGGACTTGAAACAGTCACCATCATTTCCGGCGGCTTCCCCTGTCAGCCCTTCTCCACCGCAGGAAAGCGGCGGGGCTTTGCGGATGAACACTACCTGTGGCCGGAAATGTGCCGCGTTATTGCCGAACTGCGGCCCCGTTGGGTGCTTGGGGAAAATGTTGCTGGCTTCATCAATATGGGGCTCGACAAAACGATTTTTGACCTGGCAAAAGCGGGATACACTGTTCTCCCATTCGTATTTCCGGCTTGCGGCGTCGGCGCATGGCATGAGCGCCAGCGAACTTTTATCGTCGCGGCTGATGTTTCCCACGCCCCTTGCCTCCGACAAATCCACCTGCAGGGACGCGGCAAACCTGGATGTGTACCTGTCGGACAATGGGATCTTCCGCAAGCGGAACAAGGACGGGACGATCTGGAGTCTGTCCCTGTCGGCGGCGGTTTTCTATCTGACCCCAGCGGCGTCGGAGGGCTACCGCTCCACCCTGAAACCGGCGGCCTTCCGGGACAAATCCCCGTTCTCCAACCTGTCGGCTCAGGTGATCCACCAGGAGCAGCCCCTGTCGGAGAAGGCGGCGCTGAACCCCGATTGGGTGGAATGGCTCATGGGCTTCCCGCAGGGATGGACGGACGTATCCTCTGGGCCGGCGAGCAGGAGGGCGTCCCCCGCATAACCGAGGATACGAAGGATCGGGCGCTGCGGCTGAAAACCCTGGGGAACGCGGTCTGCCCGCCTCAGGCCTATCCCATTTTTCACTACATTTCCCTGATAGAGACCGGGGCGTGCGCCAGCATCTGCCCCTACGGAGGAGGTGACGGATAAATGCAGGAATGGAAAGCCTCCGAAAAGGAGGCGCAGAAGATGACCCGTGATGGGGCCATCTCGGTGAACCTGGTGACTGGAGAGGCCACCCATATTTCAGCCCGTTCCCCGGAGCAGGATTATTCTTCTGCGGATGAAACGGCGGGAGCATTGAACCGGGCGGCGGACGAGGTGGTGGGACACCGGGAACGCCGGCAGGCGAAAAAGGCGCGGCGAAAGCGGCGCGACACCTTTCGGGAGGGTGAGGCGGCCAGGGATCGCCCTTCCCCCCGTTTGCAGTTTTCCGAGACAGACCAGGCGGCGCCGGAACTGAAAAAGGCCATCCGCAAGTCGGACAAGGCGGCGGATCGACTGGACGCGGCGAAAGCTGCTGTCCCCGTAAAGCCTCCCGGCAAGGAACATGGCAGCCCATTGTCCCGGCCGGTGCAGGAAATACGGTCTACCCTCCACGGTGAAGTGAGCAAGGTGGAGGGCGATAACTCCGGTGTTCAGGCCGGCCACCTGGGAGAACGGCAGATTGAGAAGGCCGTGGGCTATGGCAATCGGCGTTTCCATCAGGCGCGTGCGGACCGGAAACTGAAACCCTGGCGGGATGTGAAGCAGGCGGAGCAGGCAGCGGTGAAAGCCAATGCCGATTTCTACTGGCGGAAGTCCGTCATGGAAAATCCCCAGCTTGCGTCCAGTAACCCCATCTCCCGCCTGTGGCAGAAAAAGCGGCTGCAAAAGCAGTATGCCGCCGCACACCGGGCAGGGACCGGCGCGGCCCAGGCTGCGGGAAAGGCATCCCAGACCGCCGCTTCCGCAGCGAAGAAAGGCGGCGGGACCATCGCCCAGAAGTTGGGCGGGCTTGTGACGAAGAACAAACACACCCTTCTCATTGTGGGAGGGATCGGCTTGATCCTCATGCTCATCATGGGGCTGATGCAGTCCTGTACCTCCATGTTCGGGGGCGGGACTTCCGGCCTGGTGGCGTCCTCCTATCTCTCCGAGGACGCGGACCTGACCGGGGCCGAGGCCGCCTATTGCGGGATGGAGGCGGAGCTTCAAGAATACCTGGACACCTACGAGGCCACCCACGACTATGACGAATATCACTTTGACCTGGACGAGATCGAGCATGACCCTTATGTGCTGCTGTCCATCCTGTCGGCGCTCCACGAAGGGGTGTTTACCCTGGACGAGGTGCAAAGCGACCTGGAAATGCTCTTTGACAAGCAGTACATCCTCACGGAAACGGTCACCACGGAGACCCGCTACCGCACCGAGACCCGGACAGACAGCGAGGGCAACGAGTACGAAGTGGAGGTGCCATACACCTGGTATATCTGCACCGTCACGCTGGAAAACTTTGACCTCTCTCATGTGCCGGTCTACATCATGGGCGAGGATCAGCTTTCCATGTATGCCGTGTATATGTCCACCCTGGGCAACCGGCCGGATCTGTTCCCGTCCTCCGGGTATGTGGGCAAGTACATCGAGAACCCTCCTACGGCCTGGGACATCCCCGCCGAGTACCTGACGGATGAACGGTTTGCCACCCTCATCACCGAGGCGGAGAAATACCTGGGATACCCCTATGTGTGGGGCGGGAGCAGCCCGGAGACATCGTTTGACTGTTCCGGCTTCGTCAGCTATGTGCTGACCAGCACCGGCCTGTGCAATACCGGGCGGCTGGGCGCCCAGGGGCTCTACAATATCTCCACGCCGGTATCCGACCCCCAGCCCGGTGATCTGGTGTTCTTCGTGGGCACCTATGACACCAGCGGTATCTCCCATGTGGGTATTTATGTGGGCGATGGAATGATGCTGCATTGCGGAGACCCGATTTCCTACACCAATTTGAATACAAATTACTGGCAGTCTCACTTTTATGCCTACGGCCGGCCGCCGTACAACTGATGGGAGGTGAAACACACATCAATATGGTTTCCTATGGGGGCGGTGTCAACAGCACCGCCCTTTTAGTCGGCCTGCACCAGCACCGTATCCCGGTAGACCTGATCCTCTTTGCGGATACCGGGGCGGAGCATCCCCACACCTATGCCTACCTGGACATCATGGACCGCTGGCTGAAGGACCACGGGATGCCGCCCATTACCAGAGTGTATAAGACCACGCGGGACGGAAAGCGGCTGACCTTGGAACAGGAGTGTTTGCAGAGCGGCACCCTGCCTTCTATGGCCTATGGCTTCAAGCGGTGTTCCCTGAAACACAAAATCGGGCCGCAGGAAAAGTTCTGCAACCATTATCCGCCCTGCCGGAAGGTGTGGGCGGCGGGCAAACGGGTGGTCAAGTTCATCGGCTACGACGCCGGCGAAGGCTACCGCAGCGACAAGGTGCTGCTGGGGGATCTGGCTGACCCCAAGTACAGCAAGTGGTATCCCCTGATGGAATGGGGATGGGACCGGGCGGCTTGCCAGCGAGCCATTGATGATGCGGGGCTGCCCCAGCCGGGCAAGTCCTCTTGTTTCTTCTGCCCCAGCATGAGGGCGGAGGAGATCATCTATCTGCGTGACCACCACCCGGACCTGTTCCGGCGGGCCATCGCGCTGGAGGACAACGCCCGCCCCAATTTGAAAACGGTCCAGGGCCTGGGCCGCAACTACTCTTGGAAAGAACGGTTTGGAAAGGAGAATTGCACACATGGCAACTGTTGAGAAAATCCGCCGAGACATCGAAAAGACCAAGGAGAAGATCTCCGAACAGCAGAAGCGCCTCCGCTCTCTGGAGGCGCAGCTTGTGGAGGAGGAGAACCTGGAGATCGTCCGCATGGTCAAGGCGGTAAAGATGGACAACCGGGAGCTGACGGCCTTCCTGAAGGCTTACGCCAGCGGCCTCATCACCCTGCCGGAGGGCATGATGGAGGCGGAGGCGTCGGCTGACCCCGGCGAGAACGAGATGGAGGATGCCGAGTATGAAGAATAAAACGATCATCCGCCTGTTTACGGCGGCTCTGGCCGTGGCGCTCTGTGCCACGGCTTTTGCGGTCCCCGCCTTTGCCGGCGGCGGGGAGGGTGAACCTTACTACACCGAAACGGAGGCTGACCTCACGGAGGATGACGGAACCCCGGAAATCACGGTTTCCGATGATGAAGATACTGCCGGCGGCGATAATGCGGAGGCCGGCGGTGACACCCTGGACCAGCTCACCGAACTGTTGGGCAGCCTGGGAACCGTGACCGTCACCGAGGATGGTATCCTGTTCACTCCCAACCTGGAGGGCCTGGAGCCCCTGCGCACCGGCACCGTGACCACCTGCGGCGGCAATCTGAATGTCCGCACCGGCGCAGGGCTGGACAATGACGCATTCACCCAGCTTCCCAACGGGGCGCAGGTAGAAGTCATCGGCACCGAGGGCGAATGGGTCAAGGTGCTTCTGCCGGAGCGGGAGGGCTATGTTCATTCCGACTACCTGACCATCACGGACACGGGCAGCTTCTCCCTCTCCCTGGACGGGACGGACCTCTCCGCCCTGCTGGAGCTGTTCGCCTCCGGCCTCTCCGGGGGCGGAGGGGCAGCCCTGACCCCGGATGGGAACCTGTCCCTCATTGACGACCTGGGCGGGACATCCTCCGGCAAGCAGTTCATCACGGTGGAGACAAAGGGCGGCAACGTGTTCTATCTCATCATCGACCGGGATGACGAGGGGGCGCAGACCGTCCACTTCCTGAACCAGGTGGACGAGGCGGACCTCCTGGCACTGATGGAGGATGGCGAGGCCCAGGAGGCGCCGGCGGTCTGCACCTGTACGGAGAAATGCCAGGCCGGGGCGGTGAACACCTCCTGCGAGGTGTGCGCGGTGAATATGGCCGAGTGCGCCGGCGCGGAGCCGGAGCCGGAACCCGAACCGGAGCCGGAGGCGGAGAAGTCCGGGGGCATGGGCGCCCTGGCGCTGGTCCTGGCGCTGGTGGTGCTGGGCGGCGGCGGAGCCTTCGCCTATATCAAGTTTATCCGTCCCAAGCAGGCGTCCAAGGTCAGCGCAGACCCGGACGACTATGATTTTGCGGATGAGGAGGAGTATATCAACGAGGACGAACCGGAACCGGAGGAAGAAATGGAGGATACGAAATGAAGCTGGTGATCTGTGAGAAACCGAGTGTTGCAAAAGCCGTCGCGTCGGCCCTGGGTGTCACATCCAGGGCCGATGGCTGTTTTGAAGGAAATGGGCTCATCGTTTCCTGGTGCGTGGGGCATTTGGTGTCCCCGATGGACGCAGCCGGGTACGACCTTGGTTATAAGAAATGGAAGTATGATGACCTTCCCATCCTGCCGGAGCCCTTCCGCTATGTGCTGGCGAAGGGCAAGGAGGACGCCTTCCAGAACTTGAAGCACCTCATGGAGCGAGAGGATGTCACCGAGCTG
Organism: Clostridiales bacterium VE202-21; assembly: GCA_000509105.1. Lineage (GTDB taxonomy): Bacteria > Bacillota > Clostridia > Lachnospirales > Lachnospiraceae > Faecalicatena > Faecalicatena contorta. The sequence goes on along the minus strand of BAIF02000016.1, from coordinate 13,591 downwards.
GTCAACGCCTGCGACGCCGGGCGGGAGGGCGAACTCATCTTCCGGCTGGTCTATGAGATGGCGGGATGCCAGAAGCCCTTCTCCCGTCTGTGGATCTCTTCCATGGAGGACGCGGCGATCCGGGAGGGCTTCCAGGACCTGCGCCCCGGCGCGGAGTATGACCCGCTGTACCAGTCCGCCCTCTGCCGCCAGAAAGCAGACTGGCTCATTGGGATCAACGCCACAAGACTTTTTTCTGTCCTCTACCACCGCACCCTGAATGTGGGGCGGGTGCAGACCCCCACCCTTGCCATGCTGGTGAACCGGGACAGCAAAATCACAATGTTCCGCAAAGAGAAATACCATCATGTGCGCCTGACCCTGGGCGGGGCCGAGGCGGTGTCGGAGAAGATCGCCGCCCCGGAGGAGGCGGAGGCCCTGAGGGCGGCCTGTGCCGGCGCGGAGGCAGTCTGCGCTTCCGTCACCCGTGAACAGAAGAAAGAGGCACCGCCCAGGCTCTACGACCTGACCACCCTCCAGCGGGAGGCCAACCGCATCTTCGGCTACACGGCGAAACAGACGCTGGACTACGCACAATCCCTCTATGAGAAAAAGCTGCTGACCTATCCCCGGACGGACAGCCGGTTTTTGACCGCCGACATGGCGGAGACCGCTTTGGTGGTCCTCCACCTGGCGGCCAAGGTACCGCCCTTTGACGGGTGCGGGGAGTTCTTCCCGGATGTGTCCTTGCTGGTAAATGACAAGAAGGTGTCCGACCACCACGCCATCATCCCCACGCTGGAGCTGGAGAAGGCGGACCTGTCCGAACTGCCCGTGGGTGAGCGCAATATCCTTCTGCTGGTGTGCCGGGAGCTGCTGTGCGCGGTTGCGGAGCCCTATGTGTACGAGGCGGTGACGGCGACCTTTACCTGCGGCGGGCAGACCTTCACCGCCAAGGGGCGGCGCATCCTCTCCGAGGGCTGGCGTGAGATCGACCACATTTTCCGCGCTTCCCTGAAGGAGCAGCCGGAGGGCGAGGCGGAACCCGCCGCTCTGCCGGACTTCACCGAGGGTCAACTTTTTGACCAGGTGGAGGCCGCTGTCACCGAACACTTCACCGCCCCGCCTAAGGCGTACACGGAGGACACCCTCCTGGCGGCGATGGAGACTGCCGGGAAAGAGGAGATGCCGGAGGACGCCGAGCGCAAGGGCCTGGGCACCCCGGCCACCAGGGCGGCGATCCTGGAGAAGCTGGTGGCGGCCGGGTTTGTGGAGCGCAAAAGGAAAAGTCTCATCCCTACCAAGGCGGGGATCAACCTGGTCACCGTCCTGCCGGATACTTTGACCTCTCCCATGCTCACGGCGGAGTGGGAGCAGAAGCTGACCGCCATCGCCAGGGGTGAGGGCGATCCCGCCGCTTTCATGGCGGGGATCTCTGACATGGCGCGGGAACTGGTGAAAACCTATTCCCACATCTCCGAGGAGGGCCAGAAGCTGTTCGCCCCGGAGCGGGAGGCCGTGGGTCTCTGCCCCCGCTGCGGCAAGCCGGTCTATGAGGGCAGGAAGAATTTTTACTGCTCCGACCGCGCCTGCCGCTTTGTCCTTTGGAAGGACGACCGCTTCTGGACCTCCCGCAAGAAGGAGCTGACAAAAAAGATGGCCGGCGACCTTTTGAAGAAGGGCCGCACCTCCGTCAAGGGGATGTGGTCTGAAAAGAAGGGCGCCGCCTATGACGCGGTGGTTGTGCTGGATGATACCGGCGAGAAGTATGTCCGCTTCAAATTGGAGTTCCCCAAACGGAAGGAGGGCGTGAATGGCAGATAAAGCAATCCCGGATATTTCCCTGGGCGGCGCTGAACAGAACATGAGCCGGGAGGAGCTGGCGGCGGTAGCGAAAGCCGTTGCCGCCCTATCCCAGGAGGACCGGGACCTTCTGGCTGCTGTCCAGGAGTCCCCCTATCGGCTGACCACGGCGGAGCAGTTCCTGGAATTTGAGAAAAATGTGGACTGCTTCGTGCTGGAGCCCCATGTTCGGACCCTGGAGGACCTGGGCTGGGAGTACCTGGAGGAGAAACTGACCATCGGCCTGACGGACGACCTCCGGGCCGCCATTGACCCCGCCCCCTTCGGCCGGCGCGCCCTGGAGGAGGACCGGGGGTGCTTCACCAGCCGGGGGTATCTGTTCCCCACGGATGACCCATGGCAGCACGACCGCCCCCAGGCGAAGCAGGCGGACCGCAAGCCCTCCATCAGGGAGCGGCTGGAACAGAGCAAACAGGAGTGCAGGAACAAAAATAAGGCCCAGGCGCCCCGCAAGGGGAAGTCTGAGCCGGAGCTGTAAGGAGGTGCGTATATGCCCCATTATGAATATGACAAGGATTATCCCTTTGCCGCCTTCATCACCAACCTGGGCAAGTACAACGAGGGCGACCTGGTGGGCGAATGGGTGAAGTTCCCCACCACGCCAGAGGAGATGCAGAAGGTGTTTGAACGGATCGGCATTGGGCAGAAGGATGACTTCGGCCAGCCCTATGAGGAGTGGTTCATCACTGACTATGACTGCTATGTGGACGGCCTCTACGACAAGCTGGGCGAGTATGAGAACCTGGACGAGCTCAACTACCTGGCCTCCAAACTGGACGAGATGAGCCAGGGCGAGTACGAACAGTTCCAGGCGGCGATGGAGATCGGCGACCATTCGGGCAGCTTGCAGGAGATCATCAACCTGACCGAGAACCTGGACTGCTACGACATTTACCCCGACATCCACGACCACGACGACCTGGGCCGGTATTACATCGAGGAGCTGGACGCCATGCAGGTGCCGGAGCACCTGCGGAACTACATCGACTATGAGGCCTACGGCCGGGACGTCGCCCTGGAGGAGGGCGGCGAGTTCACCGACCTGGGGTATGTGCGGGACACCGGGAGCAGCTTCCATGAGTATTACGATGGGGAGCATGGCAGCATCCCGGAGGAATACCGGGTGATGACCTTCCAGGACGCGGAGGAGCTGACCGAGGAGGAAAAATCCGAATGGGCGATGGACATCGCCTACGATATGGACGAGTTCTTCCGCCAGCACGACCCGCAGTATGCCGCCGAGCACCCGGAGGAGCACGCGGCCAAGGAGGAGATCTACGAAAATCTGATGGCCGGCCGCATTTCCGCCCTGGATGAGAAGCTGGCCGCCCTGGGGCAGACCCAGGAGGACTATCTCCCTTCGGAGATTGAGAAATTCAAAGACGCCACCGGCTATGAGGAATTTCTTGACTTTGATCCGGCTGTAATCAAAGCGGCATTGGAGGACCCGGACAAGTCCCATGTGGACGAGATGCTGGCCTTTGCGGAGCAGGCGGGCCGGGAGTATGAGGCGGAGCTGGCCGGACAGACCCCGGCGCCCTCCCCGGATGACCGGGAGACCGGCGAAACGGTGCGGACTCCCAGGGGCACCTTCTATGTGACGGATATGAGCCGGGAGCAGATGGAGGCGGCCGGGTACGGCCTGCACCATCAGTCTGACGATGGGAAGTATCTTATCATGGGCAACGGCGCCAGAGCTTTTGCTGTTCTGGCGGAGCAGCCGGAAAAAGACAACCCCCTCCGAACCGCCGAGATGACCCTGGAGGACGACTATGGGATGATCGATGGGGTCATCAACAACGGCCGCAAGGGCGAGGAACTGGAGGCGGCGAAGGCCGAGGCAGCCCGGACCTCCCCGGAGAAGCGCCCCTCCATCCGGGAGCGGCTGGCGGAGGCGAAAAAGGAGTGCGGTGAACGCAAGCCCCCGGACAAGGCCCACCAGAAGAAGTCCCCGGAGCGCGACCTATGAGCCGGAGCAAGAAGTGGCGGCTGGAGTGGTCCTTCTTCCTGGGGGAGAACGGCCGCCGCAAGTACAACAAGGTCTGCAAGGGCTGTGTCCACCCCTGCAAGCAGAGTTTTCGGGCGGTTCTTATCTCCTGTCCCCATTACCAGTCCGCACGCTCGAAAAAGCGTAGGGATTAGGGTAGGAAATGGGCTGTAAAACCGTCTGTGGCGGCTTTTCCGGGAGCCGCCCTTATGATTTCCCATGTGGGCCTGCCCCTCCGGTTTGAGGGGCGCAAAGCAACAGTTTTGAACACTTTTCCATAGCAGAGCGGGAGCGCCGCCTTCGGTTTGAGCCGAGGGTGACGCTCCCGCTTCTTTTTTTGTCCTCTTTTCTCTTTCTATCAGGACCGGACAGGAAGGATATTCGCAGTAGTAGGCGCTGTGGGAATGTGCGTAAACGGCCATGCTTGCGGAGCTGTGGGAAACGATGTTTGCGGGCTGTGGGAAAGTCGGCGGCTTTTCCATCGGACCGTGAATATCTGTTTTCCATCGGCGGAGCGGCCGTTTTCCACATTTCCATCGTGCAAAATTGCAGGATGGCATCAATGGTGCATTGCTTTTTCATGCGGGATAAGATATACTGAATACATACTGGTTAGTTAATGCTAACCTTTTGATTTGCTTACAAGCGAAAGGGGGATGTATGTGAACTGGACGCGTGCCATCCTGGACGGGCTCGCCATGGCGGCCTATTTTAACCTGTTCGCCGCGGCGGTGGCGCTGTATCAGCCCCGGCTGATGTTTCCCTGCTATCCGCCCGCCATCATCAAGGCGGCGAAAGAACCGCCGACAAAGGCCGAAAATCGTTTTTACTGGCTTTGGATCTGCTTTGGGGAACTGCTGCCCCTCCTTCTTTACGGTGCGGCCAGCACTGTGGAGGGCGGGACAACAGGCTTCTGGTGTCCCGCCTGACGGGGTATATCCAGTGGATGATCGTCAATGTCTGTGACCTGCTCTTTCTGGACCTCTGGCTGATACAGAGGAAGGCAAAACGCCGTTTTATCATCCCAGGAACCGAAGGGCACCCCGGCTATGGGTTCAAGGCGTGGATGAAAAGCTATGCCTTGCCGGAGCACTTGCTGCAATGGCCATTGATCCTCTGCCCTTTGTTGGCGGCAATACAGGCAGGGCTGGGTTTGGTCATGAATGCGCTGTGGCAGGCAGTATAGTCGTTTGCAATGTTTATGTTTATAAGGAGGGATACCATGCCGGAATTCAACGCCGTAGAGAACACTTTGTTCATTCCCATGCTGGGCAGGATCTATATCAGCGAGCATTTTCAAAACATTTTGTATGATGAAAAGGCCCTGTCGCTGAAAGATGTGCTGCCCAAAAGTCTGGTGGAAACCGGTTCCCAGAGCCAGTATACCCTGCTGGCCTCTGCCTCCCGTTCCGCCAATATGGACCGATATATCCGGGACTTTCTCCGCCGCAAACCAGACGGCGTAATTGCGGAGCTGGGGTGCGGGCTGGAGACCACCTTTTACCGGAACGACGATGGGCATACCCGCTGGTACGCTGTCGATCTGCCGGATGTCATGGAATACCGAAAGACGCTGCTCCCGGAACCGGAGCGACAGACATACTTTGCCGGCGATGCCTTTTCAGATGGCTGGATCAGGAAGATTCGTATCGATGCACCGGATGCGCCGGTGCTGGTTACTGCCGGCGGTCTGCTCCACTATTTTGAAGAGGAAAAAGTGCTTGCCCTTCTGCGGATGCTGCAAAGCTTCGGAAATATGGAGGTCGTGTTCGACAGCGTGAGCAAAAGCGGAATGGATATGATGCGGAAAAAATACATGAAGCAGATGGGCCATGCTGACGCGAGGATGTTTTTCTATGTGGATTCCGCGGCGGCACTCGCTCATAAAATTGGCATTGATGCCCGCGCGATTGCAGAGGAACCCTATTACCGCCATATCGACAAGGCCGGGCTGAAGCTCTCCACAAAGCTCAGCATGAACGTATCCGACCGATTTTGTATGGTGAAAATGGTGCATGTGAAATAAAGCAAGAAAGATTTAGCTAAGTAAGGAGATGATATTATCATGCAGGACAGGAATTACCAGCAGGCGGCAATCCGCCTTGGGACGCATGGGGAGAATTACGGGAGCTGGATGTCAAACCCTGTTTTCTATGTGGTAGGCGGCCTTTTTGCCTTGGCCGTTGTGCTGGCCGTGCTGTCCTTTGCGGTGTTCCATATCACGGCGCTGGGTGTGGTGTTCGTGATTGCCGCAGTGATCCTGCTGGCGCTGTTCCTGTGGTGCGCCTGGATACGGCGTCAATATGCCTTTGGGGGCGGCGGTATGATGGAGCGGACCCACCTGGTCATCCTCTCCCATCTGGATTTTGACGGGCAGGGGCAACTGCTGGAAGTGGGCTGCGGCTCCGGGCCATTGTCCATCCGGGCGGCTCTCACCTGGCCGTCGGCCCAGGTGGTGGGCATTGACTATTGGGGCGTAGACTTCGGCTACAACCAAACTATGTGCGAGAAAAACGCTGCAAGCGAAGGTGTAGCCGCCCGGTGCCGGTTCCAGCATGGGGACGCCAACAAGCTGGACTTCCCGGATGAGAGCTTCGACGCTGTGGTGAGCAACTATGTCTATCATAATATCATGGGTTCAGACAAGCGGACACTGCTGCTGGAAACTGCGGGTGTTGAAAAAGGGCGGCGTGTTCGCCCTCAACGATGAGATGAAGCCCCGCATGTACGGGGACATGGAGGCCTTTGCCCAAGAGCTGCGGGACATGGGGTATGAGGACGTACACATCATCGACACGGCCCTGGAGGCCTTCGGCTCCCGCCGGCGGGCGGCCATGATGATGCTGGGCGACTCCCGGATGCTGGTGGGACGCAAATAGTGCCGGCGCATAGGCTTTCCATGACGTAAACAAAAAACAACCCCTTTTATGTCCTGTTGACTGGACTGTATGCGAATGCTGTACTCCGGCCAGTAGTAACGAATTTAGCACAGGATGGTGCCGATGAAATACCACATTGAGAAGAACACCATACAAGAGACGCTGGTGATCCCCCTGTACGCCCGGGCACTGTGTACCCGGCGGTTTCCCCACCTATTTTCCGATCCGCTGTCTGTGGAACTGCTGGAGCGGCTAGACTACGATTTTTCTGCCCTAGAGCAGGCGTCCGGCGGCCTGATGCAGACCTTTGGGGCCATGGAGGCGGCCATGCGCCAGAGCGATCTGTCCTGGGAGGTGAAGGACTACCTGCGGGGCCATCCCTGTGCGGCTGTGGTGAACCTGGGCTGCGGACTGGATCAGACGGGCCGGTCCTGCGACAACGGGCAGTGCCGCATCTATAACATCGACCTGCCCGACGTGATGGCGGTGCGGGAGGCGCTGCTGCCCGCCGGGGAACGGGAGAAAAACCTAGCCGCCGACCTAAATGACCTCTCCTGGTTCGACGCCATTGACACGCCGGCGGAGGACGGGGCTGTGTTCTTTGCCGCTGGGGTGTTCTACTACTTCCGAACGGAACAGGTGCGCGCCCTCTGCGCGGCCATGGCGGAACGGTTTCCGGGCGGGCGGCTGGTATTCGATGCCGCCGGGCCGACAGCGGTAAAGCTGATGCTGAAAACCTGGGTCAAGCAGGCGGGCATCCGGGATGTGGGGGCATACTTTTCCGTCCAGGACGCAGAAAGAGAATTGCCTGCCTGGTCGGACCGCATTACCGTATCCAGCCGTGGCTATATGTTGGGCTATCAGGATCTACGGGGGCCCGGAGTCCGCGCCATCCACCGTCTTCTGGCCAGGACTGCCGATGGGCCGCTGAAGCTGCGGATCGTGCGGATGGCGTTCCAAAAGTCCCACGGTGGTCACCGACCTGACCGGCGGGTACCTGGCGCTGATGGTGCGGCTGGATGAGTACGCGGATCTGAACAAAACTTATTCTGGAGCGGACACCATGAGGAGAGCCGGCTGGAATTGACCAGCCGGCTCTTTGCCGTTTGTCCATCTTAATATCCCACGATCAGGCGGTAAATGGTGAGGGGCACATACCATGCCGCCACCAGCAGGCGCCACACCAGGACGAAGCCCCCGATGAGGCCGCCGATGATGAAGTTCAGAACGAACAGCGCGGAGCCGCCGCCCAGGGAGCCGCCGCCCGGCACGATCCAGACGCACATCCGATGGATGCCGAAGGGCAGGCCGCAGAGTATCCAGAGCCAGAGAAGATCCAGCTCTCCATTCCTGATGCAGGCGGATTTGAAAATGCAGTACAGCAGCCCGGCGATGGCGACGGGCAAAACTGCCTTCTTGAAAAATTCCTTGATGGCTTCGGTTCTCGTCATTGGCGGCACCTCCATTCCTGCCTCCATTATACCGGGAAAATCTGACCGCGCCCAGGGGCTTTTGAAAAGTCCGGCAAAGCGCACAATCCCCGCCATTCCAGCTTTCCAATATGACCAAAGTGCATTTTGAAAAAAGAATTTCGCCAGCCATCTTGACAGCATAGGAAAAGCGATGTATTATAACAGTGTTATATTACAGTGTTATGTGGAGAAAGATATGGAAGAAAAGATAAGCGCCACTTTGGAGAGCATACAGCAGGCTGCCATGCAGGAATTTCTTGACAAAGGATTTCAGGGGGCATCCCTGCGGCAGATCGTGAAGAACGCCGGGGTGACCACCGGGGCCTTTTACGGCTACTTCTCCAGCAAGGAGGCCCTGTTCAACGCCCTGGTGGAGCCCCATGCCGCTGCCATTATGGGCAAGTTCATGGAGGCCCAGACCTCCTTTGCCGAGCTGCCCGAGGAGCAGCAGCCATCCCACATGGGAGTGGAATCCGGGACCTATTTGGACTGGATGGTGGACTACATCTGTCAGCACCGGGAGCCGGTAAAGCTGCTCCTCACCCGCTCAGAGGGCACCAGCTACGAGCACTTCGTCCACAACATGGTGGAGGCGGAGGTAGAATACACCCTCCAATACATGGAGGTTCTCCGCCGCCTGGGAAAGGACATTCCCGAGTTGGACAAATCCCTATGTCACATCATCGCCAGCGGGATGTTCAATGGTATCTTCGAGATCGTGGTCCACGATATGCCCCGGGAGCAGGCCTTGCGGGATGTGGATCAACTCCGCGATTTCTACACTGCCGGATGGCTGAAATTGATGGGGGCTTGACCCCTATCTTTTTTGGATATTGGTTAGTCAATGCTAACTATTTTGATAAGGAGGGATCACTTTGAAGCAAAAGAAACCGAACAGCCTTGCCCGCATCCTAAGCTATGCGGGCGGGCACAAAAACCTGACGATCCTGGGCTGTATCCTGTCCGCCCTGTCGGCGGTGCTGGGGCTGGCACCCTACCTGTGTGTCTGGCTGGTGGCCAGAAGCATACTGGCCGCCTGGCCCAGCTTGGACGGGGCCGGGGATCTGGGTCGTTTTGGCTGGATGGCGGTGTGGTTTGCCATTGGCAGTATCCTGCTGTACTTTGCCGCCCTTATGTCCACCCATATCGCGGCCTTCCGCACCGCCCGGAACATCCGGCGCGCCGCCATGACCCATGTGCTGAAGCTCCCCCTGGGCTTTTTTACTGGGAATCAGTCGGGGCGGCTGCGCAAGCTCATCGACGACAACGCCGGGCTCACCGAGGACCTGCTGGCCCACAAGCTCCCCGACCTGGCCGCCACGGCGGTGACGCCCATCGCCGCCATTGTTGTGCTGTTCCTCTTTGACTGGCGGATGGGCCTTCTGTGCCTGCTCACCATGGTGCTGGCCCTGCTCTCCATGTGCCTGATGATGGGCGGCAAGAACGCCGGCTTCTTCCACCGCTATCAAAAGGAAATCGAGCGCATGAGCGGCGAGGCGGTGGAGTATGTCCGGGGCATCCCGGTGGTGAAAATGTTCCAGCAGACGGTCTACTCCTTCAAGGCCTTCTACGCCGCCATCCAGGATTACAGTAACCTGGCCAGCCAGTACGCCATGAGCTGCCGGACGGGCCAGACCTGCTTCCTCACCTTCATCAACGGGGCCTTCGCTCTGCTGATCCCGGCGGCGCTGCTCATCGCTTCCGGCGGGGATGTTCGTACCGCGCTGGTGAATCTGATTTTCTACGCCCTGTTCGCCCCCGCCTGCGGTCAGATGATCAATCGCATCATGTATATGAGCGAGGCGGTGATGGAGGCCGACGAGGCCATCGGTCGCCTGGACGAGATCCTGAGCCAGCAGCCCATGGAGGAGCCGAAGGCTCAAAAGAAGCCGGCCAGCGACGCCGTAGCCTTTGACCATGTGACCTTCACCTACCCCGGCGCCAGCCGGCCCGCGCTGGAGGATGTGAGTTTTTCGGTCCGGCCCGGTCAGGTGGTCGCCCTGGTGGGGCCCTCCGGCGGAGGCAAGACCACCGCGGCGAGCCTGATCCCCCGGTTCTGGGATGTGGACAGCGGCAGAGTCACCGTGGGCGGCGCGGACGTGCGGGAACTGGACAGCGCCGCCCTCATGGAACGGGTGGCCTTTGTGTTCCAGGACACCCGGCTGTTCAAGGAGAGCTTGCTGGAAAATATCCGGGCCGCCCGGCCGGACGCCTCCCGGGAGCAGGTGCTTGCCGCCGCCCATGCCGCCCAGTGCGATGACATCCTGGAAAAACTGCCCCAGGGGCTGGATACGGTGGTGGGCGCCAGGGGCGTCTATCTCTCCGGCGGGGAGCAGCAGCGCATCGCCCTGGCCCGGGCCATTTTGAAGGACGCTCCTATCGTGGTGCTGGACGAGGCCACCGCCTTCGCCGACCCGGAGAACGAGCATCAGATCCAAAAGGCCTTTGAGACCCTGACCCGGAACAAAACAGTGCTGATGATCGCCCACCGGCTGTCCACGGTGCAGAATGCGGACAACATCATCGTCTTAAACGAAGGAAAGATCGCGGAACAGGGCAGCCACAGCGCTCTATTGGAGAAAAACGGCGTCTACGCCGCCATGTGGGCGGACTATCAGCGCAGCGCCCAGTGGAAGGTCGGAAAGGAGGCAGCGGTATGATAAAGAAATTACAACACATCTTCGCCCTCAGCGAGAAGGGAGCCAAAGACCTGGTGAAGGCCGTGATTTGGTGCTTCGTGTGCAATCTGGCTCTTATGTTCCCCATCGGGGCAGTCCTGTTTACAATTCAACACCTGCTTGGCTGTCTGGAGGGCGGCGGCAGTCCCACGGACGGGTTCTGGCTCTATGTGGGCTTTGCCCTGGCGGTGCTGGTCCTACTGTTCGTCCTTCACTGGTTCCAGTACGCCTCCCTCTACATCGCCACCTACCGGGAGAGTGCTAACCGCCGGGTGAGCTTGGCAGAGACGCTGCGCAGGCTTCCACTGTCCTTTTTCGGGAACCGTGATCTCAGCGACCTGACCTCCACCATGATCGCCGACTGCTCCAGCCTGGACCAGATGTTCTCCCACTATGTGCCCCAGCTATTCGCCTCCGTCGGCTCCACGCTGGTGATCGGGGTGTGTATGTTTGCCTGCGACTGGCGCATGGCCCTGGCGGTGCTGTGGGTGGTGCCTGTGGCGGTGGCGCTGACGGCGGGCTCCAAAAAGATTCAGGACGCCTTCGGAACGAAAAACATCCTGAATAAGCGGGCGGTGGCCGACTGCATCCAGGAGGGGCTGGAGACCATCCGGGACATCAAGGCCTGCCACCGGCAGGAGCGGTATCTCGGCGACCTGGAAACAAAACTGGCCGCCATGGAGGGCAGCTCCATCCGCTCCGAGCTGGCCACCGGCGTGTTTGTCTGCTCCGCCCAGGCCTTCCTGCGGCTGGGGCTTGCCACCACGGTGCTCACCGGCGGGGCGCTGCTGTTGGCCGGGGAGCTCTCCTTCCTCTATTTCCTGGGATTCCTGTTCGCCGCCGCTCGGCTGTACGATCCCCTGGGGGTGGTGCTCCAGAACATCGCCGCCACCTTCAACACCAAGCTGCAGATTGAACGGATGCGCTCCATTCTGGAGCAGCCGGTGCAGACGGGGACAGAGGACTTCCGCCCGTCCGGCTATGACATCACCTTTGACCATGTCTCCTTTGCCTACCGGGAGGGCGCTGGGGTGCTGGACGATGTGAGCTTCACCGCCCGCCAGGGGGAGGTCACTGCCCTCATCGGCCCCTCCGGCGGCGGGAAGTCCACCGCCTGCAGGCTGGCCGCTCGGTTCTGGGACGTCACCGGCGGGAAGGTGCTCTTAGGCGGGACGGACGTGTCCACAGTGGACCCGGAGACCCTCCTGCGCTCCTACTCCATGGTGTTCCAGGATGTGGTGCTGTTTCGGGACACGGTGATGGAGAACATCCGCCTGGGCCGCCGGGGCGCCACCGACGCGGAGGTGCTGGAAGCCGCCAGGGCCGCCCAGTGCGACGAGTTTATCCGCAAACTGCCCCAGGGCTACCAGACGGTGATCGGCGAGAACGGCTCCACCCTTTCCGGCGGGGAGCGGCAGCGGATCTCCATCGCCCGGGCCCTGCTGAAGGATGCGCCGGTGGTGCTGCTGGACGAGGCCACCGCCAGCCTGGACGTGGAGAACGAGAGTGCCGTCCAGACCGCCCTCTCCCGTCTGCTTCAAGGCAAGACAGTGTTGGTGATAGCCCACCGGATGCGCACCGTGGCGGGGGCCGACCACATCGTGGTGCTGGAGGACGGCCATGTGGTCCAGCAGGGCACTCCGGCGGAGCTGATGGAGCAGGGCGGCCTCTACCGCCGCATGGTGGAGCTTCAGAACGAGAGCGCCCAGTGGCGGCTGGGTTAATTTTTCCGTCTATTCAAGTTCATTCGTTTTTTCCTTCGGGAGTACAATATCCTTTGGCTGTTCAAGCAACATGCTGACGTTTTGACTAAGGGTATCGTACTCCCGTTCTTTATGCTGTGCCTTTCGATATTCCGATTGCAGGGCGGACTTCCTGGCGGTGAGCTCGTCCATCTCGGCCCGGAGTCGTTTGGTGGCAGGCAGGGGTACGGCGTCCAGGCGCTTCAGCTCCCTTGCCGCCGCCTCAAACAGGATGATCTCCCCCTCATGCCCCCGGAGGAATTTCTCTTTGTCCCTGGACTGGCGGTATTGGTCATACAGGGGACGGAGCTGGCGGTAGGTGTCGGCGTGTTTCATGGTGAGAGTCAGCCGCTCCATTTCCTTCTCTGTTGCCCGGAGGTCTGCCTTCACCCTGGCGGTGGCGGCCGCCGCCCCGTCGCAACGCTCGGCCAGCTCCTCATAACTGGAGATCCCATGTTCGGTCAGGAAGTTCAGCGTTTCGGCGGCCCGCTTCAAATTCTCGATGGTCGCCCAGTGCTTGTAACCGGCGCTCTGCTGGGCTTTGAGATTGTTCTGGATGTCGATGAGCAGGCTGGGCTTCCCGGTGCGCTGCTTCGGCTGGCGGGAGGGGCTGGGCCTGCCGGCGATCCGGGCGGTCAGGGCCTCCTCTGCGTAGTCGGCGCCCAGGGCCTTCAATCGGGTGAACCGCTCCTGGCCCGGTGCCCTGGCGGAGATGTACTTGCCCCGTTTCAGTTCGTACCCTTCCCGCTGAAGGCGGCGGAGCAGGTCCTCCAGGCCGGCGCAGCCGGGCAGGAGCCGGTCGATGGCGGAGCGCAGCTTCGCCTTGTAGCTGGTGCCGTTCTGTTCCGCCTGGTGTTCGATGTAGCTCTTGCCCTTGTCCCGGCCTGGGACGATGACGGACAGGCCATGCTCCTTGCAGATTCGGTCGCTGTTGCGGCGGATCTCATGGTAGCTCCGCTTATTGGAGTGGTAGTGCCGGTGATCCTGGAAA
>BAIF02000017.1 GCA_000509105.1 Clostridiales bacterium VE202-21 | reverse complement strand
GTAGGCAAAATAGTATCTTTCTTCTATCTCAAACACCTCCTACCGTGTCTCCCCGTTTTTCCTGAGACACTCATAATTGCTTTTGTCATACCTCCATGCCCTGTCCCCTTCCAGATTTGCAAGCAGATGTTCCCGGACATTCTTATATTCCGGTCCAATCAGACCCAGCCGCAGGAGGAATGTCCTGAATGTAAAGCAGGGATTCTCCGTAATCTCCGTTTTTCTCATGTGGGCGCATTTCTGGTTGATTGCCTGTGCAGATATGGCAAGGGCAAGCGTAATGTTCGCCCGTACCTTCCCTGCATGCAGGGTGCTGTTAAAACACCGCCATTCTACAGTCCCTTTGTCGAAGACCGCATGGAGGTTCAAAGCATAATATCTTGTCTGGTCATAATGGCTGTGGGAGTATCCACCGTTTCTTTGTTCTTCATACCAGAGCCGGCGGAGTTGTTCCATAGACATGGTGCCAGATGGCATCTTACGGATGTCTGCCAACACATTTCCCCTTACTTTCTTGCACCATTGCTCCACCCTTGATGGATTGACCTTTAATGCCTTGAACAGGATATCTTCCTTGGAATACATAATCGTCAGGGCATTTTTGAGACTCCTCGGGGTATGGTTCGCCGCATCCACATGGACATGCATCCCACAGGAAGAATTCACCTTCCCGCCATGCTGCCGCAGACACCGCACAACGTTCTGCAGTTTTTCCATCTCGGAGTATTCAAGTTTTGGGCTGACCATCTCTGTCTTGTAGTCTTTTTCTGCATTAATATAGCGGTCACCTTCCCGCCTTTGGGCATGGATGCTGCTGTCATACGTGAATTTCCATTCCTTCCCCTCCAGGTCTTCTACTCCCCATGTTCTGTAATAAGTACCAATATAATATGGTATGGTTCCAAACAGTTCCCCCACAGCCTCTGCCGCCTCATTCCTTGTGATCCCGGTCATCTCAATCTCTGTTCCGAAATATTGTCCCTGTATATCGATAAACAGTCACTACCTTTCCTCATTGTCTGGATTCTGTCCCAACTGAATGTCCATTTCCCGAAGCCGCTTTCCAATGGCTTCAATCACATTTACTGTGACACCATTTCCTGCCTGCTTATATAGCTGATTATCTGAGGTTTCTTTCATCATCCGGTCAATCTGGGAATCATAATAACCCTGCAGCCGCAGACACTCCCGCGGTGTCAGCCTCCGGATCCTCCCGTGGTGGATGACACCATGCCGGTCTGTGGCTGTAATTGTAAACATAGGTTCCTCTGGTTCCCTCATCCTGCGGCCACTCTGCCTTGGATTTTCTTTTGCCGGGGTCAGTACCGCCCTTGGCTCTGTTTCCTCCAATAATTCGAAATGTTCCCCTGATTGGCTGTTTATGCCATTATTCCGGTTCATTGCCAGACGCTGATCTGGTCCCGCTATTTTATGGGATAGGAGTTCATCCTCAAAGTCCAGTGTTCCCTGTGAGCTTCCGGTTGTCAATGTATGGGCGATTGCATCCCCCACCCTGCCTCTCCTCGTATTCATTCCAGCATACCCAAGGTCAATGCTGTCACCGGGATATGCAATCTTATATCCTTTTTTCGTATTCTCCTTGATAGGCACGCCAAACTCATACAGTCCAGTCTTTCCTCCCATCCCTCCTGCCCCGGCAGTCAGGGTACAGCTTACGCCGGAGGGGTGGTAGACCCTTTCCCCCTGCTTGCCTGCACGGACTTGTATAAGAGCTGCTCCGTTTGTTTCTGGGAAAGGTAATATTTTTCCGGCACATCTTCCATCAAGATATCCGACAAGATACACCCGCTTCCTTGACTGTGGGACTCCGAAATCCTTGCTGTTAAGCACTTTCCACTCCACAAGATACCCCAGTTTGAAAGCGTACTGAGGATGGTGTAAAACGTCCTCCCTTTGTCATGTGATAGCAAACCGGGTACGTTTTCAAGGAGAAAATATGCAGGCCGCCTGTCTTAAAGCAGCCTTGCAATTTCAAAGAAGAGAGTCCCTCTGGCATCTGCAAAGCCTCCCCTTTTTTCCAGCGATTGAAAATGACTGGCAGGGAAATCCCGCACAAAGCAGATCAAAATCTGGCATTTCTCCGGTGTCAATGTTTCTTGCGTCATTACAGAACCACTCCCCTTCCGTATCAAACAGTGCCCGGTAGTTCTTATCCGCATGGGCATCCACTTCGCAGTGCCCCACACAGGTAAATCCTCCGGCTCTTCTCAGTCCTTCGCGGAATCCCCCGACTCCGCTGAATAAATCAAAAAATCGTATGGTTGCGTTTATCAGCCTCCTTCACTTTGTGATTTGACGAAAGAAACGGCATGGATCGCTCCACACCGTTTCTTCCTTCGTTTCTGTTATTCTGTTTCTTCCTGCCATGAATCCCCTGTTACTTCTGGAAGCCCGTCCTCCTCTGCTGCTTCCGCATCCGAATCCTCCCTCACTGGCTCCTTGTCCTCTGATGCTCCGGCACAGTCCTCTGACGCTTCCATTTCCGGCTCCTCCTGGCATTCTGCGCTTTCTTCCGGTATTTCTCCTGCCTCCGGCTCATGTGCCTCTGCCTGCCCATATTTTGCTTCCTCGGCTTCGATAGCCTGTTGGATAATGGCAAGCAGGAACTCTTTCTGTTTGCACCCTTTCTTCACGATGACTGCTTTCAGCCTTCCAAAAAGCTCCTCCGATACCTGTACTGCTACTGTCCTCATTTCCATGCCCATCTCTCCTTTGCTGAAATGCTCTTCAATGACCTGAAGTATAAATTTCTGTGTGCTGCTCTCCGTCTGCTCAATCTCCTGCCGAACCTTCTCATGTAGGTCCAGAGGGATTTTTCCGCATATGTTCTTCATCTCTGGCATCTGTATCTCTCCTTTCTTTTGCTATACACAACATACTCCAAAGATGTATGGAAAGCTATTCACAATACCCAACAAATATCAGCCCTTGAAAGTCCCGGAAACGAAGCATATACAACCATGTATCTATGTAGAACCTGGCAGATTCAAAATGGTGCAATTAACCCCTCAATCGGCATCACCTCCTTTACCCGCTGTTTTCCAGTTTCGATAAAAAATCCAACATCTGATTTGGGATTGTTTCTGTCACAGGTGCTTCAGAACGTGGCATACCGCCACTTTTCAGTTCTTCCCGAACAGTTTCCCGGATGACCTTCTCCAGATATGCCCTTTCCTGCACCTCAAGGATTGCCTGAACCAGGTATTGGTTCTTCTGCCCTTCCGGGACACGTGACAGTATTTCCCATGCCTGCCTGTGATCCGCATGGTCCATGTTGGGGCGGAATGAAAAAACGGGACGTTTCACTGTGCCCACATCTGCCCTACAATCCGTTCATACCCGGAAGCGTTGGCATGGACGTCTGTAAGGAAAATCTGCCGGCACAAGCCGTCCTGCGGCGTCACGTGGCGCTTCACGATAGCGGCTCCCCCACCCATGAATACAGACGGGATTGCCCTTAAATCGAAACCAGCCTCCATCACAGAAGACAGGATCCGTTCAGTATACAGCCTGCCGTTCCGCTGGATGATTTCTTTCGCCTCCGGCTCCATGCTGCAGGAGCTGCCGCCCAAGACACGCTCAATCTGAACATCCGTCACAGACAGTCCTGTCTTTCTTCGAACCTGCTCCATAATTTCGTCAATACACCGTATAACACCTAACTCCAGGCTGCGGCAGGTTCCCGCATTTGGAACAGCATTGTCCAGCCGCATCAGGTCCACCGTCCATCCCCCAATGTCAATCAGAAGGACAGAAGGCTCCCCATTGATGAATTCGGGGTGGAGCGCCAACGCAGAATAGCCTTGGGGGAACAGCTTCACATCCTCTATCTGAATCTCGTAGCTTTCATTTTCATACCGGAAACGGAGCGGCTGCTCTTTCCGGAACAGATATTCCCTAAACGGCTGCTTTTCCCTGCCAAAACTGGCAAGGGGAAGACCGA
>BAIF02000018.1 GCA_000509105.1 Clostridiales bacterium VE202-21 | reverse complement strand
AGTACAATGTCCTTAATTACAAACAATCCCCAGACTTCCCCATATACATTGCTGTGTCCGGCAACCAGCGGAGACAATCCGTCTATTGCACCCTCTGAGAGAACTGCATTCCCTGCAATCCTCGCATCTTCCTTGACTTCCCCATTTCGGATCACGCACCGCCCTTCTGCAACCGCCCGGTCATACAGACATGCATCCCCTGTCACCAGTGCATCCCCTCTTGCAACAGCGCCATCAAAGAGACCTGCCTCTTTTTCTGTCACTGCCGCCTCACAGCAGAGTGCATTGTCGTAAATCCAGCATTTTCCTTCCTGAGACAGGTTCTTCTCACTCTGGACAAATCCCCCCAGCGTGCCTGCCGGAACGCGCTCATTAATAGTGACAAGAGAACGTATCCGGTGCAGCCAGGGGTATTTGGGGTGTGGAATCTTGGTAATCTCATATTTCTTCTGAGCCTTAAAATAGCAGGAATCCGGTTCCTCCATAAAAAACTGCAGACTGCCTCCCGGAACCGCTATACTCGGGAAGCTGCTGCCCCAGCCATTTTCCATCTGTAACCTTACATGACTCTCTAATATGTACTGTTCTTCATCCGTCAGTTTTTCTTTTGTCCGTATCGTAATTCTCCCCTGAAGGCAGCACGCTTCTGCAGCTGCAGTAACTTCCACACATTCTAATTTGCTCCGCAGTCTGCCGTTCTCCGCCAAATCTTCAAACAGTCCGCCTTTATCCAATGGTTCATTCCCGCTGGTCCATTGCTGCAGAAATGACTGCACCTCCTCTTCATATGCTGCCAGCTCCCCTTCAGACAACAGAACATCATCGGGTATGTACTGCTCTTGAGGAGGTTCCAGTAAATTAGGATCATCATCCATTTCATAAAACGGCTCATCCATCTGGAATCTACCCTGCATTGGCATATTTAATTGATAAATCACCGGCATTCCCCCTTCTCTGTTTTCTTCCTGCTCTTATCCGCGTCCCGTGAAGGACTTAGTTCTGTTTCCACATACTCACTGATAATCCCCAGTGCCTGATAATAGTCACCGGATTTCCGCACCTTCCCATACATCTCTTCCGCCTGTTCTGCCTGCCCGTTGCAGATTAACATTCTTCTGGCATCCGCTAAAATGGAAAAGATATTTCCATCGTGTCCAAGCAGTTTCAATTTGGGCTTTCTTTCCGGCGGAATTGTTTTATGTTCTTCCTGCAGCTTCGTCCTCTGCCGGAACTTTGTCTCATGCCCCTGCCAGAAATGGACATACAGGTTCCCTCCCTCTACCGGAATTTCTCTCTGCTCAAATCCCTCGCCCCAGCCATCACTATACTGGCCAGTGATGAATTCGCACAGTTCACTGAATTCTTGCGTGTCCAGATATTCTTTAAGTTTCAGCGTGGTACAGCCATATAAAATTCCATCCACCTTCCGCACAGAAACTTTCGCCTGTTCCACTTTTTCCCGGACGGGGCTGCTTCCGTAAAAATAATCCATCAGGTTGCAGACCTTTCCATCTTCCGCACCATAAGAATTTTCCTTTTCCACCATCTTCTGTATGGTTTCCTCATATTGAGCCAAATCCTCCCCATCCAGGTTTTCAACACCGCCCTCTTCCTCGTCAAAGCCGTCTCCGGCATCATTTGGATAAAATTCTGCGGTAAGGGGTGTCAGTAATTCAATTGGCAATACACCATTTTCTTCTTTTCCTATTCCAATCACCTCCCTCTGTCTTCCAGTTCCTTCGCGCGTGCAGTCTTTTTCGCTGCCTCTCTTGCCATGTCTCCATAATCTGCACCTTCCAATGCTGGCAGATTCACGATAACACGGTACTGTCCCTGATAGGCTTCCCTGATGTGATCGCATGCCCACCTTCCTGCAAAATCATTATCCGTGCAGATTTCAATCTCCTTAATATCCGGATGCTGTTCTAAAAAGTGTGCCAGCACAGGAGGGTTCTTAAATCCCTTTCTCTGCACCCCTTCCTTCGGCGCACTGATTCCCCCGAGGGACAGACGGTACTTGTCTGCCCGGTTCTGTTCCAGTGTCATATGTGCCATCCCGTCAATGGCTGCTTCATAAAGTGCCACCCGGACACTTTTTTTTGATGGCGGAATACAGAAAGAGCAGGTCTTGTCACTGCCCTCCTGCTCTATCCGGAAACGCTTTCCCGGTCTGTCATAGATGCCCCGAAGGAACGCATACTTTGGTTCCTGATTCCTATCCAGCCCAACAAAAACAGCGTTGTGGTAGGGGGCACTCTCATAAAGGATCCCTTTCTGTATGCAGTAATTGATGACTTCACTGCTGATTCCCCTGCCAAGTAAATATTGCCGAACACGCCCACAATTCTGATAGCGTTCCGGCAAAACAAAAGGCTTTTTTTCTTTTTCTACATGTTCCGGGGGGATATAAGAGGGATTCTGTCCGCTCAGAAATTGGACTGCTTCCACGAACCCCATCCCATCCACCTCTGTTAAAAAACGCAGCGCGTTATATCCGCCAATCCCTCTGGATTTCCAATGCCACGCGCTTGTGATTTCATTGATTTTGAAGCTGTCATGGTCTTTTAGCTGCCATTCATTCCTGGCACTGGCTTTTTCCAGTCTGGTGCTTTCAAACCGCTTCAGGTACTCGATGCAGGACATAGCCCTGGCGGCTTCGATTTCCGCTTCACCTACCCAGGGCATCAGATTACCGCATCCTTCAATGCTGCTGCCTTATCCACCCGTTCCCACGGAAATTCCTTTCTGCCGAAATGCCCGTAAGATGCTGTCCGCTTAAAAATAGGGCGGTCCAGGCGCAGACAGTCCATGATCTGTCTTGGTGCCAGCCCGAATATCAAAGGGATTGCTGCCGCAAGACAGTCATCGGCACAGATTTTCCCGGTACCAAAGGTATCTACCTGAATCATGACTGGCTGGGCAACACCGATGGCATAGGCAAGAGACACCTGGCACCGGCTGGCAAGACCTGCAGCTACCATATTTTTTGCAATATAACGCGCCATGTACGCTGCTGAGCGGTCCACTTTGAAACAGTCCTTCCCTGAGAACGCCCCACCCCCATGCGGCACTACGCTTCCGTAAGTATCCACCATCAGTTTCCGGCCGGTCAGTCCCGTATCTGCGTCCATGCCCCCACAGACAAAACGTCCGGAAGGGTTAATCATAATCTTGGTATCCTCATCTGCCGGAAGCGGACGCAGAGCCGGATGTAATACCTTTTCCCGGATTTCATGCTCTAGTTTCTTCGTATTTTTATCTGCTTCATGCTGGCAGGACACCACAACAGATTCCACACGGACAGGCTTGCCTTCTTCATATTCCACCGTCACCTGCGCTTTTCCATCCGGCAGGATTCCTGTAATGTAGGAACTTTTCCTGCAGGCAGACAGCTCCCGGACAATCCGGTTTGCCAGCACCACCGGCATGGGCATCATCTGCGGCGTCTCATCACAGGCATAGCCAATCATCACGCCCTGGTCCCCGGCTCCACGCTCCCATTCAGCCGCATTGCCTGACCGGCTTTTTCTTTTTTCTATGGAACATGCCACTGCCTTGGCAATATCCGAACTCTGGCTGTGTATCAGCGCATCCATCTGTATCCCGTCTGCCGGATAGCCCACATCCTCCAAAACCGTCCGGATAATCCCAAACACATCCGGTTCGTACTGGCACGTAATCTCCCCCGCCACAAGAATGTTCCCCTTTGTTGCAAGCACCTCACATGCCACATGGGAATCCCTGTCTTCTGTGAGGCACGCATCCAGGATACTGTCTGCGATGATGTCGCACAGTTTATCCGGATGCCCCTCTGTTACTGCTTCTGCTGTATAGAATCGTTTCATAAATACATCCCTTCTTTCTGTTAAAAAATAACAGGGGCATCTTTTTACGGAATTCCCCTGCTATTCATCTTCTTGATAATTTATTGTTTTCTCTGCCGTCCCTTAACTTTGTTTCAGGATAAAATGTCTTTGCTGATTACCTCTCTTTGTCGGGATCTGGTTTTTGTATTCCGGGTTTTTATGACCGGTCAGATAATATCTTTCAACATCTCTGCATACAGTTTCTGCTCCTGCTTACAAGTCAACGGAAACCTCCGCCTTTCTTACCGCCACCAACACTGTCCTGGCATCCTCCCACTCATAAGTGCAGGTGACCAGCGTCAAAACAGGTGCCGAAACGTGGCATAACTCCCCCGTCTCGAACAGTCCCAGGCTTTTTGCCTTCCCGACATACGCCTCCAGACTTCCTG
>BAIF02000019.1 GCA_000509105.1 Clostridiales bacterium VE202-21 | reverse complement strand
TCGCTCGAAGATTTTTTCGGCAACCTCGCGGCCTACATCGGTCAGATGGAGAAAGTGATCTTCGTCCATAGTGAGAAAGCCGCCGTCCCGCAAGGTAGCCACTGCATGGCACACGCTGGGTTTTGACACCTCCATGTGCCGGGCTACATCTACGGAGCGCACCATACCGAGTTTCTTTTGGAGAACAAGGATGGTTTCCAGGTAGTCCTCCCCGGACGCACGAAGTTTCATGGAACATCTCCCTTCTAAAACAATTTACACAGCCCAACCAAGGCTTTCCTGCTGGATATGATACAGCTTTTCGTACAGCCCTTTCTTTTTCATCAGTTCCTCATGCGTTCCCAGCTCGGCCAGCCTGCCATCCTCCAGAACAATGATCTGGTCGGAATCCACGACAGTACGGAGCCGGTGAGCAATCATAATGACCGTCTTGCCCTCCACCAGCTTTGCAATAGCCCGCTGGATCAAAACCTCGTTCTCCGGGTCAAGGGATGCGGTTGCCTCGTCCAGAAGAATGATCGGGGCATCTTTCAGCAGAGCGCGGGCAATGGAAATCCGCTGACGCTCACCACCAGAAAGAGTGCTGCCGTTTTCTCCAAGGACAGTCTGATAACCGTCCGGCAATCGCTGGATAAATTCGTCACAGTATGCCGCCTTTGCCGCCGCCATGACCTGCTCCTCGGTAGCGTTCATGTTGCCTACACGGATATTGTTAAAAACAGTGTCGTTGAACAAGGTCACATCCTGAAATACAAAGGACATACAGCGCATCAGGTGTTCCGGTTCAATGGTGCGAACATCCATACCACCAATGGAAATCTGACCTTTTCTTACATCCCAAAAGCGGGCAATGAGTTTGGAAATTGTGCTTTTGCCGCTGCCGGAAGGCCCTACCAGGGCCGTTACGCTGCCAGCAGGAATAGAAAAAGACACATCCTTGATAACATCGTCTTGGTTATATCCGAAAGTGACATTTTTCAGTTCAATGTCATACTTGGATACATCCTTATCCTCGCCCTCCATAGCGGGCGTGGTCAGCAGGGTACGCATACGGTTGGTGACAGTCTCCAAATGAAACAGAGAAGTCAACTGTGAGAGAATGGCAAGGATCGGGCCGTAAATCTGCGTGGAGAACATGAGCAGCACCAGCAGAGGGAGCAATTCGATTTTGCCGCCGGTTATCAGCACCGTTCCAATGAAAATAGTAATGCCAAGCCCTGCTTGCAGGATCAGGCTGGCTCCCTGAACCAGAATACCGGAGGCCAGTTCCACTTTAATGGCGATTTTTTTCATGGCCTGGAGTGCTTTATCCAACGCATCAAAGCGGGAACCGCCAAGACCACAAGATTTGATGATCTTAATACCTTCCAGGTATTCCTGAATCTGGCTGGACGCCTCCAGTTTCACATCCACCTGTTTGTCAAACAGATGAAGTTGCAGCTTGCGCCCGCCCAAGATGATAAGGAATGTAACCGGCATCGTGCAGAAAATCGCAAGGGCCATGCGCCAATCAAAAAACGCCAGACAAATACAAGTCAGAGTAACAGAGATTATATTCGCAATCAGCGGCGGGATGGTACTGCTGAGCATGGATTCCATGCTGCTGCAATCCGCCATCATGTTTGTGGTAATGTCGGACAAATCCTTTGTGTTAAAGAAGCTCATGGGGAGCTTGCGAAGATGCTCCGCGATCCGAAGTCTGGTCGTGCTGGCCTCCTTATAGGAAGCAATATAGGTTTTCCTATAATCGTTTTTCGCGGCCAGAAACACCAGAATAGCCGCCACCAGCCCCAAGCCGAGCAATTTCCACAATGCGGCCCACGAAATTGTTTCTCCAGTAAACGGCTTTAACAACTCCCAAAAGAGCAGGCAGGCTACCATAGACGGAATCAACAGCGCAATATTAGTTATTGTGCAGGCCGTAATCGCTTTTTTCAGGTCGGAGTAGCCTTTCTCCGACAGCATTAACTTTTCTTTCAGCTTACTCATAGATCACACCGCCTTTCCTGTGCCAATTTTCCAGTTGATCGACTCCGTATAGCTGCTCCACATCTGCGCGTATTTTCCGTCCTTCTTCAGCAGCTCGTCATGGGTGCCGGATTCAATCAGACAGCCCTTTTCCATGACAAGGATCTGGTCAGCATTACGAATCGTAGACAGGCGATGGGCGATCATTACAACCGTTTTATTCTGAATCAGCTTTTCAAAGGCTTTTTGAATCAGGTACTCGTTCTCCGGGTCGCTGAACGCAGTTGCCTCGTCCAGAACGATAATGGGCGCGTCTTTTACGATAGCCCTTGCAATGGCAATCCGCTGGCGCTCACCACCGGAAAGATGGACGCCGGTGCTGCCGATTACAGTCTGATACCCGTTCGGAAGCTGCTCAATAAATTCATGGCATCTTGCAGCCTTTGCCGCCGCAATCACCTGTTCTTCCGTAGCATTTGGATTTCCCATACGGATGTTATCCAGGATGCTCTGCTTGAACAGGAACGTATCCTGAAATACGAAGCTGACCTTATCCATCAGCGCATCCAGCGGAATGTCCCGAATGTCAACGCCGCCGATCTGAATACTTCCGTCCGTCACATCATAAAACCGGGAGATCAGGCTGGCGATGGTACTCTTACCGCCACCGGAGGGGCCGACAATGGCTGTCACCTTGCCCTGATCCGCAAAGAAAGAAACATGAGACAGGGCCTTGACCTGGGAATCGGCTTCGTAGGAAAAGCTGACATCCCGGAAAGCAATCCCATAGTTTTCGATTGTTGCCGCCGTACTCTTTTCGGGCAGGACCGGGATACGCAGGATTTCATCCATACGCTCCACGCTGCCGTCAATCTGCGTAAAGGACTCAGAGATATACATGATTTTATTCAGGACACCGGAAATCGCATGGACAATAATCAGGTAGAAAATAAATGTCAGCGAATACTCCCTGAAATCCGTAGTGTGCATCCCGATCAGAATGCCCACCGGAATCAAAAGCAGATAAATATTGTTGATGATCGTGGTAAAAGCAGGCATACAGTTCTGCCAGCCCAATGCGTACTCCAACACAAAAGAGGTATAGTCTGTAATGGATTTGCCCAACCGCTTAAAGGAATCGGCGGTCTGATTAAATGCTTTGATCTCCGACATACCACGTACATATTCCACAGAGGCGCTGTTCATGTTCTCCTGGGCGGTCTGAAAACGGTGCATTTTTTCCTTTGCTTCTCCGTTGAAGCCCGCAAACTGCACGATAAAGGCCAGAACAATACCGACCAGGCAAACCACGCCATACCGCCAGTCAATTCCGAGAAGAATGATGACCAGAACAAGCGGTGCGACCAGCGAGGCCACAAAGTCCGGGAGCTGGTGAGCGATGAATTTCTCAACGCTTTCAATGTTTTCGTCCATGATTTTTCTCAGCTTGCCGCTTCCCAAGGTCAAATGATACCCAAGGGGAATATGCATGATGTGGTCGGCAAAGGCTACCTTCAATTCATAAAGCGTTCCAAACGCCGCAACGTGGGAACACAACAGGGCAAAAAAGTAAAATACGATGTTTCCCAAAATTCCAGCCAGGGCCAGCCATCCCCAGGTCGAAATCGTGGAAACATTCAAGAGCGACATATCCGGGTAAACAAACAAGATTTCCCGAATGATGTAGTAGATTGATAAGTACGGTACAAAAGAACAGATCGCAGCCAGCGCCGCCAAAAAACCTGCCAGGAACACCAGCCCTTTATGGCCGGAAGCCAGCTCCAGGCAGCGTGCCAGTCCGGTTTTCGCTTTCGGCTGCTTCTCGTTTTGCTGTGCCATTTCTAACCCTCCTTTTTGTCATATCCAATTTTGTCTAAAAGAAGCTCTGTGCCTCTGATTTGAAAATCATCGGTAATGCAGCCGTTCTCCAGGCGTATTGCCCTCTCACAGCAGGCAAGCGCACACTCCGCGTCATGGGTAATGACGATAATGGTGCGCCCCATCTTTGCCAGCTTGCGGATCATCCGGCTGACATTCCGCATATTCGTACCGTCCAGCCCGCTTGTCGGTTCGTCCAGTACGATGATCGGCGCTTCGTGCATCAGCGCCACGCCAAGGGCCAGCCGCTGCTTTTGCCCTCCTGACAGCGTGGAGGGATGCTGTTTGACAAACGGCATCAGCTCCAGGGCCTCCAGAATTTCCTCCGCCGCTTTTTTCCGCTCTGGGCTGACCTCTGCGCCGGTAGTCAGTTCATCCAGCAGGTCCTCACCGAAAAGCTGGCTGTCTAAATCCTGGGGAATGTACCAGACCTTTCCCAAGCGGCCTTTCGATCTACAATGCTTTCCGAACAAAACGACTTCGCCGGATTTCTCTTTCAATAGCCCTGCCAGGATTCGTCCTATGGTGCTTTTGCCCGTCCCGTTAGGGCCGATCAGGGCTACTACTTCTCCCTTGCGGCATTGAAAGTCAACATCCTTTGCCACAATCGTCTCACCAAAAGAGTGGTTCAGCTTTTTCACTTCCAGAACAACCTCGCTGGTTGCCGCAGACGGGATTTCCGTCTGCTCAATCTGATGCAGGTCAGGAGTGCGAAGTCCCAATGCCTGGATTTCCTTATTAGTCAGAGCTTTCATTTGTTGTGCGGTAAATTCCCGCACAATTTTTCCTTTCTGCACACACAGGAAGCGGTCTGCCAGATCCATCAGATAATAAAGCCGATGTTCTGCTATGATAATGGTTTTTCCCTGCTGTTTCAAATCGCGGATAATGTCCGCAAAGCGATAAGTAGATGCAATATCCAGATTGGCGGATGGTTCATCCATGACATAGATTTCCGGGTCAATCGCCTCTGCCGATGCAATCGCAACCTTCTGGCGCATTCCATAGGACAGGCTGTGCAGACTGTGATCCAGAATGTCCTGAATTTTGATGTCTGCCGCTGCCCGGTGAACATGGTTCTGAATGTCCTCATGGGAATACCCATAGTTCTCACAGCCGAAAGCAATCTCACCAGCTACCTCATTGGCAAAAAACTGGCTCCTGGGGTCTTGAAATACA
Source organism: Clostridiales bacterium VE202-21 (assembly GCA_000509105.1). Lineage (GTDB taxonomy): Bacteria > Bacillota > Clostridia > Lachnospirales > Lachnospiraceae > Faecalicatena > Faecalicatena contorta. The sequence goes on along the minus strand of BAIF02000019.1, from coordinate 43,349 downwards.
TTCCCTGCGATTTTGCCGCGCTCCCAGGACGGAATCTCTTTCAGCGGTTTTCCGTCCACAAAAACCTCTCCACTTAATTCCCCCTCGTAAAAGTAGGGGATCAGGCCGTTAATCACTCTCGTCAAAGAGCTTTTCCCGCCCCCTGATGGGCCGGTCATAACAATGACCTCCCCAGCGGCAATGTCTAACGATATGTGTTCCAGTTGATTTCCGTTCCCGCCATAGGAAAAGGTCAGGTCACGGATCATAATTTCTTTTCCCATTCCATTCCTCCTATAAAAGACAGCAGCACACGGCAGCTCCCACGCTGACAACAATCAAAAAGTAATCCAGCGCAGCGATCCGGCTGACATAGTAGCTTTCTTTCTTGTAGGGGCTTTCAATTCCCCTGACAATGGCAGAAGCGGCCAACTCGTCCGCGATCTTTAAGGAGCGGAACACCATCGGAACAATGGCGTATTCCAATGTGTCCATTGGATGCCTCAAAACATTGCCAACCGATTTTAAGAAACCACGGATTTTCATGGCCTCCCTGACTTCGCCAAATTCATGTAGTACAGTCGGAGCAAAACGGAGCATGACAATCAATACAAGCATGATACGGGTAGGGATCGGCATTTTTCGCAGGCTGGCTGTCAATTTCCCGGACGGGATTTTAGCCAGAAGATAAGCAGGCATAGCGGGAAGCAACAGCTTGTAAATCATGCTGAGTAGCAGCGGAGAGGGGATGCTGATCTGATATTTCGTCTCAATCATCAGCCATACAATCGCCACTAAATAGACCGCAAAGCATCCCAGGGCCTGTTTATATAAGCCGAACCAGCAAAGGATCAAAAAAATCCAAAAGGTAAAAATCCCATGCCCTAAAAAACTTGTTGCAAAAAAGGTCACGATACAGGCGCACAGCGTCAGGAAAAGAACTGTGCGCCCATCGATCCGGTCAATCCGTCTTTGCTTTTTTTCTTCGGCCATCATCCTACAATGCCCGCTTTTTGGAAATGCTTTCTGAGCAACCGCTGGCCGAACAATGTACCGAGGATGGCAAGAACCGCAGTAATGGCAATACCCAAAAGCATCAGTGCCGGAGAAGTCACCATAGAGAACTGCATATTCAGAGTATTTGCATCAAACCCGCTGCTTGCAGCCATTTCCTGATAGCTGTCCCACGCCCACCACAGCGGTACGGCGCAACCGACAAAGTTGCCGATGGCATTTACCGTCCAGCCGATCCGGTTGCGGACAGCATTGCGGTATGTATCCTTGCCAATCATGGTTAGCTCGGCAATGAGTGCTACCACCAGGAAATATGGAATCAGGAACATATAGCCCATGACGCCCTGAATTATCCCGTAGACTGCGGCCCACGCAAACAGAAGGCCATGTTTGTTGACGCGGTTTGCTGCGACCAGATAAAAGATTGCTCCAATAAAAGCATCAATACCGGCAGAACCGTACAGGTACACCACCGGAAAAGGCAGCGTAACGGAGCCGATAACCATTGCGACAAGGTAAGTAATTACCATCATTGCGGCAATCGTCATAATGTCACGAATGCCAAATTTTTTCTTCACCGTTTGTTCCATTTTAGAACCCTCCTTAAAAATAGAATAGCAATATGGTTAGCGGTTGCTAACCATATTGCTATTCTACAGCAGTTTGTTTTCCCTAACTACTCCAAAGGAAAAAACGAATCAGAAAAACAGCCCAAAAGTTAAATCACTTTTTTGCTTTGCGGTAATCCTTTGGAAGCATTCCAAACACTTCTTGAAATGCTTTCGCAAACTTACTAATATTTGAATATCCAAGTTCACCGGCTATTTGCGTGATTGATTGATCTGTTTCCTGCAAATAAACAGCCGCAAGATTTATTTTATATTTTTTGATATGTGCATAGGGCGTATCGCCATAAATCTGTTTGAAAATAGCTTGAAATGTGACCTTGCTCATTGGCTCCTTTCGCAAAAGTTCTTCTATGGATATTTTTTTGTCGAGGTTTTCTATGAGCTGTTGGCGGATGCGTTTGATGATTTCAATTTGTTCTTTGGCATAATACGATGCCTCATACTGATCTTCAATCCGCAGCTGTTTGATATGGTAAAATAGTTCCAATAATTTGATACGGAAATAATCTCGCTCTTCAACACCTTTTGCAGCATACAATTCTTCAAAGATATGTAACAACCGCTGTGGTGTCCGACATAAAAACCACTTTTTTTCTAATTCCAATTCTCGTCCGAGATTTAGAACATCAATGTTGTAGTACGAAAAAATCTGTTGTGTTTCCACATCGACAGAATCCTTATCAATCACACAGCTTAGTCCTACACTATATCCAAAGGGAAAGGAATAGGCCGCAGGAATATTAGCAAGGGCATTGATGCAAAAGTCTCCCTCTTTCATGTGGAAAACTTTATTATTTCTTAGCTCAAACTCAACGCGTCCTTTTTGGTAATGACGGATTTCGATGATATTCTTATTAGGAATAGGCTCATGGAATGTATCTGAGCAGTTAAAATCCATAAAAATTAAGTCAATACCAGGGAAAAGAGTGTAGTCATAGAGACGACCTGTTCCATTACATTTATATTCGATTTGAACATAATCATTATGTTCATCAGTTAGCGTAGCATATTCACCGTACCATTCTGTTCCATGTAACTCTTTCACTCATATCTTCCTCCTTTTTGGTTAGCGGTAACTAATTATATGTTAAATTGTTTTTTTGCTCTCGTCAACCTCTGACGACATATTCTTTATATTTCATTTAGGATAAAAGTTCAAGGAAAAGATATGGCGGAATTGCAAAACAAACAGAGGCCGCAAGTAGCAGCCTCCGCTTGCAAAATTATTGATAAATCAGCTCTGTCAGCACAATTTCCTCCGCCTGCGCTTTCAGCGTGTTCATCAGCCCCACCCAGCGCATGGGGTCACGGGCTTTCAGTTCCTCGGTGACGCCCGTCGCCTCCATCATCCGGGGCAGCATGGCGTCCATCCGCTCCCGCGCCGCCCGGTCAATCTCCAACAGGTGCGGGTACAGCTTTTCGCTCAAAATCAAGCTGCTGTAAAGGCCGGGCCGGTGTTCCTTCAGGTAGCGTTGCCGCATACGGCCATACTTGCCGATGGGGCCCTCCGGCTGCTCGGACAACTCCAGGTCGGGGACGTAGTAATCCCCGCAGCGGGTGTAAGTCAATTCGTTCATGTTTGTCCTCCTTTGCACTGTGATGGTTAAACTGCGGCGCTGGCCGGTAAGGTGGCCTTGCGCGGCTCCTGCCTGGGTAACTGGCTGACGGTGGTAAAAATGCCCTTCTCCATATCCTCGGCCCGGATCGCGGCCTTTGCTGCCTCCATTTTCGCCTTGCGCTCGGCGTTGTAGCGTTCTTCCCATTCCTTCTGCTTGCCATTAGCCTTGCGGCGCAAGTAGTTCTGGTGAAGCCTGTCCTTGCGTTCCTCCTTCTTCCGCAGTTCTTCCTGTTCCTCCGGGGTCAGGGGAACCGGCTGCAAGGCAGGAGGGATATAGCGGCCCACAAAGTTGAAGTAGATTTCAACCTCCTGTGTGGTATCCTGACTGCCTTTGCGGGCGCGTTCATGGACAAGGATTTTCTCTACAAACTCGTTGAGCATGGTGTTTGTCAGCGTGTCGAAGTTCTCGTACTTGTCAATCAGGGCAATAAACTTCTCCGCAGATTTCCGGCTCTGCTCATAGCCGGTAACGGCCTTTTCCAACTCTGTGATTTCCGCATTGAGGGCGTCTTGCTCTTTGGCGTACTGTGCGTCCAGGACCTCATACCGGGCGTCCGGCAGCTTGCCCAGGGCGTTGTCCTCATAAATTTTGCAAATCAGCCGTTCCAGTTCTCTGGCCCGCTTTTGGGCGGCAGCCAGCCGTTTCCGCTTTTTAGAGATGTCGGCGGTCTGCTGGGCGGCCTGCGTTTCCTGGACAGTGCGGATAAACTCGGCCCGGTCATTCCTGGAATACTCCGCGATGGTCCGGAGCATATCGGCAATCAGGGTCAGAACAGCTTCGGCCTTGATGCGGTGCTGGGTGGGGCAAAGGGAGCCGATAGGGTATTTGCCATACTGGCCGCAAGTGTACTGAGGAACACGCTTACCGTTATAGGTGCGGTGAACATACATCTTGCCGCCGCAATCGGCACAGTACATCAGGCCGGTCAGGGGATGGGACTCCCCAAAGCCGTCCGGGTAGCGTCTGGCGTTTCCCCGGATACGCTGCACATTGTCAAAGGTTTCCTGGTCGATAATGGCCTCATGGGTGTTCTCAAAAATCGTCCATTCGCTTTCGTCAACATAGTGACTTTTCTTGTCCTTAAAGTGCTTGCGGGTTTTGAAATTGACCGTATGGCCTAAATACTCCTGTTTTTTCAGGATTTCAACAACGGTAGAGGCACTCCAACGATAAATATCCGCAAAGGCCTTATTCTTGTTCACTCCCTCGCCATAGCGGGCAAGGTGAACGGCTGGCATTTCAATTTTTTCTTCTGACAACTTGGTTGCGATCTGATAGGGGCCGTAGCCCTCCATCGCAAGCGCGAAAATATGGCGTACCACAGCGGCGGCTTCTTCATCCACAAGCCAGTGTTCCCGCTTTTCGTCCCACAGATAGCCGTAGATAACGGTGCCGGTCAGGTGCTTGCCGCTCATGCCTTTGGACTTGAACACAGAGCGGATTTTCCGGCTGGTGTCGCGGGCGTAAAACTCGTTCATAATGTTGCGGAACGGGGTAAAATCATCATCGCCGTTCAGACTGTCCACACCGTCATTGATGGCGATCAGCCGGACACCGCGCTGCCGCAAAATCTCCATGACCTGACCGACTTTCAGATAGTCGCGTCCCAGGCGGCTCATGTCCTTTATGACGATGGCCTCCACCCGTCCGGCCTCGACTTCCTCCATCATCGCCAGAAAGCCGGGGCGGTCAAAACGAGTTCCCGATACGCCGTCATCGGTGAAGTGAGTGGGGTTCGGAAGCCCGTTCCGGCGGGCAAACTCCTCTAACATCTGCTTTTGAGACGAGATTTGTCAAGGTATGTTTTTGTAAAGAAGTGTGCAATTCGCATTGACAAGCAGCAAAAAGAACGCTATAATAATATCGTTATCGATAATGACGTTATTATTTAGGCGCAGAGGAGTGAAGACATGGCCAATAGGGATCATTCCCTGGATGATGGGATTATTCAGGCTGCTTATTCGGAATTTCTAGCTTACGGCTTTCAGAAAGCCTCTCTGCACAAGATCGCCGAAAAAGCCGGTGTCACCACAGGAGCGATCTACACAAGGTACAAAAACAAAGACGCGTTGTTTGCCAGTCTGCTTCAGGATTTTTTTGAGACGATGCAGGTTCTCTTTACCCCCGTCGCGGAAGAATACGAAAAAGCAAAGTGCAGGGCACAACCGGAAGATATCCTCCGCGCCATAAACGCCGAGGAACAAGTATATTTTCGGCTCCTGACTGAGCACCATGACGACTGCACTTTATTTTTCTGCCGCAGCGATGGCAGTTCCATTGAAACCGTGCTGCATAAACTGATGAACCGTAAAGCGGAACAAACGGTAGAGTTCTTTTCACATATCTATGGAAAAGCGCCAAATGCCGATGCAATCCGTCTTTTGATGGGCTCACAGTTCTGGTACTTCCGCCAGCTGCTGGATCAGCATATGGAGGAAGGCAGAATGCTTACCTGCTTACAGGCAGTCCTTGATTTCACCAACGCTGGCTGGCGGCAGCTATGCGATACCTTGCAATAAATCCGAAAAGTTGATTCGGACGGTCCATTCGTCCGTTTCTTACGGCTGCCGGTTAGAGAGAGCTAACTAATGAGAAAAGAGTTTGCGATGATAGATTTTGAATTTGAATTTCAATATGCAGAAGAAAAGCAGCCCACCTTGCAAAAAGTCGGCGGCAGCATCCCGGCGGGACGCTGCGTGGTGCTCTGCGGAGGCAGCGGCTGCGGAAAATCCACGCTGCTGCGGTGCATCAACGGACTGATACCGCAGTTTTACGAGGGAGAGCTGAAGGGCTTCTGCCGCCTGAACGGACAGGACACCACCGGGATGAGTATCGGCGAAATCGGCGAACTGGCCGCCTCGGTATTTCAGGATCCGCGGAGTCAGTTTTTTACCGTGAACAGTTCCAATGAGGTGGCCTTCGGTCTTGAAAATCACGGTCTGCCGCAGGATGAAATCCGGCGGCGGGTGGACGAGGCCTTCCGGATCTTTCATCTGGAGCGGCTGAAGGATCGCAACGTTTATGCGCTGTCCAGCGGCGAGCGACAGCTCATCTCCATTCTCTCGGCATGGGCCATGGACCCAGATATTTTTCTCCTTGACGAGCCAACGGCCAACCTGGACTTTGCAGCCACGCAGCAGTTAAAGGAGATTCTGCTTGCCCTGAAAAGGCAGGGCAAAACGCTGCTGCTCAGCGAGCATCGACTCTATTATCTTGCGGATATTGCCGATGAATATTGGGTCATGGCAGACGGCGAGATCAAAGGAAAATACACTGCCGCAGAGGCAAAGGCGTTCTCGGCGGAGCAGAGGCAAACACTTTCTCTGCGCACGCTCGACCTTGCGGAGATCACCGTGCCGGAGAAAGAGCCGCTGCCGAAAACCGCGCCGACGGCGCTTGCCGTCTCAAATGTCCGCTATACATACGGCAGGAAGGTCGGAGATACCCTCTCCGGTGTCAGCTTTTCCGTCCGTGAGCATGAGATCGTCGGTCTCGTGGGTGCAAACGGCTGCGGTAAGACGACAATCGGCAAGCTGATTGCAGGGCTTTACCGCCCCTCCGGCGGCAGGATAATGCTTTTCCGAAAGCCGCAAAATCCAAAGCAGCTGCAAAAGCAAGTGCTGTTCATCCTTCAGGAGGCGGAGTTCCAGTTCTTCACCAACTCCGTCCTGCACGAGCTGCAATACGGCCATGCGGTGACACCGGAGTTTGAAGCAAAAACGGAAGCGCTGCTGAAAAGTATGGATATGTGGGACTGCCGCGACCGGCATCCCTTTTCCCTCTCCGGCGGGCAGATGCAGCGTCTGACGCTGATGATGGCGTATCTATCCGACAAGCCAATCGTCATACTGGACGAGCCGACAGCAGGACAGGACGCGGAAAGTCTGGAGCGGTGCGCGGCGCTGATTCGGGAGATGCGGAAGGAAAAGACTGTTCTCATCATCACCCACGACCCTGAGCTAATTGCAGGTGTGTGTAACCGCTGCATTGGGCTCTCCGGCGGGCAGGTCGAAGCGGAGTTCCCAGTCAGTACTGCTCATGAGCTGCAGGCCATCCAGCAGTATATGGAGCGTTTTCATCCTGCCGATACTCCGGCGAAAAAACCGCATAAAGAACGATTCCACCCGGCAACGAAGCTGCTTTACTGGCTGGCCCTGCTGGTCGTGATCTCCACGTCCAACAACCACTTAGTTTATGCCGCATATGCGGCACTGATCCTGCTGACCGCGGCTGACGGCTGGTTCGGAACGGCGCTGGCCGGTGGGATGAGCTTTGGGCTGCTGTGGGCGGCAAACGCCCTGCTGCCGGGCACAGTGTTTTCCTTTATGTTAGTGCTGTTCCCGCGTATCATTGCCGTTGGCATTTCCATGCGGACGCTGATCGGGCGGAATGAAGCCAGCCGTACCCTGGCGGCGCTGCGTAATCTGCACCTGCCGGAACGGCTCATTATGATCGTAGCCGTGATCTTCCGCTTCTTCCCCGTTCTGTCGGGAGACATGAAGCTGCTGCGGCAGTCCATCCGGACGCGGGGCGCATTTGCAACACCGCTTCAGAAGCTGCGAGCGCTGCCATCCTATATCGAAATACTGACCGTTCCCATGGCTTTACGGGTCATCCGCATCGCCGAGACGCTGTCCGCCTCTGCCGAAACACGGGGCATCGACTTAAAACGCCGCAAGAGCAACTATCTGTCGCTTCGGTTCTCTGCGTGGGATGTTGTGTTCTGTGTCCTGCTGGCAGCATCGATCGCCGCCGGCCTTATTCTGTGATCGCCGTCCTTGCGACGTTCAACCATATTCCATTCAAAAAGGAGTCTTTCACCATGAGTACTGTAACCGCCAACAAGCTGAAAATCAAGGACATCATCACCGTTGTCCTGCTGGCTCTGATCAATGTGGTCATTTTCTTCGCCAGCTCCGTCCTGTACGCAACGCCCATTACCATCATTCTGATGCCGGTGTTTTTCGCCCTGCTGGAGGGCATCGTCTACTTCATCATCGGCACGAAGGTGAAAAAGCCCGGTGCGATCCTGATTTACAGCATTGTCCGCGCCATTATGGGCGGATATCTGCCGTACATCATCCTCTTTATTCTCTCCGGTGTCATTGCCGAGCTGCTGCTGTGGAAGATGGGCTACGGCAACGCGAAGGCGCTGACCGTCAGCTATGTCATCAATCAGGTGCTGGCCGCATTCGGCAGCACTATCATTCCCTACGCCATCGCAGCCAAGGCTATGGCGGATCAGATGGTCACCGATGGCCGTCAGGACGCCATCCTTGCCGCATCCCAAATGCTGCAGTCCTGGGTGTCTGTGGCGCTGGTGGCCGGCGTGATCGTGGCGGCCTTTATCGGCACAATGATCGGCAAGCGGATCGTGAAAAAGCATCTTGCTGCGTAATGCAGTCGAAAGGAGTTCACCATGAAAGAAATTGAGCCAAATCGCTCTGCCGCCTCGTGGCTGGCAGAGCTGGCAAAAGGGCGGTACGGCGAGTACGCTTTGAGCGTCCTTACGGCGCTGCTGGGCGTCGCCTGCTCCCTTGCGCCGTATTTCATCATCATCCGGCTCATCACCGCACTGGCAAACGGGACGGCGGAGCTTTCCCGCTGCCTGACTCTCTGCGCGTGGATGGCGGGCTTTTGGGTGCTGCGCTATGCGCTGCACAGCGTTTCCACCTCTCTTTCCCACCATGCCACCTTCCATGTGTTAGCCAATACCCGCACACGGCTGCTGGATAAGCTGGCCACGCTGCCCCTTGGCACGGTGCTGGACCGTTCCTCCGGCTCGTACAAGAACATTATCGTGGAGCGGGTGGACTCCATCGAAACCACCCTTGCGCATTTGCTGCCGGAGATGACAGCCAACATTGTGGGCGCGCTGGCGGTGCTGGTGCTGCTGTTTATCGAGGACTGGCGCATGGGGCTTTCCATGCTGATCGTCGTGCCGCTGGGCATTATCTGCTTTATGTCCATGTTCAGCGGCTATAACGAGAAGTTTCAGCGCACGGTCACCGCGACAAAGGCGCTGAACGACACGGCTGTGGAATACATCAGCGGCATTGAGGTCATCAAGGCCTTCGGGCAGTCTAAGACCAGCTATGCAAAGTTCGTCTCTGCTGCAAAGGAAGGGGCAGACTGCTTCATCGACTGGATGCGCGGGAGCTTGTTCGGACAGGTGGCCGGAATGGCGATACTTCCTTCAACGCTTCTCGGCATTCTGCCGGTGGGCTGTCTCCTTTATATGCACGACACACTGTCGGCAGAAACATTTCTGGCAGTCATCGTGCTTTCCTTCGGCGTTATGCAGCCGCTGATCACCGCCTTCTCCTACACCGACGACATTGCACAGGTCAAAACCATAGTCGGTGAGGTGGCGGAAGTGCTGTCCGACGAGGATATGCAGCGTCCAACGACGGCGGAAAAGCTGCCGGCCGATAACGCCATCCAACTGAAGGATGTCCGCTTTGCCTATCACGACAAGGAGGTACTGCACGGAATCAATCTGCACATTGCCCCGGGGACGGTCAATGCTCTTGTTGGCCCCTCCGGCAGCGGAAAGTCCACCATCGCCCGGCTTATCGCCTCTCTGTGGGATGTAAAGGACGGTGCCATCGAGCTGGGCGGCGTGGACATCCGTACACTTCCGCTGGCGGAGTGTACGAGGCGCATCGCCTATGTATCCCAGGACAACTACCTCTTTGACCTTTCGGTGATGGACAATATTCGTATGGGCAAAAAGGGCGCAACCAACGAGGAAGTCATCGATGCGGCAAAAAAATGCGGCTGCCATGAGTTCATCATGGGTCTGGAAAACGGGTATCAGACCATATGCGGTGCTTCCGGCGGACACCTCTCCGGCGGTGAGCGGCAGCGCATCTCCATTGCCCGGGCTATGCTGAAGGATGCACCTATCGTCATTTTGGACGAGGCTACCTCCTACACCGACCCGGAGAATGAGGCGGTCATCCAGTCGGCACTGGCAAAGCTGATACGGGGTAAGACGCTGCTGGTCATCGCCCACCGCCTGTCTACCATCGCCGATGCCGATCAGATCATTGTCGTGAATCACGGCAAAATCGAAGCCACCGGAACACAGGCAGAGCTTCTGGCGTCCTGCCCGCTTTATCAAACCATGTGGGAAGCCCACATCAGCGTCAAAGACGATGGGGAGGTGGCATAATGCTCAAGACACTGAAAAAGTTTTTTGCCTTCTGCGGGGCAGACAACCGCAGGCTGTTTATGACATCCATCTGGCTGGGCGTGATCAGCGCCATCTGCTCCGCCATGCGGATTCCCGCCACTGCCATCGTCATTCAGGCGCTACTCACTAAAAATGTCACCATGCCGACGCTCTGGACGAGCCTCGGCATTATCGTAATCTCATTAATCATTACGATTGCCATCAATATGAAGGCCACTATGCTCCAGACCCGTGCAGGCTACCGTGCCTGCGCCAACAAGCGAATTGAGATTGCCGAGCATCTGCGGTATCTGCCTATGGGCTGGTTCAATGACAACAGCCTGGGTGAGGTGACCTCCGTCACCACCAACACCATGGAGAACATGGCCAACATTGCCACACGGGTGGTCATGGTCACAACGAGGGGCTTCCTGACCTCCGGCATCATTGCGGCGATAATGTTCCTCTTTGACTGGCGTATGGGACTTATTACGCTTACCGGACTGGTGCTGTTCTTCGCCGTCAACGCTGCCATGCAGCAAGCTGAGCAGACCCTTTCCCAGTGGAAGTTCAATGCCGATGAGCGGCTTGTCTCCAAGGTGCTGGAATATGTGCGGGGCATCGCCGAGGTCAAGAATTTTGACCTGACCCACGATTCCGCAACGCAGGTACACGGTGCCGTGGAGGAAGCCCGCAAGGCTTCCTTCGCCATGGAGATACCGTCTGTTCTTTATATGCTGGCGCAGTTCATCGTCAACAAGCTCACCGGCGTTGCCGTCTGCACCGCTGCCATCGGCTTTTACTTCGGCGGCACTATGGAGCTTACAAACTGCCTTTTGATGCTGATCTGCTCCTTCATTCTCTTTGAACAGCTGGATTCTGCCGGGAGCTTTTCGGCTCTGTTTCGCTCCATTGATATCGGCGTAGACAAGGCCAACGCCATTTTGAACGTAGAACCTATGGACATCGATGGCGAAGACCTGACGCCGGAACGGGAAGACATCGCCTTGTCTCATGTGGATTTTTCCTATGACAGCAAGCCCATCCTGCACGACGTGTCCCTGACCATCCCGGAAAAAACCACGGTCGCTATCGTCGGCCCCTCCGGCTCCGGCAAGACCACTCTCTGCAATCTTATGGCGAGGTTCTGGGATGTGCAGTCAGGCAGCGTGCGCCTTGGCGGGCGGGATGTGCGGGAATACAGCTACGACAGCCTCATCCGCAATTTCTCCTTCGTGTTCCAGCGGACCTATCTGTTCTCGGACACCATCGCCAATAACATCCGCTTCGGAAAGCCCGATGCTTCCATGGAGGAGGTGCAGGCCGCTGCAAAGAAGGCGCGGTGCTACGACTTTATCATGGCACTGCCGGACGGCTTTGACACCGTCATCGGCGAGGCAGGCAGCTCGCTTTCCGGCGGCGAGCGCCAGCGCATTTCCATCGCCCGGGCAATTATGAAGGACGCGCCTATCATCATTCTGGACGAAGCCACTGCCAATGTTGACCCCGAAAATGAAAAGGAGCTGATGGAGGCTGTTGCGGAATTGACCCACGATAAGACGGTCATCATGATTGCTCACCGGCTGAAAACTGTGCGCCATGCCGACCAAATTTTTGTGGTCGATCACGGCGAGATCGTTCAGCAGGGCACCCATGACGAGCTGGTTGATGTTGACGGACTCTACCGCCGCTTCGTGGTGGAGCGGCAGCAGGCGGCCGGGTGGAAGGTCTGAAGAAACACAATCTAAAAAACATGAAAAGAAGCTCGTATCAGCTATTGACCGATACGAGCTTCTCCGTTTATTCTCTGTTTCCGGTAATAAAGTAGTCGCAATACTCTCCGCCATTCGCCAGCGTCTGTTTTCTGTGCAGCACGCCGTGCTGAAGCGTGATCATCACTTCATCAAGTTCGCAGAACAACGGCATGAGTTCGGAAACACCGAGTTTCTCCGTGTAAATGCAAATCGGGCAGCGGGTAATGCGGTAGTAACAGGCACCCTCATACGGCTGCCCGACAAAATCCACCTTGAAGGAGGTCGGGTATTTCGCTTCCTTATCGGGCGTGTACCATTTGGCGTATTTGACAACGCTCTTTTTGTTCTCCGCCTTGCCCTTGTCGGTATTCAAGTCGGTCTTTGCAAAATACCACTTGATATGATAGAGTGAGCGGCGCATCATTTCCTGCACGGCCGTTGGCGGAATTTTCTTTTCGCTTGCCACATAGGGCGCAACGAAGGCAAGGGCGAACAACTCGTTGTATGCCATAGGGTTATCGTCACCGATGTCGTCTGCTTTCTCGACAAGCTCACGATAGACCTTTTTGCTCTTTTTTATAATGTCGGCGGCATATTCCCTGCCGTACTTCTCTGCCAGAACCTTTTTCATCGGGCTTTTGAATATCCAGAAATAAAAACCGTTGTATTTCATATCACTTTTCCTCCCGTGATTTATTTACAGGCTTAAGAAACGCAGCCCAGCCGCCGAAGTGATAGACCATCATCGCGTCCATATATAGCCCGGCAGTCTTGCGGTCGGTACATTCCGCCATGCTCCGGCGGTAGCTGTCAAACTGTGCGGAGATCAGCTTTCCATGATGCCGCGCCGATTACATTCTTCCCACCAGCAATGTTGAGCCGCAAAGCATCAGGCGTCCGGCTTCCTTCGGTGTCATAAAGCTGCCGTCGGCCGTGTCCATCAGCTCCACGCGCTCATAGCCCATGTCCATGAGCTTTTGGACAAACGCCTGCATATCGCCGTATCTGCGGGGTGACATCAGGTCATAGATAGCAAATGTTCCGCCCTTTTTCAGCATGCGCAGCGTTTCCAGCAGAAGCTGCTGCTTGTCCTTTCCCGTGATATTATGATAGACATAGTTGCTGGTCACCGCGTCGAAGCTCTCGTCGGGGAAATCCAGCTTTACGGCGTTTCCGCGCCTGAACGAAGCGTTCTTCACGCCCTCCGCAGCGGCGTTTTTTTCGCACAGCGGCAGGCTGAAGGAGGCGTATTCCTTGCCCCAGCGGTCGATACCGATCATTTTTCTCTGAGGATTGCGCTTTGCGCAGGCAATGGTCAGCGCACCGCTGCCGCAGCCGATGTCCAGTCCCACACCGCCCTCCGGCAGCGTGATATGCTCCGCCGTGCCGTCAATGATCTGCTTTGAGAGCTTGCGCTCGCCGTCATAGGAAAAGACACGATAGGCATACACGCACCACTGGGTGTACTTTGCACAAACGACAAAGGCAATGCCGAACACCTCTCCCAGCACGACGCGCAGCTTTCCGCTCACACAGACGCCGAATACGCCGAAAACCAGCAGCAGCGTAAAGGACAGCACCGTTCCCGCGATGAGCGAAACCAGCATTCCCTTGGGAATCCAGTTTTTGTAGTCAGGCTTCATATTCAAGACTCCTTTTTATTGAGTGTGACTTCTCTCATAAACCGCAGCCGCAATGCACCAGATCATGATAGCACTGTTCGTGCTGCTCTGGCTCATCACGGACATCCATGTAGCCACCGGCATCTGCATTGCCTGCGCAATATCCGGTACTGCAGCCAGCAGAAGGTTCCATGTGACCGGATGGAAAGCAAGCATCCACCTTGGATAAACGGTTTCTTTTCTTCCTTCTTCATCTTCTTCATTCCTGTGCATTTATTTCATGATCTTCATGCAAAAGTCGCAGCGGTCATCGCCGCGCCCCAGCGTTTTTGTTCGATGCCAAATGAGCTTCGGATGAAGACCGGTGTAGCTGATGTCGTCGCTGTCGCAAAAGCAGCAGCACAGCTCAGGACATCCGTATGCCACGCAGGTGTCATGATATGGACATTTCATCATATCCACACGCCATATACCGTTGCCGACCTGCAGCTCCTTTGAGTCAAAGCCCGCCGCCGGGCCGAAGACGCTCCGCGTGGATTTGACGAAAACGCTGGGAACAAGGCGGTAAAGCCCCGGTATGAGCAGCAGGGTGGCAAGCTGTTTGTGACTCGTTCTCGCCAGCCGCTCCACATAGCCGTGAACGATTTGCAGCGCCTCCTCTTTCGGCATGACCCGCTGCAAGGTTTCGTAGGCCGCAACGCCCGGTAAGATCTGCCGCTTGAGGTGGTATTGCTTTTCCTTGCTTGCATCTGCATTTTCAGCCAGCAGCACATTCAACCGCGCATCAAAAAATGCATTCAGCTCTTTGGCCTGCGAGGGAAAGCAATGTGCCGCAGTCTCCCGAAAATCACGGGAGAGATAGGTTTCCTTCATCGTCCGGCCTCCGTCTCAGGCTTTACGAAGCCCTTCTTTTTATACCCGCAGTCGCAGTATGGGCCGCCGGAGGCGAGGGTGTACTGCCGCACAAAGTCAGTCGCGCCGCCGGCTTCGCTCATGGTGTAGTCCAGACGGCACAGCGCAGGAGTGAGGTCATATAGCCCCAGCTTTTTCATCAGCACACAGATGCCGCATTTGGTAAAGCGTCCCTCGTAGCCGCTGCCGTCGGGGTATTCGTAAAACTCCATGTTCCAGGAATAGGGGTTGCGGTCGGCGGCTTTCAAGGTGGCGGTCGCCTTCATGCCGGAAATATCTTTGGGGGTAAACTTGTTTTTTCCGCTCTTGCGGCAAAACCATTTCATCGGCTTTGTCATCATGGATTTTGCATAATACTCCGTCAGCCGCTCCACATCCGGGCGCTCCGGCATGGAGAGAATAAACGCACCGATCATCGCGCAGTTGACGAGGTTCATCTTGAACCGGTCGCCTTTTTCAAATTCGGGCAGCTCGGAGATGATCTCCCTGTATTTCGGCTTTGCTTTTTTCGTGATGGCTCTTGCGGTGGCCGTATCATAGTCCAGCACCGCGGTCAGCTGTTTTTGGAATGAGCCTGCAAACATCGTCCACATGCCGAAAGGCATTCCAAAATAGGTCACTTTTTGTCCCTCCAATCGCATATCACGCGGGTCATGCGGCGGTCAATGTCAATGCGAGCCGTTTTACACTCCCTGGGATATTTCTTCGCAGCGCTGAACGCCAGCTTGACAAACAGTGCCGAGCCGACGGGAAGCATGGTCTTGAGCATACCGTCGGGGAAAACAAAATGCGTGCCGTGCTCATATACGACCGCCTCGACTTCGCAGGAGTGTGGTTTCTCCGCAAGGCGTTTTTCCATGCGGCGGATATATTTTGCGGTGTCCCAAAGTGCGTCGTCCTCTGCACCGACAAGAAACAGCTTGCCGCAGATATTCTCGACCTTTATGAATTCCTCCTCGGTAATCGGGTGCGCCGCTTCAGAGTCGTCAAACAGCTTGCGGGAGGCAACCATATTGCCGGTGCGTTTGGACTCCTCCGAGATTATGCTCCAATAGTCAGGGTGCTGATAGCGAAACGGCATGTATGGCAAGGGCTTTCCCTTGTAAGAAAAGAGTGATTCTCCCTCGATTGGCCATTCCTTGCAGCCATCCTTTTTGCCCTGCATGAACCCCTGCCACACAAAGTCGCTGGGGGTCATTGCGATGGTCAGAGAGATATCATCAAATAGCGAAGCCGCCGTCAGGGCGAGCGTGCCGGTCGTTGAGGCTCCTGCAATGCCTATTTTTTCGTTGCCGTGTAATTTGAGCCATGCAATCGCTTTTTCGATGTATTCAAGCGGATAGTTGTGATGACTGTAGTCCTTTTTCCCGGGCGACATGGTCAATACGTTCACGCCGAGGCGAAGTAGCCACTTCACCGCAGAGCGCGCCATATAATCCTCGGGGTCGTCGCCGAGCATGGCGATGACGGCGCAGTCCGAGCCGTCCTTGCATGCCCAATATGCGCCGTAAAAGCCATCACTTTCAACATCAAAGTGGATGTGTTTCATTCAAAACGCCTCTTTCAAAAGTTGATCTTTACAATCTGCATCTTCATCATTCCGTCACCGACTTTGGCGAGAAAGCGGAAAAAGCCGCTGACGGATGGGTCTTTCAAATCGGTGTAGCCCAGCATATAGCCTCGGCTGGTGACCTGCAAGCGACTATCCCACGCACTGATCTCTTGGGGAGCGTCCGAAACTGCGAAATACGCGCCCACATCCTTGATCTTCGCACTCTTGAGCCATGTCTTGGCGATCATCTTCACCGCCGTCCGATTTGCAGCGTCAAACACCAGCACACTGCCCGGAAAAGCGTCTGCCATTTGCTGTACCAGCGCCTTGACCTGCTCAGTCAGAAAATAGTAGAACACCCCGGAGGCAAAAAATATTGCCCCGCCGGTTGCGTCGATTTGGGAAAACCACGCCGTGTCATTCAAATCGCATGGGATATTTTCCTCACGCTCCCCGGCGGACAAAAGCTCGTTACGCACGGCTATGACATCGGGAAAGTCCAGATTGTAGATTTTGCAACTGCCGTTATCACAGCTTTTTCCGGTACTGTCCAGCCCGCAGCCCAGATTGACCACCGCCGCATTGGGGTGGCCTTTCAGGTAATCCCGCACCTCGAAAGCAAGGTCATTCTGCCGCATGGCCACCTCCAGTGAACCGAAACGCTGCATCAGACCGCGGGAGTTTTTCTCCGCCTCAGAAAAATCGTAGTCGATCTCGTCAATCAGGCGAACCGCTGTTTCGTCCCGGTAAAGATTCGGGTATAGTTCTGAGCAGACCTTCCGCGCATACAGCGGAATGATCAGCGTCTCCTGTACGGTGTTTTTCTCGATTTTATATTTCATATAGGTATCTCCTTCAGTGAATAAATACCGACGTAATCGTCGCCAGTGCTGCCGAAATGACCGCCATACCAACTGTGCCGAACAGCCACTTTTTGCCCTTATCCTTGGCTGTAATGTAGGGTTTCAGGTCTTCCGTTCCCGGAATTTCCCATGCGTTCGTATGTCCTACCCAATAGCCGTCAACCCAAAAACGGTCTATGAGATTCATAACGGACAGTATGACCAGCAGCTGCCAAAAGCCCTGAATGAAGCCCTTTGCGCCGTTGAGCGCATAGACGCAGACCAGCACATAGGCGATATATCCGGGGACGCAGACAGCTTTGAAAATCAAAGCATTTCGCTTAATTTTCGCGTGTGTTGTAAGTCCCAGCGTTACGCACCGCTCCTGCACCTCCGGGCTGTAAAGATGCACCATGCCCACCGCGCCCTTGCGGATACCGATGGCGCAAACCAAAATGAGCAGAACGCCCAGCCCGATGCCTTCCAAAATCACCTGTAAAAGCATTACCGATTCCTCCTGAAGCCCGCCTCATCCCGGTATTCGGGATGTTCTTTTACATACGGGTCCTGATCGCCGCAGATGGTATAGTCGCACCGGCAGCCGTTCACGCAGGTAGTCGCCCGTATAAGCTTTGCGTGCAGCAGCTCTATGGACGCATAGTCCACATTGCACAGGGCGGGCATAATATCCGTAAGACCGTGCTTGATAGCAAACTCCGCCGCCGGACACGACGTAAACTCATAATAAATAGGCTTGCCGTTTTCGTAAGGCGCAACCGACATCTCGTAATCGTGCCATTTGTCGCAGCCGCTTTTCGCACGAACAAACGCCTTGTACATCAGCTTCCTCCAAAACGGCTTGTTGCAGTCCACAAACCGCAGCCTGCGGAAGATCGGCAGGATCAGATTTTCCTCCATCTCTTCGATTTCACGGAACGAAGTAACTGCGTTGCAGACCACATAATAGCTCATGATGGCGATGCAGTCGTAGGTGCCGCCTACGCCGTTGTGGAAGTTCTTTTTGCCGCCCAAGTCGGTGCGCCAGTCGGAGAGAAAGACCGCGTACTGCCGCTGCACCTTTTCCCATACTGTCTCCCGCTCTGCTTCCGGATAGTGCAGGACGATTTTCGCCAGGATTTCTTTCTTGCAAGGCTTTGAATACAGCACATGGCTTTTGCGGTCGAATAGAAGCTCGTTGTCCTTCATCTGATTGCCTCCCTCCTTGTTCTTCCTTGCGTGCATGAGACCATCTCAGATTTAACCCGCTTTTCGGCAAACAAACCATGCCATGCTTTTCAGGTTTCCCATGTCCACATCCGTATACATTCTATCCAGCCGTGCTTTCAGACTGGAAACCGTCTCACAGGGCGGTGTGAAAAAACCTGCCTTTTCATAAACATACCGGACAAACCAATCCGTGCGCTTGTGCTCGCCCATCACATAAAAGCAGCCGCAGAATGTCCCGCCGGGTCTCAAAACCCGGAAAATCTCCCGATAAGCGGCCTCCTTGTCCGGGAAAGCGTGAAAGCCGTTCAGCGACAAAACGATGTCAAATGTGTCGTCTGCATAGGAGAGTGCTCCCACATCTCCTTGCCGGAAGGTTACATTTTTCAGGTGCAGGCGGTCAGCCTTTTCCCGTGCCTGCCTCATCATATCGGGCGAATAATCGAGGCAGGTAATGTCCGCCTCCGGCATAGTCTGATAAACCGGCATGGTCAGCATCCCTGTTCCCACCGGCACTTCCAGCAGCTTGCCGGAGAAATGCTCCGGAATACCGGACATTGCCTTTTCCAGATAGGCATCGTTTTCCGCCTTGTTCATTGCCCACACCAAGCGGCACACCGCTTTCCCGCTCAGGGTAGAGCAGGTGATCATGCCATCATAAAAATTATTGCCGCCCGTCATTCGGTACGCACCGCGAATGGCTTCTTTTCGTTCCATGGTTCTTCCTCCGTGTTTCAATCCTCACGCGACCGTTTCCAATCTCATTTTTTCAAAATGTCCACGATTTTCGCAAAGTCCTCCTTTGCCTCCTTGAAGATCGGCAGCATACAGTAGCAATGCACCATCTTCGGGCGGGCAGACACCGTATAGGGGACATTTGCCCGTTTGCAAGCGTTTTCAAAATCGGGCAAAGCGCCGTAAAGCACTTCGTCGGCAGAATAGAAGAAGTGGATATCGCCAGCGCCGGTAAAATCTCCCCGTGAGCCGGAGAGCATATAGTCCGGCACATTCTCGCAGCCGTGCCGCATGAACTTCTCCACAGTCACCATAAAGGCATAGTCGATGGAAACGTCCCTTTCATTGAGCGCATGCATCCGCGCCTTTTCCGTATCGTTCCACGGTACTTCGCCAGGGGATACGGCAACGATGTGCCTCGGCTGCGGCAGCGGCTCGGGCTGCGCGTTGTTGTGCGCCGCAATGCCCAGTGCCAGCGCACCGCCGGAGGAAAAGCCGCAGGTACTGACGTTCCCGCCGCCGTACAGTGTAATCATTTTTCGGTAACATTCGTACACCATCGCATAGGTTTCGGTAATGCAATGCTCCATGCACAGCGGGTAAAACGGAAACCATACATCACAGCCGGTCTCACGGCACAACTTGCGCATCACAGGCAGGTCGCCCTTATCGGGGCCGATCACCATGCCGCCGCCAAAGAAATAGAGAATCGCGCGCTCGGACGGCTTCGGATGCTCTCGCACGATCAGGCAGGGAAAGCCGTTTACCGCAATCGTTTCATAATATGCCTTGCGGTCGGTGGGCGTAAAAACGCCACGATGCCGGTTCTGCTTTTCAATTTCCTTTCGCAGTGCATCCTCCGGCAAAGCAAACGCCTTTTTCGCGCCGGAGAGCTTGTATACGCTGCGTAAGATAGATGCAAAGATACTCATGATTTAGCCCCCTCATTTCCGCGCCGTAATGCAGAGCCAACTTTTCTTTTTGTGTATCTGCACATCGTGAAAGCCCACCTGCTCCAGATACGCTTTCAGCTCTGTGTCTTTGTAGATGGTCATGCCGCCGATGATCTCCGTCCACTTCTTGTCCTTGTCCGTATCGCCGTTGCTTTCGTTGCAGATGAGAAATGTCCCGCCGGGCTTCAGCACCCGGTAAACCTCCCGGAAGCACTGCGGCAGATCGGGCCAGAAATAGACGGTTTCAAAGGCCGTTACCGCATCGAACCAGTCGCCTGCAAAGATCATATCCGCCACGCTGCCCTGCAGAACGGTGCAGCGCCCCTCCGCGATGGCGGTCTCGTTGATCTTTTTCGTCTTCTCCACGCTGACGGGCGAATAGTCGATGCCCTTCACGATACCCTGCGGGCATTTTTTCAGCAGCCTTTTCATGTTCGCACCGCCGCCGCAGCCGCAGTCCAGCACTTTGGCATCCGGTGAAAGATGCAGGAATTCAAGGCCCCATGTCGCCATAGGTGTATGCCCAAGATTCATCATGGCAACCATGATTTTTCCGGCAAATCCTACAGGCTTGCGGGTATTCTCAAAAAATGACATCTTGCTGCCTCCTTACACTTTTTCCAAAACAATGAGTTTATTCGAGATATTCCGAACGATAGACAGCTTATCCAACACCTTATAAACCGGTGCAAACACCGCCATACCTTCACAAAGACTATGTTCTTCGACAAATCGGAAATCCGGCAGCAGCGCCGCAAGAGCTACACCATTCTTCACGCCCCAGGTGAATTTTGCATGGCTGCCCTCGATGGATTTTTCCTTAAAGCGCTTCACGATCATCGGATTCATGGTTTCCACAAATATAGTGGCTTGAGAAAAACGGCTGGAAATCACTGCAAAAATTTGCTGCACATCTTTTGCGTTCAGGTACATGGTCAGTCCCTCGATGACGATCAGCACCTGCACATTCTGCTCGCTGATTTCGCTGCCCCAATCTTCCATGGCGGACATAGCAATCTGCGAAATCGTGCCGCTTTCCGGCAGAAGCTTTTCCCGCACCGCCATCGTTTCCGGCAGGTCGAGGTTATACCAATGTGCGTTACCCGACATCCGGTAGCACCGGGTATCCAGCCCGCAGGCGATGTTGACCACCACCGCGCCGGGGTGCGACGCAAGCCATTCCTTCGTCATCCGGTCGAGCACGATAGTGCGGGCGATAACGCCGCTGTGCATGGCCGTATCTTTGTCGGCAAGGGAAAAATCGTAGTCCAGTTTCTCGATGATTTCTTCCGCTTTTGCATCGTGAATCGCGCCGCGCCCCCGGCTCTCCTTCGCCCTGGCATAAACGGTCTGCAGCATGGTCTCCGGCACGCCGGAGAGTCTGATTTTTTCTTTCATGTCATGCTTCCTCCGTTTGCAAAGTCAGGAATTTTTCCGCATACCAGCAGAATTTCTCCGGATGCACCATCACCAACTCCGCGTGTGCCATTTTCGGAATGCCGTGAATGCGTGCCTGCGGGAAATAGCGCTTGATGAATTGAATGTCGCGCCTGCGGTCTCTCTTTTCGTCATCGCCGTACCAGTAGGTGAGCTTCGTGCCGGTTTTTGCGGGGCACTTCGGAAGCGCGTAGTTGTTGGCGAACCAGAATATATTGCGGATCGTCCGATCGGAAAAGGTTTTGAGATAGGCTTCCATGGCATCGTACTCCTTTTTGGGGTCGTGCCCTGCAGGGGTAAACCGTTCCGGCGGAAAGGCCGCTTCCAGAATTTTTCGGCTGTTTGCCGCCATTTTGAAGGACAGCACATCCCGAGCCAGCAGCAGCTTTCGCACTAAGAAGGGCAGCTGATAGGGCGTGATCCCGCCGTCGATGATGGCTCGGCTGATGGGTATTTTCCCCAATGCCAGCATACGCGTCAGGCACGCGCCGCCCATGGAGCACCCATAGGCCCCGTCCAGACGGGAGACGCTGCGGGATTTCAGATAAGAAATCACCTCATCCACAGTCTGCTCAACCGAGGTGAAGTTCCCGGGGTACTCCGGCTGATGGCCGTCATACACCACCTGAAAAACATGCCATCTCTGAGAAAGCTGCGCGATTGTGTCGGCAAAGGCCCATACAGGCTCTGCCGTGCAGGGGAAAAACAGCAGCGTCCGCTCATGTTCCTGCCCGTGTTCCAATATCTGCATGGTTCATCCCTCCGATTTCACACACTCTGCGTAGGTCAGTGGGAAGGACGCTTTCAGCACGGTGCTTTTCCGCGCCATCCAGCCGTTTTCCCGCAGGAACGAAAGATAATCTGCACTCGTCCATTTGCTGTGCAGCGGAAAGCCCGCCAGCTTCATGAAAAATGCTTTGACCTTCCCCAAAAAGGAGTTGTCCGCGTGGGTAAAGGTCGGCGCAACCAACACGCCGTCGTCCTTCAGCACCCGGCGGATCTCAGCAAGGGCTTTCTCCGGCTGCGGCACGATGTGCAAAGCGTTTGACACGATCACCACATCAAAAGATTCATCCGCGTAGGACAGGCGGAACATATCCTGCACCGAAAAGTGCAGCTTTGCAGATTGATTGTCCCGCTTTGCCTCGGCGATCATCTCCGCGGAGGCGTCCGTCGCCTCGATGTGCGCCGCCGCGTTCACGATGTTTTTTGCGATCATTCCTGTGCCGGTCGCCAGTTCCAGCACCGTTTTTGCTTTCACCACCGGCCGGATCAGCTCATACATCTCGTCATACGCCGCCCGATCCTTTCGCATAAAGCGGTCGTAACGTCCGGCATTTTTGTCCCAGAAATTCTTGTGTCCCTGCATCGCTATCATTCCTTTCAATGTTAGATTTGCCTAACCGTCGCGTGCATTCAGGAGGTTAGATGGTGCTAACCACTGTACCTTGGAAAAGCCGCATCTCTGCGGCCTTTCGGCTTATTCAAATAGCTCCCTGCAGGCACCGTACACCAGCGTTTCCAGCATCTGCGGGTACAGTCCTCCTATTTGCTCCTTGTGTGAGACGGTCAGAATCAGTCCGCGTACTGTCGCGGCGGCAAGTGAAATTCCCCGTTTAGGAACAAGGCCATATTTTTCCAGAAGCAGACGGATGTGCGTCTCGTCATCGTGGTAATGTTCCTTTTTGACGCTCTCCGGCAATCTCTGTAAAAGCAACTTGGCGTCATGTTCAATGAAAACCATGTCGCCGGTATCAGACAGCCGCCGGCAGACGGCCAGAACCGCCTCTGCCGCGCGCTCCGATGTTGGCAGGCCGCCATTTCTGTGCAACGCCTGATCAGCCACCCCGTAAAGCTCGGAGTGGATACTTTCCAGAACCGCGAAGAAGGCCATCTCCTTGGATTCGAAGAATTTATAAAACGAGCCTTTTGCGATACCGACAGCCTTTGTCAGTTGATCCACTGAGGTTTTCTTCATCCCCAGCGTGACAGCACAATGTCTCGTTTCCTTCAGCAACGCCTTGTGAAGTTGTTCTGTTTCATAGTCGGTAAAAGCCAAGCTCGCACCCTCTCTGAAATATGACCGTTTCGGTTCTTTTGGTCATATTATACCGCGCTTTTTTCTGGTTTGCAAGGGGTGTAGAGAAAAACTCGCTAATCAATTTGTCTCATATTGCACGGATGGGTTGATTGCAAGGAGAATAACAGGAATTCACATAACATAAATGACGCATTCACATAATACTACTGCTTTTGCGCTATCATTAACGTTCGATCTTGCGTCGATCCTTTTTAAGTTGAGACCTTTTAAGTTGCTCCGTACTCCTTCGCCGCATGATCATCTGCCGCACCTGCCGCTCTTCTGCGTCCTCTCCAAGCAGACGAGACGCTTCCTGCTTGGCGCTGAGCAGCATAATAAGAGATGGCTTCTCATGTATGGCGTCCTCTAACTGCTGTTCTGCTGACTTTTCCTGCGTGGGACGGATAGCCTGCCGTGCTTTGTATAGCTCCAACGGGTCAATGTCCGCAGCTTGCGATTTCAGATCTGCGTACTCAGCCAGCACCTTATCCAACTCGGCAGAGTATTTTTGCTCCTGCGCCTCCAGCTTTTTCAGGCCAGCCTCCATAATAGCAATATCCTTACGGAACGCCTCTGCGCCTGCATCCTCCGCATACTCAAATTTTTGCAAAAGGAGCGCCTTTTCGGAACGCAGTTCTTCCAAATCCTCTATCAGCTCGGCAATGCGGACAGTCAGCGCCTTGTGGCGTTTCACATGGTATATTGGCAATTCCTTTTTCTCAGCAACCAGCGCCTTGCTCTCCTTGCTCTTTTCCTTGATCTGCTGTACCAGCCCGGTATAACGCTCCAGCTCTGGCTTCCATATGGAAAGAGATTTTTGAATATGCGATTTGCCGCTGCGAATGTGAGAGAGTTGGTAGCAGAAGATCAGCACACGGCTGCGCAGCTTTTCCAGCCCTTCCGCAATGGCGGGGACAGTACGGACGACCAGTGCGGCCAGTTTTTTAATTTCAGCTTTTAATTTCCGCAGCAGCGCATTGTCTGCCCTGATCTGCCGGTTGATCTCGCAGCGGTCAGAGATGATTCCCTTGCGCTCCAATGCCTGCGCTGCCACACCCTCATGGATGGTGGGAATCTCATCCAGACCCCGTGCAGCGTTGCTTCGGTGGTCAATGCGTTCCTCCCGCCCGGCGCGTTCCAGATAGCGATTGGACACATCTGCCCATGCCTCCCGCCATGCTGTAAGCTGTTCTTCGCTGTTCCAGCGCTCGGAGATAGGATTTTGCCTGCCGTAACGGGTGCTTTTGGGATGCTTGTCAGCCCGGACAAGCCCCTGCGTCTCGGCAGCGGATGGCGTCATATACACCTTCTTTTTGCCGACCTTGTATGGATATTGCTTCTCCCAACCTTCGTTCTGCGCCAACTTGAACTCGGCAGCGGTGAAGCCCCGTTCCTCACCGTTTTTCATGCAGAGGTATTCCTTCTCGGTCTTGTACTGCCAGTGTCCCTGCCCATCCAACGGGCGCACCGTCAAGAGAATGTGGGCATGAGGGTTGTGACCGTCGGTGTCGTGGATGGCTGCGTCGGCGCACATTCCATCGGCCACAAACTGCTCCCGGATAAAGTCTTGCAGCAGCTCAATTTGCTGTTCACGGCTTAGCTCTATGGGCAGCGCCACGACGAACTCACGGGCAAGTCTGCTGTCCTTGGCCGTCTCGACTTCCTCCACGGCGTTCCAGAACTTTTCTCTGTCTTGCCATTCCTGTGGGGCGTATTCCGGCAGGAAAACCTCCTGCCAGACAAGCCCCTGTTTTCTCGTGTAGTCATGCTGAATCCCGTCATAATCGTTATACAGGCGGGAGCAGCTCAGATAAGCAGAAGCAGCCACGGCGGAGCGTCCTGCGCCCCGGCTGACCATCTTCGCTTCCAAATGATAAATCGCCATATCTTCTTCACCTCATTCTTTCTTTTTCTGTTTCTCTTTTGCAAAAGAGAAAATGACCCGAAGTCGAGCTTCGGGTCATAGCCGCAAATAAAGCTGCCGGTGGCAGGTTTGTGCGGGCAGGAAGCAGACTGTTTCCAAAGTAGAAACAACTGCGACCTGCGCAGACGATGACAGCAGCACCCGCAGGTGTTGTGGCATTGTCTGGAGGCTGCCGTAGCAGCCGCATCCGCCTCGCAGACGCACGATTTCCGCAGGAAATACCACTGCCCTTTAGGGTGGTGAGTAAGTGCGCCCTTCGGGAGAAAAGAGAGGAAGGCCCCCGGTTTCCCGGAGACCTCCCATCTGAAATTTAGATTTGTTTTCCCAGCTTCCGCGAAAGATACCCCTCCAGCACAGGCAGTTCCATCGTCCGTACCTCCGGCAGCACTTTCTCCAAGATCGCACCCTCCTGAATGAGCCTGCGCGTTCGCATCTTTCGTTCCTTGACCCGATCCCGCGCCTGTGCTTCCTCCAGACGGTGCTGTGCTTGCAGCAGTTTCTTCCCTGCATCTGTCATGTGAAAAATCCCCCTTATCTTCGTTTCTGCCAGACGATTTCGTACCCCAGCGCATCGGCAAGCTGAACGGCTTCAACATAGCGCAGGGATTCCCGCTGGAGCTTGTTGGACAGGTTGGATACGCTGTCAGACCAGCCGTGTTCGTCATGCAGCAGATCGACCACATCCTGCATGGTCATTCCCTGCCGGACGATGTACGACTTGATTTCGTTTCTCAGATTGGATTTCATCAATTTTTACCTCCATATTCTCGTGTAGTCGGTTTTCTTTTCAGTGATACTGGCGTGTTTGTCAGTGAAAAATCCGCCGTGCCGCAAATCCGCTCAGATTTCTGACCGTGATGCCCTGTTCACAGCAGCACCCTATCGGCTTCACCGTTCTGTGTGAGGTCATGCGGAACAGTGGGGTATACCGCATTCCGGAGCAGCGGCTTCACGCTTCGGTAAATCACCGGACAGTACATTGCATTCGACCTACGGCAAAAATCTTCACGGTTTTCACAAGGATTGATTTCAGGGCTGAAAAAATGAGCCGTCTGTGTACGGCTCTGTACGGCAGGACCGGCTCGTGTACGCTGCTGTACGCCGGTTTTGCGTACCGGATGCCGATTCAGCGGCAGATTTTACACGCTGCCGTGAAATGCTTCACGGTGCGCACAAGCAAAAGCGGTTTTTTAGGATGGAATCAAAAACAGCCGTACAGAGTGTACGGCGTGTACGGCAATTTTGAAGTCCGTTTCTCGTTTTCAATACGGCAGCGGATTGACCACCTCAATGCCCACAAATCCCCGCACCCGCTTACCGCCGGCATGGACATTATTGGTGGCCTCCACGTTGTAAAGCCGCTCATTTTGTGCAAGCTCAGAGCTGACCCGGTTGGCAGACATGGGCTTCTGTGCGTTATCATCGCACCATCTTGTATAGGCTTCATAGATCGCCTTGGAGCTGGCTTCGCTGTCTGCCCGAAAGCGGATATAGCCCTCGGATTGCAGAAACTCGATCACA
Organism: Clostridiales bacterium VE202-21; assembly: GCA_000509105.1. GTDB lineage: Bacteria > Bacillota > Clostridia > Lachnospirales > Lachnospiraceae > Faecalicatena > Faecalicatena contorta. Next base: position 16,375 of record BAIF02000019.1, on the reverse strand, counting down.
TTGTTGCTGCTGCGCTTGACCGTCTCCATATTCTCTTTGGCCTTACCGGAAATGCTGAACTGATAGTTGTTCCGGATCAGCCGGTGCAGCCCCTCCAGACACCAGAGGAAGATCCCCTCCTTTTCACGCAGCAGCTTGTCCACCAGAAACGGATCGTCCGCTCTGCCTGCGGGCCGGTCTTTGGTGGTCAGCACGATCTGGCGGCGAAAGAAACCGTCGGACTTGTCGTGCAGGGCGGTCAGCGCACCGTTTCCGAAGCAGAGGAACCGGACATAGAGCTGGCTTTGGTAACTCTGGACGCCCTTGCGCTCCATGTCCATTTTGCACTCGGACGTGACGATGGATTTGATATAGTTGGTCTTGGGCAGGGCGCTCATATCCATATCGTCATCCACCATCAGGAGCTTGTTTTCCAAGTCTGCACGGCTGAACCGGTTGCTCTCCACCTTTTGGATGCTGGTGGTATTCATGCTGTCCCCCAGCAGCGAGCGCATGACCAGTCCGATGCGGCTTTTGCCCTCGCCGCCCTTACCGATGAGCATGAGCATCTTCTGTCCCTTGGTGGTTGGTAGCAGACAGTAGCCGAGAAACTCCTGCAAGGTGGGAATATCCTCCGGTTGCAGCAACTCGGACAGGAATTGCAGCCACTTTTTCGGAGTGGGCGCGTCAGGGTTGTAGGCGACCGTCAGCCGGTTGTTGCAGTAGCTCTTGTCGGCGGTAAAGCTGCCGTCCATGAAGTACGTTCCGTTGGCAACATGGATGCGGTCGGTTTCAATGGGCAGCGGCGGCGAATACGCTTGCAGCTTGATGCTGGCAAGCAGATTTGTCACAACTTTGGACAGCCCGGAGGTCAGAACTCCGGAGATTTCCTCCAGAATGAGATTGCCGATTTGTCCCTCGTCCTCAATCAGCCCATCCACCGTGAACAGCCGCCCACGCACACATTTCATGGGGTGCTTGTCCAAAAACTGCTGGCAGAACAGCACTTCATTGATGTGTCTGCCGTCGTACCAGTCAGGCCACGTCTGCGGTGTCATATCCATCTTCAAATTCCTCCTTGTGAATTTCGTCTAATCTTCTTCGCAGCCTGTCCAGCTTTCCGTCCACCATCTGCTGATGAATCACTTCGGCACGTTCAGGGGAATCACCTGCGCACAGAATATCTAAGTTGTATTCGGTCTGGTCGAGCTTGTGACAGGCTTCCACGAACCGGGCGTGAACAGGCGCGTCAGGCGACTGCGGCGCATACCGCACCTTCCAATCCCGCAGCACACGGGCGTAATCCGACAGAACAGAAAAGCACAGCCGCTCGTTTTCCATGAGCTGCTGTGCTTCTGTTCGGATGCGCTTTGCGTGGAGTGCTGCTGCGCTGGGCGGCTTGTCCGGGCTGAGATGAAAATCTGCCATCAGCTTCCGCGCCGCATCATAGGGCGAAAGCTGAAACAGCTTGCCCACAAAGTCGATCACATCCCCGTGCTCCCCGCAGGCGAAGCAATAGTAATGATCGTCTGCCACATACAAACTGGGATGTCGGTCGTTGTGAAACGGGCAGAGGGCCATGCCGTAGCGGTTGACTTCCACGCCGTACAGCTCCGCTGCCTCCCGGCAGCTTACGCCGTATTTGACAATTTCAAAAAGATTCATTGTTCCTCCATTTCTGCGCAAAAAACGGCGGCCTGCCCATTGAGGGGCAAGCCGCCGGTTGCGTCTTATCTTATGCTGATTTCGTTTCTTTTTCGTTCTTAGCTTCTCGTAGAGCTTTCTTCCGTGTGCCCTGCCGCTTGATCTGTGCCGCATACCGGCAATCGTCACTGCAATATTTCATGTCCGACCTCGTTGTAGTGAACACCTTGCCGCAGTTCTCGCAGGTGCATTCCCGGCTGCGGCTCTCCGCCGCCTCCTGCCGGTAGAATTTGGAGCGGCAGTTAGGACCGCAGAACAGTGTGTTTGTCCGCTTGGAGGCAAATTCCTGCCCGCAGCACTTGCAGGTCAGCATGAAGGGCTGTCCGACAGCGTGTTCACCGGTCTTGATTTTCTGATACCGCTCCCGGCTCTTGATGCGGTGCCGCTTGAGCTGCTCCTGCCGCTTGATTTCTTCCTCGGTCAGATCCGGCGCGGGAAGCTCAAACTGCCCGATAAAGCGAAGGTGGATCTCCACCTCCTGCACCCGCTCACCGTCAATGCGCTCCGGGGCGTGGACGATGATTTTCTCAATAAACTCGTTGATCATGGGCGTGGTCAGCTCAGAGAAGTCCGTGTACTTTCTTGCCAGCTCCAAAAACTGCTTGGCACGGTCGGTGTCCTCCGCAAAGGCGGACATCTGCGTTTCCATTTCGGAGACAGATTCCGTCAACGTTTTCTGCTCCGCCTCATATTCTGCCAGCAGGCTGTCAAAGCGTTCGCCGGTAATGCGCCCGATGGCAAAGGACTCATAGAGCTTCTTGATGATGGTGTCCAGCTCGGAAATCCGCTTTTTCTCCTTGTTCAGCTTTCGTTTGGTTTCCTTGGCGGCTTCCGCCTGCCGCAGCTGGGAGGCAGAGCGCACCTTTTCCAGAAAGGCGTCCCGGTCGGAGATGGCAAAGGTGCTGGCAGCCCGGATGGTTTCCAGAATCAGCTCCCGGAGTACCTTGCTGCGGATATAGTGTCCGCTGCAAGCGTGGGTGCGTTTCTGATGTGCCAGCGTATAGGTAGAACAATCGTAGAAATCTGACGGATAGGGATTGTTCTCCGTACCACCCCGTGAACGATGATTCATCATCTTTGCGCCGCAGTCCGCACAGAACACAAGTCCCGTCAGCGGATTGGCCTCGCCCAGCGTGTCATGCCGCCGTGGTGTTTTCCGCAGCTTTTGCGCCAGCTCCCATGTTTCCGCATCCACAATGGCTTCATGGGTATTCTCGAAGATCAGCCATTCCTCCGGCGGATTCATGACGGGCGCTTTATCCTTATAGGACTGCTTGTGGGAACGGAAATTCACCGTATGCCCCATATACTCCGGCTTGGATAAAATCTGCCCGACGATATAGCCGCTCCAGTTATATGGGTTGGGAAATTCCTCTTTACTTTTCCAGACGCCCTTGTTCTGCTTGCCGAAGTAGACCGCAGGCGTGTCGATCTTATCGTCAAACAGGATACGGGCGATGTCGTAGGGGCCTTTGCCCTCAATGGTCAATTGGAAGATACGCCGCACCACGGCGGCCGCTTCCTCGTCGATCAGCCAGTGGTATTTGTTCTCTGGGTCCTTCTTATAGCCATAGATGGCGCAGTTGGTGGTTGGCTTGCCGGATTCCCCTTTGACGCGAATGGCCGTTTTCTGCTTGCGGCTCAGGTCGCGCAGGTACCACTCGTTCATGATATTGAGGAAGGGCGCAAATTCATTGCTGTTCTGGTCATCGCTGTCCACGCCGTTGGCGATAGCCACAAAGTGGACACTGTGCTGCCGGAAGAATACCTCCGTGTAAAAGCCGGTTTGCAGATAATCACGACCAGCCCGACTCATGTCCTTGACAATGACATGGGCTACCTTTCCGGCCTCGATGTCCGCCACCAGCTGCTTCCAAGCTGGACGGTCAAAATTGCCGCCGCTCCAGCCATCATCGGTATAGTGGCGGCAGTTGGCGTAGCCTCTCTGCTGGGCGTAGCTTTCGAGGTATCTTTTCTGATTCACGATGGAATTGCTGTCACCGGCATTGTCATCGTCACGGCTCAGCCGCTCATACAGAGCGGTAATCTTTTCCTCAGCCTGTTTCATGCGCATTCGGCGCTCCTTTCAGACTGACGGCTCATTTGTGGTGCTTCCATTATATCATAAGTGCCGTCATTTGTAACCCCTTCATTGCGGATCATCCGCAGAATCTTTTCCTCCATGGTCTCCGCTGCCGTCTCGCTGAATGCGACCCTGACCTTGTAAGTGGTGCCGCCGATGCGCCGGATGATGAACTGCTCTTGTTTCGTTTGCTCCATAGGCTTCCTCCTTGCGTTATTTGTTGGTTTTTGGTATAATAAGTCCGGTTCCGTTGGCTGTAAGCCAACCGCGTCCTTACACTGCTTTTCCATGCTCATTTCTCCTTTCTGTCCGCTGTGTTTAAAAAGAGTAACCTTAGTAACTTGTGTTCAGATTACCCTTTCACTAATAGGAGAAAAACGGTGTGTAAATCGGAACTGTTTTTTGAAAAAAAGAAAAATATTTTTTGGGGAGGTGAAGCCGTCGTGGATTTATGGGAGGATGATCTATTTGACGATGATTTTTCCGATGAGGAAGAAGAATTAGAAGATTTGCCCGAAGATGACGCTCTGGAACTGTCCGAGGATGGCTTCGCCGATTGGGCGGACTCCTCCGATGGTGCGCCGGAGGATGAGCGTTTGGAGAAAGCGCTGGCGGAGGAACGCACGCTGGAGCTGGAAAGCGAGCTGGAGCAGGACGAGCATCCCAGAGACTATGCCGCCGAGCTGGAGGATGAGGACGAGGAAGACGAAGCCGCACCGAAAAGCGACAAACGGCTGAAGCGGGAAATTCTCGCAGAGGCGCTGAAGCGCACGGAGGAATCTGCCCGGACGCTGAAGGATTTTCAAGGTGTTATTGCCGAGTGGGACAGGCTTGACCGAAACCGGGAGCGGCGGGAGCGTGACCACGAAAACCTGCGGGGCGGTGTGCCGCTGGAATTTCAGGCCGTGCCGGAGCCGAGAATCGTGCCGCTTTGGATGAATGATCCCGAATATCGTCAGCTTTGCAGCGGCTTCTTTCTGGACATTCTCTTTGACTGCCCGTATGAAATGCACGAGCTGACGGCGGACAAATTCATCTCCGATATGATTCGTGATCTCAGCGAGGAGCACAAGGAAGTGCTGTATTTTCTCTCCCTGCGGCTATATAGCGCCACCAAACTGGCAGCGCTGCGGGGGCAGTCTGACCGGAACATCCGCAAGCTGCGCACCACCATCCACAAGAAGCTGCAAAGAGCGTTCTACCAGCATTTGCAGGAAAAACAGGAGGCGGGCGGCAGCCTGACGCTGCGGGAACAGGAGTTTTTCCGTGTATTTGGAGAGCTGCTGCAAACCATGGGCAAGAATGCGGTAATTCGCCCGGAGAACAAAACGCCTCCGAGGAAAAAGAAAACCATCCTTGACGGAGCCAAGGACGGTTGATACAATAGTAATATGGTTAATATATAGTTGGATTACGAGCAGAGAGGAACAGTACCATGAAGAATCTCTTTGAGCAGTCCCGTTCCCATTGGGTGCGGTATGACCGCTATGAACTGAAAACTGCCGCAGACGGAAAGCGGTATATCACGCCGGGGAAGAATGCCAAACCCGACATCTATAATCCCTTGAAGGAAGCGCCGGGAATCGTGCTGGATGCGCTGAATGTGGGAATGCTGATGATGAACCGCAGTCCGGAGGACGAGGTGCAGAAAGCTATTCTGGAGTTTGTGACCCATTACGGTTTGCTGGGTCTGATGACGGCGCTGCCCACCACGCCGTCCTTTATGGACTATGAGAAGGTGTATCTGCCGAAAAACCATTTCATCAAGGCAGAATCCATGGAAACCGAGGACTATCTGGCGTTGTTCTATCCCTTTGACCAGCTGGATGTGGTGAAACGAGGCGTTGAGTCCAGTTGGAGTGTGTCCGGCGACCGAACAATGGTGGCGCTGACCATGACCTTTGCGGATGAGCCTATGGCGAAAACCATGAGCTTCCAGCGGGAGTATGCTGAAGCCTATGACTGGGTGGCGCAGCAGTTCAAGGACTGGGCTTTCACTCTGACCACTTCCATTCTGTATTATAACGATTATGACCTGATCGATGAGGACACCCGGAATCTATACCGCAAGGGCATGGCTGCCTTCGGCGGCATTGCACCCAGCTATCATATTGAGCTGCTGGACAAGCCGACCATCTATTGGGATTTTCATTCCCTGCTGCTGGGCGTCCAGATGATGTTCAGCTTCCTGCTGGTGGATGGAGAGAAGCCCCTGCGGCTGTGCAAGCACTGCCAGAAGGTATTCCTGAGCAGCCGCTCCAATTCCGCATTTTGCAGCCCCCGGTGCAAGAATCAGTATAATGTCTATAAGAGCCGGGGGAAGAATAAAGGACAGGATGGTGAGGAAAATGATTGACCGTTGGATTGCAGAGGCAACAGAGTGCGATTTCAAGGTTGCCTTAGAAGTGAAGAAGCCGAAAAACTGGCTGAAAAGCGTCAGCGCCTTTGCCAACGGCATCGGCGGCACGCTGTTTTTCGGGATTGATGATGACAGAAACGTGGTAGGCTTGTCAGATGCGCAAACCGACGCAGAGACGATCAGCCGCCTGATTAAAGAACGAATCACGCCCTATCCGAGTTTTATCCTTGCTCCTGAGAGGGAAAACGGCAAGGATGTTCTGGTATTGTCTGTGTCATCCGGACGGTCTACGCCGTATTATTATAAAGCGGACGGTATCATGGAAGCCTATATCCGAATGGGCAATGAAAGCGTGATTGCTCCATCCTATGTGCTCAATCAGCTGATTCTCAAAGGGATGCACCGCACCTATGACGAGCTGATTTCCGAGTATGATTTTAAGGATTACGCTTTTTCCAAGCTGCGGGAACGTTATAAGGCGTGGACTGGCAACAGCATGGAAGAAAAGCTATTCGATTCCTTTGGTATGCGGGATGAGAACGGCAAGCTGACCAACGCAGGCGCTTTGCTTGCGGACGATTCGCCTATCCGGCATTCCCGCCTGTTCTGCACTCGTTGGAACGGTCTTGACAAAAGCGGCGGTATGGTGGATGCGCTTGACAGCGCAGAATATTCCGGCAGTCTGATTATCCTACTCAATGAGGGCGTTGGCTTTGTCAAGCGGAATATGAAAACCCGCTGGAAGAAAACCGCTGACTCCCGCATAGAAATGCCGGATTACTGCGAACGAAGCGTTTTTGAGGCGCTTGTCAATGCGCTGATCCACCGCGACTATCTGATATTGGGCAGCGAGATACACATTGATATTTACGATGACCGCCTTACCATTTATTCTCCCGGCGGTATGCCGGACGGTACGCGAATACAGGAACGAGACCTGTCCAGCATTTCCTCCACACGCCGCAATCCCGTCCTTGCGGATATTTTCGGCAGATTGGGCTATATGGAGCGACAAGGCAGCGGCTTCAAGAAAATCACGGAATCCTACCATGCGGCCCATAACTACCGTGCCGAGTTGGAGCCCAAATTCTACTCAGATGTTACCTCGTTCCAAGTGACGCTGTACAACCTGAATTATGGAACAGAGGCGAACGCAACTAAGGTTACGATTGAGGCCGAAAATGTTGCGATTGAGGTTGCGATTGATAGACTGAACGCAAGCCAAACTACGATTGCAAAGGCAAAGGCAGTGTTTTCCAACATGGGCATTGACGGTGTCTTTGGCCGCTCTGATATAGCGGCCATCACAAAGGATTCTGTTACTGCCGCAGGCAATCTTATTACGAAGCTGAAAAATGCAGACTTGATTGAACCGGTCAGCGGCTTTGGGAAGGGCAAGTATAAGTTCACACTGCCCAAAGAATAAAAGAAATGCCCGTTACCGGCTATATAGTCGATAACGGGCATTTTATCAGGCATATACAAGCTCGGTCAAAACGATTTCCTCTGCACGGCTGTGGATGCTGTTCATGCGGCGTACCCATTCCATCTGGTCGGCGGCTTTGAGCGATTCGGTCACACCCTCTTGCTTCGCCATATCAGAAACGATGATTTCCATTCGCTCGTTGCAGGCTTGGTCAATCTCGGCAAGATGCCGATGCAGCGTCCCGCTTGTGAGGAAATTTGCATAGAGGACGGGATGATACTCTTTTAGATAGCTGCGGCGCAAATGGCCGTACTTGCCGATTTGATATTCTGGCTCATCCGGCAGGGTAAGATTTGGGATAAGATAATCACCCTCCTGACGGTAAGTGCCGCCCATTTCCTCAAATAGAGATTTCATAAGAATTAGCTCCTTTTTGTGTTGATTTTTAGCGGTTATAAGGTGTTTTGGCTCCTTTCCTACAACTGCTGTTCCATTCACCACAAATGAGCCGCAGTCATATGTATTAGGTGGGAGAAACCACCCTTTACATATTAACAATTGATGGCTTATGGAGTTGCTCTCGCCCTGTAACTCATCATCGCGGCTCAAACGCTCATACAGTGGGGTGATTTTCTCGTTTCTCATGGCTGTACCTCCTGAAATGAAAATGCTCTAAGTGACTGCTTCACTAACCATGACATAAACCATGATTAAGAAGTCACTTAGAGCATACATCTCCTGCCGCCTGTTTGTAAATATGATACTGCTTCACGGCAATGCTGTCCGGCTCCCGCATCTCCAGACGCTCAAATAAAATATCCAGCGGTGATTCATAGTCCTCGTCATCCTCTTTTACCTGTGCCGAACCCAGCATTTCCATAATCATGGAGAAGTTCTGTTCCTCCGGCGGCGCTTCATGCAGAAGGTACAGCATGAGTGCCTGCAGGAGGGCTGTCTCACTTTTTTCCCAGAATGGATCCTGGGACTGCGACCCTTTTGGCGTGGTATTTTTTATCAGATTTGATATCAGACGCAGCACATCCTTATCATCATGGACATACTGGAACGGGTTATAGCAAAACGAAGTATCTGGGTTAATCAGGTCAAAGACTCTGACCTCATATCCTTTCTTTTTCAGCAGCCCTCCTGTTTTCCGGAGCAGTTCTGCCTTTGGGTCCGTAATAACCATCGAGCAATTACACTGCATGATATTCGGGATGGCATAGGTCCTTGATTTTCCTGCGCCGGATCCGCCGGTCACTAAAACATTCAGACACCGTTTATGCTTATAGACGTTGAGCCCCATGCGGAAGTTCTGTGTCAGCAGCAGGTTCTGGGCATATGGGTAATTCCGGTATCTCTTACAGATTTGATATACATCTCCCCATTTTGCGGAACCGTGTTCCTCACCTCTCCGGTAGTTCCGCCGATTTGCATAAAAGATGCCAATCCCCATTGCGTATAACAGGGTACAGACCAAAAGCGACCTTGCGGTATATTCTGTAATATGCAGGGAAAATGGATGATCCAGGCGTTCCGTCAACACCTCCAGTATCCCCAGCAGATTCTGACCGGGGCCTATGGAATCTGCAAGGAGGACAGCCGCCCACCAGACTACCGGAAGAGCAAGAAGCCAGACCACCCATTCTGACCTCCTGCTCTCTGTTACCGGGAAGGCTCACCCTTCTCTCTCTTTTTCTCAGGCATCCCTTGTTTGTGGAACTGGTCCACCTCTGTATTCAGTGCCAGCGTGCTCCCATTCTCCCACTGGACATGAATCTGTCCGGCATCGTCCACACAGCACACCTCCCCTTTCAGCCCAACAGGCATCTGTGGTTCTCCGTCCATGTGATCCAAACAGAGCTTTGTTCCCGGCTGGTATCTCTGTCTTAACATTTCTAATTTTCTTTGTCCTATATTCAGACACATCCCTCCTTCCATACCTGATTTTCATTTCAGAACGAAAAAATACAGCCGAAATGGCATCTTTCGTCCATTTCCGGCTGTATCTGTATTACTGATTATTTTTGCTGTCTCACTTTACATCTCTTGTACTTTGCCTGCAGAATCTTTAAAAGTATAGTGTCTATGCCGTCTGTATATCTGCCTGCAGCGATAAAACTGTTGCGCAGCATGTTTAACGCTTCTATCGCCTTTTTATGCTCCGTATCCGTAAGGAACAGTTTCATCTCTTCATAGTCGGCAAGCCTCAGCGCAAAATCTCTGGTTACATCTGTGGAAAGTCCCTTTGCCTTCTCCTCCCTGAATACATCCCGCAGGGCAAGAATCAGCATATTCTTCATGATTTCATCCATCTTTACACATCTTTGTTTTTCCATCCGCTGTCCTCCGTTTCCGCTGTTTTCCCTACCCACAGCATATCACAGCTTTTCCGGAATAGCTACTGCTTTGTCCAGAGAAAGCCGTCGGAATCTATCGTTCCGGCTGGCTCTTTCCTTTAGTTCCCTTTTTAGCTTCCCCTACATTAAATTCATCCGGGACAAATTCCTGCTCCGGCTGCCCGAGATTTTTATCCATATGCCGCTCAATGGTGTAAGCGGCATTCTTGATATCATTAATAAACTCCCGCAGCTCCTTCGGATCCTTGCTTCCATACTCCTGCAACGCACACACTTTTTCAAAATTGAATCCCGTGTTCTCTACCCCATATTTCTGTGCTACCACATAGGCTGCACAGAACGCCGGGGCCGACACCTTCGCCCGGCTGTAGGTTCCATTGTGCATATCCATAGATGCACATGCCAGTTCCCGGTTCATTGCGTGGAAGGTGGTGACCTCCGGCATTCCGTTCCTTACATAAATGGAACGCTGGTTTGGAATATACTGGGCCTGAACCCCTTCCGGCAGGTTATCCGCAATCTGGACACGGACCTCTGAACCTGTAAGCAGAGCACCCATCAGTTCTTCCATTGATTTCTGCGGGAGAGGCTCTGGCTGTTTCATACGGATCTGGGTGATATCGTATGCCTTGCTGATGGAATACCCCTGCATGGTTACGCCATCCTTTTCATATTCATTCCCTGCCAGGAACCGGTATCCTTTCCCCCTCGCCTCCGGTTTGATGGAATGTCCCTCTGCCCGGATTCTTTCATAGGTCCTGATCTGTCTGATTTCCGGGTTCTGGCTGTATAACAGCAACAGATTGGGCGTTCTCTGGGGCGTACACTGTGCAATAAAATTTAAGAACCCTTTCAATGAATCTCCATCCTTGAACACATCCTGTGCTTTTGCGTCAATCTCCGCCCATACCTCTTCCCGTTCCTGTTTTTTCATGGCGGCATATTCCTCCTTGGACATTCTCTGGCCGCCCTCTGCAGACGCCTCTGCTTCCTGATTCAAATATTTTGATAAATCCATACATTACCTCCCTCTTGTCTTTGCTTTCTTTTTCCGCCTGCTGGCGGTACGTTTCCTGCTCTGCTGTTTCTTCTTTTGGCTGGATTCTTTTTGTTCCTCTTTAATCTGGTTTAATTCTCTGCGTACAGAAGGCTTCTCAATCTCCTTTTCCTGCCCGGTAAAAATACCGCTGCTGCGCGAGGAAGATTCGGACAGATTCTTTTCCTCTGCTTCCTGCGCCTGGGTAAAATTTCCCGTTTCTGCTTCTGATACATCAAAGTTAAAGTCCTGATCCACGTCATTGATTTCAAACTGGATTTCTCCTCCCGGCATTTCCACTGTCTCTGTCCTGCCCGGCGCCTCCTGTGCCGTTTCCGGTGCCATCTCGTGTACAGCTTCGCCTACTTCGGCTCCGATAAAATCCAGATTCATCTTCTCCATGACACGGTTCACCTTTGCCGCATCATCCGCATACACCATAATCTCACAGTTATCTGGGTTCTTCCGGTCCCGGATGACCACATACAGAAGCCCCCTCTTTTTTCCCTCCTGACAGAATTCCCGCAGTCTGTCGGAAGGTACTGTGAAAAATTTCAGTGGTCTTCCGTCCTTTAAAAACTGAATCATGCGTGCCTTTCCATGTGTTTTTTTCTGGTCCTTTAATACCGCAGCAATAAATACCGCCAGATTCTTTGCCAGAGTCCCCGACAGACGGATACCGTGATCCAGACCTTCCAATGAATACCGGACAATCTGATCCGCTGCTTCACCGCCATAATTCATGCTGTCACCTCCTATCGTTTCAGGGCATCCTGCCCTGTTCTGTTTCTCTCCTCCTGCCTGAATTCCTGCCCTGCTTTCATTTTCCGCTCTGCATAGAGCCTCTGTTCAATCTCTTTTGAATGCTGTTCAATCCGCAGACACAGTCTGACTTCCTTCCGCAGAGGCCTTAGCTCCTCCGTAATCCCCCGGATTCGCTCTGAATCAGGCTGTACCCGGTATAGACGATGACGCTCTTTCGTAAGAGCCAGCATCCGATCCTCCAGCGGTTTCCTATGGGCTGACAGCTGTTCACGGGTTGTAATCTCATGCTTCTGCAAGAAGTCCAGCTGCTCGATCCGCTGATCCAGCTTCCGAATGTCGGCCTGAATTGCGAAAGAGGTTCTTGGAGGGCGTTTCTGAAAGACTCCCATCTGATACAGATAGGAGTAATAAAGCGCCTGCAGACCGGAGCACTTTTTACTGTCCAGTCCCGCCCTTTTATATTCTTTCCCAGCAGGTTGTTTCCGGGATTTTTTTGGCTGAAGGAGCCATTCCCGGATGCTGCTTTCTGTATAGTAGTTTCCAAGGCTTTTAAGCCGGACGAACCGCTCCATCCCCGGTGCTTTCAGCGCTACATATTTCCGGTTTAATTTCCATTCATATCCCTTGTGTTCCATCCGCTGTATAAACTGTTTCCATGTAAAGCTGCTCTCCACTGCCTCCCGGATATCCATGCGGATTCCAGTCCTCCATGTGGGTTTTCCTTCCTGCTCGGCTTTCCATTGGGCATAGCACATCCCTTTCCCATGCGAGGTCTTTATAACGGACAATCCATATTTTCTGCACAGCCCATCGGAAATCTTACGGATTTCTTCATAGTAACTCCTGCTGTTGCTGTGGTACTTATGCCCGTCTGTCATACTGACAGAGTTAAACACCAGATGGTTATGGTAATGTGCGGTATTTAAATGCGTAGTGATTACCACTTCAAACTGCCCCTTCAGTAGCTGCTCTGCAAGTTCTTGCCCAATCAAGTGTGCCAGCTCTGGGGACACTTCCCCTGCTGCAAAACTCTGAATCAGGTGATACCCCTGTACGCCGTCCATCTTGTGGAACCGCTGTTTTGTGGCAGTCATGTCTGCATAAGTATTTTCACAGGTGCAGCCGATGGAATCTTCAAATATGGTCTGCTCCGTTTTTTCCCGATTCAAAGCATACTCGATTGCCCCTTCCAGAGAGCCTGCCTCCTCCGGCTTTCGGACTGTTTTTTCCTTGTCTTTGATATAATCAATGGAGTTGTCCAGGCGGTGGACGGGAATGATGCTGGTATATGCCATAAGCTATTACCAGTCTTCTTTGACAATCTGCACGTCTCCTTGGAAATCCGAAGCATCTCCCTGACGCTCTCTTGATCTGCCATGCCGGATGCATTCGCCATATGTGCCAGCTGGTTAGCATTATTGCACAGCCCTGCAATCTTACGGAGCAAATCCGCATGGTGTTCACAGGGCTTTGCCCGCACGTCTGCACCGCAGATTAAAGAACGGAGATATTCCTCCCGGCTGAAACCGCTTTTTGTTACCTGCTCGTCCAGATGGTGCAGTTCTTTGACATTTAAGCGTACCGGGATGACATGATTTCTTTTCCTCATCTTTCTCCCTGCCTTTCTTTGCCTGCCAAAATTGGCGCCGTAAGTGCTGTAAACCCGACAATCCTCTTTTTCTTCATGTCCCACCTTCTTTCCTTTATACCGGGGTATATACAATCCCTCTTTGCTCCATCTGTTCTGCAAAGTCCTTTAGGTTCCACTCCCTGCCGTTGATGCTTGCGTGTTCCTCATCCACGTAACGGCAGATACCAGTCTGATGCTCCCCATTTGGGGCTGTCAGTTGGATGCTGTCCCCGTCTAAAATGGAAAAGGCTTCTCTTCTTCGGTTATCAGGAAAACAGATTTTTTTCCTGCACTCCTGCATCTGCAGGCCATACCGCTCCATCATCCCATCTTCTCGTTTTCCAGCAACCATAAGGCACATCAGAACCACTCCCATGATATTTCCTGCAATCACACCTACAATACCTGCTAATAACATCGTTTTTCTCTCCTTATCTTCCATGCTTTTTCCTATGCTTCTGCTTTTCATATTCCTTCAGGGTAACTGCCTTTTCCGCTGAAAAGCGCAGATCCCTGTTGCCGTCTATTACCCGGAAATCCCATTCTCCTTCCGACAGCCGGATTGCCTTTGGGGTCAGAACGGTTCCATAAAAATGGTTCACTGCCATTTTTCCTATCTGCACCGGCAGCTTCGGATTCTCCGGATGATACTGAATTTCATACATATGCCATCCTTTCGGAACGCTGGCACGCTCTAGCCGTTCACCGTAAAAGAGTCCCTGCCTGCCAAAAACTGTCACAGGCAGGAACTCACACTTTTTCGCATCCATCTCCAACTGCATCTCTCCTTTCCAATTGATTCATGGGGGTTTGGGGTTCTCCCCAAAGTGCGTTTGGATATCCAAACGCTATGCTTGCAAAACCAGTCGCACCAAATAGTCAGCCATAACTATCAGTTAAATATTGCTGACTATTGATTTTCCTTGATTTTAATCAGCCCATCCAACGTGGTGCAAATGATATGGAGCCGGTCTGCCATGCTGATTTCCGTGTTCATTGTTCCTGTTACCTCCCGACCGCAGACCACTACCATACGGCATCTCCTTAAGACTAAGTGCGCCATCCGGTTGAAAGCCTGCTGATCCTCCGCTTCACTTTCATCTAAAAATGGTGAAAAGCCAAACTGAGGACAGATAGGCACATACCCCATTTCAAAAATCTTACGGCAGTATTTCTGCAGCTTTGTCCGGCTCTCCTCTGCCGGACAGCATACATAAGCCAACGCCTGTTCCAATACACATCCCTCCTTTGGGCATCCCTGTGGATGCTCCCATTTCCCTGAACATTATTTCAGAGCATCCATTTGGATACCCTGCTACCGTTCTTTGTCTTCTTTTACACACTTTTTTACCTTATCCACATCAGCTCTGTACTCATACACTTCGTTCGCCAGGATTTTCTCCGGCGTTACTATCTGTCGGTTAATGTCCCTGACCATACTCCGCAGCTCCTTTTCACTCATATCACAGTCTTTCTTTCTCATAATTATAAGTTCGTGGATACTGGAGGGGAGTATATAATAATCACTTCCAAGCTGTTTGCGAATATGCCGAAGCACATCCGGATATAATGCCACTGTTGCCCCATATAGGTTACTTTCATTACTCAAAACATGCATCGGTGCATCAAAATCCTCCCCTACATCAAATTCCTTCCCTGCATCTCCTGACACAATTTCATTCATCGCCTCATTCATCGACTGGAATTTTACTTTATCGCTATTCTGCGTATTTTCTAATGCTGTTTTAAATAATTCTACTTTGGGTACCCCCCATAACTCTGCCATAGCATCTGTCACCTGCACGCACATACTCCCTGACTCATTTTTCTCCAACTCCAAAAACAGGATTTCTGCCCCCATCGGGTGTATCTTATATGGTCCCTGCTTATAGTATGTCTGGTTATTTTCTTTATTGACCAGCCGTACCCGGAGCTTATCTCTCATCCTTCTATAATCAGCAAAGTCGGCATGGTCGAATTCAGGGATTTCCTGGCTTTGATAAAATTTCACGATTTCATTGCTGATCTGGTGCAGAGGCTTTCCCTCAAGGTAAGATTGATAAAAATCATTCAGATAAATGATCGGTGCTGACTTGCTGCCATCCTGCCTGATGGACAGACCTGACAAGACTACATTATTTTTCTGTGCCTGTGTCAGTTCACAGTGAAATGTTCCATTTCTGTTCAGTTCCTGGCTAACTGACTGCATCAGGCTTTCCTGAAAATCCCGATAGGATAAGTTATTCTCCATTGCTGCCATCCTCCTTTTTCTCATCCGCCGCATTCAGCGCAAACCGTACCCGGTCTGTACCCAGCTTGTAATATGTATCCGTCACTTCAATACCGACTGCCCGGTAGCCTTCCTGTGCTGCCGCTAAAATCGTTGTTCCCGCTCCTGCAAAGGGGTCTATGAGCATCCCGCCCGGTTCACAGATCTGGATGACATCCTTCATCAGCTGCAAAGGCTTTTCCGTCACATGGATACGGTTCTGGGGATTCCCATAGCGAAATACCCCCGGAAGACAAGACACTGGGCGGCTCACGGGCATCGGTCCGTTACTGCCCCACACAATGTATTCTGCCTGCTGGCGGAACCGCCCTTTCTGCGGACGGGAGTTGCCCTTATCCCACACAGCAGTCCCCCGCCAGATCCAGCCTGCCCACTGCAGGGCATCCGTAATGGACGGATACTGTCTCCAATCAATAAACAGACAGATGGGAGCTCCTGATTTACAGGCTTTCCGCACATCATACAGCCACTCTGCCATCCAGTGGGTCCAGGAGCGCTGGTCCTTATTGTCCCCGTCAAAATCCGGCAGGGCATTCGCACTTTTCATGCTGCTGTATTTCTGGTTGGTCGTGCGGTTCCTCTCATTCTGCTTCGTGCCTCCCGAAGCATAAGGCGGATCCGTGACTACCGCATCGAATATTCCGGGGTTAAATGCTTTTACCAGTTTCAGGGTATCCCCGTGAAGAATCTCCCAATTCTCACCTCCTGTGTGTTCCTTCGGGATATCCCCCTCATTCATCATG
>BAIF02000020.1 GCA_000509105.1 Clostridiales bacterium VE202-21 | reverse complement strand
AAAAAAGTCATCATAGCAGCGGCGCATATTCCGCAGCCCCCGGCGAATGGAAACGCTGACCTTGCTGCTGTAGACGCCCTCTCTCCGGGAGATTTCCGGCTGCTTGATACCTCCCATGTAATAGGCGTGAACACGGCGGGCCTGTGTCGGAGTGGCATGAGCCAGAGCCACCGGCAGAGCTGCTATCAGGTGCAGGCGGGTGGTCATTTCTTCTCGTTCCAGCAAAATATCTTCCGGCGATCTGCTGTGTTCCAGTGCGTAATTTTCCAGCCAGCTGTATGCGTCCAGAGAGTAGTAGGCGCGGTGGTAGACTTTCCGGCGCTCATAGTTCTCCATCTCCCGCTGGGCCTGATACATCGCTGTCCATATCTCGTCTGTAACATCCACAAACTCGTCATGCCGGTAGTGGGGATACATCCACCGCAGATTGATTGTTTTCATAGGCTTACCTCCTGAAAATTGGAGAGGCGGGCAGCTCGTCTGCTGTCCGCCCCTCGCTGAGATAAGGGAAATGATCCCTTTCACTTGGTAGCCA
>BAIF02000021.1 GCA_000509105.1 Clostridiales bacterium VE202-21 | reverse complement strand
CAGCACACCATCCTGCATACTTTCCAGCAGCACGATGGAATCATCGTCAAAATAGTTTTCTTTGAGTTTCAGGTAATAATATTTTCGGTTGTCTGACATAGGGTTCCTCCTTGGGGTTTCTCTTGGGATTCTGTACGCATTTTAAGACCGTTTTGGGGGTCGGATGATAAATCTATCAGCCTGCCTTTGACACCCTCGAAAAAAGCCTTGATTTACAAGGGGGTTTCAGCCCCTAAAGCGTGACGTTTCGCCCTTTGTTTGCGCTTGCGCTGGGCGGCCTTGATACGCTTCATGCGTCCGGCACATTCCGGGCAGTATTTGGCCCGGTTGGAGCCGGGGGTGAACAGCGCCCCGCAGACGGCGCACCGTTTGGCGTCCAGGCGGTGGAACAGGGCCGTTTCCAGTTCCTTATCCTGCGGCAATACCGCCGCCCGAAACCACCTGCACAACAGGGAATAGGAAATAGACTGGACACAGACACATTCCTCCCCATCGTCCAGGGCGATACAGTTTCCGTCGATGTAGTTACAGCACTCATGCACCAGCCTCCGCACTCTGCGGTACTGGCGGTAATCCATGACGGGGATAGGTTCAGGCTTGCTTTTTTTCATGCTGGCACTTCCCACACCCGCCGCAGTTGCCGCAGCCCTGGCAGGCATGGGCCTCCGGCTCCGGGCCGGTGGGCGCGTCTGCCGATTCCGGCTGCAAGAGGGCAAGGGGCAGGCGGATATTCAGGTGGATAGTGACGGGCAAAATAATTTGCTTCATACAGTGACCTCCTTCAATGAATTTACTGTTAAATATTCGTGCAAAGTATTGTTTTCTTCGTGCAAATGGCATATACTATAATTGCCAGCAGAAAGGGGTTGATCGTATGGCTGGAAATACCACAAACATCAGTATCCGCATGGACGCAGATTTGAAAGCACAGGCGGACGCACTGTTTACTGAACTTGGCATGAACCTGACTACGGCGTTTAACATCTTTGTGCGCCAGTCGCTTCGTGAAGGCGGCATTCCCTTTGAAGTAAGGCTGGAACAGCCGAACAAAGAAACGGTTGCTGCCATGCTGGAAGCGGAAAGGATTGCAAAAGACCCGTCTGTAAAGGGCTACAATGACCTTGACGAGTTGTTTGCCGACCTGAAAAAATGAGGAAAACAAAGTACACCGTCAAGTACACGACCGCTTTCAAAAAGGACTACAAGCGGGCAATCAAGCGCGGCCTGAAAATCGAATTGCTGGAATAGGTCGTGGCGCTGCTGTCGATGGGCGAACCGCTGCCGGATAAAAACCGCGATCACGATTTGTCCGGCGATTGGGTGGGCCATCGGGAATGTCACATTCTCCCGGACTGGCTGCTCATTTACCGTATCGAGGATGATGTGCTGGTGCTGACGCTTGCCCGCACCGGGTCGCACAGCGACTTGTTCGGCAAATAAACCATCTGCCGCCGTATAGGGAAACCTGTACGGCGGTTTTTCTGTGTGCAAAGGGGGTCACGAAACATGACACCCCCGTGAGGGGTCGGCAAAGCGCCGTACCCTTTACCGTTCCGGCTCCCGGTCGTGAGACTTGTCCTGTTCCTGTCTGGACAGCTGCTCGGCGGTTTTGCGGAGCCGTTCCACTGCTTTCAAATCCTCCCGCATGGATTTCATGGCAAGCGTGTCCGTCTGCTTTTCAGCGGCCAGCTGGTCAATTTCCCGCTGCCATACCTTTGGGGTGATTGCCTCGCCGCTGTCTTTCAGTTCTTTCAGATACCGGGCCGCTGCGTCATACAGAATCAGTTCCCGGCTGTGGCGCTGTTCAAACTGTTCCCGTTTTTCCGGCTTTACTTTGGCAAGCTGCTTGTGGATGGACTTGTACTGGTTGTACTGTTCCCACATCTCCCCGCGCTCGGTAAGGGTAGTGATCCGGCGCTCGGCCTTGACGATCTTTCCGCGCAGGTCATAGTAACGGCTGTTCATATCAGCGATTTTTTCATGAAGCTGCTGCATAGACTGGATGCCGTTTGCCTGCAAAAAGCTGAATAGTGCAGCACTTTCTTGCAATGCCCGGATTTTGCCGGTGCGGGTGTGGGGAGCGTTCAACTGCTGCTGAGCCTCCCACAAAGCTGTCAAGCTGCTTTGCTGTGTTTGTGGTTTTTCCGTTTCGGCTTTCGACCAGCGATAAAGACGGGTAATGCGGGCTTTGATTTCTTTCAGCAGTTTGTTGTCGGCGGCGATCTGTCGGTTTACTTCCCCCTTGTCGGTGCGGATACTGCACTTTTCCATTTGGCTGGCAGCTGGCCCCAGATGGACGGAGGGGATTTTATCAATGCCCTGCCGCTTGTAGCTGCGGTGGTCAATGCGCTCCGGTCTACCGGCAGATTCCAGCGCCCGGTTGGTGTAGGCTGCCCACGCTGCCCGCCAAATCTCCACATTTCCTTTATCGTTCCAGTCGGTCGTATCCTCCCGATGATTTTTCCAGCCGCCTTTCCCATCCTGGATACGCTGTCCGTTCTCGTCCAGATCGGATGCCTTGCGGCACTTTGCGCCCCACTGTCCATTTTCTTTCAGAGGCCGGAGCGTCAGCATGATATGGACATGAGGGTTACCGGTTCCCTTGTCATGGATAGCAAAGTCGGCGCACATTCCTTTGTCTACAAAGTTGTCCTTCACATAGGCGCGCACAAGGGCAAGCTGCTGTTCACCGGACAGTTCACGGGGCAGGGCTGCTTCGATCTCGCGGGCAAGCTGGCTGTCCCTTGCTTTCTCGATTTGCTCCACGCTGTTCCAGAGGATAGATCGGTCTGCAAATTCCGGCGGGGCGTGGGCGGGCAGCATGATTTCCGCATGGACAATGCCGCCTTTCCGGGTGTAGTCGTGGGTCATTCCATCCCATTCATTTGTCAGCTTGGTTCCGCTGCGGTAAGCAGCTGCGGCAACGGCAGAACGGCCCGCGCTGCGCTTGATGATACTGACGGGGATATGACAGAAATCTATGGGGAACACCTCCTTTCAGTGAGGGGATAACAGGCTCTGTGGAGCCGGACAAACGCAAAGCGGGTGCCTGGCTGCGCAGAGCGCACAAGGGGTTTGGGGAGTGTAGCTTCCCATCGCGGACGAAGTACGCAACGCCCCCGGCAGGGCGCACAGCACCGGTAACGGTGTATAAGTGCGCCCTTGTAAACAAGGGACTTATGGCGTGTCCCCGGATTTTGGCAGATTTGCAGTCAATTCCGCAGCCCCCGGAAGATGGGACAGGGCAATCAGAAATGCTTTAACCTCTGCGCCGGAAAGGTCGGGAGCCAACGGGAAAATCCCCTCCAAAACGGCTCCACGCTCAATCAGGCGGCGGGTGCGAACCCTGCGTTCTTCGTTCCGCTGCTTGTTCTCCAAAATCTTCTTTCGGTTTTCAAGCTGCCGAATCTCCTTCAGGACTTTCTCCCGTTCTTCTTTTTGGGGGTGGGCTGTAATTTTTTCGTTCATGTCAGGCACCTCTTTTCTTTGGAAATACTCATAGATTGACCGTCCATTTCTGTCGAGCAAAGTACCGACGCAGCCTCCGCAGTGCGGCATGGATGGATTTTCCCGCCTGTGATGGCGTGATACCC
>BAIF02000022.1 GCA_000509105.1 Clostridiales bacterium VE202-21 | reverse complement strand
CAGGCTAAGTTTCAGCCTGTTTAAATCAGCTGGACTTTCGCATCCGGCTTCCGCCACACAGCTGGCATAATACTGCACTCCTACTTGTATCGAATATTCCGGCTCTGTGATGGCATTCGGACCATTGGGAAATCTGGTGTTGTATGGACATTCACTGGACTGCATGGGATCCGTTCCCCTGCCGCCCGATTCCTGCATCATGATTGCCTGCAGTACAGAAACATAATTCGGGATTCCATATTGGGTAGCGTATTTCTGTATGGCGGATGTATAGCTTAATACTTCCTGACTCAGCGGTTCCGCGCTCTGCGAACTTCCGGAAAACATGGCACCTGCGATAATACCGGCAATCACAATGAATACCACAACAATTCCACCGGCCGATGCCAGCAGTGCTCCCAATGCTTTTACAGAGGACACAGCCCCCCGCACTGCCTTTTGTAATCCACGAGCAGTTGTTTTTGCCGCTTTTCCTGCAGCTCTTGCATTATTTGCCCCCTCAGCTGTCTTTGCTACAGCACGTTTCGCCGTCCATACAGTATGTAAAGTCTGCTTCTGCGATGCAGCTGTCTGACTAGTCTTGATTTTCTCATAAGAAAAAGGAGCGTTTTTCACCAGTTTTGGTGCTGTTTTCACTTCCCGGCTGGTAGTAATCCGTATAGATTCTGTGGTTTCCGGCTTCACTCTTATCTTCGCTGGTGCACCAGTCTCTCCACAGTCGGTTTTCCTCTGACCTGCTGATGGACTGGATGCGCCTTTCTCCAGGTTTACAGACGGGGACGGATTCTTTACTTCTCCTGCCTCCTGCTCTGCATGGCTCACCGCTTTACCTGCAGTCTCTTCGGTTCCGTTTTTTCGTCTGCGCTCCTTTATCTTTTCATATGACTTTTTAGCAAGTTTCTTCCCAGCAAAAGCAGCCGCATTTCCGGTTTTTCCTGCCGTCCACTCTTCAGCAGAAGTTATTTTTCCACTGGCATATTCTATAGGGGATGCCTGGCTGTCATTGGCATCTGCTGCACCGGCGGTTCGCGCGGACTTCTCTTTCATCTCCAGAACGGCTGTCCTTACAAGTTCCTTTGGCATCCTATGAGCCGGGTCCTTGATTTTGGGGCTCCGGTCATGTTCCTTTGTCTTGATATCCCGCATAGCCCACCTCCTTCCATTTTATGCTCCTGCTCAGACTCACCTCGCCGGTTGTTTCTGTTTTTCTCCTTTTTGCATTTGAGGCAGATAGGACTTTAAGTCCTGTACCGCCTGCTGGACCAGAGGGTGTTCCCGATATGCCGGAATCAGATTGATCTCCTCCTGTGCAATCTTCCTTCCCTGAAACAGCGGCCACTGAACATCTGAATAGTCCGGCTGGCTCTGGTCCCGGAGGACAAATCCGATTCCCGGTCCTTTGGAGGTTCCCTTTCTCACAATGGTCCGGTATGCTTTCACCGCCTCCGGCAGTGTAAGATTCTCTTTCAGTTCCCCGTAATTCGTAAATTCCATACATTCGGCGACAAAAAACGAGAGTTGGGCATCCTGATGATGCTCTGGCTCTCTATCCTCCTGTCTGCTTTCTTTTTCTTCTTTGAAAGATTTCAGGCTTTCCCGTATGGATGGTTTTTTCTGAATCCCTGCTTTCTCTGTCAGTTTATCTATCTTCTGCAAAGTGGTTTCCGTCCGCTGCTTCATTGCCTCCATCCTGCCCATCACATGGTATATGGCTTTCTGGATGTGGAATACTGCACCTTTCTCAATGTCACGCCCGGATGAGGGTTTCCCTTCTTTTCCCGTCAGTTCCCTCCCGATATTTCCAATATGGGTTTTGGCATCATGCATTTCATCTGCAATGTTTCCCAGACGGTCCAGCCCTCTGTCGGCAGCCAGAATGGACTGCTCCAATTGTGTATGGATCTTCAGCATCCCTTTCTGGATACCCAAAAAATCCACTGTCTTTCCCAGCGCTGCAGCTCCCTTCTCCCTGAATGCTGTCATCGTCTTCTGTACACCATCCATGAATTTCTCCTTCAGTGAGTGAACCTGCTCTCTGGCTTCCTCTATTTTCCCCTCTACTCTGACAACTACCCGGACTGCCGCGGCCTTGATTCCACGGTCCTTGATTTCCCCCAGCTGCTCCTTCACTTCCCTTAATTCATGGAGCACCGCCCCCAGCTGTTCATCCATAACATCCAGATACTGTGCCAAATCCATAACCTGTTTCTTTTCTTCCTTCATGCCTTGGTCATCTAATACCTTCAGCAATTCCTGCAATTGTTCCTGTTCCATAAGCGGAACGGTCAAGGTTTCGTTCATTAACTGTCACTCCCTTCTACTGAAAAACACCACACCCATACGGGTGCAGTGTCAAAGACTATCTTGTATTTACATTTAGATTGATGAGTTCTGCTTCATTGCCACGCCCTTTCGCATATCCCCGGGTGCTGTGGACATCAGTGCATAGAGCCTGGTCGAACGTGGAAACGTATTCTCAAAGGGTACGATATTTCCGGAGCAGCGGATAAGTCCATGACCGGCGCCCACATTTGTGATATAGGATAACTGATTGTCTGAAATATTCAAAAGCTTTGCCAGTTCTTCCCTGTCTGTGCTTGCCTGATTTAAAAGTATCAGGAACTCGCTGTTGGCAAGCATCAGGCGTGCCGTATCAGACTGTAAAAGCTCTTCCACATTCTGTGTCAGTGCCGTCACAAATCCAGAATATTTCCGTATCCTCTTATACAGCCGGTAGAAAAAATCGCCGCTGTATTGATACCGGAATAATAGATAAAATTCATCTGCGAAAATCCAGGTAGTCTTTCCCTGCCGCCAGTTCTGAATCACACGGTTAAAGATACTGTCAAGGGTTACCAGCATGCCAAGGGGCATCAGCTGTTCTCCTAATTCCCGGATATCATAATCAATGATTCTGCTCTTGGTGTTCACATTGGTTTTCTGTGCAAAAGTATTCAGACTGCCATTGATGAACAGCTCGGATGAAAGGGCAAGCCCCCTCGCCTCTTCCTCCGGCTGGAGCATCAGCTGACGGTATAAATCCTTCAATGTAGGCATTTCCCCGGTATATCCGTTTCTGATATACTCCCGGTAAACATCTGCGGTACAGCGGTCCAGAATCGACTTTTCCTTTGCAGACAGGTTACCTGCCCCTACCAGCTGTTCAAACAGAGATAGGATAAACTCTGACTTCTCAATCAAAGGATTCTTCTCATCACCGTAAGCCGCATCCATATCCAGTGCATTCAGGTGAGTGTTGGAGGTTGCCGATATCCGGATGACCTCCCCGTTCAATGCTTCTACCAAGGAAGCAAATTCGGACTCCGGATCTAAAATCAGGATGTCATCATCCGTAGATAATGCTAAATCCACGATTTCTTCTTTCGCAGAAAAACTCTTGCCTGAGCCGCTGACTCCCAGCCGGAAAGAGTTTCCGTTCAGCAGTTTCCTCCGGTCTGCCACCAGCATGTTCTTGCTGACTGCATTCTGCCCGTAATAGATTCCCCCCGGCTGCATGATTTCCTGCGTGTGGAACGGGATCAGCACCGCCGTGGATTCTGTGGTTAAGGTCCTAAGGGCATTGATTTTCCGCAGTCCATAGGGCAGGACTGTATTCAGTCCGTCTGCTTGCTGCCACTTTAAAACCGAGAGCTGGCACAGGTGCTTTCTGGCTGTTGACAGCAGGGTGTCTGTATCGGAATCCAGCTTTTTCTTTGTATCCGCCATATGCACAATGGTCAGAAGCCCGAACATCATCCGCTGGTCGCGGGTAGTCAGGTCATCCAGCATCTCCTTGGTCTCTTTTCGCTGGAGTTCCATATCGTAGGGCACCACCGCTGAAAAGTTGTTATTGGCATTCTGGCGCCGCTGCCAGTTGGTCACATTGGTTTCCACTCCCAGCAGACGGTTCTGTATTTCTCGTACCGCCTCATCGGTAGGCACTGGGAGTATGTCAATGGACAGCATCAGATCCCGGCTTAAATCGCACAGTTCTGATACCATGTCATCCTTTACGTAACTGGCGTAATCCTGCATATACAGAACCCTTCCGTACCGTCCGTCAATCTGGAAGCAGTCTTTGGAAAATTCCATGCTTGAGGGGCACATCCAGTCCTTGAAGCTATGCCCTTTTCTGGCAAATGCCTTCAGGTCAAACGGAACGCCGGACGGTTCCTCTGCCTGAAAGAAATCACGGAAAATCTGCAGGCGTTCCCCTGCATCCAGTTCTTCCCCCACAGAGGACAGCTTTGCAAGATGGGTGACGATGTCCGTTCCCACACGGGCAAAATAAGTCCTTGCCTCATCAATATTCTTTTTATGGACACTGATGGTCAGATACCGTTCCTGATAAATGCTGTTATTGGTACCGCTTACCTTTGACAGCAGCATGTCATTGTACTCCCTGCGGTATTCATCTAACCCATCCTGCTTCATGGGGATCAGAAGGGACTGCTCAAATTCTTCTTTGTTAATCCTTCGGTTGTTCAGGGTAATCTTGGCAGATGTGCCGGAATCCAGCGCATTCAAGAGTTCGGAATAATCCAGAAACATCTCTGTCTTATCGCTCTTGCTTGCAATGGAATAATTGATATCAGAAAACCGGAATGTCTTTGAAAATTTGTTGCCTACCTGAAAAATCCCATCCGGCCAGATCCTGCGGATGGGGATTGCCTGCTGGACGGATTTAGGGACTTTGAATTTCTCCCTGTCCAGTTTTATTGCCTGATTGAGTGTTTTAATCAACCGCATCCCCCCTTCCCTTTTTCTTCATTCTTCTCTTCTTTTTCTGCGATACTTGTGTTCCTTCTTTTCCTGTCCGCTCCCCACACCGGATACTTTCCTCCAGACATAAGTAATAGAGATTCTCCGACTGGAAAGTCAGCCGTCTGGGGTATAACAGTTCAGACTTTATGACTGCCCACAGGAACTGTTCCGCCGTCATTGAGTGGTATTTAAAGAAGCCGCATGCTGCAAATGGCGCAGCCCCAAGTACACACAGCCATCCGGTGATTTCCTCTCCGGTCACATCCCGCAAACCGAAATAGATTCCAAGCGCTGCCCCCACTGCTAAAATTGAAAACACACATTGGCGGAAATCCAGACCGAAAAACATAGATTCCTGATAATCCCTGATTTCCTTATTCATTTTTACTTCCATTTACTATACCTGTCCTTTCTTTGATTCCTTATCATTTTTCTCTGCTACCTCTCTCTTCCCCGCTTCTTCTTACTTTTCTCCGGCCCATGCCCTGACATTTCTTGAAGGCGGCGGTATTCTCCTACGCCTTTGGGATCTAATTCTGCCAGCCGCTCCAAATCAAATACCACCTTACTGTACCTTCCATATCCAGAGTATCCCTCTTCCAGAAGTACCTTCCCCAGTTTGTGTTTTCGAATAAATTTCAGCTTGCTCTGCCGGGTAAAATCATCGATATACGCTTCATTAGGTTCCGCCGGTGAATACGGCAGATTGATTGTCAAATCTGCAAAGGATTCCATCTGTCCATCCTCCTTATGTAAAAGTCCAATGTACAGCCTGTCACCGTATGAATACGCACCGACTTCCAGCACCAGTTCCTCATGCCCGAATTCCCAGTCATATCCCAATGTTTTTCTTTCTTCCATTTACTTTCTCCTTCTTCTGAGTCACACTACGTTTTTCCAGTCTCTATTTTTATTACAATCCCATAATCTCTTTCACGATCCGGTCGGATGCCTTGATAGCGCCCACCAGCACAAGCAGATTGAATACCAGTTCTGCCACATAGTTCCATACAATGGTCACTACTGACAGGCTGCTGTCATTGATAGCCGGCGGGCTGGCCGCAAACACAGAAAAGATGATGCATGCCAATGCAATGACCGCTCCTTCCAGACAGACCCCTGCATAGGAGCGGATAAAATTCTTTCCCACCGATTGGGATGGTTCCCCGGCAAATGTAGCAACAGGGATTGGCGCCAATGCCGTATACATATACAGCTTGAACATCCTTCCATATACACTCATAATCATGATAAATGACAATACCGTGATCAGCAGGCTGCCAAGCAGTGTGACAATCCATAACGGTATGGATTCCAGCATGCCCACCGATTCGATTTTCTCTACAATTTCTGCCGGAAGCTCTGTCACAGCGCCCCCTGCCATTCCTGAGTTTGACATAATAGTGGAGACTACTCCCTGTATGATGGAAAAGATTGCTGTCATCAGCTCCATACCGTACATGACGGCTCCCTGTGCCAGTGCAAACCGGATAAATGCTTTCACCACATGCTCCGGCTTTTTCATGTCCGTGAAGCTGCCGCAGGTCTTTACAATCCCTGCGGCAAAAAACAAGACCAGAAGCCCATAGCCGATGGCTTTTAGCGCATCGTTTATATTGGTCATGACGCTCCAAATCTGCCCGCCTTTGAAGGTTTCCGGATTCTGTGTCAGCAGTGTCCAGATTTCTCCAAGTTTTTCGCTCCACGTTTCTAATGCAGAATTTAAGTTCTGCACAATCCAGTTATCGCTCAGTTACTTTCACCTCCTCCCTTCTGCAACGGGGAATACTATACCTGGCATTCCCCTTAACTGTTCCCCAGCCTCTAACCCATGATGAGGTCAAGGATTTCTTTTGCGAAGGTAATGATCAGCCCTCCGGCCAGCGTCAGGAATCCATTTGCCCTCTGGCTGGGGTCATGGCTTTTCAGGCTCAGCCCCACCTGAACAATACCGAACCCCAGCAGGATGAGACCGATGGCCCGAATCAGTGAAAATATAAAAGTGGATAAATTGTTGACTACTGCCAGGGGATCCCCCGCGGCATATACGGACGTGCTTCCCCAGCATAAGAAACACACAGCGCCCACATAGCAGAAAGCCATTCCCTTCTGCAGCCTCTGCGCTGGTGTCGGTTTCAGTCTTGTTTCTCCGGATTTTTTCTTACTCCATTTTTTTAAGAACTTTTTTATCAATAGGCATTCCTCCAATCTTCTGCCGCACGGACATATCCATAGATACATCCATGCGGTTTAAAAAGGCTCCCCAAGGATATCCTCCCCGGAGAGCAGTTCATAGTCTTCATATCTGTTTTCATCAAAAGGAAAACTGTCATGCGCAAGAGGGGCCTCAGCATAATTGTAGGCTTTGGCACCGCCGTCTTCCGTATATTTAATATTCGGGTGTTTCATCAAATCATATTTTTTATCCAGAATGGGTCTTTCACCCCGGATGAAGAGCAACGCATTTGCATTATCCATCATCCGCACCTCGTCCGGCATCAGCAGTTCCCTGCCGCTTTGCTGGAAGTTGGTAGAGTAACTGCCGGACTTTCCTTTTGTCTGCCCATAAGTATTCGTATCAATGGTTTCCTTGCCGAGAAGCTCTGACACATACTTATGCGTTTCTTTTTCGTTGCCGCCAAGGTATAAAAATTCGTCACAGTTGCCACACAAACTTTCCCAGCTGTCTTTAAACAAAGCCTTTAACTGCGCCATATTCTGGATGATGATGCTGCAGGAAATCCCTCTGGAACGCATGGTTGCCAGTATCTTTTCGAACTCATCCGGCAATGCGACATTTGGGAATTCATCCATGATACAGTGGACGGACACGGGCAGTTTCCCGCCATGTTTCCGGTCTGCCACATAGTACAACGTCTGAAACAGCTGACTGTAAATCATTCCTACCAGATAGTTCAGGGATGTATCCGCATCAGGGATACAGCAGAACAAAGCTACTTTCTTTTCTCCGATACTGGCAAGATCCAGCTCATCCGTGCAGGTCAGGTTCGCTATCTGCTGTAAGTTAAAAGCAGCGAGACGGACTCCTACACTGATTAAGATAGATTTTGCTGTCTTTCCAGAGACAAATTGTCAAGGACTTTTTAATCAAATTCACAAAAAAGGTGCCAGAAGCACCGTATGGCTCCTGACACCTCGTTTGATAGATTACATTTTTCCGTTCAGCAGGTCTTTGCAGAGATACGCATAGTCTGGCAGCTGGTTGATATATGGCTCCCAGCGCCGCTTGATTTCGGCCAATTCCAGCGGATCGGCTGCTTCCAGCGCGTGATCGTTGCCCGTCATATATAAAACATCCGTAGCTACATCGTCCAAACACCTGTAACAGAGATCGGCGGCAGATTCGATTCTGATACCGGTATCCACATAGACTGGATTTACACCAATCGCCAGCCAGACATAGCCTACCTTGTCCGACCAGAGCAGTTCAAAATCAGGGCTTTGCCGCAGATGTTCCGCAAAGACCTCCTTTACTCGTTCAATTTCATGCTTCTCTTTTTCTGTGTAAAGCATTTTCGTGTCCTCCTTGACAAAAATTTTGGTGCGTACCACCATCAGTTTAGCACAAGGCGGCTTCGTTTATCAGTCTTTCACATCTGCTGAATTTCCTTTTTGAGCATACGCTTGATTTTATCGCTCATGGTTTCTGTGCTGGTATTGCTGAAATGGACATGAACCTTGTAGGTTGTCTTGCCGATTTTCTTTACCATCGCTGGCGTGTTTTCCGGCGCTCTGGCCGGAGTGGTGTCTGCGGTCTGCATGGTACGGGTTTCTTCGCTCATGGCGCTCCTTTCTCCGGGCGGGGCTGTGCCGTCCGGCACAAAATTACTCATGCTTACGGTTTACAATGTCTTTCGCCGCCTGCTTGGTGGCCCCGGCGTTTTCCTCCCGGAAGTTTTTCCCGGCAAAGAGGATCGGGGCGCACCGTTCCAGGATACGGTCATAGATACGGGCGTGGGCCAGGTCGGGCGGGTTCTTGAGTTCGGCCAGCTTCAGATTGGTGGTGATTATCATGGGCCTGCGGCTGCGGTAGCGGCTGTCAATGACGAAAAACATCTGCTCCATAGCATATTCGGTACTGCGCTCTACTCCCAGATCGTCAATGATAAGCAGGTCATACTCGTCAAAGCTGGCAATAAACTCCGACCTGTCCTCGGAAAACATTCCCGTCAGACGGTTCAGGATGGTGGGAAAGTTCGTCATCAGCACCGGCACATCCCGGTCAAGCAGGGCGTTGGCGATACAACCGGCGAAAAAGGACTTGCCGGTTCCCACATCCCCAAACAGCAGCAGGCCAGTATTGTTCTTGTAAGCCTCCTTCCAGTTCTCCACATAGGCGCGGGCCTTGTCCATCAGGGGATTTTGGCCGTTGTCGTTGGCAAAGGTGTAGTCGTACAGATAGCGGTCTTGCAGGCCCTGGGCCTTCCGGCGCTTGATACGCTCCATGCGGCGCTGCCGTTCCTCAGCGGCCTTGCGCTGTTCCTCGGCCTCCCGCTGGCACTGGCAGATGCAGCGCGGCATAAAGTAGCCGGATTTCCCGAAGCATGGCACAACGGTCTGCCTCTGGCCGCCGCATTTCTTACAGTGAATGAGCCCGTCTGCCGGGTCTATGTACTCGTCCCCGGCCAGTTCTATACCGACGACGGCTGCCTTGTCGATCAGCGCCCGGATTTCTGCGGTAATCTCCATCATACGGTTTCATCCTCCTTTACGCTGTAATCACGGTTGCGGGTGGGCGGGGCCGCCTTTTTCGCGTCCTCACCGGCCCAGCGCCGGATGGTGGCGGCATGGCTCTGATACCGCTTACCGGTAGAGGCCATGTATTCGGACAGCTTTTCGATGTACTGGCCCCATACAGTGGGAAAGCTGGCCTGCAAGTCTGCCAGTTCTTCATCCGTCAGGAAAAC
>BAIF02000023.1 GCA_000509105.1 Clostridiales bacterium VE202-21 | reverse complement strand
AGCGCCCCATCCCCCTAAACAAGCCCGTTCATTTCCTGATACAACCGTTTTGCATAGCTGTCCGTCATCCCGCATACATAATCCGTGACCAGCAGCAGACGAAGATACAGCTTCTCTGCCTCACTCTTTCCTTTTGCCTGCAGTCTGTATGCATTCTTATAATTATCCGAGATAAAGGACACCACCCTGCTGTCGATAGATCCCAGCGGCCGGTCTGTATCATAATACAGTACCGCATGAACCAGCTTATCCATCAGGAAATCCAGAATTACTGCCTCAGTCACCTCCATCTTATAGATGGCCCTAGATGCAAATACATAACGGTAAGCCATATCACCAAGCAGATCCATCAGATCCTGTCCAAAGGTTCCATAAAACAAGTCCTCTTTAAAAGTCCCTTCCATGATCTCGTCATAATGGGATGTAAATCCAGAAGTCGCGCAGCTGATCAGATATCCCTGCGCCCTCACAATCCAGTTCTTCACAGCGTAGGACTCCGGATGGCTAACCCCCTTTTCTTCGCCTCTTTCATAGAGGGTGCGGAGTTTGTCAAGCGGTTGGAAATCGGCATTATTTTGTTTCTTCTGCAATATTTCCAATTCTTTTTCCAGGTCATAAAATGTTATAAATCCCTTTACATAGGCATCTTCAATATCTGCCGTCTTATAGGCCAGGTCATCTGCCGCCTCCAGGATATAAGTAAGAGGATGCCTGGATGTACCGGCCCCTGTTTCTTTTGAAATCTCCTCAAATACAGCCTGATCCGCATAATAATAGCCCATCTTTTTATCCTTGATATTGCCTGTAGAGGGATCGATTCCTGTGGATGGAACCGGATATTTCACGATGGTGTTCAAAAGCGCATATGTCAGATTCATTCCGTGCTCGTCCACCAGATAATGCAGCTTCGTAACGAGACGCAGAGCCTGGGCATTTCCCTCAAAATGATAGAAATCCTCTCTCATCTGCGGAGTCAGCATCTCCTCCACCGATCTTCCGAAACAAGTGAGATCCGGAAGGTTGCGGATAAACCATTCCCGGATCGCATTTTCTCCAAAATGCCCGAAGGGCGGATTCCCTATATCGTGAATAAGCCCCGCACACTGGAGGATATTGCAGATATCCTCCTTCATGGGGGCCGTGAATCCGGAATCTTTATTCGTTGTTAATATATTTTCTCCAATGTTCTGCCCCAGTGACTTTCCCAGTGAGGATACCTCAAGGGAATGTGTCAGCCTGGTGCGGATAAAGTCACTTTTATCCAGTGGGAATACCTGGGTCTTATCCTGCAGGCGCCGAAATGAAGCGCTCCCGATAATCCTGTGATAGTCCTTTTCAAATTCGCTTCTCAGATCCGTTAAACCATTCCGCCGGTTCCTCGCGCCGCCCCGCATCCGTTTTGCTGATAATAATGTATCCCACTCCATAACGCACCCTCCTTATTTTACGATATTAGTCAAGATAAATCGGAGGTTCATACTCTTTGCCAAGCAGTGCTTTCTTGCGTTCCTGATACCCCAAAAAAGCCCACTCGGTCATATCTGTCCATTTGTGTGTAGATCGGTCATAAACCTGTACATATCCGATTCTGCTCGGATGCATGCGCACACTGTTGGACTGATATTCACGCCCCGTATAAGGATTCACCTCGCCCAGTTCCCGGTCTTCTTCTACATCATCATGTTTGATAACCGGCTCGAAATCCTCGGGCTCTTCCTCGTCCTGAACAGGTGGAGCAGTCTTCTCTTCTTTCTGCGGCACAGATTCTTCCGCAGGGGCCGGATTTCCTTTCTTCCTGAGGAAAATACCGCCGGTGCGGAACTTTTCCTTCTTCTCCGTCTTAACTTCCTTTTTCTGTTCTAACTCTTCTTTTATTGTCTCAATCGGCTCACCGGCCTGAACGTTCTCCTCTAATTCAGAAAGTTCCTCATGGATCTCATAGAGTTCACCGATCGTCATATCTACTTCTTCAGTCTCACTTTCATCCCCGATGGCTGATTCAGCTGCCACCGCAGTACCAGCAGCCCGTCCTTCAGCGCTTTCCGCCTCTATTGCGCCTGTCAGACCTGCATCCGTTGCTGTCTCTTCAATATCTTCCGCATCGTCTTCATCTAGTATATCTTCGCTATCCTGCAGACCTTCCACCGGTGTAAATGCCTGTTTTCTCTCCGCAGCCTTCTGTTGGCGCTTCTTCTCCAGCTTCCTCCACTCCTTTTCCGTTGGAACGGATTCTCCTGATTCAGTTACAGCAGTCGCAGCCGCAGGAGTTTCTCTTGAAAGTATACTTAAATGGAAAGGACAGCCCAGAATATTTGCGATTGTGCGCATGTCCTGCTCCTGAAAATTGTCTCTTCCCAGACGCTGGGTCAGATTCTGCCTGGACATCTTCTTGCCGGTACGTTCCTCGATTATCTCTGCCAGTTCCTTAATAGTCATGCCTTTACGGCCAAGAATAATTTTGACTTGTTCTCCAAATGTAAGGTCTTCCATGATCTTCCTCCTTATTAATAGTGATACTGTATTGTATTATACCCTGATGGATAGAAACATAATAATTGCTTCATAAACCCATCATTTTCTTTTTTATTTTAGCAAATACATACGGGGACGTCAATGTTCAATTTATGTGATAGGAGGGGGGGGACGCTGCAAAACAGGGAAGTCTGGCGACTGGGGGGAGTCTCTATGCCATTTTAAAAATCCGCTCCGTCTGCGTAAGAGGCCCTAAAGGAAAAAACATAGAAAATGGCGGTTCAGCGGCATGCAGCCCGAAATTTGATAATTTCGGGCCTTAGGCCGCTTCAGAATTTGCGTGATACGGCAAATTCTGCCCACCATTTTCTATGTTTTTTCCTTAATGGCCTCTAACGCAGACTTTTAGGACTTTTAAAATGGCATAGAGACTCCCCCCAGTCGCCAGACTTCCCTGTTTTGCAGCTGGTGCATCCAATCGGTTGGTAATATGCGTACATTGGAGGGTGTCAAGGCTGTGTCAGCGTATTAATTCGCTTGGTGGAACTTAACAGTGCGGGTAGGTATTAAAATAATATATGTTTTACAGTCTGAAGTTGAAATCTGCATATGCGGTTGAACCATGCTCATGTACATCCAGACCTTCGGTTTCTTCGGTCTTGTTAACCCGCAGCCCTATTGTTTTGTCTATGATTGTAAAGATGATTACTGCCATGATGCCTACAAAGGCTATAACGGAAGCAACGCCTATCAGCTGTGTTACTACTGAATAATCTGGCGAGAATACCCCTGTCAGGATTGTGCCGAGCGCACCGCATACGCCGTGTACGCTGATCGCACCCACCGGATCGTCAATCTTTGCTACTTTATCAAAAAATTCTACTGCAAATACTACCACTACACCCGCTATTGCACCGATTATGATTGCTGACCAGTTGCTGACTGTATCACAGCCCGCTGTGATTGCCACAAGCCCCGCCAGAGATCCATTGAAGGTCATAGACACATCCGGTTTTCCATATCTGAGCCAGGTTACGGTCATTGCCAGAAGTGTGGCTGCCGCCGCTGCAAGGTTTGTCGTCATGGCAATATCTCCAAGGTTCGTAGTTGCGGCTGTTGTAGAACCGCAGTTGAAACCAAACCAGCAGAACCACAGAATAAAGACACCAAGCGCTGCAATCGGCAGGTTATGTCCGGGAATGGCTCTGACTTTTCCTTCTTTGTCATACTTTCCGATACGAGGACCCAGTATTTTTGCCCCAATCAGTGCGCAGATACCTCCAACCATATGTACAGCCGTGGAACCGGCAAAATCATGGAATCCCAACTCTGCGAGCCAGCCTCCTCCCCAGATCCAGTGTCCGGAAACCGGATATATGAAAATGCTGATCGCAGCGCTGTATGCAAGGTAGGCTGCAAACTTGGTCCGCTCGGCCATAGAACCGGAAACGATTGTGGCTGCGGTTGCACAGAATACCGTGTGGAAGATCATGAATACGCCCACTGGCAGGCCGTTCATTAAACCATCTGCATCTGCCAGAGAAATCGGATTGAAGAATCCTTTGATTCCTATGATGCCGTTCCAGTCCGTACCATGCATAATTGCAAAACCAAAAATAAAGAAAAATAGGCTTCCCAGCACAAAGTCCATCATATTCTTCATCAAGATATTTCCCGTATTCTTTGCCCGTGTAAATCCGGCCTCACACATGGCAAATCCAGCCTGCATAAAGTATACCAAAGTTGCCCCCAGCATCGTCCACATGACATTTATCAGCAGGGATACCGCCTCACTTGATTCCATACCGCCTGCAATTAAATCTGCTAATCCCATAATGACTCCTCCTTCTCATTTTGCTGCCCGGGCCGCTCACATGCCGGGCATATAAAAAGGAGATACCTGTAACGAAACACATCTCTATGTTTCTTACAGCTATCCCCTTTGATAACAATTTTTCATTCCTGCCTGTAATTTAGAGAGCATCGTGTCCGCGCTCCCCGGTCCTGATCCTGACCGCGTCCTGTACTTCGTACACAAATATCTTTCCGTCTCCGTATGTACCCGTCTGGATTTCTGCGACAACTTTTTCAATGATTTCTTCGGCCGTCTCAGGTTCAACGATTGTTTCTACCTTGATTTTAGGGAGCAGATTTACACGATACTCTGCACCGCGGTATATTTTCCTGTGTCCTTTCTGATTACCATATCCCATGATATTTGTAATCATAAGCCCGTTAGCAGAACAGCCATCGAGAATTGTTTTTAAGTCTTCCAGCTTCTCCGGTTGAATAATAATTTCGAGTTTCTTCATGTTGTGACCTCCTTTTTATAAAAGTGGGCAATCCCACCCCTGCTCTCCACCCCCTCACTCATGAAGGCTTGCACACTTTGGCGCCGCCGCGATGCCGCCTTACAGCTATATACCTTATCGCGGCGTGTGCATCCCCCGGAGGGTTTTGTATAATAGGAAAGTGCTGTGCACTTTCCTATTATACAAAAAGGGCGTCTTCCCTGTGGAAAACGCCCTCGTTTTGATATAACTTATTATACTCGCGCAGATTTGAAAGTCAAATATTATTTTATAAAAAATTTATATTTGTTAAAAATGTCCAGATTTCTCTTTCCGTAGAAGAAAAGTTCTCTTATTTTCACGAAACTACTTAACACCCAGGTATTCCTCCAGTGTGATCCCCTTCTCTTTGATCTCTTTCGCCGCCTCTTTCCCTACATAGCGGTAGTGCCACGGCTCATATATAATGCCGGTTATATCCGCTTTTTCCGGGGGATAACGAAGTATAAATCCATATTTATAGCAGTTTTCCGCCAGCCATTTGGACTCAGCCGTATCCGCCTGTTTCTCATCCAGATCCTGATACTCCTCGGACGTAATGTCAAGCGCCAGCCCGGTCGCGTGCTCGCTGTATCCCGGCACCGCAACAGATTTCTTCGTTTCATTGTAAGCATCCAGTAAACTGCTTCCCTGGTTGACCCAGTTCTGCATGGTCTCATTAAATACTGTCTTCTGATCATCGTAGGAACGGTAAGCGGAGCAGATATACATCTTAAGTCCGCCCGCCTGGGCATCCTCCAGCATCTGCTTCGTATCTTCGAGAATCCGCGAATCTACTGAACGCCCCTCTGTAATCTCTGCTAATTCCGGCTGATATTCCTGATCCAGCGGATAATCGTCATTTACCAGCACAAGCTCCCAATTCTCCGGTTCTTGCTTAGACAGAACAGCCGCCGCCTCCACAGATTTCTGTTGTTTCAACTTTGACTGCAGATCTTTATTCTCCGCTTTTAACTTCTCGTGCGTTTTAGCCATAGTATCTTCTTTTTTGTCTAATGCCTTGCTGGCGGCGGCAAATGTCAGCGCCATTCCAAGCACTGCACCGCACACTGCACCCAATATGAGCGCTTTTTTTATCTTCCGGTTCATCTTCATAATTTAAACTCCATCCGTAGTTCAGAATCAATTTCGTCGTCAGTGGAACAGACTGCTATTTTACAAGGACACCCAGACAGCACGTATTCGCGGTAATAATAGTCCCGCGGAAAACGTTCCGGCTTCTCAAGCAATACAGGCGGCGAGGAAAGCCGGATCTCGAAGCTCGACATATCCAGCGCCATGCCCTCTCTGGTGGCCTTCATAAAACTTTCCTTCAGCACCCAGAACCTGTAAAACATATCCCTTTGCAGTTTTTGATTGTCCTCCCTCAAAATTGCCTCGTACTCCGATGGGCAGAAAAACCTTTTTGCCACCTTCAGATCTGCCTCTTTAACAGTCTCAATGTCACATCCCACCTGAGTTTCCTCATTACATTCCATATCAACAGAACACAGCACATAATCCCCTGAATGCGAGAGATTAAATGCTGCTTTTTCTGTAATTCTGTATTTCTTTCGTATCTTTTCCAGCAATATCCAGGCTCCTGCGCTCTGCGCCCTGTCTTTTTGGAATCGCAGCCTGTCCGCCTTTTCTTTTCTAAAAGCCGGAAGCGTATCGTAATATTTCCGGTATCTCTGCTCCTCATATAAAGGGCGGATATCCGAAAGCCACGTCCTGATCATAGATATGCCTGCTTTCTAATTCTTCAAATAGCGCACTTCAAAAGTGTCTATCGTAATCGGCTTATTGAACAATGTCCCTTGTGCATAATCACATCCCAACTCTTTTAATACATTCAGCTGATCCTGTGTTTCCACCCCTGCGGCCGCCACATGGACACCGAGCTGCCTGCATACATCAATCACTGCCTTTGCCACAATCTGGCTGCGGCTGTTTCCGACAATGTTAGCTACCAGGCTCCGATCCAGCTTCAGGCCATCAAATTCCATGATAGATAGAATGGCAAAACTGGAATCCTTAGCGCCAAAATGATCCAGAATGACTCGTACATTTTCCTTCCTGATCTTGTTGCTTGTCTCTGCAAGCATCTCCTGATTCATATCTGTGTAGGATTCGGAAACCTCGACTTCCAGATATTCACAGGAAACATGGTACTTCTCTACCAGGGCGAGCATCTTCTCCGCAACGCTCTCCTGCCGCAGAGTTGCACCGGCAAAGTTCACGGACACAGGCAGCATCGGCATATCATCCAGCTCCCATCTCCTCAGTGTCTTACAGACCTCCTCGAATACATACAGATCCAGATGATGAGACAGCTTTGTCTCCTCCAGCAGTGTAATGTATTTCCCCGGATCCACAATGCCCAGATCCTTGTGGTGATAACGTACAACTGCTTCGGCTCCCACCACTTCCTCCGTCAGAACATCTACCTTGGGGACAAAACACACAATAAAATTCCCCTGTTCGATATCTTCCAGAAGATCCTGCTTGATAATCGGCTCATGATGGCCTTTCTTCAGGTTCTTATAATACTTCTGCTTCTCTTCCCGCATCATGCCCTCGGCATGTGCCACAAGGCTGTCCACATCAATGTCTACCTTTTCCCAGGCATATCCCATCGTAGTCAGGCCCAGGCTGATATTCTCCAGCTTGCTGTGTGCGCCGTGGACATTATTCATAAAGTCCTCATAATCCACGTTCTCCATGATTGCCAGGTATTCGTCCCCTGTCAGGCGGAATACCATAGCGCCTCTGAAGTACTCCTCCAGGACTTCCCCGACACGAATGACCACCTCATCCCCATACTCACGCCCAAACTCTTTATTAAAGTTCTTCAGGCCGTTGATATCTACGGACAGCGCCCCCAGTGACTTCAGTTCTTCCTGCTTCACTTCCGCCAGATAGCCGACAAAGCTGTTCCGGTTCAAAAGCCCGGTCAGGTCATCGTGATAGCTGAGGTATTCCTGCTGCTTCTGCATCTTCTGCAGGACAATCGCCTGTGAAATATATGGGATAACCGCACGCATAAGTGAAAGGTCGCACCCGCCCCGGTGTACGCCCACCGCAGCCAGAACCGCCACCACCTCATCATCCAGCGGCTGGAATACACTGTAGTCCGCCTCGGTAGTGTCCGTAATCTCCTGGCGCAGCCACTTGGGCATCTGATCCGCATCCAGCATCTTAATGCGGTCCCTCTGCCATGGAACGTTTTCTGCACACCATTCATAGATCGTGATGATATCGTCATCCTCTTTTTCTATATAATAAACATATTCGGAATCATAATAATCACGTATGGTGCCCAGTACGTCATTCATGATTTCTATTATAGAACGCTGTCTATATTTCTCACTCATGGACTTCTCTCCCCTGATCTTACAGTACTGCTTTGTGTATGTTTTGGTGATTAGAGTGCCTGAAACCTGCGCAATACAGTACTCGATAACTATTAGCTTTTATACACTGTAGTTCTGGTAACGTACAGATATAAATATTGTAGTATAATCTCTCATAAAAAGCAAGATGCGATGAGGGAATTAATTTGGACGGGTAAAGAGAACTGGCCCTTCTGCAAAGGGGGCAGCCCCCTCTGCAGAAGGGTCAGTCCCTTTTGCACACCATTTTCAGAATTGTTTACAAATTCCAGCGTTTCCCCTGGGATACTTTCAATCGGTTCATCGCCCGGGCAAGAGAAGCCTGGGTACGGTAATACTCCTGAAGGCTCTGTTTCTGGCGGAGCTGTTCTTCCGCGCGCTCTTTGGCTTCCTCGGCGCGGCGCACATCGATTTCTTCGGGCCGTTCAGCGGTATCTACCAGAATAGTGACACGGTTATTCACGACTTCCGCAAAACCTGCACCAACGGCTATGTCAACCCAGCTGCCTTCTTCAATCTCCATCCTGGCATCGCCTACGCTGATAGCAATTACCATATTCTCATGATCCGGAAGAATACCCATCTTTCCGTCCGGAGCCGGGAGAATCAGCTTCCTGCAGCGTCCTATATAGAAGACTCTGTCACTCGCTATTATTTTCAGGCCAAATGTATCCATCTACATACACCTCTATTCTGCCGCATTTCATGCTTTTGCTTTTTCGATCACATCATCGATCGTTCCTACATTAAAGAATGCGGACTCCGGATACTGGTCCATTTCTCCATCCACAATCATCTTGAAACCGCGTATCGTTTCCTTTAGCGGTACGTATCTGCCGGGTATTCCGGTAAACGTCTCGGCCACAAAAAATGGCTGTGATAAAAATCTCTGAATTTTTCTCGCACGCATTACCACTGCTTTATCATCATCCGAGAGTTCTTCCATACCCAGGATTGCAATGATATCCTGCAGTTCTTTGTATTTCTGCAGGATCGCGGTTACCTGGTTTGCCACTCTGTAGTGCTCTTCGCCTACGATATCCTCTTCCAGTATACGGGAATTGGATTCGAGCGGATCCACAGCCGGATAGATCCCCTGTTCCACGATCTTTCTGGACAATACAGTTGTTGCATCCAGATGTGCAAACGTCGTGGCCGGGGCCGGATCCGTCAGATCATCGGCAGGTACATATACCGCCTGCACGGAAGTTACGGAACCGTTTCTGGTAGATGCGATCCGTTCCTGCAGTTCCCCCATTTCCGTGGCAAGCGTAGGCTGATAACCTACGGCCGACGGCATACGGCCAAGAAGTGCGGACACCTCCGACCCTGCCTGGGTAAAACGGAAAATATTATCTATAAACAAAAGCACATTCTGATGCTCTTCATCCCTGAAATATTCGGCCATTGTCAGCCCCGTCTCGGCTACACGCATACGCGCTCCGGGCGGCTCGTTCATCTGCCCAAATACCAGCGCCGTCTTCTCCAGTACACCGGAAGCCTTCATCTCCGTCCACAGGTCATTTCCCTCACGTGAACGCTCACCAACCCCGGTAAAAATAGAATAACCGCCGTGTTCTGTCGCAATATTGCGGATCAGTTCCTGAATCAGAACGGTTTTTCCAACCCCGGCTCCGCCGAATAAGCCGATCTTTCCGCCCTTGGCATAAGGCGCCAGCAGGTCAATCACCTTGATTCCAGTCTCCAGAATCTCAATCACCGGGCTCTGATCCTCAAAACAAGGGGGATCCCTGTGGATGACCCATTTCTTATCGCAGTGGACCGGCTCTCCATTATCAATGGTTTCACCCAAAACATTGAATAATCTGCCCAAAGTCTGCTCCCCCACTGGAACCTTAATACCATCCCCGGTAGCAGTTACTTCCATATCCTTATGCAGACCTTCGCTGGCGGCAAGCATCAGGCAGCGCACCTCGTTGTTTCCCAAGTGCTGCGCAACCTCCATAACGCACTTCTTTCCATTATTATCAACTTCAAGCGCATCCTTAATAAAAGGAAGATTGCCGTCTTCAAATACTACGTCAACGACAGGTCCCATGACCTGTATGATTCGTCCTTCATTCATAATAGATCTCACTTCCTAAGGGTCTGACCCCTTTGAACACCATTTTCAGAATATTCTCACTTTTCTCGTCTCTGTGCGTTTGCTCCACTGCATACTTCGGTGATCTCCTGGGTAATTGCAGCCTGTCTTGCACGGTTATATAAGGTAGATAATTCTTTGATAATACTTTCCGCGCTGTCTGTGGCTGTCTGCATCGCCATCATGCGGGCGTTGTGCTCGCTGGCGTATGCTTCCACCAGGCAGCCGTATATCATACCTGTGATATAGTTGGGTATGATACTGTCCATGACGCTTTGAGCGGATGGATATAGCTCGATTTCTTCCCGGTACATGTTAAGCGGCATGACCATATCGCTGAAGGAAGCTCTCTCCAGGGGGAGCAGCCTAACCTTCTCGGCATCGGACTTCACAGAATTCTCCATACGGGTGTATATCATGTATACTTCATCCAGCTCTCCACTTTCGAATTTTTCGATGATCGTGGACGAAATGTTCCTGGCCCGGTGCATCGTGGGTTTTTGGACTGTATACTGGAAGCTGGTGTCTATTTCCACATTATGCTTTGAAAAATAATGCCTCCCCAGCTCTCCGACTACAAATAGTTTGTGTATTCCAGGCCCGCTTTGCAGTTCTTCTTCCAGCTTGATGATATTATGGTTGTATGCCCCCGCCAGTCCCTTGTCTGCTGTTATAACAATGGAACCGATCTTCCGCTCCCCCACCGGGATATGTTCCCTCAGGTCAAAGTACGGATGTTCTATATCAGGGACATGGCGCAGAATCCTGGAAATCTCCCCCTGCAGTCCATAGAAATACGGCTCTGTATCTTCCAGCTTCTTCTTTGCCTGTTTCATCTTGGAAGAGGAGATCATATACATCGCATTCGTAATCTTCATCGTATCCTTCACACTGTTTATACGGGTCTGTATTTCTCTGATATTTGCCATATTAACACCTGCTCTTCTTAAATTCCTTCGCGGCCTCCACGATCTTATCAGCCAGTTCATCGGTAAGATCCCCGGTCTCTTCAATCTCTTTCCCGATTTCCGGGTATTGTGCGTCCATGAAGCTCAGCATATCCGCCTGAAATTGTTTCACATCAGCCTTTTTTACCCCGAGCAGCACCCGGTTCGTCGCCGCACATAGGGTAATCACTTTTTCATGCAGGCTCAATGGCTGGCAGAGCGGCTGTTTCAGCAGCTCCATCAGCCCGCTGCCATAATCCAACTGCTCTTTCGTCGAATCATCCAGGTCGGAACTGAATTGGGTAAATATCTCCATTTCCCGAAACTGCGCCAGGTCGATCCTGATACTTCCCGACGCCTTTTTCATCGCTTTCGTCTGCGCGGCTCCGCCCACACGTGATACGGACAGTCCTACATTTACTGCCGGACGCATACCGGAAAAGAACAAATCACTCTCCAGGAAAATCTGTCCGTCCGTGATGGAAATCACATTGGTCGGAATGTATGCGGATACGTCCCC
This sequence comes from Clostridiales bacterium VE202-21, assembly GCA_000509105.1. Classification (GTDB taxonomy): domain Bacteria; phylum Bacillota; class Clostridia; order Lachnospirales; family Lachnospiraceae; genus Faecalicatena; species Faecalicatena contorta. Next base: position 76,654 of record BAIF02000023.1, on the reverse strand, counting down.
TGCCTGTGTCTCAATGATCGGAAGTGCCGTAATAGAGCCTCCGCCCAGCTCGTCGTTCAGACGGCTGGAGCGCTCGAGCAGCCTGGAGTGCAGATAGAAAACATCACCCGGATAGGCCTCACGTCCCGGCGAGCGTCCCAGCAGCAGGGATAACGAACGGTATGCCACCGCATGTTTGGATAAATCATCATATACAATCAGCACGTCTCTGCCCTGATGCATAAAATGCTCCGCCATCGCGGTTCCCGCATAAGGCGCAATATACTGCAGCGGCGCACAGTCACTAGCCGTAGATGCAACCACAATCGTATAATCCATAGCTCCGTTTGCGATCAGCGTATTTACTACTTTTGCAACCGTGGATGCTTTCTGGCCGATTGCTACATAGATACAGATTACATCTTTCCCCTTTTGATTGATAATCGTGTCTAAAGCAATGGAAGTTTTTCCCGTCTGCCTGTCTCCGATAATCAATTCCCGCTGCCCCCGTCCGATTGGAAACATCGCGTCAATAGCCAGGATCCCAGTCTCCAGCGGTACACTGACCGACTTCCTGTCAATAATACCGGGGGCCTCCTGTTCGATGGGCCTATAGTCATCTGCGGAAATCTCTCCCTTACCGTCAACCGGCACACCCAGCGCATCTACAACCCTGCCAATATAGTTATCTCCAACCGGAACGCCGGCTCTTTTTTTCGTGCGCGTTACTTTTGTGCCTTCTTTAATCCCCGTATCGTGCCCGAATAGGATACATCCTATCACATCCTTCCGGATATCCTGCACCATACCTCTGATCCCGTTATGAAAAGTCACGATCTCCCCATACATAGCGTGGTTAATCCCATAAACCGTGGCGATTCCGTCCCCAACTGATATTACGGTGCCCACCTCGCTGTCCTGGCTGGCTGCGTCAAAATTTTCTATCTCTTCTTTTAAAATAGAAATAATTTCGTCTGAAATGATAACACTCACTCTAGTCACCTCCTGGTCAATTTTTGTTCCAATCGATTCAGGCGCCCCTGCAGGCTCCAGTCAAATTCATCACAGCCCACGCGGAGTACAAAACCACCGAGCAGTGCTTTGTCCTGAACGATTTCAATATCTGCCTTTACCGCATCATATTTTTTACAAAGAAACGCCTTCATTTTATTCAGCTGTACCTCACTTGGAGGTTCCACACACGTCAATACCGCATTCAGGATCTTATTCTGTTCATCGCAATATTGATGATATGCCTTAAAAATATCCCCGATAAGCTCCATTCTGTGGTGTCTGCATGCCACTTTTAGGAAATTTCTGATTTCCTCAGGAAATACACGGTCAATCACTTTGAACTTTTTCTCCTCACGGATCGTTGGATTGATAAGCACATCCTTCAACTGAGGAACCTCTGCAAATATCTCTTCTGCTTTCTGTATGGCCTCCCTGTTCATATTCAGCTCATACAACACTTTTGCATACCTTATTCCGCAGTTTACTGCGGATCCGCCCGCAGGGCATGCGTTACGGGGTGCCCTTTGGGTATCCCCCATGCTGCAGACTGGCTGTTTCCCTGCATAAACAGCGCTCGCCGTATGGTGTCCCCGGGTGTCCGACACTGCCTTTTCCGGGCAGTTCTGACGGTTAGTGGTTATCTGTGTCATCATGAGCGTCACCTACTTCTCCCAGAAACTGATTATATATCCCCTGATTTCCTTGATTCTCTGTCCTTTCACCTACGATCTTAGCTGCCGCCGTCATCGCAAGCCCCGCAATCTCTGACTGCAGCTCCTTCATTGTCTGTTCCCGCTCCAGCAAAATACTGGCCTTCGCGGAATCCAGCATATCTCCGGCCTTGGTTCCGGCATCCTTCACAATACGCTCATACTCCGCTTTTGCCTGTACCTGAGCCTTCTGCACAATCTTCTCAGATTCTTGTCTGGCACAGGACAGAGCGGCTTCGTATTGGTTTTTAAGCTCCTTTGCCTCTTCCCTGGCACTGCTGGCCTGACTCAAGCCGTCCGCAATCATCCTTTCGCGCGCCTCTATCACCTTCGTAACCGGTTTGATTAAAAACTTTTTCAACAAAAGATAAAGAACAACAAGGTTTATTATGGTAAAGAAAAGGTTCACATTTAATTGCAGCACCTGTTCCACCTGCCTTTCCTGTTATTTCAAAAGTATAATAATCAATAACCCGATAATAAAACCATAAATAGCTGTCGCCTCTGCCAGCGCACATCCAAGAATCAGCGTCTTGCTGATCTTGCCGTCCGCTTCCGGCTGTCTTGCGATTGCGTCTGCTGCCTTGCCCGTTGCAATGCCGATGCCAATTCCTGCTCCCACACCAGTTAAAACTGCAATACCTGCTCCAATAGCTATAATTGTTCCCATAGTACAAATCTCCTTTTTCAAAATAATGTCTCTGTCCAGAACCATGAACAGTTACAAAATAATTCTGTCTTTTTTTACTCCTGTTCCTCATTCATAAACAGTGCCGTCAGAAAAACAAACACATACGCCTGCAGCAGCCCGTCAAATATATCAAAATAAAAACTAAATGGTATTGGTACAATGACCGGTATAATCGCTTTTAAAAGTTCCATAATAACAAATGCACCCAGCACGTTACCAAATAACCGCATACAAAGAGACAACGGACGGATTACAATTTCCAGAACCATAATTGGTGCAACGATCGGCACCGGTTCGGCAAAATGTTTTACCCAATGCTTTACCCCATTTTTACGTATGCCTGAATATTCAATCAGGAACATGCTCATAATAGCGAGCGCTGCTGTCACATTCAAATCCTTAGTAGGCGGTTTGAATCCAAACAGACTGATCATATTGGAAACACCCAGATAGAGAATGATTGTGATCAAATAAGGAATATAACGCTTGTTTTCCTTCCCTATGATGCCCTCGAAGAAGTTCTGCGCCCAGCCGATGGCCGACTCCATCACCAGCTGTTTCTTTCCCGGATTCTCGACCTTTAGATTCCGGACAAAGATAAATGACACCCCGACCAGGACGGCCATAATAATCCAGGTAACGACTACCGACTCCGCCACGCCGATTCCCCCGAATACCGGAATCGTAAACACGGTCTTGCAGTTCAGCTCTTCAAGCAGCTTCTCTGTCAAACTTTCCGTATCGCTCCCTCCCTTTCTTTTCATATTTTGTGTTTAAAGTGGAGTTTCACTTACGAAACTCCCGCCTACGGCAGATGCTTCTTACGCCGCAGTACGCACCCCGCAGGGAGGGCTTATTTATTTCATAAGATGCAGATCCTTTGAAATAAAAAAGAACTTCAAAACAGAAATTCCCTTCCCTCCACACCCTTCCAGGAGCACTTCCTCCTAAAAGTTAAACTAAAGATTACGCCCAAAGTTTTTGTTTGTCAACGATTTCAAAATGTCGGCATTTATCCTCCTTTTTTTTTAAATTTCATCAAATTTTCCAGTGATTTAATTCCCTGGTTTACGGATTTTTATTTAAATTTAATCTTTATTTTTGTACATTTTATATTTGCAAAAATTAATTAAATACAAATTAACCAAACCGAAATGTTTCGAGCCCTTCACATTTCGTCGTTTTAGCCATAAGTATGTCAATATTTTCACAAAGGTTAAGGAAACTTTAGCAATTTCTTTATGATAAGCGGCCTTTTTATGCGCTTTATCACCGATCAGCCGCCCGTCCCAAACCACGGAAAACTACTGAAAAGAGCCTTCATAACGCGTGCATTTTTGGTTCATATCCTTTATAATTCATACTAAAGAGAACATAAAGTTCCAGGAACATTACATAAAAATTACTGTCCACGGTACCGTGAACAGTAACCAATCATTAAGGCCTGTGTTAAAGAATACACTTCTGTCATACAATAAGTGTAAGAAAAACAGGTCCACCCCATCAATACAACAGGAGGCCAACATGAAAAGAAAGATTCCCGTCCCCCAAAAACTGAATCACTTTTTCCTTGTCTGCGGCCTCCTTATGTCTGCCAGTGAGCTCTGGAAACAATGGTATCTCACCTTCCGTCTCAATCACGGCATCTATCAATGGTGGTACTTCCCATTTCAGCTGTGCAGCATAGCCATGTACCTCCTTCTGGTCATCCCCTGGCTCAAACCCTCCCGTTTCCGCCAGGCCCTGCTTTCCTTCCTGATGAACTACAGCCTCCTCGGAGGGATCGCCGTATTCGCTGACACAAGCGGCCTCCACTATGACGCCCCCCTCCTTACAATCCATTCCTACTTATGGCATTTCCTCCTCATCGTCATAGGCCTGACCGCAGGACTCTCATACATGAAAAGCCCGGCCTCCCAGCACCTGCGCCTCCGTCATTTCAGAGACAGCACCCTGCTCTACCTGACTTGCTGCGCAGCCGCCACACTCCTCAATCTCCTCCTGGATTCTTTTGGAACCATTAACATGTTCTACATCAACCCCGACTACCTCATGCAGCAAATAGCTTCTCCGCCCTGATCCCCTATATAGGAAACACTCCCGCCATCCTAATCTACATCCTGTCAACCATCCTGGGAGCCGCCGTCCTTTTCCACATCTGGAGCTTTGCCGCATACATTTATCAACAAAACCACCATCAAACGGATTAAAATCGTCTAAAGGTTAAAACGCCGCCCGGCAAACGACTTTCACCTCCCACCCGGATGCACCCAGCCTGCCATGTGATTGCCTGGAGGAAACTTTCAGCCCAAAGGGCATTCCCAGGCACCCTTACGGCAGACGCTCTCCTCCCATATTCTTCGTAACAATTACGTCACTCTCCAGTCCACAGACATTTTTTATGACTGCCTGCCCGATCTCAACAGGCGCAGTCAGTGTGATTTTATTGATCTCCTCCATCACCCGGAAGATCTCTTTTTTGGGGATTGCATTGGTCAGCCTCACGCTGCACAACGGAAGCACCGCCCCCTTAATGCGCACAGAAGTCGAAATCGTCCTGCGGGGGTCGATCAGTTCCTGTCGGACATATTCCATCCCCTTCTGACATTTATTTCCAGTAATACTGCATATCTTATCATCTTCATACTGAGCCTCGATCGTGCACCCGTTGGGGCAGACGATACAGACAAAGGTTCTACTGTTCATAAACTGACACCTCTATTTTCTCCTTAGATAAAATGTTACCGGCATCTATATCAAACTGAATCATCTCTGCCGGGATTGCATTTGGCACAACCGTTGATTTTACAGTTGTATCCCCCTGGCTGACAACAACCCTGCACCTGCCCATGGGGCGTTTCACCCTCAGGGACATCCTGAAATTCTTCTCCCCGCTCACGCTCTGGGGGATGATGTGCCCGATGTTGCTGTCCGTTCCGATCTCCACTTCACAGGGTGAAAGCCCCCCGCAGTTCAGATATTCTTCAACTCCGGCCGCCAGAGCCTCGGCCTCAAGAGATACAAAGTCTACCAAGTCGTGCACATGCAGGACATTTCCAGCTGCAAAAACGCCCGGGACATCTGTCTGGTAATTTTCATCCACAAATGCGCCCTTTGTCCGGCTATCCAGCGTGACTCCCGCCGCAAGAGACAGCTCATTTTCAGGAATCAGCCCCACCGACAATACCAGAGTATCACAGGTAAAATCCTTTTCCGTTCCGGGAACCGGCTTCATATCTGCCCCTGCCTCTGCCACCGTTACGCCCTCAATCCGTGTGTCTCCTTTGATATTGATTACAGAATGACTGAGGTACAGCGGGATGTTGTAGTCGTTCAGACACTGCTCAATATTTCTGGGAAGGCCGCTCGGATACGGCAGCACTTCAAATACAGCCTTTACATGGGCACCCTCCAGCGTCATCCGCCTTGCCATGATCAGCCCGATATCACCTGAACCCATGATAATCACTTCTTTTCCCACCATGGTATTGTACAAATTCATGTAGCTCTGCGCTACACCGGCATTGTAGATGCCTGACGGCCTCTGGCCCGGGATCGCCAGCGCCCCCCGGGTTCGTTCCCGGCAGCCCATGGTCAAAATGACCGCCCTTGCCTGTACCTGGATAAGGCCGTCCCTAGAAGCCGCTGTTACCACTTTGTCCCCCGTCAGATCAATGACCGTTGCATCGGTAAGAACCTCGATCTGCAGTTCATCAACTTCATCAATAAACCTCTGGGAATATTCCGGGCCGCTCAGGGTCTGGCCAAAACGCGTCAGGCCAAATCCGTCATGGATGCACTGGCGTAGAATACCCCCAGGCTGTTTTTCACGTTCAATGATTAAGATATCGTCCACTCCCCGTTTTTTCAACTCAACAGCAGCGGCAAGCCCGGCCGGCCCGCCTCCTATAATCACAACATCTCGCTTGTGCATGTCATTTCACCTCCCCGGTAAACATATAGGCGCCCTTCTTATGCAGCAGTATCTCCGTCCTCTGCCTGCCCAGCTCCTCCTGGATCAACCGGGTCAGCCTCGTCTCGCAGTAGCCGCCCTGGCACCGCCCCATCGTAGCTCTCGTCCGGTATTTGATTCCGCTGACGTTAGAAACGCCCAGCACATTATGAAGCGCCTGTTTCACCTCTGCCCTGGTCACGCATTCACATCTGCAGTATATCTCCCCGTAATCCGGATCCTGCTCAATCAGCCGCTTTTTGCCCTCTGCATCTTGTTCCGCAAATTTTACAATCCCCCTGCGGATGGGGTTAAACTTCTCGTTTGCCATTAGTTCCTCCTGCTCCTTGATCTTAGCAGCCACTCTCCGCGCAATCGGAAGCGCACTGGTAAGCCCCGGAGAAGTAATGGCCAGCAGATTTACAGCATGGGGAACGCTTTTCTTCGTCTGAATCTGAAAGTCCAGCTCCCTATGGGTCACCGGATCTTCTATGGTCGGGAACACCCCCACATAATTGCGGATATAGTAATCCCGTTTCATCCGGGGGAACATTCTGGAACCCTGCTCAGCCAGAACGTCTATCATTTTTTGCGTTGCCGCATAATCGGCCTTTGCACCGATCGTCTCAATAGTAGGGCCTACGAGGACATTTCCATCGATCGTCGGAGTTACATGGACATCAAATGCACCGTACTCATTGGGAGTCGGATACACCGGCAGAGACAGAAAGTTGCCTGCTTTCTTATCCAGAATCTCGTATTCGCCTTTGACGCGGTTCGGTACATATGATTCAAAGCCAAGCATTTCAGAAATACGGCAGGCATAAAGCCCTGCACAGTTGATGACCCAGCGGCTGACAAATTCTCCGCCTTTCGTGATGATACGGTACAACCCTGTTTCCGCTCTCTCAATCCCTGTCACCTCGTGATCCAGATAATACGCTGCACCGTTTTCAACCGCATTTTCCGCCAATGCGATTGTATATGTAAACGGACATAAAATGCCTGCCGAAGGCACGTAAATTGCAAAGTCGCCATCCACATTTGGATCCAGGCGTTTGATCTCATCGCGGCCAATCATTCTGATTCCAGGTACCCCGTTATCAAGCCCGCGCTGATACAGTCCTTCCAGCCGTTTCCTTTCCTCCCCGCCAAATCCAACAATCAGCTTGCCGCACCTTCGAAACGGTACGTCCAGTTCCCCGGCAACCTGCTCGAATTCTGCATTCCCCTCCATACAGCACTCTGTGCGCAGGAGGTTCTTTTCATTTAGTATACCTGAGTGCAGAAGTCCGGTATTGCGTCCGCTGACACCATTGCAGACATCCAGTTCTTTTTCTAAAACACAAATCTTTAATTGATAGCGTGACAATTCCCTCGCAACCGCACTTCCAATCACACCGCCGCCAATCACGGCAATATCATACTGTGTGCCCATAGTCATTCTCCACCTTCCGTATTCATGCAGCCGATCTGTATCGCTCCCATTGGGTAAATGGCAACCACCGGCTTTCTCCCTGCATATTTTTCTTCCAGACGTTTCTGTATGTCTTCCCACTCCCTGTTTAGGTCCGGCGTCTCATCTCTGTAAAACTGCCTGATGTCGATAGCATTAACACCATCGGAATAAATCAGGGTTTCTTTTCCTTTCAGCTCCGGAGGAGGCACATTATCATCATGCGGGGAAAACAGGCTCATCCCGGGGCCAAACAGCGCGTGGAATCCCGCTCCTTCGCTTGCTGCCGTCACTGCAACCAGGGTTCCGCCAGGCTTTACGCACATTTCCTTGTAGTGTCCCAGGACAGCAAAACAAGTGCCGATCTGGGAGTACTCCGTATCCTTGGGATAGGCAGAGAGAACCAGAATATCCGCATCCCGGACCAATTCCGTCTGCAGACATTCCATTGCCCGTCTGCATGCAGCCCGGTGTGCCTTTATGAAATGGCCTGCAAAAACATCTGCGACCCCCATCTTATCGTTGAGCACCACATTCACAATAAAGTCCAGCCCAACTTTACCGACGATCCGCTCCATATTGGTGCGCATCGCATTGTCAGGATTGCATGTGCTGGTCTTAAATGACATGTTTTTGCTCGAGTCTTCATAGACAAGCAAATGGTTGCTTTTCAGTGTCTCAATACCGCCGATTCCCGGGATGACCGCCTTAGCGCCCCCTGAAAACCCTGCCAGAGTATGAGGCACAATGCACCCAACGGCAATTCGCAGCTCTGCATCCACATAGTTTTTATTAATCTTGATCACCTGATCGTCGTCCGGAATGGTTACCAGGTCTGTTGAGAACGGGGAGTGGTTCAGCACCTGGACGTGATCCAGTACCCATTTTCCCACCTTGATTTCCATTTCCTGTTTTGTCATAGGGCGGTGGCCGCCGAGCGCGATCAAGACCTTAATATTTCTGCCGTCCATCCCTGCATTCAGAAGCTTCCTGATCACGAGCGGAAGTAAGTAGGCGCCCGGGGTGGGGCGTGAAATATCATCAATAATGATACATGCACTCCTCTTCCCCGCAGCCAGAGTCTCCAGCCGCTCTGTCCCCACCGGATTGTCTATTGCCGCAAGAACTTCCCCGCTTGTCAGGGAGGGAAGCTCCTGCATCCCCTGATAGTGCACCTCCCACTCATCGGGAAAAGTTAGTTTTCTATATGACTGTTCATACCATTGCCCCCACGGGATCTTAAATTCCTGCATAATCTGTCCCTCCAAGATTTTATTGCCCTCCTAAGGGAGGACCCTGTCGATTCCGCATAGGGGTCAGACCTCTTTGCAAATGGGTCTGCCCCCATATCAGCTTATCCTTTTACTGCCCCCGAGGTAACCCCCTGTATGATATATTTCTGGAAGAATGTAAAAATCACAACCGGCGGGATAATCCCAATCAGAGACGCAGCAGCCATGATATGCCAGCGGATTGTTGTATCGCTGAGCAGGCTGTATACCACCAGCGTCAAAGGATATTTATTTGCATCTGACAGCAGGAACAGTGGTACAACAAATTCATTATAACTATTGATGAACACAAAAATTGCCCCCACCGCGATGCCCGGACCGCTGATTGGAAAAATCACGCGGACCAGCAGCTGTATATAGCTGCAGCCGTCCAGCGCCGCCGCCTCTTCCAGCTCTGCCGGAAGGGTTGAAAAATATCCGTGAAGAATGGTTACGACCAGTGCCAGGTTAATGCCTGTAAGCACAAGAACCAGTGCCCCCCGGGAATTCAGAATGCCAAGCGACTGGAACATCCTGTATAATGTAGGCAGGATAACAATACCCGCCATCATCTGCGTTAGAAGTAAGATAAAAAGCATACCCTGGCGCAACTTGAAGCGGTATCTGGAAAGCACATAAGCTGCCGGAATGGAGATCAGCGTCGTGAGAACCGTTGCACAGCACGCATAGAAAAAGCTGTTCAGCACGTTGCCGGCGATTAGTCCAAAGGCCGAGGTAAAGTTGGACAGCTCAAAATAATGAGGCACCAGCTGCGCCTCCAGAAGGTGGGAATATGGAGTCAGCGACACGATCAGCGCTTCATAGATTGGGATCGCCGCAAACATACAGAATAAAATACAAAGGATAATCCGGACAATTTTTCCGGCAATTGATTTATTATTTCTCATGCCGCATCCTCCTTTTCCATCAGTCTCCAGTAAAATACCGTAATAATTACCAGTACCAATATCGCGATCAGTGACCATGCAGATGCTGTGCCAAGGTTTTTCATACTGAACATCTCCTGATAGATGTGCATCGAAATGGTCTTGGTCGCATTGACCGGCCCGCCGCCTGTCATACCGAAAATAATATCAAATACAAGGAATGTCCAGACTGTCAGTACAATCAGAGTACTTCCTGTAATTGCCTTCAGATTAGGCATGGTAATATAACAGAATCTCTGCACTGGACCGGCGCCGTCAATACATGCCGCTTCATACTGTTCGGCCGGGATCGTCGTAAGTGCCGAATAATAATTCATAAACGCAAACGGCATAGCACGCCAAATTCTGGCCAGGATGACGGATGTGAGAGCCAGATCCAGGCCTAGGAAACTGATCGGCTCCTCAATCAGGCCTAAGTTCTTAAGCAATACATTGATGATACCGAAGTCAGAATTATATACAAAACGCCAGCAAGAGGCAACAATAATCAAAGGAATAGCGTAGGGCAGCAGATTGAATGCCACGACTACTTTCTTTCCCGCAAAAGACCGGCTGCAGATCAATGCCACGGCAAGGCCCAGGATCATCGCGGGAATTACAGAACCAAACGTCCAGATCAACGTAGTTACAACAGTTTTCGGAATCTCGCCTTTAATAATAGAAAAATTTCCAAAGCCTACAAACTGGCCTGCTGAAGCGCCGCTAAATCCCATAAAGGCGCTGGTACAGACCTTAAACAACGGGTATCCGTAAATAAAAACCAACAGGACAATTAGCGGAAGCAGCGAACAGATGACTCTTTTTCTCTGGCTCTTTTTCAAACAGGGCGCCCCCTTTCTCAAAACGAATATTGCTGCAATCCAGGCCGGATGAACCACCGGCCTGGATAATAGACTTATGTTTGATACCTTAACCCTTACCTTTCAGCAACTCCCAGGTTGATACGTTTGAGATCTTCCCCCGTACCTTTTAATAGATCCCTGGTCTGATGCGTTAACTGCAGCGCTACAGGTTATTGGTTTCGTGAAGTAACGCCTTCCGCAGCCTCAGCCGCCGCTTTGAGTGCATCTTCCGCACTGAGCTGGCCCAGAATGAGCTGCTGCCATACTTCTTCTAATGCAGTGTAGTACGCCGCCGGCGTCGCACTGTCCTTTCCAATCATACCGTACAGCTTATAATCCTGTGCTTCGTCATAAAATACCTTCCAGAAATCATACTGGAATGAAGGGTTATCAAATTCCGACTCATACAGGGGAGCAGAACCGTATGCCAAGTGGTGTTCGATAATTACTTCCGGCGACATCAGATATTCAATCAGTTTTGCAGAAGCTTCTGCTGTCTCGTCACGCGTAGCGATCCAGCCATTGGTGCCTGCCCATGCAATTTCCTTGCCATTTGGAGCAAGCGGAATCTTAGCAATCCCAATCTTACTTTCATCCAGGTTTTCGCCGAATGCAGCCGTATATGCCGCAACGCCCCACGGACCGTCAATCAGCATTCCCACTCCGCCGTCTCTTAACAGCGGGCGTAATTCTCCCCGTCCGTATTCAGTAGGGGAATCCTGTACATAAGGAACGAGCTGCTCTACAAATTTAACTGCTTCAAGACCCTCATCCGTATCAAACAGCGGCATGCTCTTATCATCCAGGATCGGTGCATCGGTCGCCTGATTTATGAACATTCCAACAAATTCTTCCAGCACTTCAGAGCCGGTAATGGCAGGAACGCCGATACCGGGTACGCCGGCCTTTTCTTTGATGGCTTTTGCAGCTGCCAGAAGCTCATCCCACGTTGCAGGCGGAGCTCCGGATCCAGGCCTGCGGCCTCAAACACCTCTTTATTATAGTAAAGTACCGCTGTATCTACGCTGCTTGGAACATAATATGTACCGTCAAGTCCGCTGGTATTTACCAGATTCCAGACGCTGTCGGGTATCTGGCTGAAGAAGTCTTCGCTCAGATAGTCATCCAGCTTTACCAGATGTTCATGCGCAGAGGAATCATTCATCTTATTGTCCCACCAGAAGATGACGTCAGGCTGGGTTCCCGCCTCAAAAGAGGTCGGATACTTCTGGATCCAGCCAGCCCATGATTCATACATGATTTCCACATCAATATCCGGGTTGTCTTTTTCAAACTGTTCAATCGCCGGCTCCATAAAGGCTTCCACTTTTTCCTGGTCACCGGGCCTTAGAACTGTAATCTTTGTTTTTCCGCCTTTGCCGTCAGTGGTTTCTGTTTCATCCGAAGCTTCCTTTGACGTATCTGCGCTGTCTGCAGCGGTATCCTTAGATGAACCGCAGCCCCACAGTGTCGTACTAAATACAAGGGTACACAATAAGATCAAACTAATTATTTTCTTTTTCATAACTTTAACCATTCCTTCCCGCTGAATTGCAGGCTTGTCAGAGCCTGCAGCCAGCAAAATCTCATCCACCTTTTTAAAGTTTCTCCGCTTGAAAGCACCAGATCCTATTCCGGGAGGCTAGGCAAGATACCCGTATTCCTTCAGAACCGCCTTAAGGGTCTCCATAACATCGGCCGGAAGCTCTGAAATAACCGGTTTGCGGCAGTATCCAGCATCTACGCCGCGGAGTTTAAGGCCTTCTTTAATAATCTGAAGCCAAGGCGTCGGCATGCCGTCTGCAGTCGGTTTCGTAAATAACGGAAGATAGGGGCGGATCTTTTCGAAGTGGGCAGTCATCGCTTCTTCCATCTTCCTCTCTTTTGCAAGGTTGAATACTTCTGTATTCTCCTTCGGGAAAAGGTTCCCTGTACCGCATACCCATCCGTCTGCCCAGCAGCTCACGCTTTCAACAGGGCATACATCGTAACCATAGAAGATCGCAAAATGATCGTCTGTAAGATATCTAAGATCCTGTTGTCTGTACACATCCGCCTGACGCTCCTTCACCGCGTCGATAAAGCCTTCGTTGTACAGCTTAGCCATAAATTCATCACTCATCAGGCAGGTTGAATAGTAGGGGTTGTGATATACCATAATCGGGATATCAATAGCTTTACGGATTGTCTCATAATGCTTTAACAGTTCGTTCTCATTCGGAGCCATGTACCACGGTGTTACTGCCATAACGCCGTCTGCACCCGCTGCCTCGGCTGCCTGTGACATTTTAACCACGTCTTTTGTCCGATATGCGCCGGTTGAGCATACGACTTTAATCCTTCCGTCTGCGGCTTTCACCGCCGCATCATTCACTGCAATCTGCTCGTCAGGAGTCATCGCAACCATCTCGCCGGTACTGCCGGAGGGAATAATACCAGTAACACCATTGTCAGCCAGAAAATCCGTGCATTCTTTGATTCCTGCAAAGTTGATGGATTCATCTTCATGAAAAGGTGTCACCATTGGGATGTAGATGCCGTTCAGTTTTTCTTTTGCCATTGTTCTCGTTCTCCTTTACTCTTCAAAATATAATTGATTAGATTTAAAATAGTCATTCCAATATGTAAAATATGGTCTTATTCTGTTTAGAATGATTTTCTTGACTCTCATTCTTGTTGAATTAATCCGCTTTTCGGAATGGCTATTCCGTAATTTCAATATACAACGATTTTTATGGTCTGTCAACTACATTTTTCCACTTTTTATATTTTAAATTTTTCATTATATTTTCAGATATTTTTGATTATATTCTGTAATCATAGTTTTTGTTTTAATTTAACTCATTTAACCCAATTAATATCACTAAATTAATGTTGCTCGCTCACATATCTATAACATGTCCTCTCTGGCATTTTATTTTTTCGGAATATATATTCCAATTAATTCCCCCATTTTCTTTCAACATATTGACATACATTTTTTAAAATGGTATAAATGTAGTATATAGTCGCTATACACTCTGATGAAATAAATATTCCAATAATAACTTGCCGGATGGAACACTTGATATCCCTTTAGCAAGATATCATAGTATATAGTAAGGAGGTACGCATCATGGAAAAACAAAACGTAGAAACCATCAAGATGGTGGACCGTGCCTTAGAGGTACTGGACATCCTCCGCAAGGAACGCTCTCCGCTTGGCGTAAATGAGATTGCAAAAAGCTGTGAGCTTAATCCGTCAACTGCTTTCCGCATTTTAAAGACTTTAGAAGTGAATGGCTGGGTTTACCAGTGTAACGATGGGCGTTACATAACCGGCCAGAAGATCAGTTTTGTCATCGAGAAAAATAACCTCTATCTGGCCTTAAAGGAAGTAGCGGAGCTGACTATGATCCGCTGCACAGAAGAACACGGCCAGCCCATGAATCTGATCGTACGCGAAGGGCACCGCTGCTACGTACTGCAGCAGTCCCGCACTAAGAGCCTTGTAAACTATGTACCGGCATTGTACTCCGAGCTTCCCTTTTACGCTTGTGCGGGAGGCAAGGTTCTAATGTCCGAGCTGCCGATCAGCCTGGTAGAAAAGCTGGTCGATTCCTGCGATATGGAACCGCTCACCCCTTATACCATCATTGATCCGGACGAATTCTGGCTGGAAGTCCGAAAGACCGCAAAAAGAGGATATGCCTTTGACCACAGAGAGTCCTCTGATAACGGCAGCTGCATATCCGTTCCGGTCCGGGACAGCGAAGGAAATATCATAGCCGCACTGTCATTCAGCGGATTTGTCGGTATAAAAGACACCGACGAATTGCTGCCCTATCTGCCGGTACTCAAAGAAGCATCCGAAGAAATTACCCGTAACCTATTCCAATGCTGGGGCAGGTAAGCCCGCAGCGTATCGTACGATTTCTAACTGCGGAAAAGCCGCACCTTATGGTATCTTCCATAAGATGCGGCTTTTCCGCGTTTAGATATGACAGGCCGGACGGCCTGTTTTTGATAGCAAACCAGGCCGTCCTGAACTGTTACAGTTTTTAGAATCCGCATTATTTTACCCCGGAGTCCTCCATCCGGTCTATTTTCCGGGACGTTCCTGCTCCTGCTGCTCCTGTTCCTGCTCTTTCTCGTCCTGCGCTTCCACGATTTTGAGGAAGTCCCGTTCCGCCTTCTTTTTCCGCGGGACGAATCTTCCTACCACCCGTCCTCTGCCTCTATTTTTCACATAGAAGTAACCGATGACAGAGAACACTACTGCCCCGATAAAATTTACCATCAGGTCTTTCATGGTGTCGATCAGGCCAATATCCAGATAGCCCCCCAGGCCGAGATCCTTCCCCTGAACCACTACGCTGGTTATGTTTCCAATCTCAGCAACATTATTACCGCCTGCCGGATCCAGCATAACCGATCGGATGGTATGGATAATGGTATCCTTCTGCATATCAAATCCCAGAATATGGTCCATGCCGAATTCAAAGAATTCCCAGATAACCCCGATAGTCATAGAAAAGCAAAAAGCCACAATGGCTGTGAACAGCGGCGACAGTTTGAACACCATTCTTTCACTGCGGTTGAGGAGATCCACCAACGAAAATCCAATTGCAGCCGCAAGGAATCCGTTGAGCGTGTGCAGGACGGTATCCCAAAACGGAAATACGATATAGAACTCCCGTATCTCCCCCAGAATTTCGGCGGCAAATATGAAAACAAGAATAATAATCTCGAGAGTTGTCGGCAGTTCTATCTTCATTGTCACCTGAACCAGACTAGGGATAACCAGAAGCAGCAGCGTGAGGATACATAGAAACACATTCTCATAATTTTGATTAAATATCTGCAGGATCATAACTATGATCACAAGCAGACGCAGCACAAAATATACCATAAAAGAACTTTTGTGCTCCCTCAGTTCCATACTTAACGCCTTCCACATATTGCGGAAACGGTGCTTTTCCTTCTTATCGCTATCCTTCATCTTACCTTCATCCCTTCAGAATCCATGTCTGCTTCTCATCATTGACCGCTAGACAGCCGGTCTATACATTCACTCATTATAAAAAGAAACCGGCATAATTGCAAGTGATATCTTTGGGAAGCGCTATTTGCTGATTAGACGGACGCCAAGGGGAGTATAATCAGCAGGCCTTCCAGACTTTTCGGGCGGGGTAAAACGCCTTAAAGCCTGGAAACCTGCTTACTGATCTACATAGGCGCAGCCTTAATTCCGACCTGCCTATTCAATGCGTACGACCCTACTCCCTCAGCCGATCCACCAGTGCTTCCTTCTGAAACCCTCGAATCATAACCGCGGAGACAATCATAGGAATAATTGCCGTAAACACTGCATACCCCAGGAACAGCCATCCCGGAAACCGGAAGCTCATATAGTCGATCCCAAAGTATTCAAATATCTTAACCATACCATACCCTGCCGCCGTTCCAAAGACCAGAGTGATGACCAGGTTTCCGGCCGTCAGCATCAGCTTCCATCTGTATCATACGGGACAGTTGTTTTGTCGTCATTCCAACGGACTGCATCATCGCAAATTCATGTTTTCTCGTAAGAATATTAGTAATTAATGTGTTAATCATATTCAGGATGCTGAATGCCACAATGAAAAGACTTAACCCCAGCATGACCGAAAACAGGATACTAAAGGATTTTTCACTCTCTTCCAGCATTTCTCTGAGCGTACCCATTGTCAGCATCGGATTTTCATCCATTACCGCATTCAGCTGTTTTTCAATCTGGGCTTCTTTTTCACGGTCAACCTTCACAACGATCTCACTGTTAAGATTCAGGCCGTTTGCCATCTGGTTTAATGTCTCCTCCGGCAGGATAAAGTTCCCATAATTATTACTGTACTTTATATAGTCATCCGTATCCAGGATTCCTGCGACTGTAAATTCTTTTTCTAACTCATTTGCGCCGTCATACCAGGACAGTTTTACCTTGTCACCAACTTCATACTTCCAGCCAAAAATTTCTTTATTAGAATCATTATACTGTACAAGCAGCTGATCTTCCTGTACCATGCTGTCATAGTTAATATCGCCTTCTTCCAGCATGGTTTTCAGTTTTTCCACCTCATTTTCAGCAAAGGATACCATACTCTCCTCGTCCATTTCATCATGGGATTCCCAGCGCGTGTGTAATTCCTGGAATGTCTGAACCTTTTCCACCCCATCAATAGACTCAAGCTGCCTGATCAGCTCCTCATTTATCGGATTATTCTCCTGAATGGATGTCTGTCCGTGTTCTGCTGTTTCCGATACATTGTAGGAAAGATCAATGACAAATTCCCCCAAACGGTACGGGCCCTGGCTGGCATACCCTTCCAGGCTGGTACATGTAATGAAGCACGCTGCCAGCATAAACAAAACGCCGCCGATTCCGAGTGATGCCATTGTCATAGCTGTTTTTTTCTTGTTTCTCGTGCGGTTCATGGAGGCCAGATTCATAGGCGTAAGATTCCGGTACATTTTTTTACTTCTGTCGCTGTGCGCGCCATCCTGACGTCTTCCCTCCGCATGCCGATTCTTTTTGCCTTTTTTCGGTTTTTCCGTCTCAACACCGGAAAATTTACTTGCTTCCACAGGCGCGATCGAGGAGGCAATGAACGCCGGTTTGCGGATAGACAGAAGCACCGTTATGATGTCAGCCACAATGACGGCTGCCCCGACCAGCAGTGTGTTCCTCCAGCTCCATCCTCCCGGTTTCAGGAGGTAACTGATTACGCCTCCAATCACAAGTCCTACGGGGATACCGATTCCACATAGTATCAGCCCCTCGGTGCGGACCATTCTGCGGATCTGGCGCTTTGTCATTCCAATGGTTCTAAGCTGTCCGAACTGCCGGATGCGGCCTACCACTGAGAGATAAAATACGCTGTAGATTACCAATACGCTGACAAACAGGATCCCAATGGCTACGCCGATTATCAACATATTCTGCTGGGCTTGCCGGTCGCCGCCGGATAAGGTATCCAGGTAGAAATTATTTTCATTGACATTTTTTCTCGCAATACCATAATCTGACGCCATGGTGCGTATGGTATCTAAAAATTTTTGCTGCTTCATTTCTC
This sequence comes from Clostridiales bacterium VE202-21, assembly GCA_000509105.1. GTDB lineage: Bacteria > Bacillota > Clostridia > Lachnospirales > Lachnospiraceae > Faecalicatena > Faecalicatena contorta. The sequence continues at coordinate 58,701 of BAIF02000023.1, read as the reverse complement.
TTGCATCATGAATGCGCACGATACCGTCGTATGCCACATCTTTCAGCTGTGATCCCTGTTCCGCATATTTCTGGGAAAGGATGAGACTATATATTTTTGGCGGACTATCCAAATGGAAGATTCCGGACAGAACGAATTCTTCGGTTGTTCCGTCTAAGAAGGTAAAGGACACCTTTTCGCCCGGTTCCCCCTGAAGCCCCAGTGCCTTGCAGTGTACATCTGACAGCATCACTTCGTTTATCTCTAACGGCTCTTTTCCTTTGACCGGAGTCACTGTATCAATCTCAACCCCGTCTGCCTTCAGCGGTTCACTATCATATGCCACGGGCTGGATCATTTTGCCGTCCACTTCCATGCCCTGGCCGCTTTTCATCCCCAGAACGTACTCTGTCCGTTTATCTTGTGAAAGTTCCTCCAGCTGCTGTCTGTCCAGCTTGTAATAAATAACATGCTGCATTTTTTCAACCTGGCGCGCCCTTTCCGTGTCCATACCCGCGTAAAACAAGGCCATGACCATGAGCAGGCTGACGGAAAGGATGATCGTAACTACAATAAAAAAGTTACGCATTTTGCTACTTTTTATGCTGCTGGCAGCCAGACTTCTTACCGTTCTGCCATTATTATTTACAGCAATTTTCCCTGATGACTTCCGGCTCATGCATTCCACCTGCTTTCCCTGATCTTTCCGTCTTCGATGCGGATGGTTCTGTCGGCAAGCTGTGCAATCTCCTCATTGTGAGTGATCATGACAACTGTCTGGTGGAACTGTCTGCTCGTCATTTTAATCAGCCCCAGCACATCCTGACTGGTTTTGGAATCCAGATTCCCGGTGGGTTCATCTGTAAACTGGACCCCCATCCTGTAATGCCTTGAAAATACTAGCTTTAACCAGATACACACCTGTTTATTGTGTCATTTTTATCAGAACCAAATTAATAGGAAGACAAGAAATTAATTAACCTCTTGCCTTCCCACTTTATTTGTTCATCTTTTTAAATTTATGCTTATGTATCGGCTTTGTATTACTTCTATTTGGTTGACTATTTTTCCCAACTTCAGTCTTTTCTGCTTTTTTATATTTTGGTAACTGAAATGATATATTATTTTGTTGAATTATTTTTTGCATCTTTTCTTTTACAATATCAGAATTAAATTCTATACGCCCCTCTAACACTGTGAGTGGACGACCAAATATTTCTTCCGTTCGTTCCACAAACTCTATCAAAATATTGGGATAAAAGCATATATATTGATTTTCTGAATTAAACCGTTCCAAAGTACTTATTACTTTTTTCTTCTTTAGTTCACTAAAATTTCTTTCTAAAAAATTTTGTACATCATATTCTTCTCCATTATACAATAACCAGATTTTTTTATTTTGCATTTGATTAATTGACGTAATGATATTCGGCTTTAACAATTTCCTAACTCTTTCACATGAAATAAGAATACCTTCAAAGTCTACTTCCGTGTAATATGAAAATAGCATATCTATCTCAGAATCATCTAGTAATTCCCTTGTTTGAATGAATTCACAAAAAAGTTCCTCAGAAACTTTTTCACTTCCATACAGATCCTTGAGCAACTGGTTTTTATGTTTTTTTTCTTCTGAACTTACAATTCCTACATCATAGTGCTTCTGTGCGAATTTCCAATCTCGTTCAAATAAATTTTCCATACCAGAAAATACGACATCTCTAACTTGGTGATAAAAACAATCTAAATATTGTTCACCAATATCTCCACTTATTAAAAATTCATAATCAGCAGAATCATCATTTTTATATATCAAGAGCTCTTCTTTTACATAATACAACCTGTCATAAGCAATTTCTAGTATTTTATATAATTCTCTTTGTAAATATCTTGTATTAAAAACATTGAATTCAATTTGATTCTTCTGATAAATATCATTTATATTTGCATAATGACTTTCTAAAAAATCTTTAGTTATTATCAGCTCTTCACTAAGACAAATACTGTTTTTAGGAATATTACCGGACATGGTTTTTTCAGTCACTTCAATCTGCTCTGTTATCATATTTACCGCAACTTGGTTAATATTTTTTTTACGTATTGTAACCTGTTCCCGATTTAGCATTGCTTTATTTCCTTTAGGCGTTATTAGCAATTTATTTTCAGTAGTAACCATGTAATGCTGTTCAATCATATCCACAATCGTTTCTTTTAAAAGTTTAAAATCAACACCCATTATTTTTGCTATTTCATATACATCACTTATACCAATATTAACTAATTTCAAAATTGTTTCAAAAAACAGATTAATTTCCGTCACTTCTTTTGTCAAACATGTAATTCCTATTTCACAATAAGGAATATAAATATCTTGTCTCTTTATCAAATGATAATTTTTCAATTCACGAGGAATCTTTCTCGCTATAGCTTCTACCAATTGTCTCATTGTCCCTCTCCTAGTGTTCAAAAATTCTACACCCTTCTGATTCTGTTATGTATTTAATGATTTCTGGAAACATATTTCCGCGGATTTTGTAATTATCTAAAAATTCCATATCTCCAACTATAATAAGCAAACACCTTGCTCTTGAGAAAGCAACATTTATTCTAGCTTCGGATTTCAAAAAGCCTATCCCATAGGGATTGGCGCTACTTCTAACCGTAGAATAAATTATAATATCCTTCTGGCTCCCCTGGAATGCATCGACCGTATCTACATCAATTTCAAGGTGTTGGAAAAAATGTTGTTTTACCATCGTTTGCAAAATATACTTCTGTGGACTATAACCTGTAATCACGGCAATTTTAGTCTTTTTATTAAGTTTAGAATCTAATTCCAACAGCTTTTTCTCGATAATATTTCTTTCTAGGTAATTCTGATATGATTTTTTTCCACCATTATCAAATTCCTTTTCATAACGTTCTTTCGCCGGATGTCTTGATGTATCAATCCATTCAATTGCAATATCATTATATCCCTCTATGTGCAACTCTCTATCATTTGCTTCAACACCATTTTGAATTTCGTCCTTATAAAACACATGGCTAATTAAAGTTCCAATCGTAGGATGCATTCTATATTGTATAGTAAGACGATGTTTGTTCTCTTCTGGAAACATATTATACATCTTTTCAAAAATTCCCTGTGCCAAAATTTCTGCATCTACTTTGTCTCTATTATTTTTGATTAATTCTGTATCTAAAACTGGCGGTAATTGTTGGTGATCTCCAACTAATATAATTTTATGAGCTTTATTTAGTGAAACTGCTAACTCCGGGAAGGTAGCTTTCGCTGCTTCGTCTACTATAACATAGTCAAATTCTACATCTCTAATTATTCGATTAGAAACAAATCCCGTACATGTACCTGCAATAATAACTGTACTTTTAATAATATAAAGTTCCACCTCGTCACACTGTTTGAGCTGATCTGTCCACTCTCTCTGTATTTCTAATATTTTTCTTATTCGCTCTGATTTAACCCCTTTAGTTTTTTTCTTAAAAGCGTCAATACATAATTTATCTTCCTCGTCAAGAATTACATTCTCAACTTTTGAATCCTCTAATTTAAGAAAATAATCATTAAACTCTTCCATTTGAATTCCTATTTCGTCAAGTGCTTTTTTTGCATAATCCTCACACTTCCCCCTTACACCCTGATACCAGTGTTCTTTTACGTCATTGATAGAATATTCTTCTCTTATTTCTTCATTTAGTTTTTCATCTCTTCCAATGCGTAACAAATCAGGTCTTTCATCGCTTTCTCTAATTAAATCCTCTAACATTTTATCAACAGCTGGGTGCGATTGTGATACCAACAGTATCTTTTTGGGCTCTATGTCTGGATTCCTTTTATTATCTTTTAATATCTGCAAAATAATTTCGATAATTACATTTGTCTTACCTGTTCCAGGAGGTCCTTGAATTATCGCAATTGAATCAGCTGATAATGCTTTTTTTATAGCCGTTCTTTGTGGTAAATCTAGTTCTTCATTAATCATATGAAGCGTTTTGGAAATCACACTAACTGATGGAGTTTCAACACCCGATATAATTCTTTTCAAACTAAAAGAACACTGATAGTCCTCTTTCTCTAAAGTGTTTAAAGCATCTAATTGTCTATCGACATTAATTTTGTCTTTTCTATAATCCAAACAGATAGAACCACTCGCTGGTAACCCTATATTAGCTCCTTGTTTCCTTATTTCCAGAATCACATGTCCTTTTTCATATATATCGTTTTCATAAGAACCAACTGTTACTGGTACAATTTTATTTTTTTTCTTTCCCCTTTTCTTTTCATAAACAAAAACCTGTTCCTTATTCAAACGTTCTTCATCCAAAAAAGTACCTTTTTTCAGACGAAATCTCAGAAGATCTTCTTTCATTTCAAAAGAGTCATATGGCAATCTTATAACATTTTTTTCAATGTCCTCTTTAACTAATTCAAGCAAATCTCTCCAAACACCATATTTGCTTTTATATTCGTAATCTACATTATTATTTGATACATACTCCTCGTAATAATCTATAATAATATTTTTTATTTCAATACTATTGTTTTTATCTTCTCTATGAGCAAATCGTTTGTCTACAAATTTTACCTTAGCTTCAATTTTTGCATATTTTCTTTTTAGTCTGTCTCTATCAATCGGAGCTATTTTTTTAAATTTGACAACATCAAATACACCCTGTTCCTCATCAAAGACACATTCTGCAAGATAGTTAAATCCCAAAAAAATATACTGTTTTATTTCCTCCTCTTCTTTACAAAATCCATATAAATCTAAAAAATTATCCGGCATATAATTTTCAGACACCTCTTTTATATCTGCTGATTGAGGTAACAATTTATAGTTTCGCAATTCTTTAATACGTTCATATGGAGCTGTCAAAACTATCACTTTATTCAAATCTAAAAACCTTGAAAAAAGCTTTGAAAAGGCTGTCCTTAGTTCAAAAATATTCTCATATCTTTCATCTGGATCTTCCGCCACCAACTTTTTTACTATAGGCTTTAATGCAATGTCCATACCTTTAGCATTATTTAATACTTCTTGAAAATGTATTGCCAATGGCGGTTGTTTTCCAGTAAAAAGAAAATATATTACAGAACCAATTGAATACAAATCACTTTTTTCAGTCGCATTTTCACTGTGTAGATGTACTTCAGGTGCAGAATAAGCATTTGTACCTAACTTATAGACTGTAGCAGAATTTAACATATCCTCTATTTTGCATATACCAAAATCAATTACCTTTATTTGTCTGTCTTCTGTAAACATGATATTACTGGGGTTTATATCTCTATGAATTATACCATTAGAATGAGATATCTCTATTGCATCCAATAATTGCTTTATAATAGTAAACTTTTCTTTTGAGGTAAGATTTTCAATAGGTGCTTTCCCTAGTTCAACACCATTTATATATTCTAAATAAAGCACACCAACTCTTTCTTTTGTCTTTGCTGTAGCCAAATAGTCTTCACCTAATATTTTGACAACATTTTCACATTTATTCAATTTATATAACGCCCGCATTTCTCGAGTAAAAATAGCCTGATACAAAGGTTGTGCAATTCCATAAATCACTTTTCTTACTATAAAATCGTCTGTATCTTTCTTTTTTAACAATTCGACTGTTGAATTTGTATCTCCTCGGTCACTTATTTTATCATATACTTCCCAATCTTGAAATGTGCTCATACTAACGCTCCTGTTCCCTGAAAGTGATATTTGTATTTTAATTTATTATATCACTTCCATTTACAAAAGCATACTACAAACTAATTCTCCTACCGAGCTTATTAACGATAAATCCATACATTAAAATGCCTCATAAGATTTTTTCCACATTTATTTACAGATTCTTTAGCAAATTCAAATCTCTCTTATTCAATACACTTTTTAATTTCTCATTCTGCTTCTTCAGATCTGCATTTTCCTTTTTCAGTTTAGCTACCGACTGCTCCAGAAGCACAATCCTATTCTCCATCGCCATATCAATAATCTTTCTACGCTTATCCACCAGCCCTGCCTGCTGTTCTATAGCCCGGTCCACTTCTTTTCTTACTGAAGGATTTTTATAAAAGAAGCCTCTGGATAGCCCCGTCTTTTTCATCAGCTTTGGGATCGTTACCTTTTCTTCTTCCTGCATCATTTCATAAATAGCTTTCTGTGCCCGCTCTATCTTTTCCGTGCTGTTTCTCTGGTTCAATTCAATCATTTTGTCATATTTGCTCATATTCTTTTCCCCAACCTTTCAGGTTTGCCCGTATCATCCGGCTCATTTCATCTCTGATTTCTCTTGTTTCATCTGCCAAAATCTGATGGCTCATTTTCCGGTAGAATCGTACATTTTTAACACTTTTATGCCCCAGTAGCTTGGCGATCGTCCAGTCATCCAAGTGCATCTCAGTCAGCTTTATGCCATAGCAATGCCGGAACATATGGGTTCCGAATCCAAATAATTCTCCCCGGTCATCCCGCAGTTTTTCTTTTTGGATCATACTCATGACTCTATTTTGAATGGTATTATATTGTAGGGAACGGTCCGGGTTACTGTCATCTACGAATATATAAAAAGTATCTCCATATTTTCGTTTCGTATAATCAATGGCTTTCTGTATGAGGATGGATACCTCTGCGCTGATTGGCTTTATGTAGGTGTTTGTTTTCATCTGCCGGATTTTTATCATAGGGTGTCCGTCCTGCTCATAGAGACAGTCCGTCTGCAGAGTCAGTGTATCTGATATCCGGGTACCAAGCATCTGGTGAATGACCATTACCCTGCACATCTGCTCGTCCATACCTGCAATTGCTGCATTCAGACGCTTCAATTCAGCATCCGAATATGATTTCAATTCTGTTTTTGTCATTCGTGGTATATCTGTATTCAAAAACAAAGATTCCAAATGCTGATAGCCACATATTTTTCCTATGGTTTCCAAAACAGCCCTTAATCTCGTCAAATCACCTTTAAAATTTTTAATCCCGGTGTCTTCTGTTCTTAGATAGACAAGATATTCTTCTAGAGTTTCTCGGTTCATATCAGCACAGGACTCTATGGCCGGACTCTTCTCTTTCAGATATTGCGAGAGTCTCCTGACAGCAGTCAGTTCTTTAGAGACGCTTGCTACAGCTTCTTCCTGAAGATGCTGAAAAACAGCCTTTTTCACTTCTTCTTTTATATCTGGCTGCCAGATTTTACTGAAATTCATTGTCTTGTAATTCTTAATCGGATTTGCCTTATATGAAATATCCAGTTTTTCTAAATTCCAGATATCTTTTTGGGTTTCATTCCCACCAGTATCGCGCACAGTAAAACTATATATTTTTCTAAAATAGGTGAGGATTTCCGATGGTACTACCTTTTCTTTTCCATATACGCTCATTCCCTGTTGCGTTAGCGCCTCGCCCCTTGATAAAAGCCATGCCCTCAACTTTTTTAACCAGATTTCTAAGTCCAACGTCTGAATGCTTTCAGCTTTGAGTTGCCTTTCTTTTAGGAATTTACATAATCGAATATATAAGTCTCGCTCATGTACCAAGGTACTGCCGGAGATTCTTTTCCCACGTTCCGTTAAAAATGCATAAAATTCTTTTCGCAGCCCCTCTGTCGGCAGAAGATCCAAGTCATAATATAAGTTCCAATCGACTTTTTTCTGTTTTTCAGAAGCGCTCCTATAAGCACCAAGACTATATAAGTAAATCTTAGTCTCCATCCTGTTCTCCCTTCATCAGTTCATCTGCCAGACTATGCTCTGGATTGCTGAAATATTCTTCATTTGCTTTCTCCAGCTTTTTGGGCATAAAGTCCACATATTGTCTCGTCATTTCCTCATAGTCATGTCCCAGATAATCCCTGATCGCTTGAATGGATATTCCCCTATCATAATATAACGTTGCCAGATTATGCCGATAATCATGGGACTTAAAAAGATAATCCCCATCTGCAATCTGATTCTCTTCGCAGCATCTGAGCATTTGGCTCCGGAAAGTAGCATATCTGAACGCCCCGCCTTTTGTATTCTGGAACAAATAGTCTTCTTGCCGGATATGGTGTTTCTGTATATAGACCTGCATCAGTTGATATAAGGCTTCCGGTATTGGGATTCGCTTGTAGTTTTTCATTTTAATCTGATAGACTTTAATCCATGCGTCACCGTTCTTCCATTCATAGGCATCTCCCTGAAGTGTACACACCTCGCTGCACCTGAGACCTACACACCATAGGTGTAAAAACATCAGCCTCAGGTGCTCCGGAAAATTCTCCAGTTTTTCAAAGATTTCCCCACATACCTCATCCCGGACACTTCTGTCATGATGCATTGGGATTTCTTTCTGCAGATAATACTCATGCCGAAAAGGGATTCGCTCCATATATCCTTTCACCAGAAGGAAATTATAAAACTGTACGATGCTGAACAATTGACCGTTGAATGTCTTCTCCATATTATCCATTTTCTGAAGTTCTTTCAGATAGGCATCCACATCCCCTGCTGTCAATTCAAATGCAGGTTTTTGGGGCTGATCAAATGCCTGAAGAAATTTTCGAATGTCCAAAAATTTAATACGGATTGTGTTGATGGATAAATCCGTAATCCCAAGGGCATACCGCATATACTTTTTTAAGAGATTCCTGTTTCCCTCATAGGTGATTTCCCGGAACGAAAAACTGTCTACCGGTTTACTTGGATTAATTCGCTCTCTGGAAAAATAAAAACGCTCCAAATACCACACATTTGCTTTCCAGTTTATTTCAGCTGATTGTTGGAACAGATGCTTTCTGCTAAACCCGATAATTCCACAGGCACGCTTTCTTTTTCTTTCATTCATGCTCTGCGGAAGATAGCTCTTAAATGCAGCTTCGTCATCTAACGTCATCTCATCGATGTCTGAAATCCCTGTTAAAATACAGAATTCATATAGAAATTTTAGTGCTGCCAGCTTTTCTTTCTCTTCCCAAGTCTCCTCACCAGCCATGACCAGCTGATTCAATATCAGAAATATCTGCCTTTTTAATTTCTCATCACATGGTATCGTGAAGTCCCATACAAGGTCCCGTTTTCTCCTTGCGCTTTGAAAATGCTCTGCAATTTCTATCTTGGGGTAATATGGAAGAAAGATAATCCTTTCCGCAAAGTCAAAGGTATATTTTCGTTTGCCTGCCAGCGTCCGCATCTCCTCTTTCATGGAATGCAGTTTAATCCGGTCAAAAGCATTCAGACATAAATTGTGAAGGGACTGTTTCTCTGTCTGCATGAGGTACTTCTCATACTCTATTCGTAGTCCATACTCCATTTCTGAAATATGTGCAATTCCACTGGTACGCAGAAAATGCCTGACTCTGTTCCTATAATTGCTCTTCACTTCCCGGCAGGCATCCACCTCTGCTTCCAGCTGCCCGCCCTGTGGCTCATCCTCTTCCCATATTTCTGCCTGCTGCATCTGATAAACAGGCATGCAGTCACCTCCTGTCACATTATCTGGTCGAGCCCGTATAAAGCCGTATGCTTCTTGTAAAATTCATCGCTTGCCTCCATAAGCTCATCATCCACAATGTTCAAATATTTAATTGTCGTATCCAGATGCCGGTGCCCAAGGGCCTCGCAGATCATCTCTAAAGTCCAGCCTGCATCCCGGCGCATATTGGCAAAATATCTCCGCAGCATATGAGGTGTGATTTTAATTTCTGTCTTTTTCTCCATCCTTTTCAGCATGCTGTAAACAGAATCTGCCTGTAGTGCTTTGCCTTTGGTATTCCCCTCCAAATTAACAAACAGCATTTGCTGGTGCTGGAGCAGTTCCCGATATTCTGCCATGTAATGCATCATAAAATCATAGGCTGCATCGCTGATTTTGGCTTTCCGGTATTCCGCATTCTTTGCCCTGGCACCATTGTCATTGTCTTCACGGAAGTAAATGCGGATGGTATGTCTCCGATAGTCAATATCCCTTGTATAATCCACGCCCAGTATTTCTCCAATTCGATACCCGGTTTCGGCAATCAGCATAATCAGAAGCTGATCCCGGCAGTTCGTGCATGCTTTTAATATTTTAAGGATTTCATAATGTTGTGCCGCCCTCACATCCCGTTCCTCTTCCTGCAGATACCCTCTGAATGCACGGAACCGCATCTTTTTCTTTACTCCGACTGCATTGGGCGTTGTAAAATTGTCATAATACAGGACACTTAGCCTTCCCTGTTGTTCCTCTTCCATTTCTAGAAACAGAAAGAACCTGAACACATCTTTTAAATATGCGTTGCAGGTTCCATTATGTGGAATTCTTGTATCCTCTTTGTCTTTATGCCTTCCGGCTTTCAGCCAGTGTAAAAATCCCACGAAGTGATTACTTTGCTCCTGATATTTCAATCCATATACGTCATTGATTTCCATACCTGATTCATTCAGATATTCTAAATAAAATACAATTGCAAATGCACTTCTGCGTATTGTATTTGGTGACCGGTTGGATCTTGTCTTATGAGTCAGATATTTGGAAGGAAGCAGAACCATTTCCCATTCTTGACAGTCACGGATAAAATAATAAGTCTTTGTCCCATCCTGCTCGCTTATTACACAATAACGTTTCATTTGCCTTCACTCCTTTCCTCTGACGTCATACACAGTATACCCAACTCATGCCAACATATCTATTCACAAATACCAACAATCCGTGTGAAATCGCCTCCAAAATACCACTAAATATTTCCCTTGATTTCTACTTCAATCCAAGCAGAACCAACAACCTCTGCTACTGTTTCTACATATAATATTCTGTCCCTTTCCTTCTACGGATAAAAGTTTCCACCTCTTCTATCCTGTTCGCCATCTGGCAATCCGGTAATGCACGCAGAACATCCGAATGATACCGCCCTCCTGCCACCGCCCGATAATCCAAAATAGAAACAACACAGGTATCCTCTTCCGTCCGGATAGCCCGCCCAAATCCCTGCCGGAGTTTTTTCTGCATATCCGGCACTATGGTGGACTGGATATATCCCTCTAACGATTCATGCTCCTTCTTTTCTGCCTCACTAACAGGATCCGGGACCGCGAACGGCAGCTTCACAATAATCAGGGAAGACACCATATCCCCCGGGAAGTCTACCCCTTCCCAACAGGAACCGGCTGCAAACAAGACAGCATTCTTCATGCTTTTGAATCTTGTAATTTCTTCCTGTGAATGGCGCCATACTTCCACCATAGAAAAAGGCAGGACATCCTTTAGCAGCTGGTACACACTTCCCATCAAAGAGTACGAGGTGAACAGCACCAGCGTATGCCCATAAGTAGCGCAGATTAGTGATTGTATGTGCATTGCAAGTATCATTGCCTCCTCCTGGCTTCCACGCTTACATTTCTTCAAATTCTTTGGTAAATACAATAAACAGTTCTTTTTATATTGAAACGGGGATTGCGCTGTATACTCCCGTACATTCGTTTCTTGGCTTAGCCCGGTCACCTGTTTCGTTCTCTCGAATCCATTTCCTGCCTTCAGTGTACCGCTGGTAAGTATCGAAGGGATTCCTTTCTGCCACAGTGATTCCTGCAAAAGTTTCGGAACCTTCCGGCTGGTGGCACAGAACACGGGGAGCCGGTTCTGGTCCTTCTGCAAATAGAGGATGTAATTCTTGTCCTGCCTGTAAAAACAGTGAAGGATCTCCTCTGTCTCTTCCAGTCTGTTCAGTGTCCAGGGCGGAATGCTGCCCCGGAGCCTTGTAATCATCTGCCGGATCTGAAGGATTCCGGTCTGAAGTGTTCTGACGCAGTCTTCCGTGAGGGTGGCTGCTGTCCTCTCGGCAGCTTCTTCCTGAACACAATCCTTCAACGGCTCCAGCACATTACGAAAAATTTCTTTAATCTGTATGGCTGCTCTGGACTGGTGTTCTTTTTCTAAAAAGTGGCAGATTTCTTGAATGTCATCACTGCCGAGTGTTTTCCCGTACATCTGCCTTGCAGCCTCTGGCAGTTGGTGGGCCTCGTCTATGATCAGAGCCCGGTAATCCGCCAGTAAAGGTCTGAATCCCCTGGCTCTGTGGGAAGCATCTGCCAACAGATAATTATGGTTACAGATTTGGATAAAGATTTCAGGACTTTTTGCCTGCTTCAGATATCTCTGATATCTGCAGTCTGGTCTTCCCGGACAGTCTTTTGGACAGAACTTAGGAACACAGACACGTCTCCGGTCGAATCCGCTTATTCCATGAATCTGATCTATGTCATACTGATGGCAGAGCGACAGCAGCGCGCTTTTTTGCCCTGAATTTTTCTGCTTTTGTTTTATTGCCTCTAGCCGCTGTTCCAGACGATAATCACACACAAAATGTTCCTTTCCCTTCCGTACAACAGCTTGCAAAGGCGATTTGATGATCCCATTCTCTAAGAGAATCTTGGATAGAAAAGGGATGTATTCCTCCAGTAACGCTTTCTGCAGCGCAATGCTGGATGTGGATATGACTACTGACCTGCTGTCGCATAAGAGATATTTCCCTGTGTACAATGCGTATTTCCGCAGCAAGATACATGCTGCCAGATAGGCGTATGTCTTGCCGATTCCTACACCAGCATCACATAGGGCGATATCCCGGTGAAACAGAGTATCCAGCATCTTGTGACATAGTTGGATCTGTTCTTCTCTTACATTCAGACCCTTCTTAGGAAGCAGGCCGCGGAAGATTTCCTCAGCCTCCCTATGGGCTTTTTTCTGATATTGGTTTTGATATAACATGGCAATTCCTTTTCTTCGTATGCCGTTAATACCACATCAATACGGCTATGGGAATCCCCACAGCCGCATGTATCTGATATCAACGACACACTTCTATTGATTTCTATTTGTTTTGTTTACTCTCGGCACCGTATTTGACCTCGCATCCCCGGCATCCTGCCATGCATTTCCACGGCGGGGAACATTACAGGCAGGCATCTGGCGGATGCCGTTCGCAGATATTCTAAAGGTCTTGCTGATTACAACCCAAAGTCCATCTTCTGCTCTTTGGCAAGTAAACGTATCATTATCCCCCCTCAGTGATTATGGCGAAAAGCCTGCCACGGCTTTATTTCAGATATAAGTGGTCGCTCGAAACGAAGCCGGCACTGCATTCTCTTAAACTGCTGTCAGAATGTTCTCTCCTGACTGTCCACTTTTCTGAATGCAATAGCGGTTCCGTCTGTCCTGGCGCTTACTCCTCCACGCTACTACTTCCGGGAACGTACCTGTAATGCTGATATTTGGTTGTCAAAGAGCAGGCGAGAGATTTTCCCTCTACTATATAGCCGATGAGATGGTTCAAAATTATTCACTTTTCCAAAACTTTTTTTAGTTTTTTTCTCAGTCGATTGACTTTGGTATAAATGGTTTGTTCTGGTACTCCCAGTTTTTCTGCTATTTCCCGGAAGGAATAGCCCATCATTTTTAAAAGGAGTACCTGAAGTGTAGTCCGGTCTGCCTGCGACAGAATATGTAACAGTTGTTCATTCTCGATGGACTGGAGCAGAGATTGGACTCCTTCTATTTCCGGTTCTTTTATCACAAACGGGTGTAAATTCCAGTAATCTGGATAGGGAGTCTGATGTTCCCTGTATCTGCGTTCTTCCTTAAATTCTTCCCAATCCCTCTGACGAAGTTGCTGAATTAATTCTTCATCCATTCCCAGCTCCCGTAATTTCTTTTCTTCATTTTCTTTCCAGCGTTTCCATTCTTTTTCTTCTTTTGCTTTGTTATAAGCCATTCCTTCTTACCTCCGATTTGAAATTTGTTAGAAATCAATTCGAAGTGCGGTGGTGGTCTGGCTTTATGCTTGATAAAATGTAAAATATTGTTGAAATTTGTCGAAAAAAATAGTGCAGAAATCCATTGCTGAATTGCTGCACCCTTTAGGCTTTTATTTGATTTTATCTTATCTTTAGAGCCTTCCTTCAAATATACTACTCCTTTGTACTCTGGGCATTTCCCTCCTTTTAAATTGTCTATTGATTAAATGTCACATATCTAAAAAAACAGACCTAACCACAAATCGGTTAAGTCTGTTTACGAATTTATCCCCGCTATCGGCGTCAACTAATATAAAAAATATAGATAAAGAGATCGTTTGCTTTGTATAAAAGGCACATTAAGTAAATCTTCTACGCTAAAAATGTATTATACAAAATAGCATTATTACATATATAGATAAATCACAAACCATATAAAGAGATACCCCTTCAGTTTATTTACGGCTTTACCATATGCCGTTTCACTTCATTTGTGACTACCTGAACCAAACGTTCTACATTCATTTTCTCGTTATAATATGTATATCCGGCTTTTCTGTCGCTGCTGAACAGCTTCATCTTCTTCATGGTTTCCTGATTTACCGCTTCCACAGCTGCAGGAATTAAGTCAATAATCCCTTTATTCATATCACTGAACTTTTTAAACTCTGCCTCTACCGCAGCTATATTGATATCTGTAAAAATATTTACCTTACTAATTCCTTCCGAGATAGCCTGCCTGAAATCAGAATCCGTAAGACCGGATCCCCCGTGCAATACCAGCGGGACATCCACAGTTTTTGCAATGGTCCGGATTCTTTCAAAATCTAATTTAGGCGGCAGTTTGTATGCTCCATGCGCATTTCCCACTGCAATCGCCAATGCATCTACTTTTGTCTTTTCCACATAATCTTTTGCCATGTCCGGCTCCGTATAGAACTGCTTCGGATCCGTCATATGCGAATTTCCCTCTGCCGAACCTTCATTATCCCCTACATGCCCGAGTTCCCCCTCTATTGTTGCGCCATAAGAGTGGGCGATATCTGCCATTTCTTTTACTTTTCTTACATTCTCCTCATAGGAATCTGTAGAGCAGTCATACATAATAGATGAAAATCCCAATTCCAGTGCTTTCAGACAGGTTTCTTTATTCAGGCCGTGATCCAAATGGATCACAACCGGCACATTCGCCTTCTTAGCCATCGGAATCAGGTAATAAGATAACTCCTCCAGAGGCCCGTAAGGGAACAGCACTTCCGCCGTGCCCATGATGACAGGGGAACCTGTACTTTCTGCCGCACTGATAATTCCTCTTGCAAGTTCCAGATTTACCGCATTAAATAATCCTACTGCATAATGATTCCTCCTCGCTGGAATCAATACTTCATTCAAATTTACTAACATATTCTGCCTCCTGATTTTCTTTTTATGTACACATTTATTGTTCTTTTATATTCGACTTGTTTTTACACCAGCCTGCATTGATTTTCTTTTCCAGTTCGTCAATAGATTTCAGCCCGCTCAATGCATCATAAGAAGCTACACAGGACGCGCCTGTCGCCGCGGAAAGCTGAAGAGTCTTCTCTAGTGGATACCCTTCCAACATAGCAGTCAGAAACACCGCAATGCTTGTATCTCCTGCCCCGGTCCCGGAATGAATACGCTCCGGAACATAGCTCTTCTCGAATCCCTCTCTGTCTGCCCAGCTGTTTAGATCCAGTCCGACCCGGCTTCCTATATTCATTAGAGTCCGCCTGTCTGCTGTTTTATAATACATTCCGGGTGCGCCACATTTAATTAAAAGAACCTTTGCTCCAAATTCCATACATTGCTTTCCGAGGGGCTTAACATCCCTCTCAATGTTCAGGATTTCCGTCATATCCGTTCCTCCGGCCCGCTCCTGCCACTCTTCGTACCGTTTCTTATCCAGCATATAGCAGAGTTCTTCCACGCTAGGCACAAAAAAGTCCACGTAAGGCATGACACGCTCCAGAATCTTCTCCCAGTTCGCCGTGCCCGCTTCGGCATCCGGGTCTACTGCCGCCATATCAAGGGAAGTTGCTGCACCTGCCGTCTTTGCCCGCTTCATGATTTCCACCAATTCCTCTCCGTCATGTTCATACATGGATTTCATCAGCGGAGGATATCCAAAGTGAAACAATGCCGCTTCTTCCATGGCTTTCTGTGGAATATCAGATGCTCGGAACGAATGGTTTGCTCCCGGATTATGCAGAAAGATACGGTCAATCCCCGGAACTGCCAGAATTACAGAATAGGATGTAGATTCCCTGTCCGATAGAAGCATTCCCTCTTCTGCATCATACTGCCTTAATATATTACATACCATATCGCCAAACGTCTCTTTACCGATTTTACCCATTAAAGTAACATCCGCACCGAGAATTTTCATTGCCAGTCCGGTATTGGCCACGGCCCCGCCTGTGTGCACGTCCGCCTGCCCCATCTGTATCAGCCTTCCCGGGGAAAGAATCTCGCTTAACTGGGTCATCTTTTTATCCGGGAATACTGGTGTGATATCCAGACAAATATGTCCGGCTACGATCACTTTTTTCTTCATAGCTGCCTCCTGTAATTTTTCTGATATCGAAAATGGGAGATCTTCTGATCTCCCTGTTTTCCGCTCCAACACTTATTCGATTCCCATCAGAAGATTCATCACATACATTTCCAGTGCCTCAAAATCCCTGGTTTCAACACATTTTTTCTGGAAATTATAATCAAACTTATCCACTTTTTCTTCCAAAGCCTTGAAAATCTTTAGGCTGTTTTCCAGATGCTTGAAACTGTCCTCATCCGTTGTCGTCCTCATTGCTTTCACATCAAGGCCGACATATTCTCCATTCTCGCCATATCCGTTTTCCTTCAGGACTTTTACCTGATTGAATGCGGCGCGCAAGTTCTCCACACCAAAAGATTTATCTTGGTCATAACGGATTCCATTCTGGTCATTTAGGTGCACGGTCATCAGTTTTCCCATTGCCAGGGCAAATCCAATTTCGTTGGCCGGATCCAAGCCTGCCAGAATTGCATGTGCGCTCTCCAGATTGCCGCCTACACGTGACGGATCGACTGTCGCAGCTGAAACTGCCATGACATGTCCCATTGTTCCGCAGATACTCCTGTCAATCGGCTCATTTGGCTTCGGCTCAATGCATACGCGGATCTTCGAATCATATTTCAACATCTTATTGATCGCCTCGACAAGCATCTTTGTAGCCCAGACAGGAGATTTTGACTCCGCACAAAGCGTTCCCTCTCTCGCAAGCCAGAGTACAACCATGTCACAGCCAAGTTCATTGGCAATATCAATAGAGCGGTAAGCTCTCCACATCGCATACTCCCGGTCTTTTTCAGATGTACTCATGAATCCGCCGTCCTGTGTGTGTTCATCCATCCAGAGACGTGGTGCAACAAATTCTGCCTTGAGGTTGTACTTGTCCAGTGTCTTTTTCAGTTCACGGGCCTTCTCTTTGATTTCCTCTTCCGTATAGTCATTGATGTTCGGCACTGCATCGTCATCGTGGAACTGCACTGCAGAAAATCCCATTTCTGCGAACTTTTTGTACTTCTCTTCTACAGGAATGTCCTTTCTTGTTGCAGGTCCGTAAGAATCTGCTCCAGTATGTACATTCCAAGGACCTACTGAAAATTTGAATTTTGTCATAATAATCTTTTCCTTTCTTTCATAAAAATCGGCTGTCACGGTATTCTCAGTTTTTTTGCAGGAATACCGTATTCCGCTTATCTGTTATGTTTTATTTATACCAGAAACTTCGGGCAGAAAAATGATAATGTTGCGATTTTTTTTGTTGTTTATTGCTCTTGTGTGGTGTATCATAAAAGCAAATCTATTTTAGGGAGAATGACGACATGCGAAAAGAAGAATTTGAAATTGTGCATCATACAACGATGAACTTTCTGGAAATCTTTCTGGTTGATATGACAGCACGCAGTCCGCATGGGCACGGCGATCTGGAAATTGGTATACTTTTAGATGGAGCGCTTACCCTCTTCACAGAGTTTAAGCAATTTGAACTGCATGCAGGGGACATTTATATCATAAATAGGTATCAGATTCATTCTTTTTTAAATAAGGACGGCCAGAACAAGATACTGGCATTTCAGATTCATCCTGATTTTTACCGCAGAATCGATTATCAGCTTGGTTTACTTCGTCTGGATAACAGCATTATACGAATTGGGGCACTTCATGACAACCTGTACCAGACGCTCCTTTCCTGTGCCGTTTTATATTTTTCTTCATCCTCCCACAATGCTATTAAGTGTTCCAGTCTGGTTCTGGATGCGATATACCAGCTATTAACATGCATGAATTATACGATTACAAGTGAAAAGGAATCCGCCACCGCAAAAAACAACTCCAGACGCCTGAACCGGATTACAGACTATATCTCGGAACACTATATGGAACATATTTCTTTGCAGAATATTGCCAGTTTGGAAAATATTACAACCTATCATGCTTCGCATTTCATCACACAGATGCTTGGGATTTCCTTTCAGGAATATCTTAATAACATCCGGTTTGAGCACGCTTACCAGCTGGTTGACAAATCTGATTTGCCTATCTTAGATATCTGCCTTGAGACAGGATTCTCCAGCAGCCGGTATTTGAATCAGATGTTTATAAAAAAACTCGGGTGCAGCGTAAAAGAATATAGAAAAAAGCAGGAAAAGCCGCACCTGATTGGTGCAGCTCTCCCCACTGATAATATACAGAAGCGTTATACATTGGGTCAGGCGGCTTTTATTGTTCAAAAACTGATTTCTACATAAAAATCTTAATTTCTTTTTATTATATTGCCCTCACTCACACAATAAAGGAGGTTTTAAAGTATGACTACAGAAAAAGATATTATTAATCTAATTACAGTGGCAAAATTAAAAAATTCAGAAAACGATTTCCGCCGTATTCCAATGGAGGTAGAACATACTCTGATGGATAAAATCCGACAGGGGAAGTATGATGAAATCCATACTGCCCCCTTTGCTAAAATCAATGTCAATCTCGGACTTATGGCCTCGACTACCTTGGTGCAGTATTCCTATCTTATCGTATCTGCAATCGCTCTTTTTTCAAGGACAGCAATTGACAGCGGAGTATCCCCGGATGATGCTTTTGATCTATCCGATGCCCTCTTGTTTTCAGTATCCTACTGTAAAAATATGGAAGAGCTTTACGAAATCTATCAGTTATCAGCTGTTATGTTCGCAAAATTAGTTCACTCACAAAAAGAGCACAAACTTTCCTATCAGGTAGAACGGATACTGAACTATATTAGCTGCAATATCTATAAAAAAATTACGCTGGAAGAGATTTCGGAATACATAGGTCTGTCCCAGAACTACATATGCAGCCTGTTTTCTAATGAAACAGGATTATCCATCCATAACTACATACAGCGTGAGAAAATATCAATCTCCTGCAACTTGTTAAAGTTCAGTGACCGTTCTATATCTGATATCTCTTCCTATATGGGTTTTCAAACACAGAGTAATTTCACCGCAATTTTCCGGAAATGGATGAACATGTCACCTTCTGAATTCCGTAAGAAGAATTATAAGGAGGTCTTCTAGTAAGCATCTGCATCCTTCATCAACTGATAGTTTGCTGACTGATTCGGGTCACCGCCTGTAAAGTCAGCAATATAAGGGTAAGCGTAAGCCGGTCTGTCATAATCAAATTGAAGACCGGACATCCCCATCTTAAAATTAGTCCCTAAGATATGTTCCGGTACAATGTCTTTTTCCACCCATTGCTCCATTGCACAAAGCACGTCATGCTCTGGATCTCTGGGTGTAACTGACGATCCTGTCATTCCAACATCCTGAACCCCACTTCCGCCAACCGTATGGGCAAATCCTGAAATTAAAAAGATGCAGAAGAATTCCCGGACTGTATCTATTCCTTCCAATTCTTTTATTACCTTTTTGTAATAATCAATAAATCTATTATATGGAATAATCGCATCCATGCTGCCGCCAATTACCAGCAGCGTTCTTCCACGTTCCATAAATTTGTGCTGATCTGGATTCGTTGCATCTAAAACAGGACTCAGCTGTATGACCGCATATATTTATTCCGATATGCGCTCGGCGTATACCCGGTATGCTTTTTAAACAGCTTTGTAAAGTAAGCATAATTGGGATATCCTATTTTAGCAGACACCGCCGTCACCGTAAGATTCGTATTTTTCAGCAGTTCCTCCGCCAGATCCAGACGGTACTGGGTTATGTATTCTACAATCGTTTTCCCATACTTCTTTTTGAAGATACGGCTCAAGTGGTTCTGAGACAGATACACTCTGCGAGCCAGTTCCTCCACAGAAAGCTCCAACTCGATATGGTCGATTATATACGCATGTACCTGCTCAACTGCGCTGACCTCTTCCTCACTACCTCCAGTCAGGCGCTTCATATATTCCTCTCCGAACTTTCGGATATTCTGATCGGTACTACGCTTCTGAACCTCTAAAACGACACTTGTAATCGCCTTGTCCAGTTCCTCAGACGTGGCGGGCTTAGTCAGATACTGTTGGCAGGACAGCCCGACGGCCGCCTGGGCGAACTGAAACTCTGTATGGCAGCTCAAAATCAGTGTCACAATTTTAGGATCCCAGTCATTGATCCAGGCAATCAGCTCCAGACCGCTGCCGTTTGGCATCTCGATATCACACATGACAATCTGGACGCCACCCTGCCGCATGACCTCTTTCGCCTGCTCCATGTTGTTGGCTGTCGCGACCTGGCTAATACCATACCTGGAAAATTCAATATTGGCGAGGATCCCTTCTATTGCAATCTGTTCATCATCTACGATTAATATCTTCATGACTTTTTCCCTCCGTGACCTGATTCTGCTCCTGATGCAACCAGACTGCTGCCTCCGGTTTCGTCAAAGGTTCTCTGCGCAGCTTTAAAAATACTTGTGTCCCCTCTCCAGAATTGCTTATAATATGCATTTCCTGCGCATCACCGTAGTAATAATTTAACCTGCGCCTGCAATTCCAGATACCAATATGTTTGCCCAGTGAATCCTCAATAATCTCCCCTTGTTGCAGCTTTTTTACCCGTTCCTTGTCCATACCGTTCCCGGTATCAGAAATAGACAGTATCAGCCATTCTTCATCGGTACGGATATTAATCAGGATTTCAATCTCTTTTCCCATAATCAGCCCATATTTTATAGTATTTTCCACAAAATTTTCTATTAATAGCTGGGGAATCAGCAGCTCTTCTGCCTCTTCCGTCATAGAATAGACAAAATGAAAGCTGTCCGGAAAACGGATTTTCTGGAGTTTCAGATAGTCCTGGACGAACTTCATTTCCTCTTTGACCGTCACGAGCCCAATATCCTGCCGAAGCACATACCGGAAGTAATTCATTAGAAGCAGGGTGAACTGCTCTACTTCCTCCTTTCTTCCTGTGCGGGAAAGGCTGTAAATTGTATTTAAAAAATTTAAGAGCATGTGCTGATTCACCTGCAGCCTAATATTAATAGCATCTGTCTGCAGTCGCTCAATCTCTTTTTCATAGGACTCTGCTACCATATGATGTAGTTCCTCCAGCATATGATTAAAGCTTAGAAATAAAAAATCCATCTGGTAGGAACCTGTCACTCCATCAATCTGATACTCCAGATTTCCGCTCTCTACCTCTTCCATAGCAAGGCATAGTTCTTGAACCGGCTTTAATACCAGACGTCGCGCCACAAAAAGCAACAGGGGAATCGCAAGAAAACTGCAAATGCAAAATACATACAGTACCGTAACCATCACACTCAGCTTTTTCATATAACTGCTGCGCGTTGTTTTATGTATCAGCTTAAAGTCTCCATACCCTAGCGGCTGTGACACAATCAGGTACTTCTTTTCATTCCATTCTCTTGCAGAACCCCTTACTTCCTCACATGCAAAGCGGTCTCCTGTCAGTGAAGCAATCAGATTCTCCTCCTTATCTGCCAAAAATATGGTCCCGTCCATATTCTCAAGGCTATGGTTAAATTGCGCTAAAACCGATTCCACATCAAAAAGAATTCCAATCGAAAAAAATGTATAATCATACTTTTGTAACAAAAATACATGACTATCTAATTTCAATATTTCTTTGTTCTTTTTTGTTACCGCATCTGCTGAACGCCCCCTTAGCTGCTGCTCTAATCCTTTTTTTACCTCGCAGTATAGGACTTGCCAACCTCATTGATACCGATAATATCCTTCTCCTTATCCCAAATATAATACATCCCCGGATAAGTATTCCATACCTCACTGTCTGACAATTCCATCTTAAACCGCATCATGTCCAGCGTTGAATCCAGTTTCGTTCCTTTTGTCAGTACAAGAAGATTATCTACACGGAGAAACTCACGCATATCAAGTTCCATCGCAGAGAACTGATCACCAGCAGCCTGAGTATACAGCCTCAACTGGTAAGCATAAGATTCCGAGATACGCTGTTCATAAGATTTTTCCACAAATCCTGTAATGACTACCATTAGTATATTTATGGGCAGGATCACTATAATAAAGAGGAATATCAACTTTCCTGTCAGGCTGGTTCTTTTTAACCGCAGCCAGCGCTGCACCGGTGGCAGCTGTTTCCATTTCTCAAATCCAAGTTTCACATTATTCTGCCTCATATCTGTAATCCTCTTTTCACAATATAAATTTTCCCCAATTGTTCAGTACAGAATGTGCATTTCATACACATTCCGCACAAAAGTATGATTCAGACGATACGCCCATTGCGTAGGCGATTTTCATAGGCTTACGGGGTGACTGTTCAGGGTTCTGAATGGTTTTACTTTTCTTACAGTATACACTTCTTTTTCTTTTTTGAAAATATGAAAATCTTCTGGCGCACGTTTAGAAAAATCAAAATGAAATCCTATCCAGAACCGTACGTTCGTTATAGCAGTATCGTTGTATAATAATGAAACTTTATTACCAAATTACTTTCTCCCATCGCACATTTCTAATTCTCGTTCCAGCTTTTGAAAAAGAGACTCCCATTCCACCGCAATTACTCCGGAGATGGTTTTTCCAGATAGCTTTTCAGTGATGTGCCTGTTAGAATTTCATAGGTTTCTGGCTCCTCCGTCCAGTCATGACGCTGTGGATCGTAAGATGCAAAATCCTTCGCCCCGTATACTAAAATGCATTCATTATATTTGACTTATTTCATGGTTACAATTACATTCATACTTAGCAATTTGCTTACCATTTCTGGCGTAACTTTATTATCCTCTATGCGTTTTCCATCGATCTCAATGCTTTCCACACCATGCTGCACACCATTTGGATTCTTTACCTGAATATTCAATTTACATCCTCTATATATTCTTGTAACTGAATATTCTTTCCAGTTAGATGGAATTGTTGGATCAATAAGAAGGCCTTTCATAGTAGGTCTTACACCAAGCAGATATTGCGTTGCCACAACATCCATCCATGCTGCGGTTCCGGTTACCTGTGAAACACATGCCTGACCAAACTGCTCATTTTCTGGTCCCAGCATAGTACTGGAATATGCGTATGCCTCTCCACGATAGTCGTCTACCCCAATCTTCTTAATCACTTCATTTGGAATCAGCTGCTTATAATACTTCCACGCAATGTCTCCTCTGCCAAGTAATGCTTCAGCCATAATTGCCCAGCAGTTGGCCTGACAGAAGATTCCACCATTTTCCGAATAGCCTGCTGGAAGTCCATTGGATTTGTGGTCAGAATTTCCTGGATCAGCCGGGAATCCTGGAGTATTGATTAAAAGTCCAAGTCCCGTATCCATATGCTTCTTTACAGAATCCATAGCCTTCCTGTTCTTCTCTTTCTCACCACTTCCAGATATAATCATCCAACTTTGTGTATTCACCCAGATTTTCGCATAATCTGCGTCTTTTGTACCGATTGGATTGCCATCATCATCCAGACCACGAAGATACCACTCACCATCCCAGCAATATTTCTTCAGGGCTTCTTCCTGTTTCTGAATCAATCTAGCAAATCGCTCGATAGAATCCATATCTCCCCGTAGCTCTGCTAACTCTGAAAGCTGTTTTAACGCATAAATATGCTGCTGAGAAACAAAGACTGTCTCTCCCTTTCCTTTACGTCCAAAAGGTCCCATATGATCATTCCAGTCACTGTAGAGGATCAATGGAAGACCATGTTCTCCAAGATGATTCTCAGTAAACGCAATTCCTCTCATCAGATGCTCCCACATGGATGCTGGTGCAACAGGTGTCTTCATATCTTCACCAAGGAATGGAATTTCGCCGTCTAGTACAGACATATCGCCAGATTCCGCAATAATTGCATAGGCAAGATAGGTCATCCAGATATGATCGTCGGAACGGGTAATATCCTGAGGCAGACGATGTTCCTCTGGCCAAGAGGTATGTACCGTATGTCCATCCTCAAACTGTTGGGATGCGAGGTAATACAGCATCTCCTTCGCCCAATCTGGTTTACGATAGGCCTGTGCAAGCATATCCTGTGCAGAATCACGGAAGCCAATTCCGCGAATTCCAGATGCAGAGGAACTGATTGATCTTGAGAATCTTGCAGTTACTACACTCTGCATTGGATTCCATGTATTAATCTGTCGCTTAGCATCCTCATCTGGAATCTCACACTGATAAATACCAAGATGAGTCTGCCACCAATCTATATTCTTCTCAAGTTGTTCATCTACTGCACATTCCGCTCTCAACGCTTTTAAGGTATCACTTGTCTTCTCTCTGGCATTCTCATAGTCCTTCAATGCCCCTGGTGTAACGCCCAGGAAGAAGTTCATTCGTTTCTCCTCCTGTGCTCCAAGAGACACATGGGAATGCAGTGCACCGCATGGCTCACCTCCAGCCATATTGTTATTTCCAAGTATTCCATTCTGCACCTGTACTGGATTTCGTTCATCGCGGTAGTTGCCACAGAACAAATCCCGGTTGCAACAGAAGGAATCACTCTTCTCACTTGATGCAAAATACACAACCGGTGCGTTTTCCACATCCATCTGCATCCAGGATGTATACAAATACATGATTGCGTTCATATCCACATCATATTTATTATCTACATTCCATTTCAGATAATAGCCCAGCTTTACTTCATTATCGAAGGCCAGCTGTGACAGCTCCACATAGGCAAACACATCACATTCCACCTTTTCACCTTTTAAATTCATAAGCTTTAGATCCCAGATTAAGGTATCACTGTCCAAAGCCATGAACAAAGTAAGGGTTGCCTTCAATCCCTCCTTTTCAGCATTGAAGGTAGAAAATCCAGTTGAATGAGATGCCTCCCAACGATCCAGCTTTGTATCGCAAGGTCGGAAGGTTGGTGACCATACTGTACCATCCTGCATACGGATGTATACATAGAAGCCTGGACTGTCGATTGGCATATTGTAGAAACGATATCTTGTAATTCGATAATTCTGTGGTGTACGCCACCAGCACATTCCGCCTCCCGCCTGAGATATGAATGCATGCATCCTTCCATTTGATAAATAATTAATCCATGGAGTTGAGAGATCATGTCTGTTGAAGACAATCTTACGTTCTTCATCATGGAACATATATGGTAAATTTGATTTGGTACTTGACATTGGTAACTACTCCTCCTGTATTCGTTGTTTGATTAAGCATACGATAGTATTCATATCTTTACTATCCTATAAGTTTGTATCTTGTTCTAAATCTATCTTTATTTCTTATTCGATACCTGTTGTATCCACTGAATGAACTCATTTAGCCAGAAGCCATGCTCTGTTCCGGTAGCATCACCATATCCATGTCCTGCACCTTCCACAACCACTACCTTACATGGAGTTTTCTGCAAATTTAATTGTACGATATACTGTTTGATATCATCAATGCTCACTATGTCCTCCTTTGAACCATAGCAAATGAAGTGCGGAATTCCTTTACAGTTCATATTCTTCACAGCATCATAGAGTCTGATTACTTCACTCCTTCTTGCCTTGTCACGAACAAGTTTTTTTGGAAAAGATGCATAGAGCATTCCCATATTATGATTATAGGTCAATGCCGGATATACAGGCGCCACAAAATTCAACTGATCATCCACCCCATCAATTTCATCCTTTTCATACTCTGGAATAGTAATTGCACCAGCTCTCAACACATTTGTAAAAAGTGTGAGCTGTGCACCACCTGCAGAGAATCCCACTGCGCCGATCTGATTTGGGCTATATCCATAAGTCTGTGCGTGGTAACGGACATATCTCACTGCACGCTGCATATCCATCAGTGGATATGGCTGGTAATATGGATTGCTTCGATACCACAGTACAAATGCGGTAATACCCTGACTCTGCAATGCCTTCGCAATATTCACCCCTTCTGTTTCCATGCTTTTAAAGCAACAGCCCCCGCCCGGAACCACAATTACTACTTTGGAGCTTCCCTCGGCAATAAACGGTATCAAGTATGGTTGATCTGTGAATGTATCCTGATATTCGGAATCAGCAGGTCTTACCAAATAATATGTATAGTTGTCCAATACTTCCTTAGCGTTGCTTTTCAACTTTTCTCCTCTTATATTAGACATAAATTGCCAAAGACCAGCAATAGGGTTCACATATAATCCTTTCTGTATGTCCATAACATCTGTCTTTGGCTGATTACTGTTCCCCGGAACTATTGCGTTCCATATTCTCAATCTATCAAACCGGTCCAATTCACAGGCTCTTCCTGTATCATGCCATGAACTATTATTCACATTCGTATTGTCATTATTTGCTGTCATCTAAACTCCTCTTTCATACATGCTTTCAACTCTCGTATTAACCACATCTCGCAATCTCTTGCATATTTCCGTTGTTCTTCTGTATTTCGTTCATCTGCGAAACCATAATCCGGCTGACATACTTCCAAAAAACCATGAAGTGCCTTGGGGTATTCTTTCACCTTAATCGAAACTGCATTGTCCAACAGTCTTTTTGCATAGGCAATCCCCAGTGGTCTTAGGATATCCAACCCACATTCCACAAACAGAGTTGGACATAATCCTTTCAGCTTCTCATCAGGAGAAAGGAGTTGTGAGATGTGATAGTCTTTTTCCTCCCCCTCTGTACAAATTGTATGGAATAGAGGTGTCAGTTCATTCTCCCCGATTGTCTGTGAGGATAAATCGGTACATGGGTACACCAGCATCTGCGCACAGAGAGAGATTCCTTCTTCCTTTAGCTTTATAGCAGCTCCCGCAGCAAGATTTGCTCCTGCACTGTGGCCTCCCACAACCATGCGCTCTATATCTATTCCATAATCTTCTTCATATTCCATAAAATAGCTCACACAATTAACCACTTCCTCAATCATTTTAGGAATCGAAATGATGTCAGCCTTATGATAATTCACATTCACTACCATTGCTGGTAACTGATCGGACATCAGTTGACAGAAATTTTCCATCATCACTGCATCACCAGCCAGCCAAGCTCCGCCATGCATATTGAATAGCACTGGAAGTTTATGTTCAACTATTCTCGATGGACGATGAAGAATCACTTCGATTGGCAGCTTCCCCGATTGTGGAATTGTCATTCTCTGTCCGATTGTTGTCTTTGCTGCACATTTTTCACGTATTTTTGCAAGTGATGCAACCATTACTGCAATTTGTTCATCTTCTATATTTAGTCTGCATTTTCTCATTTTCTGCTCCTTATATGCTGTCATAACATATCGCCATCCTCACTCTTGAAATATTTTACATCACCAATGTATCTGAGACAAATTTTCTAAAAGCTTTTCAATTCTATCCTTGCTAATTTTGAGCATTGGAATCTCACCAAGCTGTTCCAACTTCATGGCAGAGTTTGTGAAAATCAAATAACCAGCAGGCATCACCTCGTACAGGTATCTCGCAGCTTCTTCATCTTTCATCACTTCTCTCAGGGTCGAGTACCGATTATATTTCCTTCTATAATCCACTTCTGGCATATAGACAAACATATAATGACCTGCATTAACCTCAATATCTTCTCTGTGACTTCCTGGGAGTTTTATTACTGCACTACAGCCAAACGGAATATCTATCTGAATATCCAGTTTTCCATCCTCTAGAATCTTCCATGCACATCGATACTCCCCAGCTGCTGAAAGAAAGCTGCAATCCACATAATCCAGTCTGCCATGTGGCGAAGGGGCTATGATTGCTTTCCTGAAACCATTCTCAAGTGGTCTTATTCCTGCCGCATAGGCATATAAAAACTCTACCACATTTCCATAGCTGTAATGATTCAGACTGTTCATGCCTGTTCCACTTATTTTCCCATCTTCCAGAACACTATTCCATCGCTCCCAGACTGTAGTGGCTCCATGATTTACCTCGAAGAGCCATCCCGGATATTCTTCATTCAATAGAAACTGCCATGCCAGATCCATCATGTCCATTTTGGCAAGCATCTGACATAGAATTGGTGCACCTACGAATCCACATCGAATTTGATTATCATTCTTTGCAAGCAGCTTTCGGAAATCACTTTTCAGAACTTCACTGTCCCTATATAAATCAAAATTCATTGCTGCGAGATAGGAAGCCTGGGTATTGACAGATAAATGCCCAACCGGAGTAAAGAAAGTATCCAGAATCAATGTCTTAAGTTCCTCTGCCTTGGTCCTATATGCCTTTTGTTCCTCTTTTTTATCCAATAATCCGGCAAATTCAGCCAAGATACATACCGTATGATAATAATAGAGCGTTGCTATGTAATCATCTGGTGTATCACCCTTGAATGCCTGTTCATTTGCTCCATCCAGCGCAAGCCAGTCGCCGAACTGAAAGCCAAAGTCCCATAGAGCATTCGATGTTCCATGCACATTGCGAATTTCATCAGACACATACTTCTCCCATTCTACCATCATTTGATAGCTTTCTTTTGCTGCATAAGTGTCTCCATAAATACGAAACAGATTGTCCGGGATAATTGTTGCTGCGTCTCCCCATATTGCAGCACATGCATTCAGAGGTGCCATCTTCGGCGATGGTGCATAGGCAGGAATTCCCCCACCTCTCTTAATCTGTTCATTTCTAATATCCCATAAAAATTTCTTATAAAATGCTCTTGTATCCATATTGTAGGAGGCAGTTGCTGAGAATACCTGCGCATCGCCAGTCCACCCCAGTCTCTCATCACGTTGTGGACAATCTGTTGGGATTTCAATAAAGTTGGATTTTTGTCCCCAAATGCAGTTTTCATACAGTCGATTGATTTTCTCATCACCAGATTTGAAGAATCCTGTTCTCTCCAAATCTGAATACAATACCAGCCCTTCAAAGCTATCTGCTTTCAGTTCTCCTACCCAGCCTGTGACACGTATATAACGGAATCCAAAGAACGTAAAATGTGGTCTGACAATTTCCTTAATTCCATTGGATTTATAGGTAAAACCTCCCATTGCAGATCTGTAATTTTCATTATAAAAGCAATCGTTTTGAAGAATCTCGCCAAAATCAAAATGTACTTCACATCCATATGGCAGTTCCGATTCAAAACGAATCCATCCCGCAAAGTTCTGCCCAAAATCCAGCACAATCTCTCCAGCAGGAGTGTTTAAAACTTCCTTCACCTGCAAAGTCTCTTTCATTTTGACTGGAATACTTTTTCGATCAATTAAAGTTGAAGGTGCATCTGTGACAACCGCATTTTTCCACCATAGCATATCTTTGTTCTTCTGGACACCCTCACAGAACAATACCGTTCTATCAATGTTCTCACCACTATAAATGCCATCGTCAATGATGTCGCTTTTTGTGTATTTCCAGCTCGTATCTGTGGAATAGATAGATTCGGTTCTATCCTCATACACAATATGGATTTCACCAATCAGTGCAAATTTTTCTCCATAGCAGCTGCCATTTGCTTGTCCATAGATACTTTTATACCAGCCATTGCCCATGGATATATCCATCTGATTTTTCTCTTGTAGTTCCTCTGTGATGTCATAAGTCTGAACCTGAACGTAGCTGTCATAGTCATTGAGTCCCGGCGTCAGATACTCATCTCCTACCTTGTTTCCATTCAAATATGCCTCGTACATTCCCAGACCACTGATGTACAGACGCGCACATTTTACCGTTTTATCGCAGGAAAAAGATTTATGAAACACCGGATGATAAGAATCATCATCACATGTTGTAATCCAGCTTCCTTCCCATATTTCTGTCATCTTCCCTGTTTCAAACCATGTAACAGATGTATCTGTGTCCCCCTGTTCGTCGACAACGCAGACCTTAACATAGTATCTGGTACGCGGCATTAACTTGATTTCCAAATCCACGCCTGAGCAACAAATCTCTTTTCCTTTTTCCGAAGCTAAAATCTTGGAAAAATCACAGTCTTCGCTGATTTCCACAGATGTCTTTTCTGCTATTTTTCCACATGCATTCTTGATATTCCAACTTACTGTAACATGGTCATCCATAGAATACCCCAGAGGATTCTGAACTCCATTGATTTTTAATCTTGTAATCTCCATTCCTCTACCTTTTCCTTTTTTATTCTGTATGCGGACATCTCCATCACGGTATAAAAAACTTTTTGAACTATTAATAACCTCTATAATAACTATTAAATCAGAATCCAGGCTTTTTATCTATCTCAATTCTATCGAATCTATTCTAATTTTACGGTTTATTTCACTGAGGCCTAATACCTTATTTACATACATTTTATACATAATTGTAAATAAGAAAAATCCGACCATGTCATTGCATGATTGGATTTTCATATTTCTGTATTGATTACACCAATCAATCCACATAGGGATACATACTTCTCTCAAAGGCATAATCGTTTCCTGCAAATGCATTTCCAATATTTCCATCCTTGAATGCTACTGGAAGGAGTTCATTCGGTTCCTTTCCTTCTTCCACCCACTTCTTTAGTGCAAGAATACCCAGGTGCTTCGAATCTCTTGGTGTTGCAGGGAATCCAACAATAATATCCTGTACACCCGGTCCTCCTATCATGTGTCCCATTCCTGGCGCCAGATACAATTTAAAGAACGACGATGTGTTTCCCACTTTGTCGTCTACCGCATGATAATACTGTACAGATGAAGTATATGGAATCATTGGATCTGCAGTTCCGTGGATAATCATTAATTTGCCACCTTTTTCCCTGAATCTACTCAGATCTGTCTCTGTGGCATCGAGGTAATGGCTCAATTCTTCTCTAAGTCTTGTAGTATCTTTATCAAAATCAAAGGATTTAAAGTCAAAACTGGAACCTAAAACCCATCGTAAAAGATAGAAGAAATCAAAGGCAAATTTATATTCATCTGAGCGACCTGGTAGAGAACCATCCTCGCTTCCCGGCATGGTTATAGCAGGATATATTCTCTCCCCGGTCACAGGATTGACGGCACCTTTATACACCTTCATAAGTGCATCAATCTGTGCTTCTGAAAATCCCGAATTTTCAAACACTTCTCTTGTAATTACAGTCTTATCCGGACGATAGAGAAATGCGTCGTCTCCTCTCCTTTCATTTTGATTTTCATATTTATCCAGTATAATTTTCACCACTCTCTTTGCTTCTTCTGCTGTAAACCTGCTGTCTTCGGACTCATTCAGTGCAATCCACTCCCATACAAAGCCCACATGCAGATTCACACGGTCATGAGCAGGTGCATTCACCAGTATTCCATCATAATCCTCAGGATACCGCTGTGCCTCCATCAATCCCTGCTGACCGCCAGTAGAGGCTCCCATGAAATAAGAGAATTCCGGTAAGTTTCCATATAATGCTTTCGTTGCAACTTTTCCATTTACTGTCATTAAATGTGTGGCGCGGTATCCGAAATCTTTCCACACTGCTTTATTTCCAATGCCGCAGTCTGGTCCCTTCGAAGTTCCCATATCTGTATTCGCCACTGCAAATCCCAGCTGCAAAGGCATTATCATCATAAATGGAACTAATGCTCCTGCAAATCCACCGTTTCCAGTTCCACAGAAATCCCCATTCCACCCTTTTATTGGAAACCATATTTCGATTTGTATATAACTCCCTTCTTCTGGTTCACATACCATATTTACCTTCCAATGCGCTGGAACGATTCCAAGAGATGCCCCTGGCATCATCTCTGTATCTTTCTCCTCAATCAGCTCTATCCCTACAATTTTGCCATCTTCATATTCTGTTGATAACAGCTTTCTTTTTACTTCTTCTAATTCTGACAATCTTTTGATTCCTTTCTTTATAGAATAGATTATTTTATACCTCTTCAAACATCTTGTTGAATCCCTGAACAAATGCTGGCTCGGCATATCCCTTCTAAACAACAGAGTTTCCTGCGATAATCCCACAATTTCCGTCTCACTTCTTCTATTGTGAAATTATAGGAACTGCATAGAATTCTCTATCACATCCTTCAATATAGCAATCCTCTTTGATGTAAAATACGCCGTTTAATGGCTGAACTTCTGATGAGCTACCGATTGCTACCTCGATCTTTCCTTTTTCAATCTTCCACTTCATTTCTTTTGTTATAAAGGCTGTCTGACTAGGATCCAATACGAAGCATATTTGTTTTTCCTCACCTGGTTCAAGCTCTACTCGCTGAAATCCTGCAAGCTCCTGACTTGGACGAAGCATCGACGCGTAAGAGTCTCTCAAGTATAACTGTACCACTTCTGTTCCTTTTACATTTCCAGTATTCTGGATTGTAAATGATACATTCACAGCTTCCTTTAGATTCACCTGTATCTCTTCCGCACTTCCATTCAATGTAAGATTTGAGTACTCAAATGTGGTATAAGAAAGTCCATACCCAAAAGGATACCTTGGTTTATGAGATAATCCCACATAATTTTGGAATCCAACACTTTCCCCAGAATGCCAGCAGGAACCATTTGGATGATTATAATATACTGGAACCTGTCCCGCATTTCTGGCTGTTGTAACAGGCATTTTTCCAGAAGGATTACAAGTTCCAAGCAGAATTTCTGTCACTGCCTGGCCAGCGAATGGACCAGGGTTCCATGCCTCAATGATTCCATTCAGATACTCATCCGCGATGTCACTGGAAATTGGACGCCCATCAAAATGAATTCCCACCATCGGTATTCCAAGTTTGGAAGCCTCTTTTATGAACTTATCCTGACAATGTGGCAGATTAATATCTGCGGAATCCACTCCTTCACCGATTGTTGCAATGGACCCAGCTGCATTTTTTCCTCCGAGCGTCAGAAGAATAAGATCCGCTCCTTCACAGACACGAAGTGCCTGCTCATGTTCATCTGTATTATCACCAATCACATGATATCCGTGAGCATAACTGATTTCGGTCTCTGGAAGTGCTTCCTTCAGACACTCCACAAGTGTTCGGCATTCAGGATGATTATCCTTTAATAATTTTCCAAATACTTCGGTCTCGCAAAACTGTACGTTTGTTCCTGGAATCATAATTGCATGATTCTGATTGTCAGTATCATTTTCTTCGAAACCTGCCATACTGGTCGCTGCTGCTGCCGCTGTTTCCAGACTTGTCAATCTTGTATATCCACCATAATAGTAGTTCGCCCAATTTGCCTGTGGGCCTATCACTGCTACTTTTGTAATATTCTGCTTCACAGGTAACAAGCCATCATTCTTCAGAAGTACCAAAGCTTCTCTGGCAGATGCCAAGGATATCTTCTGATCTTCACTATACTTGTATGCTTCATCCAGAAGTTCTTCTGGAATTCCATACGGGTTCTCAAAGAGCCCCATTCGAAACTTCTCAGTAAGTACACGGCGTACTGCTGTATTCAGTATTTTAATATCAGCTTTACCCTCTGCAAACATATTTTTTAAGGCTTCACCATATCCTGTTGGAGCTGGAAGCTCCACATCCATACCTGCTGCAAGGCATTGATATCCAGCCTCCTCCAATGTTTCCCCAATACAATGATTGGTGTGCGTATTGCGAACCGCACCATAATCAGAAATAGCTGTACCAGTTAGTCCCATTTCACCTCTTAAAATCGTGGTAAGCAATTCTGCTGAAGACGATACTGGTCCATCATCTGAAGCATCATAACATGGCATAACTGTACGAAGTCCTGCATTCTTAATTGCTGCCTGGAAAGGCTTTCCATGTATCTCTCTAAGCTGTCTTGAACCTATTTCGATATGCCCACAGTTGATTCCACCTGCCGACATATGATATGCCATATAATGCTTACCGCAGGCTGCTGCTGTAAGTCCACCTAGCTCCTGATTCTGCTGTCCCTTTATGTGTGCAGTCCCCATACGTGCAATATGTGTCGGATCCTCACCATAAGCCTCGCCATGTCTTCCATGTCTTGGATCCCTGGCAACGTCCAACACTGGACAAAGAACCTGTGTGAATCCTACTGCCAACTCCTGCCTTGCTGTGATCTCACCAATCCGTTCTTCTAATTCTGGGTCAAATGATGCTCCTCTTCCTATCCCTGATGCAAATGTTATGCCACCTGGTAAAGCAGCTCCACACAACCCTTCCATATGAAATACTGCTGGAATGTCATGCCCACTTAGTTCCATCATCACGGTCTGCAGCATTCTCTGCTGTTTCTTCACTTCATAGATGTCGGCAAGCGAACTAAACGGTAATGCTGAGATATGTCCTGCTCCATGCGGATAAACCTTCTTTAATCCTTCCAGCTCCTGTTCTGACTGAATTGGTTTACAGATCATTCCAACAATCTGAGCCATCTTCTCATCTAGGGATAATTTATTTAACAGATCTTCAGCCCTCTCTTCTGGTGTATAATTTGGATTTTGATATTTTTCCATATTTTCTATCCTCTCACTCGTACAATATTGAATGTAAAATCTTTTTATTTTTTATAGTACTTATTAAATCAAACACTGCGCCTTTTTTCTATCTCAATTTTATTATTATTATTCTATTTCTACTTCATTTTATTATTTGTAAAAAGATATTCAAAAATTGCCATTTTCTATATATAAATATGGAAAAAGCTCTGCAAAATCATCCTTAGACGATTCACCAAGCTTCTTCGATTTCACACTTATGTTTTCATGTTTTCTTTCACTAGCGTTATGATATTGTCTAATTCTCCAGAGAAATATTCGGAACACGATAATCATAGCTTCCGCTTCCCACGATCATCTCTGATTGTCCGTCGAGTCGAATATGTGCCGTAACGTTGACTGGAATTTCAATGTGATACCTAATGGTATCTCCGTCCTTCTTCCACTTAGATACAATTCTTCCACATGGGCTTTCGAATTCTGTCTCCGCATGAGTAAGTGAACCTCCTACA
Source organism: Clostridiales bacterium VE202-21 (assembly GCA_000509105.1). Taxonomy (GTDB): domain Bacteria; phylum Bacillota; class Clostridia; order Lachnospirales; family Lachnospiraceae; genus Faecalicatena; species Faecalicatena contorta. The sequence goes on along the minus strand of BAIF02000023.1, from coordinate 23,646 downwards.
ACTGGTTGAATCACTATCTTCCGATACCCTGGAGTAAGCTCTTTAATCCCACTAATATATCGGATGAGAAAGTCGCTTACCGCTCCATAGCTGTAATGATTCAACGAATCCTTCAGTGTCTCTGTTCCCGCCCAGGATTCTGGAATGGTGGTAAGTCCTCTCCTCACTGGAAACAGCCATCCTGGCAGCTCTTCATTCTCAAGTACCCGGTAGGCAATATCGGAATATCCATTCTCACATAATACCGGCAGTAAGAAAGGCGTTGATAAGAATCCTGTATTTAAGTGGTAATCATTTGCTGCTATTTCCTTTATCAACTGTTCGAGAACCTTGCTCTTCTTGGCTCCACATAGATTCATCCAAAGTGCACGGACATAAGGAGCCTGATGACCTTGCTCCATCTCCCCATTTTCTCCGATCAGATACTTCTCATAAACGCTCCTGATTCGCTTGGCTATCTGTGTATACTTTACTGCGTCTTCGTCTTTTCCAAGGACCGAAGCCATATCAGCCACATTCTCTGCTGAGCGTGCCATATAGGCAGTGGCAGTAACTGGATTCCCTTTCATTGCCATGTAGCGAATAAACTGTGTAACAGCAGTTGCCATTGCCTGCTTTTCTTCAAGTACCTGCTCCTTTGTCTTAGGCATTCCCTGAGTAGTTTTCTTCTGCTTCCAGGCTTCCTTTGCCTTTGAAATTGACTCTAGAAGTCCGTTGGCTTCATTCCATTCTCCGTAATGGAATTTCGTATCCCATATGTAATCAGCATCCAATTCTCCATCTGATACATTCTGATATTGAGGCTCTGCCTCATAACATGGATTATGTTCTTTTGCACAGGTCAATTCATATTCCAGCCATTTTCTTGCAGTCTCATACTGATTCTCAAGAATCTGCTTATCTCCGAAGCACTGATACATAATATATGGAATCCAGACTGCAGCATCACCCCAGCCAGCGGAATCCTCACCAATATTACCATTTCCAGACGGACCTGCGATCTCATAAAGCGGATTAATATGTTTCATCCCCTCCACTTCCTTCGGCTGATGAACACTGCTTGTGGATGGGAATGTAATTCCGACCTTTCCACTCTCGTACTGCTCAATGGTCTGATCCTTCAGCCATTTCTCATAAAATGGATACGCATTCATCAGTGTTCCAGCTGTTCTTGCATAAATCTGTGCATCTCCAGTCCAGGCATTTCGTTCCCTTGTGGGACAGTCCACCGGAACATCCATGAAATTGCCTTTCTGACTCCGCTTGCAGTTGGAAAACAACTGATTGAGCAGTGGATTCGAGCAGGAAAATTCCGCTGTCTCTCCCATATCAGAATAAACAGCAATTGCAGTGAAATCATTTTCCTGTATTTGAGTCTGCATGTTCTCACCATATCCTTCCAGCTTCACATAGCGAAACCCGAAGATAGCGAACATCGGTTTATAAAATTCCTGCTTGGCTCCTTTGCAAATATAAGTAATCTGTTGGAATGTTTCCGCTGGATATGGAGTTCCATCAATATTACTGGTGGTAAAGCGTCCATCAAAGTCTAGTGTTTCTCCGTGGGTCATGGTAATCTTCTGTCCTGGAACCGTATCACGCAGCGTCATTGCAACATAACCTGCAATATTCTGTCCGAAATCCAGAACCAATGCTCCATCTTGATCTTTGAGCATCTTTGGTATAAACTGCTCCATCTCCCGAATTGGAGAACCAGCAGAGGCAATTTTCTTGGCGAGTAGTCCACTGACACGTGCATCTGAAATTGCCTCTTCATAGTAGTCCAAATCTGCGTTCTGCTTTGGTATCTGTAATACCTTACTCTTTTTCCAATTAGAATCGTCATAGCCAGAAAGCATCCAGCCCATGCGTTCTAGTCTTGCATCATAGATGTCTCCCATCAGCATATCCGAAGCAAGAAGTGCTCCAGTGGCACACTTAAATCGTTCGGATGAATGGTGTGTTTCTACAGTTCCATCTTCGTACTCGATTTCCAGCTGCCCGTAATAGCCCAGCGTATATCCGAAGTTATTGATAACACTGCCACCTGTGATACCTCTCCACCATCCATCTCCAAGAATTACAGACCATACATTTTCACCTTCAGTCAGGAGCTTCGTCACATCGTGAACCTGATACTGGATTCTGTAGTAATAACTGGTAAGCCCTGGTTTGAATTTATCCTCAGATGTGACCTTACCATTCAGAAAACACTCATATAAGCCATGTGCGGTTTGATATAATCTGGCTTTTCTAATCTTTTTGTGAGAGTTGGACAGTTTGAAGGCATATCGAAGCAGAGGTGCCGGTTTTCTTCCTTCTGCGGTGTGCGCTGGTGTATCCACCACTGATTCCTCTGCTGAATTCTCAACTGTGCAGAATTCCTCCATCGGTTCAATCCACTGTGCGCACCAGTCGTCTTCCTCTAAGAGCCCCATTTCAAAGCAATTGTTTTCACTCTCTGTGTTCTCTCTTACGACTTCTTCCCTTTTGTCTTCCTCACGTCCATTTTTTGTACATTCAGGAGCAGTCTGACATTCGATTCGAACGCTCCATTGGTACGCAACACGGCTCGTCAGTGGATTTCCTTCATATCGAATAAATCTCGTTTCATCGCTCTCCACTATTCCACTGTCCCAGATGATCGTTTCTTCCTTTTTCACAATAATCTGGTAATTCAATTGCTGTACACCAGTACTGTCACTTTCTATTTTCCATGAAAATCTTGGAGATAGAGCATCAATCCCCATTGGGTTCTTCTTATATTCTGTTTTGCAATCATAAATTTGGATCATTGTTAGACCTCCATTTTTAGCAGTTAAATCTCAATCTGATCGAACTCCTCTTGAAGCTTCTTTCTCATTTCTCTTTCCTGTTCCTCTGTGATATGATGCTCTTTAAAAAACTGCTGCATTGCATCCCCGTTCCAGACTTTACCAAATTGTGTATCTGGTCCAAATTCAATTGCAATCTTTGCAATATGATGGAGATTGCCACCAATAATTCCATTTACTGCCTCCACTGCTCTCGAATCCTTGGCAATTAGCCCAATCGAAGTATGGTCGGAATATCCAAATGGATTTTTACATTTCACTCTTATACTAGCCTGTAATGGAAGATTCTCACAGGATGTTCCAACGAGAATTGTGTAATCTCCCGGTTCTGTAATCCAGCCTTGAAGATCCAGACTGTAACCAGAAAAGCTTTCTTTGTTGAGAGATAATGTTACAAGCTTTTCTTCACCCGGATGTAGAAATACCTTTTTGAATGCCTTCAATTGTTTCTCTGGCTTATCAATTTTTGATTCAACATCATGTACATAAACCTGAACCACTTCACTTCCTGCCACATGACCAGTATTTCTTACCTTAACCTGAATCATAACCTCATCCTTGTCCACATTGGCAGTTTCTGAAATTTTTAAATCTGTTAATTCAAATGTTGTATAACTTAGCCCATAACCAAACGGATAAGCCACCGGAATCTGTCTTGCATCATACCAGCGATACCCTACATACATCCCTTCTCCATACCAGACTTCCTTGTTCTCGCCAGGGAAATTTTTATATGCAGGAGAATCGCAATAACGCTTTGGCCAGGAAAGTGGCAATTTCCCTGATGGATTATAAAGACCATACAGCGCGTCTGCTGTTACTTTACCTCCCCGCATTCCAGCAAAGAATGGACAAAGAATCGCATTGATATCCTGTTCGTAATTAGTTAAATCGATAGGACCCGTAGCATTCACAATTACAACCACTTTACCATTTGCAGATTTTGCTTCCATAATTGCCTTCTCAAGAACCTGCATCTCATCTTCATCCATGGATAACGTATCACGATCTGAGCCCTCATGTCCATTGGCACCAACTACAACAACCCAATTTTTGGTCTGTTGATTGGCTTTCTCATAAGAGACCTTACTCTCTCCCAAAAGTTCTATTGCACGATCATATGGAGTGGTAGCCAAGTCTGTTATAACCTTGCTGGAACCCTCTGGACAGTATACAAATGATTTACTGCGTTTACCATAAAATACAATTGAATCAGCGGAAGAAAGAGGTAATGTTCCATCATTTTTTAGTAAAATCATTCCTTCTCTTGCAGCCTCTTCTGCGGCCTTTATAGAATCATCCATAAGAAATTCTTCATGTTCACCAGTCATTGCAGTAGATTTAATTAATACCGATAAGAAATGACGAACACAATTATCGAGTTGCTCCAATGACAGCCGATTCTCTTCCACCGCCTGAACGATACAGTTAATTCCACGAGGTCCTGGCATTGTCAGGTCTGTTCCTGCTGCGACTGCAAGAACCTGATCATAGGATGCGCCCCAGTCAGATACCACAAATCCATCAAACCCCCACTCACCACGGAGTATACCCGTTAAAAGTGTATCGTTCATTGCACTTGGCTTCCCATTCAGCTCATTATAAGCAGACATTAAGGAACCTACTCCCGCATCAACACATGCTTTGAAGGCTGGAAGATAGATTTCCCGCAATGCTCTCTCTGGTACGTGTTCTTTTACTCCTAACCGATCTTTCTCTTGATTATTTGCAGCAAAATGCTTGGCGCATGCAACAAGCCCTACTTCTTGAATTCCTTCTACTTCTGCTACTGCAATTTGTGAAACCAACCATGGATCCTCTGAAATGCTTTCTGCAAGACGTCCGCATAATGGATCTCTATGAATATTGATATTAGGTCCTAACACCATATCTACTCCATAGCTTCCCATCTCTTTTGCCATAGCGGCACTGCTTTTCTTCACAACCTCAGGATTCCAGGTCGCACCATAGGAGATTCCAGGTGGATAACAGCCATATGTCTTCCTATCTGCATTCTCTCCTGTTGCTTTCTTTTCCATCGTCATTTTCTGATATGCTCCATATGCCAGCAAAAATCCTCCCATGAATCCATTTGATTCACGGTTCAATGGAGTTCCAATAGCTTCTGCTTCCGCAGCGAGTTTATAGTATAAGTCATCTACTGCTGGTTCCATAGCATTCAATCCATTACAGCTATCCACCATAAGCATTGCAGGAATACCATACTTTGGCATAGCTTCTGAATGAAATGGTGCACCACCAATCACCATGCGTGCCTTTTCTTCTAATGTCATTTCCTCAAGAATCTTTTCAATCGATTCTTTATCCTTTAATTGTGTAGCCATTCCTTAGTCTCCTTCCACTTTTCTTTATTAAAGCAAATATAGACTCGAATTGCTATCTCATTTCTATTATCTCTATTCTATTTTTATTCAAAAGGCGTATCTAATTCCCAAAGAAATACATTCTTTCGGATTTTTTCTGCTAAAGAGTTGTTTATTGTACAACAGATTTAAATCCTTATAGCAAAAACTCCTTCTGTTAGTGATTATCTACAGAAGGAGTGATTGTTCATACTTATACTGTCGGTACAGTACACTAGTTTAGAAGCTCAAGACCAATCTGCTGTGGCTTACCATTCATAAATGATACGATCCAGTCAATGATACGCACACCATCATACTCATAGTCCAATACAGCATCAGTTGCAATGATTGTGTGGTCAGTTAGATTTCCCACGGTAACGTCTAGATTCGGTTTATCAAAAATATAAATTGCGATATTGGGAATTTCTTTGCTCAATATCTGAACAGATTTCTTCAATACTGACTGGAACCTATCTCCACCTTCCTCATCAAAGATAAATGGTCTCTTATCCGCATAGTTCTGAATCTGGGATAATGGAGCATCTCGATATGTGCAGTCAATGGCAATCTTAACCTTATCCCCATGTTTTCTGTGCAGATCCAGCAAACAATCTACAGTAATATTCTCGCTGACAAGCTTTTCACTGATGCTCTTTGGTGCTTTCCACTGATTTGTCACTGTATTCTGCCAGCCACTATAACACATAAATGCACTGTCAACAAGACAGGTAAAGTCTTTACATTGATGAAATAGTCCGATTACGTCATCTGTCAAAAGTGCAGTTCCAAATCCACCAGCGCTAAATCCAGTCGCCATAACCTGATCTGGGCATGGAACAAGTTCTTTCATTTTCTCTACCATAGAACGGTAATTCAGATACCCGCAATGACGACAAATCCCCTTTCCAAATTCCTCGTCCTCATATTCAAAGTCATTGGTTCCAATATGAAAATCTCCACTTGCATATGGAATTACAACAACAGACCAGTCCTTAAATGGATTTTCAGCTTTTTCGGAATTAGCCAGTCCACTACGTCCGAAAAAATAACCAATTACTGAAGTATTTGAAAGATAAAAAGTTGGTTTTCCTTCTTCTTCCTCGATTTGATTGGGACGTGCTGCTGAAAATGCATCAAGTGCAACGCCTCCTCCACAAATCATTACCATAACTTTGTTCTCAGTACCTATTTTCATAGTGCCATAATAAGGTTCTCCATCCGAGCACAACGCACCTTCTGGTCTGTATGTGTACCAAGTATTTTTTTCTGGATTTTCTGGTAAATCTTTTGGTTTCATTGCCATCAGCATTTTCATCTGATTCTTTTTCTCTTCTGGCAACAATTCAATTCGTTCTTCTTCTGTCATAATACCCTCCTAAGTGTATTTACTCATCCAATTTATTTTACTTTGAAATTGGATTCATGTAATAATTAAATACTATACATTTTGTATCTTCTTGGTTGTCCTGTTTCTACGATTTTATTTCTATTATTATGTTTTCAACTTGCTTTATAACGCTTTCTCAATTATACTAATCTAAAGTTACATTCTATGAAGTCACATCTTTTATAACAGAAATAAGATATTTGAGAGGTTAATGCTATGTTAAAAGAACAAGATATTCAATCAATCATTAATATGTGTAAACTTGTACATTCTGAGACTGATTTTCGTCGTATTCCAATGGAAGTGGAGCAAACACTCATGGATCAGATTCGCTTAGGCAAGTTTGAAGAAATACATACTATTAAATTCGATAAAATAAATACAAACCTTGGATATATGGCGGTGAATCCTCTTCTGCAATGTTCCTTTGTTGTTGTCTCTTCAATTGCACTATTCTCAAGAGCCGCCATAGAAGGTGGGGCCGTTCCCGATGATGCATTTGACCTTTCTGATGCATTAATTCTCTCTATATCCTACTGTAAAACTGTAGATGAAACCTTTGAGATTTATCATCTGGGAGCTGTAATGTTTGCCAAACTTGTTCACAAACATCTTAAAACCAAACATTCTAGTCAGGTAGAACGAATAATGAACTATATCAGCCGGAATATCTATAAGAAAATCACTTTAAACGACCTATCTGACTATGTTCAGCTTTCACCGAATTATATGTGCATTCTCTTCTCCAATCAAGTCGGACTCTCCATCCACAACTATATCCAGCGTGAGAAAATGAATCTTGCTTGCAACCTGTTAAGATTCAGCGACCGCTCTATCTCTGATATCTCTTCTTATATGGGATTTCAAACTCAGAGCAATTTCTCTTCCGTCTTCAAAAAGTGGATCAAGATGTCGCCTTCTGAATATCGGGAGAGAAATTATAAAGAAGTCTTCTAACAATACTATAGTTCTGAGTTTAATATTCATAATATCCTGCTGTTACTCTTTTCCTATCACCATTGATAATAATGACAGAATCCACAGGGGTATTAATTTTAATAGTTCCATTGTTTCTTTCCACTACTATTTCACCATGTATCACTTTAAATTGTTCAATCTCTGGTAACAGACATGGTGCGATCACGAGACCTTCTTCTTCGAAGCGGATTCCACCCACATACCGATAGAACCAGTGATCCACCTCACTATACATATGGTGATTCTGCGAGCCTGTCTTATCCCAGTTCTCACACAAAGTTGTCATCCCCTGGTTAATCCAATAAGCATAGCTCGGATATTCAGGATTAGTAATCATCATATAGACCAGATCTGCACGTCCGTTTTCGGATAGAACTGGGAACATGAATTTAATTCCGAAAATTCCACATGTCAAATGATAGTCCGCTTTTATCACCAGTTCTACAAGTTCAAATAGTGCCCATGATTTTTCATCTTCTTCTAACAAATCATGATAAAGAGCACAGGACCAGAAAGTTTGAAAACCTTTCAGCTTGGCATCATGTAAAAAATGGTCTCTCCATGATTTTCTGATTCCATCTGCATTCCTCTTCCATCTTTCATTGTCTTCATTCAGTAACTCTGCCATCTTCGCCATCAAACAATTATTTGCATAATAAAATGCAGTATCTGTTACCGCCGCTGGACATGCTTCATGCTCTTGAGGCTGACACCAGTCTCCCAGTCCATAGTCTACTATATTATCCACTGCCATAGAGTCCATGTATCCCATATAACTACACATGTTCTCCCACATGTCCTTGATAATATCTATCTTTCTTGTAGCAAGGTATACTTTCCATGGAATCTGAATCAATGCACTATCCCATCCAGGCCCGCTACCCCAGTTAAAACCCCATCCAGCAGATGGAATAACACCAGGAATCTGTCCACTTGGACGCTGAGCATCTTTAAAATCATGAAGCCACTTTGTATATGCTTTCTCCATATCCCAATTCATGAGACACTGATCCGATGACATCAGTGCATCCCCAGTCCATCCATTCTGCTCTCTGTGAGGACAATCTGTAGGAATTCCAAAATAATTTGTCAAAGTAGAACGCATGGATGCTTCATGAATCTGATTTAGCATCTTGTCACTGCATGTAAAACTTCCAACTTCCGAAAGATCTGTATGAACCATTTCAGCTTCAATCTCGAAATTCTCCGGTTCATTCTCCACCTTCACATAACGAAAACCATGATAACAGAAGCTAGGAGCATATTCTTCTATCCCCTCTCCATTCATAATATAGATATCCTGAAGTTTTAGTTCGCACTGATCTACATAGGTAAAGGCTGCGATTTCTCTTAACTTCGTCTCATCCCATTGAAGTACTTCGTCATAAGTCAAAGTGACTTCCTGACCACTTTTCCCCTTTCCTTTGATTCTCACCCAGCCGCTGATATTTGCTCCGAAATCATAGATATTTCCTCTTTTCTTCACTGGTTTGATTCTCTCAATTATTCGGATTGGAGGCATATCCATCGGTTCTAGTATTCCCCCTGGACACCTAGCAATACGAACCTGATTCCAGGTACTTTCATCATATCTCGGCTTATCAAAGTCTGGCTGTTCCAGTCTTGCATCATACTTCTCTCCCTGACGCATCTCATTATATACACATGGTCCATCCGTCCATTTCCAACTGTCATCGGATAGAATCCAATCCTTTGTACCTTTTTTCTTCTCGATTTCAATTGCAGCAATGAGCTTGGGATCATCTCGCCATGGGGACATTGCATCATTCCAGGTATTCATATTGTTATTATAGAATCCATTTCCTACATGAACGCCGACTACATTCTTCCCTTTCTTGAGAAGTGATGTTATATTATAATTCTGATAAATCACACGCTTGTCATACCTGGTATAAGGAGTACATAACACATCATCCGTAACTCTCTCTCCATTAATGGTATAAACGCCAAGTCCAAGTGCACAGATATGTAATATTGCATTCTGAACATATTCATCTACTATAAATTCTTTTCTAAACAATATACTTTTTGTGGTTAAAACAAACGGCTCTGTTGCACCGCCGATCCATTTTGCCTTTTCAAACACGTTTTCTTCTCCTCCATCTGCAAATTATTTAATAATATTATTCACACCTTCTACTTTCTCTCTGTTTTCATAGAGTTTGTGAAACTAGTCATATTTTCTGGAAAGCTGAGCCTCACAATCTTCACGAGTAATAGCTCCAGCATTACACTGTGCCATTAATTCTGCATCGCAATCATTCAATCGGTAGAAAATCAGAAGTGTTGCTCCAATGAGCGCACCGATTGCCGGTACAATCCTCTTATTTATGTATGCGTCTCTATACTTTTTACATGTACCCTCTTACAAATTAGTTCTTTACAATCCTTCTTATCTTTTCTGTTTAGTCAGACACGCACCGAACTTAACAGTGCGGTCTGGAGAATATGCTTTACACAGCTTTGAAGTTCTGTGAGTGTGAGCGGATACTCTTTCTCTGGATACAGCATCGCATTCACAATCGTATCCACATCCTTCTTGCTGCCTTGCATCGTCAAAGCATTTCCAGAATGTATCATATAATAGATATCTTTCAAATACTCGGTAAATGCATTGCTTCCTCTTGCTGCCGAATACTCATTTTACTGGATATTGCTCTTCACATCCTGATAAAGACTATTGCCCGAAAGTTCTCCCTTTACTATAAATGCCTTTCCTGCCTCACTGTCATCCTTTAGCTGATAAATGAACCATGCAGTCATATAGCCATCAAACTGTTTATAGGAATCTCCGTGATCTACATCTGTCTTAATTGCATATACCTTCTCGATGTTGTCAGGCAGTGCGTTATAATTCTCTTCCAAACTCCACAATGGGCAAATCCCCTGTGCCAGTCCATTATCATCATCTGGAATCTGCTCTTTACTTGTGCAATCGCCTGCATCCCAATGACCTGAACCAGCTGCCATGAAAACTGGAACGGAAATGGTAGAGACATCATATTCCCAATCTTCCCCCAGAATTGGTGTATGATAGGAGGATGTAGCGCTAACTACATAAAGAGCTTTCAGCATATCACCATGCTCCTGCTTTGTGGCTGCATTAAACACGGCTGGTCCACCCTGAGAATGTCCACCCGCACCGAAGTTATCAACATCTATCTTCTTGTAGAATATGTTTTTTTTGTCTTCATTTAGTGCAAGCATATATTCTATCCCTGAGTCGATGGATGCACCAGTTCTTGTATTCTTATCTTCATTTCCTACTACAATAAATCCCCAGGAAGCCAAATGCTTTAGAAATGACTTTTCCTTTGAGGCTTGTCCACCAGTTCCATTTGCCCAAAACACAACTGGATATTTTTCACTGCTGCTTTCCAATTCACTTGGATACCAAATTTCGTACTTTCCAATCTGCTTCTCATCAGCATCATATTTCTGATAAGACACCTCCGATTCTCCCATTGCAGCATATTTTGTATCTATTATATCTGCTACCGTTGTATCTTTATAATAGCTTTTATTTTTGATGTTTCCTGCAACCATGATTACAATAAGCAACACAACAATCAATACAATTATTATTAGAAGTATAATGCCTATTACTTTACCAACCTTTAATAACATTTTTCCAGTCCTCTTCATTTTAACCTCGCTTCTACTTGAGATAGGTATTTAAATATTCCTCCACCTTATCCATATATTCTGCATACATCGCTGTATCGTTCTGAAGTCCATGACCCGAATGCGGCATTTCGAAATACTCATGGATGACATGATTGTTTTCCAATGCTTTTACCAGATGACGCGCAGAATCAAAAGGACATACCCTGTCATGTGCACCGTAAGCAATAACGGAAGGTACCGAGTCTTCATTCACCCACATATATCCGGATATTGGTTTGATGATTTCTTCATATTCTTCTGTTCCAAACACATCAGGTAAAATCTCGGTTCCAAGCATAACTCCAAAGAGCCCTGCCGCAGCCTCCTTACTCTTGTCCAGGCCATATACTGACCAATCCTCTGGGTAGAAGCTGGAAGGCCCAACGGCCTCAAACATCATCTTCACTGGAATTGGTGATTCTGTCACATCACGGTATGCGTAGATCATCGCCAGTGTTCCTCCAGCGCTTCCTCCGCCGATTGCCATGGAATTCAATTTGTAACCGAGCTTTTCCGCTTCCTCCTTCACAGTCTGGATGCTGCTCTTAATTTCCACAGATTGCGAATAGACATTGGCATCTGGATGCGCATCATCACGAAGTGTATAATTAATCCCCGCTGCCACATAGCCCTTGGAACAAAGCCATTGCAGCATAGCCACATCATCTGCTTTATCCCCTGTGGTGAACCCACCTGGATGGAGATATACCACAAGTCCATAACTCTCCTTGGTAGCATCTGCAGGTACATACAGATCAAATTTATTGGCTGGTTTATCTCCGTATGTAAGATCGGTATGAATCGTTCCTACCTGATCACTCCATTTCACCGAATATTGCTTCATCTTAGGAGAAGTATATTTCAGTTTAAAAATAACAGATCCAGCAAATGAAACAACAAATGCAAGAATACATAACAATATAAACATTCCTCTTCTATTTCCTTTCTTCGCTCTGGCCTGATTACTGTTCTCTTTTCTTTTCATCATAGGAAATTGCCACCAAACATAGTGCCTCCAAGCAATAAGTTCAGAAATCCCCTCACTGCCACTCTTCCCAGAAGCCACGCAACAATTATCACAATTGCCAGAATTATAATTCTTCTACATGTAAAAAAATCTATCATTTCCATCTCCTCGTTTTTCACACTTATCGATCTTTTATGATTTCATAATCTCTTCCATTGCAGATTTTAATTTTTCTTTCACATCAGAGTCCATTTCATTTTCCAACACTTGATTCATGACATCCATCAGTGCTGCGCTGCCATGTTTTTTCTCCCAGTCTGTCAATTCCTCGCGGACCTCTTTCTGATATACAGCCAAGGAACCATAAATAGCCTCATCCACGCCCACATGCGCTGGAAGTGCAATGCTCTCACCCAAATAGCGAAGCAGTAAACTTCTTAACATCGCTGGGGTAAGAATGCAGTTCACTGCTGCCGTTCTTTCAAACATCTCTTCTAAATATGGAACATCAAAACGTCGTCCCACATCCATTCTGGAGGAATGAGTTCCATAGCCTTCTGCCGGACCATCATCAAAGATATTGATGTTAAACCGCTTGCTGCTGTCATATGGAAGGTTGCAATCCTCTGCTTTCTCTGGCACCTCGAAGCATTCCGTTCTAGTGTCCGCCTTTGGAAGTGCTTCCTCTAGGGACAGGCTTAGCTTCCCTGGGAAGGACTCCGGAAGTCGTGCATTATATTCCTCTGGAAGTGAATCACCTGCCTTCGCATAAGTGTATTTCTTACTAATCTGATCTACTGGAACCAATACATCTGAGGTACAGTGGTTCACCATGACTGGACTGCTGAAACAGTCTGCCACGCCCACTCCAGACAGTATCTCCCATCTCTGATAATTCTCCTTGTCAGGGAAATTATCGCTGATTGGTGCAAACATTCCTACAAGCCCTGCAAGGAATGGAATTGGAAGAGACTGGAGGCTTTGAAGAAGTGCAAGAGCCGCCTGATTCTTATCTGGCTGTTCTTCTTGAACATCTTCCCCCGTTTTTACTTCATTTGCATCATCCGTTGATCTCGCATTTATCTTGGACTTCTCTTCTCTCCCTGCATTTTCTGCTGCTATCTTAGCTAGAGCCTTCAAATTTAACCCGTTCGCCTTTGGAAAATAATACTGGAAATTGAAATAGGTATTGGTAATTGGTCCATTGGCAATGGATGCACAGAGTCCAAGCTGCAATCCATTCAGCATCATGGTCATATATCCACCTGCACTGCCTCCCACCAGAATAATTCTGTTGGTATCGAATTCCGGTCGATGACGGAGGGTATAGAGTGCTGCATTATTAAATACTAGATCATCATCTGTAAGCTTTCCATTATAGTTATCTGTGAATTCCGAAGGACATGCTACTGCCCATCCCTTCGCCAGATAATCCCGAAGCTCTAATGCGTCCTCACCCATCTCATAGTGTGGTACATAAATCAAAGGTATTGGCTGTAATGTCTCCTGTGGCATTACCACTCTTACTGTTCTTGTATCTATCTTCTCATCCTTTGTAATATAAGAAATCTCTAATCTCAATCGTTCTACCTTCTCCAAAGGTGCTGGTGCCTCTTTGGGCTGTGCTAAAACAGCCAACACCTTGGAGATATCCATCTTTTCTGCACTCATCTTTACTTCTGCTCCTTACTTCTTTATTCTTATAATTTCATATTTTTTTGTTTGCAGGTTATCTTTAATTTTTAATTCCATATTAATTCCTTTCCAGCTTATCCTTTGAGAAGATGATGCAGGCAAACTTTGGATTCTGCGCATCCTTTAATGTCATTCTCTCTGTACACATTACATGCACATTCTCATTTGGTTTGGAATCAGGCTGATTCGGATCCTTATATGCTTCCGAATAATCCCAATCCACACTTTCTGCCAGCTGAAGGAATCGCTCCACATCATCCTGGGAAAATGCGTCAACCGCATGACCGCCATACATTTTCACAAATCCTGTGTTCTTTGCCTTTTTCAAAGTTTCAATATATTCCTCAAGAGAAGCTGCCTCTGGTCCATTTAAGAGAATATATCCATTGACGGCATCTCCCACATAAAGTACCTTTTTCTCTTGATACCAGAGTCCGATACTTCCAGTCGTATGTCCTGGAAGTGTAATTACCTCTAGTGTCTTACCACCTAGGTCAAATATCTGATGTTCCTCTACTGACACATAGGTAATATTTCCATGCTTTAGATATGCTTCCTTATCAAATCCCTGAGGAAGGAGTTTACTATCATCTCCACCTGACTGAGCTAGAATGTATTCCTTCATTATCCTGCTTCCATGTGCTTTCACAAGCTCCATATCTCTTGGATGAATATAGATATCCCCTTCAAACTGATTATTTCCACATACATGGTCCACATGGCCATGAAAATTCACCACGATCAACGGCTTATCCGTAATCTCTTTCACAGTCTCTGCAAGAGGTCCAAGCCCCCATCCTGTATCAATGAGAAGTGCCTTCTTGTCCCCCACGATTAATTCACTGAATACTGCCTCTGCGCTTACCAGGCGGTACACACCGTCTCCTACCTCTTTTACCTTATAATAGCTCATCCTTTTTCTCCCACTATTTCTATACTTTTTTTCTCTTATTCCAAAATATAAGTGTTTAAATGATATTCTGTACTAATTAAATCACAGGTTTTCTATAGAAGCATTCTCATTTTTACGATTATTGTTCTATTTCTTACATCAGCTTCAATTCGATTCCTCATGAATTGTTTCTGCCACAGAGTTTCCATGCCAGCATAATATTTCTCGCTGCACATTTCTCAATCTCTTTTCTAGACAGTTCACATTCTGGATCTTCTCCATGTAGTGCCGCTAATATATTCTCATAGTGTGCTTTTCCGCATAGCATCATAAGGTCATTTCCAGCCTTGATACTCTCTGTAGAAGTAAATTTGCGATACTTATTGATAGAATCAGACTGTGATTTATCTCCTGTCAGATAATCAGACATTACCATTCCCCGATAGCCCCATTCTTCTCGAAGAAGTGTCTCAAGTAGATCATAACGTTCTGATGCATGTACTCTATTGAGCACATTATAGGAACTAATAAATGCGTATGGCTGGGATTCTTTGACTACGATTTCAAAACCACGTGCATAGATATCACGAAGTGTTCTCTCATTTACCATGCTGCTTGTTCGGAAACGATTTGCCTCCTGATTATTACAAATAAAATGCTTAATGATTACGCAGCACCCTGGGTTCTTTTGAACTCCCCTGGTAATTTCTGCTGCCATCTTACCACTCATCAGAGGATCCTCTGAATAATACTCAAAGGTTCTTCCACAAAGAAGATTTCTCTGAATATTTTAGGCTGGAGCAAGCCCGATCTGAATACTCAATTGGGAAGGATCCTTTGTCATCCATACCGTATTCACGTGTAATTCGAATTCCAGACGGTCCATCTGCCATTACAAGATTCGTAATTCCAAGTTCACGGAAACGTCTAGTTGTCTTGTAAGTGCAGAATCTCCAATAATGTTCTTACTTCCCTCACCTAAAAATTTCCAGTGCACAGATACACAAGTTCTTCTGCAATGGCAAGTGCCGCTTTCAGCCTTCACTTCGTCTTCCTCTGGGCAGATGGAAAGCTTGATTTCATTTCCTGCTGTCTGTAGGCCGCTTCTTCCAATCTCATTGCCCTAATCATCCAGACGGTTTGTAGATTGTCTCGAATTCAGCTTTGTAATCCACAAGCTCCTTAGATGCAATAAGTTCTCCGCTCTGAAATAGTTCTATGACTTTTCCAATACTATATATGATAATCTCGGCTTTCTTTCCTTCACAGCCATCCCAGGTCCAGCTATCAATGGCATCCGTGAGTCTCCAAATCCCTACTGTATAGTCCTCTCTACTGTGGTTCACTGCAATGTCAGTTAGTTAACACTACAACGCCCAAAATAGAATAAGGGACTATACTACTCCCTAGTAATAGTGCTAAAATAAAGAGAGGTGATGCAAATGTTAACAAGTAATTATGAAACAGATCCATATTGGGCGAAGGAAGTGCTTGAAAATCAGCTGACAGAGGATGAAACTGCAGCCAGGCTTAAGAAGTATCTATCATATTTCGACTCAGCCAATACGAATCGGACCGTTTATCTGTTCCAGAGTCCATGCTTTGTGTTGATGAGAGCGATTTTGTGAAGAAAGGGGCTTATTCACCGGGGGGTGCCAGGCAGTATTGTGGGAGACTTGGAAAGAATAAGAATTGTCAGGCTGGTGTATTTTTGGCATATTCCAATTCCCAGGGCCATGCACTGCTGGATGCCAGGCTTTATATCCCCAGAAAATGGTTTGGCTGCGAATATGAGGAGCAGAGGAAACGGGCAAAGCTACCCAAGGGCCTGGAGTTTCAGACCAAAAATGAGATGGCACAAGAACTTTTGGCGCAAGTAATTTCCGCAGATCTCTTCCCAATCAAATGGATCGGATGTGATGCGTCTTTTGGAAGTGACCATAGTTTCCTGAAAAGCCTTCCAGCTGACAAATATTACTTTGCAGCGGTACGGAAAAATGAGAAGATATTCCGTTCCATGCCAAAAATGATAGCGTCAAAACGGGCGGGACAGGGAGGAAACGTCGGATGCCCCCTTCTTTTCCAGCAATCTATGTAGAAGAGATTGCAAACGATGAAAGTATTCCGTGGAAAGAAGTATATTTGGGCGATGGGGCTAAGGGACCCATTTATGCAGAAACGAAGAATATCCGCTGTGTATCCTACCAGACTCATTACAGCGGGAATTCTGGCAGGACAAAGCTGACGGTTCCGGATGAAGAGGTCTGGCTTTATATAAGGAAGCATAAAGACGGAACCATCAAATATTTCTTATCCAATGCACCAGAGGGAATCAGCCGTGAGGAATTAGACAAGGCATGCCTGATGCGTTGGCCGGTCGAACAATGCTTCGAGGAATGCAAGAGCCATCTGGGAATGGGGACTATGAGACCAGGACCTACCGTGCATGGGGAAGGCATATGCTGCTGGTAATATGCTGGCACAGTTTTTTATTACGGAGCTACAGATAGAGATAAAAAAAGAGGGAGCAGCCTGACTTGGCCAATGGTTAGGCTGCTGATAGCTTACGGAATCTGTTCAGTCTGTGAAACATACATGGAATTAATAGGATTTGCCGCCGTTGCTTTGAAGATCGCTTCTATTGCATAGGCTGTGCTGCGCTTTTTCCGAAACCCATAGGTTCCGTTATCGAGTATTGTTTCCGCTACTGGATCGAGCGCCATCAGATACAATGCCTGCTGTGCTCTATCCTGCATCGTTGGTATTCCCAGCGGACGCTTTTCCCCATTTTTTTTAGATATATAGATTCTTCGCAATGGTCTCGCTTTATATCCCTTTCGTTTCAGACTTTTTACCGCCTTTTCTTTCTGCTCCGGGCTTTTCCATACGGTCCCATCAACGCCGGGTGTTTTCTTCCCTTTGTTGGTTGTCACCTTATGGACTGCCAGTACCTTCGCACTGTAGGAACGGGTCAATAACCATTGCAGTGCTCTTACCTTGTTATATCTTTGTTGTTCCACCGCCTTTACCATACGCATCTGGAGCTTCTTCACCCGTTCTTTATGCTACTCTGTTTCCTTACCGCTAAACATTGGATGGGACGGTGCACACACCTTTTTCGTGTCCATTTGCTTTCCTCCCTTCGGAAGTTCCCCTATTGCGGAATTGCAATACTGCATACTTGCAGCGATTCTCTGGTAATCAATTGACTAAATAGTCATTGTGAAACATGATTGATCCTCCGACTCCGCCGGAGCCATGACACACTCGCATACCGCATATCATAATGTTGCCTTCCGCATGGATAAACTGCGTCGGCCTCCGGGGCTTTGTAAAATTTCGAAGCTCTATAGCATTCAACCCTGCTTCCTGGCTGTCTACGCTTAGCCCTGCCTGTTACCAGACAGCACTCAAGACTCGCTAACGGTGGTTTGCTAAACCTTACCGTACGGGATTTCCACCCGCTAAACTATCTGCCCTTTTCTAGGCGCACTTATCCCTTCACAGCCCCCATTGTAATTCCTGATTCAAAATACTTCTGGAAAAACGGATATAGCAATATGATGGGCAGAATCCCAATCACCGCAATCGACATCCTGATACCTATTGTGGGAACATCCTGCATTGCCAGTCCCAAATCAGAATGGCTCGCCAGATACTGCACATTGTTATTCATCTGGTTCAACAGAAGCTGGATTGTATTCAATTTGTTATCGTTTACATAGTACAGTCCATTGGTCCAGTCATTCCAGTATCCCACTGCTGTCAAAAGTCCGACAGTAGCAAGTATCGGCTTTGACAGGGGCAGAATCATCTGGAAATAAATTCGGAACATCCCTGCTCCATCCATCTCTGCAGCCTCGAGCAGCTCTTCGGGAATCGTGTTTTTCACATAATTTCGCATCAGCATTACGTTAAATCCATTCAACAGCAAATTTGGCACTATCAGTGCCCAAATGGTGTCTTTAATATGAAAGACCTGTGAATAAATAATATAGCTTGAGACCACACCTCCATTAAACAGCATGGTAATTAAAATGAGGACAAATACAGCTTTCATTCCCGGTATATTTTCCTGAGCCAGTGCTGTTCCTGCCATAGATACAAGAAGCAGGGATATTACCGTTCCTACCACCGTTACCAGAAGTGTCATGCCATAGGCCCTGCCAATTTGACCCCATTCTGTTAATATATACTGATATGCCTCAAGAGAAATTTCTCTGGGCCAGAAGTTGTATCCGAATTTTATCAACGCATTTTCACTGGTAAAGGAGCTTGCTACCATCATCCAAAAAGGGATGATGGCCAACACTGCCAAAAATATCATCGCCGCATGTGCCACACATCTTATTACCTTATCCTGTTTCGATTTTATACCTGACATCTTTTCCACCTCCTAAAATATTGCATCTTCTTTACTGATTTTACGAATGACTGTATTTGCTGCGATGACCAGAACAAAACCGATAATTGCCTGCAGAACACTGGCTGCTGAGGACATGGCAATATTATTCTGATTCATCAGTGCATTGTAGACATAGGTATCAATGGTCTGTGTGACACTATAGATGGTACCGCTATTCTTTGGAACCTGATAAAACAATCCAAAATCGGAACTGCATATTTTAGAAATACTCAGAATTGTCATGGTAATGACTGTCGGCTTTAAGAAAGGCAGTGTAACAAGCCTTATCTGTTGCCATTTGGTTGCTCCATCTATCTTGGCTGCCTCATAATAATCATTACTGATTCCCAGTATCGTGGAAAGGTATAGCACCATAGCAAAGCCAATCCCCTTCCACTGCTGTACAAAGGTAAGAATAAAGGGCCAGTATGCTTTTTTCTGATAAAAGGAAATCGTATGCCCGGTCAGCGGTTCCAGTATAGATTTGTTAATAAAACCGTTGTCTGCTGATAAAAAGGCAAATACGAGATAGCTTACAATAACCATACTCATAAGATAGGGCAGTAAAATTGTCGTCTGGTATATTTTCTTAGCCACCTTGTTTCTAATCTCATTGAATAAAATTGCCACGGTAATCGGGAAAATGGTTCCAATAATCATAAAGGCAATATTATACAGAATAGTGTTTCGAACTACCGGTCCCATATTACCGGAAGCAAAAAGAAATTTAAAGTTTTCTAAACCGCAGAACGGGCTGTTTAAAATCCCCAGCTTATAATCCAGCTTGCGGAAAGCAATGGTTATTCCATACATGGGTAAATAATTATTAATTATAAAATAAATCATGGCCGGTAACAGCAGCATGTAGACTGCAGCTACCTTTTTCCAACGAATTTTCTTCTTTCTTACCATAACATTCTTTTCTCCATTCATCCAGACTCTGTTTTTTTAAAGAGAGACCAGAGAATATTTCCCTGATCTCTGCTTACACCGTCTTCCCTGTTACTACTCTCCCTGTTCTGCAAGCCAGGCATCAAACTGTGCTTGCTTATCTGCAATGATTTCCTCAATTCCATTTTGCTTCAACTTGGAGATAAATTCCGGATACACTTTATCCAAATCTGCACTCCCAGTTTCCAGGGCCGCCTGATATTCTGTAATCACCGCTTCTACTGCTGTCAGCTGGTTCGTCATAGACGATGCATTATAGCAGAATCCATAACCCTTGGTCATATTTTCACGTGCAGTTTTCGACCATTTTTCATCCATCTCTTTTTTTCCAGCACCATTTCCAATCGCCACTTTCTGACTGGCATGCAATCCCGGAATATTCCAATTGACTGTATTTTCTGTTTTTACATAAGCACCTTCCTCTGAGAGAGTATAGTGGTCTCCTTCAATGCCCCACAGCAGAAGGTTGGCAATCTCAGAATCTGTAACCATTAAATCCAGAAAACGAACTGCAGCTTCCGGCTCTGCAGCTGTAACCGGAACTGTCCAATAGGTAGCAGCTGCTGGGGAAATAGATGCCATGTATGGTTCATGAAACATTAATGCAATCCATTCTTTTCCTGTATCCTGACCCGTTAAATCCAACAAACTAAAATCTCCATTGGTAAAGTTTCCAATAAAGGTTCCATTCTTTATATTATCTGAAAGTACTGCATCTGATGTAGCTGCGTCCTTTAGGATATAACCCTTTTCATACCAGCTTCTTACATGCCTTAGATAATCAAGATATTCTTCTGTTTCAAAGTAATTTACCACCTTTGTAGAGTCTGTTCCAATAAGGACACCTGATGCGGTTGTTGCCCCCAATGCATCTACCATCATGGTATTGCCTGCTGCCGGAAGATTGCCCAGAACACCCATGTAGCTGTCAGGATGACTTTCCTTTATCTTAGCAAAGATTTCCCCTAATTCGTCTAGCGTAATCTTGTCCCAGTTCTTATAGCTGTAGCCAGCTTCTTCAAGCACGTTCACTGGAAACATATAACCGCCTCCTGCTCCGTCAAACGAACCAGGAACAAGTACACCGTATGTATGTTCTGTGCTTGTACTATCAAATACCGCCGTGCCTTCTGCCTCTAATGCCTTAATGCCAGGTGCATAGTCTGACAGAAGATTTTCGATAGGCTCCAACATGTTCATGTCAATATATGGAGAAATCCCTGTAAATGCACATGCCATCAAATCAATCTGCTCTCCGGCTCCAATCCACATAGGAACCTGAGAAGGTGCATCAAAGACGCTGACCGGCTTAAATTCCACTTCTACTCCTGCCTTTTTAACCGACAGTTCATTGACAGCATCCTGTACTTTCTGCATATCTACTGGATCGCTTCCGCTGGTAATCAGAGTCATAATGATATGGTAAGTCTCACCTGTCCAATTGCCCTCTGCATCATAGTTATCTGAAACATTGCCCTGTGTCTGCCCTTCTTTTGCCCCGTCACCTGAATCCTTTCCTCCGCCGCAGCCTGTCAGCAAAGAAACTGTCAATGCAGCTGCTAAAACTAAATTTCCAACATTTCTAAGTTTCATCTTACTTCCTCCCTTTACTTTTTTTCTTATCTGTGATAAACCTATTTTAGCGTATTATTAGTTCCTTGTATTGCACTTTTCCCCCTTGGATATGTACAAATTCACCTTTTTCATTTCCAATCTACATTTCTTTTGAAGTTTCTTCATAACAGATATCAACGCTTACTTGCAGATTTCATCCTTTTCAGCCAGCAACACAGCTTCAAATACTTCTCCTGTGCCAACGTCCGCATTCACCGGAGACTTATTCGTAGGGTTTTCTTTAATCCGCCCAGTAAGACCAGGAATTCATCTGCCGCCGCACTTCCGCACAACTCCCTGTATTCCTCCACTATGCAGTCTTTCCATTTTTTTTCAGGTTCCGATGTAAATCCGACATTTGCACTCTTATTTAGCTGCTGCCAGTTCCATACAAAGAATTACTGTAATCTGACTGGGTTGCTCGATGCCCAAAATCAATAATTACTTCTGGATTCCCGATATCATTATCCGCATCTATCGATGTACCCATGTCTGTATTTGTCGTTCCATTCCTTCGCTTCTGGCAGATACATCACCCCGCCCAATGGCATATATATGTCCGGCTGCAATTACTTTTTTCTTCATATCCGCCTCCTGTAATTTTTCTGATATGGAAAATGGGAGATTTTCTGATTACCCTGTTTTCCTCTCTAGCACTTATTTAATCCCCATCAGAAGATTCATCACATACATTTCCAGTGTCTCAAAATTTCTGGTTTCAACACACTTTTTCTGGAAATCATAATCAAACTTATCCACTTTTTCTTCCAGAGCCTTGAAAATCTTCAGGCTGTTTTCCAGATGTTTGTAGCTGTCCTCATCCTTTGTTATCCTCATCGCCTTCACATCAAGACCAACATATTCCCCGTTCTCTCCATATCCATTTTCCTTCAGAACCTTTATCTGGTCAAATGCGACACGCAGGTTCTCCACGCCAAAAGATTTATCCTGATCATAACGGATTCCATTTTGATCATTTAGGTGCACGGTCATCAATTTTCCCATTGCCAGGGCAAATCCAATCTCATTGGCCGAATCCAGACCTGCCAGAATTGCATGAGCACTCTCCAGATTACCGCCTACACGTGACAGGTCTATTGTTGCGGATGAAACTGCCATGACATATCCCATTGTTCCGCAGATGCTTCTGTCAATCG
Organism: Clostridiales bacterium VE202-21; assembly: GCA_000509105.1. Taxonomy (GTDB): domain Bacteria; phylum Bacillota; class Clostridia; order Lachnospirales; family Lachnospiraceae; genus Faecalicatena; species Faecalicatena contorta. The sequence continues at coordinate 713 of BAIF02000023.1, read as the reverse complement.
GCTCGTTTGGCTTCTGGATTATGGCGATTCAAGTTCAAAGAGAAGCGGTACGAATGAATTGACAGACAACTTATTTACACACTTTAAATGCCCCCTTGAGTTTATAGCACCCCATATCCCATGATGTCATCTGCTCCAACCGGATAACTCCGTTGCTTTACCTCATCACTAGAATTTCCCTCTATCGTATAAACAATCCCATCCTCACATTTTTCAACGATTCCGACATGATCACTCACTCCATCCCGAACGCCTTTCTTAGGCCAGTCAAAAAAGATAACCGTTCCGGCAACCGGTGTATAGCTCCCCCCGTCCTTCCAGCACCCTTGACCTTTAAACCACTCAACGCCTGTAGGACAGTAGGAAAATTTCGGCACACTTCCAGACGCTATCAGACCGCTCTGATCCGCGCACCAGCTGACAAAACAGGCGCACCACTCTTCCCTCTTACCGAATCCATACCACGACCAGAACTTCTGCCCACCTTCACTTCCAAGCTGTGCTTTAGCAACCGTTACAATCTGTTCATTTCCAAACAATCCGGCAAATAAGTTCCCACTGGAATAATATCGAAGTACATGGGTTACATACTCTGGATCTCCATATCCTGCCCAGCCGTGGGATGCTGCCTGTTCCTGAGAAAACTGCATTGCATTTGCCTCGCTATACCCTCCATAATTGCGTATTGCCCACGATATATATCCATTGCCATA
>BAIF02000024.1 GCA_000509105.1 Clostridiales bacterium VE202-21 | reverse complement strand
TTCCATTTTCAGGGCTGTTTCCCGCTAGAATTTCTTAGGTCCGCGGCCGCGTTTTTGAAAGGACATGGATGTTCTCCGGGAGGTTTTCGGCTATCCCTTTATGGAGCGCCCCCATCCGCGCCGAGGCTAAAGCTCGTCGCTAAATCCCGATACACCGCCCTATATTCCCCCGCCGATATCCCCACGGCCTTTTTAAACATCTGAGCAAAGTAGATATAATCTTCATACCCCACCAGCTCTGCGATCTCAAACACTTTGAAATCCGAGTTCTTCAAATAATATTTTGCCTTGTTCATCCTCATTCTGGTAAGGTAGTTCACAAAGGTTTCCTTTTTCTCTTTTTTAAAGAGATTACAAAAATAATTCTTACTCAAATTAACATAGTCGGCGACCTCTTGTAGAGATATCTTTTCTCCGAGGTGCTCCTCTACGTATTCTATTGCATCTTTTACAGCCCGGCTGCTGCTTTTATCACTTTCTGTTTTAAACTCTGCCAGTGCCTGGGCGATGATGTTTTTCATTTTTTCACACAAAAGGCTGCATGAATCGCTCTGGTTTATTTCCGCCAGCCTCTGCAGAATCTTTTTTTCTAACTCACATTTATGAAATTGGGATGCCATACTGTAAAGTTCCAGCAGTACCTGGATACATATACTCTGATACAACGCGTAGACGGCATTTCTGCGCTCTAACTCCCGAAACATATCTTCCAGTGCGGTTATCACTTCTTCTTCCAGCATCAGATGGAGCTTCAGATATAGATTTTCCAATGACCGGTACTCAATCTGGGAATGCTTAATGGGTATTGCAGCAATTCCATCGTATAATGCGAAGGTCTCCCCGGTATTGGCCAGGAGATATTGGGCTGCCACCTCGCATTCCTCTTTTGCCTGCCCCGCATCTTCCAGCAAATGATGCTGCGCACTCAGCGCTATGTGCAAAACGGCGCCCATATTCTCTGCATACTCTGCGGACAGTTGCTGGGATGTGTTTTCCAAGACCTCCACATCATCGACATCCTGCAGGATGGCATACCAGATACCATGATTCAGGAAAACTTCGATTTTTCCTATTGTCTGAAACTGATCCAGAATCATGAAATGCTGATACTGCCTGATAATCTCCAGATTCCCGTACTCTCCGTCTGCTGCTTCCAGCCTGTCAGCCAGGAATTTTACCAGATAATAGGGCTTTCTTTCTAAATGGAGTTCATAATATTCGACCCGCTCCCATATCTCTTCCTCTTTCATTCTATAGGTAATGAGGTCGTTAAAAAACTGGTTTCTGCCAACCGGCTTCATCTCTTCAGCCAGCCTCTGCATTCTTTCATATTCCTGTTCCCACATTTTTTTTCGCGAAATATGACCAGCAGCTTTGCACAATACCTGATGCAGCTTGTCCGGATCTGTAGGCTTCAGCAGATATTCAATTGCTCCGAACTGCAATGCACTTTGTACATATTCGAATTCGTTATATCCGCTGACAAGGATAATCATAGTGTCCGGACTTTCTGCCTTTATCTGCCTGGACATTTCGATTCCGTCCATCAGCGGCATTTTGACGTCTGTGAGTACAATATCCGGATGCAGTTCTCTGAATTTTTCCAGTCCTTCCTTCCCATTATAGGCCCGGGCACAGACCGATAAGTTTATTTCTTCCCATTTGACAGTCTGAACCATCGCATCTATAGCGGCTGGCTCATCATCAACGATCAATACGCTCAGCATTACATCCCTCTCCTTTCTTTGGTATACGAACCGTAACTCTCGTCCCGCCTGTTTTTATATTCTCATAAGTAAGGCCGTACTCTTCCCCAAAATGCAGCTTTATCCGCTCGTTTACATTAAAGACACCTTTTCCGTGCCCTCTTGTCTGAGAACCACGCTCCTCCCCATTTAGAATTCTCTTTATCAGTTCTTCGTCGATGCCATTTCCATTATCTATGACATAGAGCCGGACTTCCTCATCGTAATCCTCGCCTATAATATAGACCCTACCATTGCCTTCGATATTACCGACTCCGTGATGGATGCTGTTTTCTACAAGCGGCTGCAGTGTAAATTTTAAAACACGTGTCTCCAAGAGTTCATCCGGAATATCAATAAAAAAGTCCAGTTTATCCTGAAACCTTTTTTTCTGGAGGAGCAGATAATTTCTTATATTCTGGATTTCTTCCGACAGGGACGTTTCTTTTGTTTTCCCGCTTAGATTAAAACGGAACATTTCGGATAGCGCGAGAATCATCTCGCTGATTTCTTTTTCCCCATGGGCAAGAGCTTTCCAGTTGATACATTCCAGAGTGTTGTATAGAAAATGGGGGTTTATCTGGGCCTGCAGGCTTTCCAGTTCTGCCTGTTTGGAATGAAGCTTCTCTTTATAGACCTCATTTACCAGTATGTTAATCTGGCTGGTCATGCTATTAAACGATTTCACCAGTGTCCCGATTTCATCCTCCCTGTCCACCGGAATCTGCTCTTTAAAATTAGCGCATTCCATCCTGCGCATAGCATGCATAACATCAGAGATCGGTTTTGTAATGGTTTTTGCGAATCTTTTATAAAAGTAAAAAGCCAACGCAATCGTAAGGACTGCCGCGAAGATAATTACCTGAAGATTGATCAGGAAATCTCTGTTGATTTCTTTCATCGGAGTCTTACTGTATAGAATCCATCCTGCATCGTCGGCTATTTCATAGTGAAGCAGGCTTTCCGTAAGCCCCTCTCTAATGATAAATGTATTGTCGTTCTTATGCGCAAATACTTCCGATACCACACCTGTCCTTTCTTCTTCGGTGCTGAATATAATCTCCTTATCCGGGGTTGTCAGAGTCAATGCGGTCTGATTGCCAAGATAGATCTGCGACAGCATGTTCTCCAGATAGGATTGATTCAGGGTAAGCGTCAGAATTCCTGCAGGCTTCTGTGACATCTGCCGGTTTACTACTCTGGTCAGTATTAAACGTTCGAAATTCTTTTCCAGGGAGAGATCTTCAAACTTAGCCCACTCCCAGCAGTACATGCCTTTTGCCTCAAATACCTCCTGAAGCCATCCCTGATTCTCCAGCATCCGATAATCCCGGGTCAGGGCAGGACCAAAGCCGATGGATATCCCATCTCCGTCTAAATTGTATAATCCGATGGATTCTATATACGGTTTGTATGACGCCAGGTTTGCCAGAATCTCCCGCATTTGATTGCTATTGGCCTCATAGGCCGCAGTTCCTTTTCCTTCCAAAAGCATGGTCTGTGCAGTCGATTCACTGATAATAAATCTGGACATGTTCTCCATATCCAGGATAATATAATCCAGGTTCCTCTTTGCCTCTTTTAGAATCTGCTCTGTCTTCTGGCTGCTGTTTTTGATTGATTCGGCACGGATCAGAATACTGGAAAGAACCAGTATACAAGTCATGGACATCAAAAATATAACAAGAAAGACAGCACATAATTTGGTTTCTAATTTAGCATCTAACAGTCTTTTATATAATCTTTTGCGCATTCTATTCCTCCCGGAGTGTGTATGAATATTCAGGTATGCGGCTGCCCGCTCTAGAGCCTGCGGTATGCAGATGGTGAAATCCCAAAATAATTTTTAAAATATTTACTAAACGAACTGATATCCAGATATCCCAGCTGCTCTGATATTTCCTCTATCTTTTTCTGGGGATCATTTAAGAGACAGCATGCCAATTCCATTCTTCTGCTGTTATAGTATTCGATCGGAGCAATTCCGCAATATTTTTTAAAGAATCTGCAGAAATGATACTTTCCCATCCCGGCCTGCCTGCTGATTGCATCCAGGTCTAAATGATCACATAATCGTGACTCCATGTAACGTATGATTTCTTGGATTTCCACGGGCATATTGTCCATATGATCTTCCTGGAATGAGTAGATTGAAAGTATTCTCATAAGCATGCCATATAGATGTCCTGCCAGTTCAGATTCTTTCTTGTCAGTATCTTCCTGTACTATGGCAAAAGCCTTATAAAAATCATCTTCCAGGCCATCGTCATGAAAGATAAAGGGCAGTTTTCTCTCCTGATACAGCTGCTCCAGGAGCTGTTCCGTGCCCGCACCCCGAAAATGAAACCATAAAATATGTGCCGTTTTCTCCAGATCGGTGTAATACTTGTGCGCATCTGTCAGACGCATCATAACTCCCTGTCCAGGCTCCAAAGCATACTTCTTTCCATACTGTTCCACCCAGAGCAGTCCTTCCAGAACATACATCACCAGATTATTTTTAAAAATCTTCCTGTCAATTAGAAACTCACTGTCGGCGGTATAAGCATAGCATCTGAAACGAGAAGACATTTTTCTGCTGCGGCAGATACACTTTTAAAGTAGCTGAAATGATAATATTTGTTCTTCAATATCTTCCCTCCTGCAAGAAATGACAAATTTTAAGCAACTATGCTTCTGGTATAATCCCAAATAATTTATTAACATAATACCACACTCATATTTAATTGTATAATAATTTCAGGCAGGAGGTACCCCATGGTAAATGATGTAAAAATTCTGCGTACCCTGCAGCTCAGTACGCACAGATTGCTTTTTCAGACCACCAAAAAGATATGTATGAACTTCATGCATCCGTGAATGATCTGCATCCAGAGCGCCCTATTGTATTAATGAATGAACTTCCCTGGAGTGAGTTAAACTACGACGGTTCGCTGACGCTTTTGTGTCAGGATGAGGATTTCAGAATGCTTGAAGATGAACTGAGAAAAACGCTGTTTCAGTGGAAACATTTCCCTGCTGATATGTTGGTGAAGCCCTATCTGTCCGTTGAAAAAAAGATTCATTCAACCGGCATGGGCCTGACCGTTCAGGAGGAAAGACTCTCCAGCGATCCTGACAACGATATCGTCTCCCATAAATACAAGGAACAAATACGAGATATGCATGATATAGACAGGCTCCATCCACCGGTGATCAGATATGATCAAGAAAAAACACTCCGTATTTTTTATAAAATAGCGGAGGCTGTGGGGGATATTATACCGGTCAAAATCACCGGATCTGACACCGGCTACATGCTTGGACTGATCACCTGGGACATTATTGCACAGTACATGGATATCGATACGCTGTTATATAATCTTATAGATGAACCGGAATTCATGCACGCTTTAGTAAGCCGGTTAACTGATATCTTCACAGAAACAATACGCCAATACGAGGACTTAAATCTGTTAAATCCTGACAGCGCCTATGTGCACTGTTCCTGCGCCGCATCCAAGACACTCCGTGATGGAATCGGGGATTATGAGCACATTACCGCCGGTAACGTATGGGGGCGTGGCCTGGCTCAGATATTTTCAAATGTCTCTCCACAGATGCATGATGAATTTGAAATACAGTATGCCAAAGAGGCGCTTGCCCCCTTCGGATTTGTATACTATGGATGCTGTGAACCTCTGGACACAAAAATAGAGCTTCTCCGCCAGATTCCGAATCTGAGGAAAATCTCTATTTCACCCTGGGCCGATGTGAATGCGGCTGCGGAGAAGATTGGCAGGGATTATGTACTGTCGGCTAAGCCTTCACCCACGAATGTTGTCTCCGCCGCTTCCAACCCAGATTTAATTCGGTCTGAGCTATCCGAAATACTACGGGCCTGTGAACGCAACCACTGCCCGGCTGAAATCTTATTAAAAGATATCAGCACGGTGGGACATCGTCTGGATCATTTAATTACATGGGAAAGGATTGCGATGGAGCTGGTTAATAACGGATTATAGCCTAAGGTACGGATGGGCAATGCATTATACTGGGAATGTCTGTTTTTAAAATACAAAAACAGGCACCTCCCCATAAAAGAAGTGCCTGTCCGTTCCCGTTACACCATATCCAATTCTATCCCTTTCTCCTGGATCAGTTGTATCCATTCTTCTGAGATATTCTTGTCTGTAATGATCCTGTCAAAGATGTCCAGCTCTGTTACGAAGCAGGGCTTAATCATCCCGAACTTGCTGGAGTCTACCAGCAGGATCTTCTCTGCCCCCGACTGGATAATGGTCTGTTTGATCTCCAGCTCATAATTATTCATGCAGGTAACACCCATGGTATCATGAACCCCGGCAGCCGATGCAAAAACCTTTGTGGCTCTGATATTTTTGATCAACGTGATATTTTCCGCTGATTCAAACAAGGTCGTATCCGGATGATAATAGCCGCCGCCAAAAATTATAGAAATATTGGGGTTACTGCAAATCTTATTCAAGATATTCAGGTTACAGGTAAAGACCGTTACTTTCATGTCCTTTGCAATACTATCCGCAAGATATTCCACTGTAGATCCATTATCAATGATCACACAGTCATCCTGCTGAATTAAGGAAGCGGCAAACTTTCCAATCCGCTCCTTCTCCTTTGCATGCGAGCGGGTTGCCATAGAGAGTTGATATGCATCGTCTTCCCCTTCATACGTATATTGGGTATTCAGGACCGCTGCACCCGGAATGTCCAGTATCACATTCTTTGCCTTCAGTGCATCCAAATCCCTGCGCACGGTCATCTCAGATACATCCAGCATCTGTGCCAGATCACGGATCGTAGCGCCATTCTGCCTTTTCAATATTTCAATTAACCGGTTTAATCTATCCTCTTTTTTACTCAAAAGAAATACCTCTCACTCTACAAATTCCCCACTGAAAATGTGTCCCACCATGTTGTTTATTATATCATGACCGCAAACGGACACGATGCCTCAGGCGGATGCGCAGCAGCTTTCTGCGGTTTTGCAGAAACTGCCAAATGCGCAATGATATAATGTACGCTCTGCGTACATTATATCATGAAATCTAAACTTGCGGAAACTTTTTCCGTACACAGTTTACCACAGCGTTGGCTGTAAATCCATATTTTTCGAATAATTGCCCCGCCGGCGCCGATGCACCGAATTCATCCATTGTCACATAACATCCGTCCATACCGGCGTATTTTCCCCATGATATGCTGCTGCCGGCTTCGATGGCAACGCGCCTTGCAACGCTTTTCGGAAGTATCTCTTCCTGATATGCCTCATCCTGTTCCGCGAACAGATCCATGCACGGCATACTTACTACCCTGACTGATATACCGTCCTGCTCCAGCATGCCGGCTGCCTCCAGGGCAACGCTGACTTCTGAACCTGTAGCCATGAATATCATATCGATTGCCTCACCGGATTCCTTCTTAAGGATATATCCCCCGCGCAGCGCGTCCCTGCTTGTCTGTGCAAGCACAGGAAGGTTCTGTCTGGAGAGCACCAGGCAGGTCGGTGTATGTGCGGACGTCAGCGCCGAATACCAGGCCGCCTTTGTCTCGACTTCATCCGCGGGCCTGAACACATGCATGTTCGGAAGGGACCTGAGCATGGTGAGCTGCTCCACCGGTTCGTGGGTAGGCCCGTCTTCCCCGACTCCGATGCTGTCGTGGGTCAATACCGAAATCAACGGCAGCCCCATCAGAGAAGAAAGGCGAAGCATCGGCTTCATATAATCCACAAATACAAAAAAGGTCGCCGCGTAAGTGCGCAGTCCGCCATGCAGGAGTATTCCATTGGCCACGGCCGTCATCCCAAGTTCCCTGACGCCGTAATGAAGATTCCTGCCCACAGGACATTCGGCGGAAAAATCTGCTTCTCCATTCATAACGGTCTTATTCGACGGTCCTAAATCGGCGGAACCGCCGATCAGGTTCGGAAGCAGATCTTTGACAGCATTCAGCACCTTGCCTGAAATACTCCTCGTTGCCTCTGCTTTTCCATTTTTTGCCCAGAACGCTTCATCGTCAATAAGACCGGATGCTGCATCAAAGTCATAATATGTTTCCAGCATTGCCTTCAGTTCCGGGTATTTACTGCCATATTCCTCAAACATCTGCTGCCAGAAATATTGTTTTCCTGCGCCTGCACGCGCCAGCGACCGGTAATGTTCGTAAATTTCCTCCGGCACCGCAAATGCTTCCTCCAGAGGCCAGCCCAGTGACTCCCTCAGTATTTTGACATTTTCCTCGCCCAGCGGCTCTCCATGCGCACTGGCTTTGCCTTCTTTTGCCGGTACTCCATGCCCGATCCTGGTCGTTATTCTGATAAAGGAAGGACGCTCTTTTTCCGACTTAGCCTGCTCAATTGCCTTTCCGATTGCCACCGGATCATTCCCGTCCTCCACGGAAAGAACCTGGAAGCCAAAGGCCTCGAACCGCTTCTCCACATCCTCGGTAAATGCAAGATCCGTATTTCCTTCGATTGTGATGGAATTGGAGTCATATAGGACAATCAATTTTCCAAGCCCCCAGGTACCCGCCAGAGACATAACTTCCGAGGAGATTCCCTCCATCAGGCAGCCGTCTCCGCAAAGCGCAAATGTGTAATGGTCAAAGACGGGATATCCCTCTCTGTTGAACACCGCAGCCAGGTGCTTTTCCGCCATGGCCATCCCCACCGCCATGCCAAGCCCTGCTCCAAGCGGTCCTGTCGTTGCTTCTACGCCGACTGTATGCCCGTATTCGGGATGTCCGGGGGTCAGGGAACCTAACTGCCGGAAGTTTTTCAGATCATCGGTTCCAAGATCCCCATATCCAAATAAATGCAGAAGGGAATATAACATGGAAGAGCCATGCCCCGCTGACAGGATAAACCTGTCTCGGTTGATCCATTTCGGATCCGCCGGATTATGGGACATCTGATGCGCCCATACTTCGTATGCAATCGGGGCGGCGCCCAAAGGCAGCCCCGGATGCCCGGAATTTGCTTTCTGCACCATATCCGCAGACAGAACCCGGATTGCATTCACTGCTAAGTTCTCTATTTGCTTAATCATGCTGTTTTCTCCTTTTTCTTTTTATGACCAATCACGCCTTTTACCTTCAGCTTTGTCGTATAAGAGCTGATTGCCAATGCAAGAATCGCGAAAATGAATGGGAACATCTTGATGATAGAAGGTGAAATATTCATTCCCATCAGCTCAATTCTAATTCCGATTGCATCTGCAAGCCCGAAGAGCAGTGTTACCAGTGAAGAGAATATCGGATGTGCATTTCCGAATACAAGTGCCGTAAAGGCATTAAATCCTCTCCCCTGGATCATATCTTCCGAGAACTGGGAAACAGAAATCGTGGACAGATACGCACCCGCAAGCCCTGACAATGCTCCTGAGATCAGAATGACCTGCCATTTTACAACCGCCGGCTTGATGCCTGCGGTCTTCGCTGCAATCTCGGACTCCCCAACCGCGCAGATACTTAATCCCATCTTTGTCTTAAATAATATAATATAGATCACAACGATTAGCAGTATGGCAAAATAAGTCACGATACTCTGCCCGCTGATGCAGCTCAGGATCGGAATATTCTTAATAACAGGAATTTGTATCATCTCCAGCTTACCGATCTTATCCGGTGTGTAAGCTCCCTGCACTCCAAACATCGCGCGTAAGAGATACGAGGTCAGTCCGGCCCCTAGCATGTTCATAGCAATACTGGCAATAATGTTATCGGCCTTGAACCTTGTAACAAACAGGGCGAACAAGGCGCTGTACAAAGCGCCGATCAGCATCGCACCCACCAGGCCTGCCCATACACTTCCGCCTGTAAACTGGACAACCGCTATGGCGGCAAATGCACCTACCAGTGAGAAGCCCTCCAGCGCAATATTGAAAACACCTGCCCGCTGGCACAGAAGCCCCCCTAAGGCCATCAGCATCAAAGGAGTGGCAATACGTATCATAGATGCCAATGTATCAGAAATAACTGCTAAATTCATCCTATTTACCTCCTTCACTTGCCGGTGTCTTTTTCGCTAATTTTTTCTTTAACTTCGGAAGCAGGAACTTTGCACTGATTGTAATAAATATAATTGCCGTTACTATATCTGTTACCGCCGACGGCACATCTGTGATACGTTCCATATTAATTCCGCCGTTCTTCAGGGCGCCGAAGAAAATACCGGAGAACAATACACCGATTGGATTGTTATTTGCCAGCAGGGATACTACGATTCCGTCAAAGCCAAAATCAGGATTAAAGCCTGCCAAAAGCCTGTGCTGTACCGCTGTCACCTCAACCGCCCCGACAACCCCCGCGATTGCACCGCTCATCGCCATGACCTGAAGGATCGTCTTCTTTGGCTTCATTCCGGCATATTTCGCCAGAACCGGATTAGAGCCAACCACTTTAATTTCATGACCAAAGGCCGTCCTGAAGAAAATAAATGTTAATATAATCATGACTATGACGGCTATGTAAAATCCGATGTTTGCAGAGGAAGGTTCGAAGTACGAAATACGCGGAAGCCAGGTATTTTCATTCAAAATAGCGCTGGCATTGAGGTTCGTCCCCGCCTCCGGGTCACGCAGCGGGCCCGTTACCAGATATTCCACAAATAATACTGCAATAAAGTTTAAAAGCAGTGTCGATACAACCTCGTTTGTGTCCAGGAACACCTTCATCAGAGCAGGTATCATTGCAAACAGCGCTCCTGCCAGCATGGCAGAGAGGAAGATAAGCACCAGCGCCGCCAAATGATTCATTGATTCCGGAATATTTACGGCTACCGCCGTTGCTGCCGCAGCCCCCATATAGAGCTGTCCGTCCACACCCAGATTGAAAACCTCTGCTTTGTAAGTGACGCAGATTGCGAGACCGGCAAGAATCAGGGGCGTTGCCCAGCGGATCGTACCGGCGATATCCATGGTCAGCCCGTCGAAAATTCCGTTTACGATCGCCAATGGCTCGTAACCGGAAACCGCCAGGAAGATGGTTGCCAGAATCAGCGCAATGACGATCAGGCTGATCTGTTTTCCTACAACGCCAAGTGTAGATAATATTCTGTTGTTTTCTTTATTTTTCATCGTCATCACCGCCTTGTCTCTTTGCTCCTGTCATATAGGCTGCAATGGTACGCTCATCAGCTTCTCCACGTTTGAATTCAGCCATAATCTCTCCTTCGTACATAACCAGGATGCGGTCTGACAGAGAAAGTATCTCGTCTAATTCCGCGCTGACCAACAGCACGCCCCGGTTAGAATCCCGCACTTCAATGATTTTATGATGGATGGATTCGATGGCGCCGATATCCACCCCGCGGGTGGGCTGCGCCGCTATCAGCAGATCAGGGTCTGCCTCCATCTCTCGCGCAAAGATCACTTTCTGCATATTTCCGCCGGAAAGCGTCCCCAGTTTATAATCGGAATCCGGTGTCTTAACATCAAAGTTTTTGCACAGATCCTCCGACAAATCATGAAGCTTTTTATTGTCCAGAATACCGCCCTTGCAGTATGGCTTCTGATAGTACCTGTTTAGGATCAGATTGTCTCGGATGGTACAGTTGACCGCGCTGCCCATCTTCAGCCGGTCCTCCGGGATATGGGACATTCCGCCTTCTCTTCTCTGACGTACATTCTGCGCCGTCACATCTTTTCCCTCAAAGATTACCTGGCCGCCCGTGGGCCTTAGCATGCCTGAGACAACCTCAATCAACTCGGTCTGCCCATTGCCTTCTACTCCTGCGATGCCTACAACCTCGCCCCTGGAAACGTGGAAGCTGATCCCGTTCAAGGCCGGAAGCCCTCTCTGGTTTAAGGCCCTTATATCTTTGACCTCCAGTACTTTTTCCCCCGGCCGGTACCCCTGCCGTTCAATCTCCAGGTTTACTTTTCTTCCGACCATCATATCGGAAAGTCCCTCCGTATTTGCCTCAGAGGTGTCCAGAGTTCCTGTTACAAGGCCTTTTCTCATAACTACAATTTTGTCGGTGATTGCCATGACCTCACGGAGCTTGTGTGTAATAAATATGATCGCACAGCCTTTTGATTTCAAAAGCCGCAGTACCTCCAGAAGCTTGTCCGTCTCCGTGGGCGTCAAAACGGCAGTCGGTTCATCCAGAATCAAGATTCTGGCCTCCCTGTACAGCGCCTTGATAATCTCCACTCTCTGCTTTTCTCCGACGGACAGCTGGTATATCTTCTCGTCCAGATTTACAGGGAGATCATAGGTGTCCATAATCTTCTGGATCTTTTCTTTTGCCTCTTTTGTATCAATCAACCCATTTTTAGTTGGTGTCTTTCCTAAAATAATATTCTGTAGAACACTTAAATTGGGCATCAGCATGAAATGCTGATGTACCATTCCAATCCCCAGTTTAATTGCCATATTTGGAGACTGGATCCGGACTTCCTTCCCGGACAGCTTGATTACGCCAAGATCCGGCTCCATCATCCCATACAGCATATTCATCATCGTCGATTTACCGGCGCCATTCTCACCGATCAGTCCTAGTATCTCCCCCTCATTCACGCTTAAAGATACATTATCATTCGCCACAACGCCGGGGAAGAATTTCGATATATTCAACATTTCAACCGCTACTGCCATATTATCCTTCCTTTTCTGGCAACAGTTCAGGCAGGTCTGAGCCGTTGCCTTTTCTACTCATCCGCTATATAAGCGGTCTTTCCGTACCTATACCTGATTTTTCTTTACGCTCAGTTTAACTTCGCCTGTTTCATCCCACTCTTTAAGTATTTTCATGGCTTCAGCCGCAGCCAGACAGGCCTTTTCTTCCCCGCCATTGTCGCCCCAGCGGTCTAGTACTCTGTTGGAAATTACGGAAAGAATCGCTCCCATCCTCATTTCGTGCAGATAACCAACAACATACTGTCCGGAAGTCTCCATCTCAATATTCGTCACGCCGGCAGTCTGCAGATCCGGGATGATCTTTTCTGCAAAGGAAGGCCAGTATCCGCTTCCATCCTCATTCAGGGGGCGTCCCTGCCCAATGTAAAAAGAGCCGACCGTGTAATCCAGGCCCAGTCCGTAACGAAAGCCCAGGCGCTCACATGCCTCCATGAGGGCCATGACCACATAGGTATTTGCAAACGCCGGAAATTCGGGCTCTACATAAGTGGCAGAGGTTCCGTCTTTTCTGACACAGGCAACCGGGATGATCAGATCCCCCAGATCGAACTGCGGTACAATACAGCCCGTCGTCCCCACGCGGATGCAGGTATGCACGCCCAATGTGTTCAGCTCGTGAAGGCAGATCTCGGAGCTTGGCCCGCCGATGCCTGTGGAGGTACATGCCATATCCATCCCTTTATATTTTCCTGTAACTGTTTTATATTCCCGATAGGATGCGACTTCCTTCACATCCTCCCAGTTTTTTGCAATTTTTAAGGTTCTCTCCGGAGCGCCCGGCAGGATCACGTACGGCGGGACATCCCCTGGTTTCAGCTGGAGATGATATACCCCCTCGTTTTCTGCCTTTGGTGCGGATGCTTTGTTCATGTTTTCTTCCATAATCATTGACTCTCCTTTAACAATGCTTCGTTTATTTTCTTATCTTACAGAAGCTGCCCTGTTTAAGCTGCCTGTTACTGCAGCTTGAGGGGCAGCCTCTGCCGTTTTTAATTTATTCTGCTGAAGATTTGATTTTTTCCCAGTTCGGCACGTCTGTATTAAATGGAACTTTTAAGGAACCGTCCTTAATCTGTTCTTCCAGTTTCTGTGCTTCTTCAATCGCTGCTTTCATCACATCTTTATACTCGTCGTTACTGTCTGCAAATCTGTTGAAGGAATCCCAGTCCATAAAGTAACCACCGTTTGTCAGGTCACGGATTCCGTGCTCTCCGCCAGGATATTCTCCATTCTGCAGCATTTCGATTGCTTTATATACGGTGTCGCCAAATCCAATGCCTTCAATACCATAAAAGCCATCGTATGTGTCATAGTAATCGCTGATCTCACCTGCACACAGGATACCGGCCTCTTTACATGCCTCAACCACGCCTGCATTAGAAGCGCCTGAGTCTGTCTGAATGACATCGCAGCCTTTTGAGATCATAGCACTTGTTACTTCTTTTGCTTTTGCCGGATCTTCATAGCTTCCAACATAAGAAAATTCAACAGTGGCATCCGGATTGGCCGCCTTCACGCCCATCATAAAACCGTTGCCTTCCGCATTCGGCGTTGGCTCCTCCGCGCCTACAACAAAACCTACATGATTTGCTTTTGTCAATTTTCCGGCAATATAGCCGCCAAGGTAGAACGCTCCTTCGCCGTGGAACTCCGTATCCCATACATTTTCATACTTATCACTGCCGTCATTGATAGTCTGGAAGATTGCCGCATACTTGGTATCCGGATATTCCTTTGAAACAAGCTTTGTAGCGTCTGTCATGTAACCGTATGTGGTTACGATCAAGTCATATCCGGCCTTGGACATTGCCCGCACATCTTCCTCAAATTTAGAAGCCTCAGCAGACTCCAGCTTTTTAATCTCAACCCCAAAATCTTCCGCCGCCTGATCCGCGCCTTTTGCAAGGTCATCCATGGAAGCCTTATCTCCGAACTTCTGGTTTACAACAAGCGCAACCTTTAACTGCTTCTCTCCTCCATCCTCTTTCCCATCTGCGGCCGCAGGTTCGTTTTTCTTTCCGCATCCTGCCACTAGTCCAACCACCATCACTGCTGCCAGCATAACTGCCAATACTCGTTTTTTCATAATATGTTCCTTCCTTTTCTTTTTTCTATGAAGAAAGTGCCCTTCCTATTTTTTCCGAAACTTTCTGCACTTTTTCCATGACATCCTTTACGTCTATTGTCTGCAATACACGATCCGCTACTACCTGCCTTCCGTCCACAAAAACATCCGTTACGTCACGGCCTGTTGCATTATAGATAAGAGCGGATGTTACCGTCTCCATTTCCCCCAAAAGCATCGGCTGCATATGGGGAGCTCTTGTCTCGATTAGAATAAAATCTGCCTTCTTCCCTGCTTCGATAGTTCCATAGTCGTTTTCCAGTCCAAAACACTTCGCCCCGTTGATTGTCGCCATATCCAGAATATCCGTCTTCTTCAAACTGCGGATTCCTTTATGGATCGTATGGAGCAGCGACATCCCTTTCATTTCCCGGAAAATGTCGTTGGAGTTGTTCCACATAGCCCCGTCTGTCCCCAGGCATACAGTAACTCCCTGCTTAACCATCTCTGGGATTGGCGCGATGCCGTCCTGGATCTTCATCTCGCACAGCGGCGTATTCACAACTTTTGTATCCGTCTGTGCAAGCTGCTGCACCTCGTCTTCGGAGGCGTATACTACGTGGGAGCCGATGACGCCCGGATTCAGTAGCCGGTTCTGATGCAGATATGCAATCGCCGGCACATGGTACTTCTTTTTTACAATATCCTGCCGCCATGTATTCTCCGCTAAATGGCAGGTAAGCAATATCTTATGCCGCTCTGCGATTGCCTGAATCCTTTTCAGCCTCTCCGTATCGTAATCCTCTTCCGAAATCCCACCCAGTACAGGAACCAAACCATTCTCTCTGCACACTCTGATAAACTCTGTAAGAAATTGTTCTGATATAAATGCATCCGGTCTCTGAAAATCTACCCGGACGTCCTCCGCCAGAGCGCCTCTGATACCAACCTCCTTCATCGCCCGGACAGAGTCTTCTCCCAGCCCCCAGTACATATTTTCCATTATAAATGTGGTACCGGAAAGCAGCGCCTCACAATAGGTTAGCTGCCGGGAATAGAACCTGTCCTCGTCGTCAATCAGGGTATAAAACCACCCGGTATCAGCAAACTTATGGTTTTGTTCCAGCAAAGTCAAATCATCCCCCAGCCCGCGCGCCAGTGTCATGTCCCCGTGGCAGTGCCCGTTGACAAGTCCGGGCATCAGGATCTTTCCATCGGCATCCAGCCAGACCTCACAGTCTTCCTTTTTTAGTTTTCCTTCCATAACGGCCGCAATCCGGTCCCCGGACACGCCTACCGAACCGATAAACGGCCGGTACCGGTTGTGTGCCGAGACGATGACTGCCCCGCTGATACCTATTTCATACTTCATATACCCACCTTACTGTGCCATTTTGTAAATCACTTCTACATCATCGGCATTCAGAGCCTTCAAACCACCGATATTGCCGAACCTGCATGCGTCTTCTGCCATCTTCCGGAACTTCTCATCGCTCTCGACTCCGATTTCCTTTAATGTCACGGGAGCGCCCATAGACTGGAAAAATTCCTTCAATCTTCGTATTCCCTCCAAAGCGGTCTTCTCCTGGTCATAGAAATCTATCTCAACGTCAAACACGCGGTTCGCAAACTGTACGAATCTCGGAAGATTCTCTTTGTATACGTACTTCGCCCAACATGGAAATAACACGGAAAGGGTCGAGCCATGTACCGCATTATACTGCGCGCTCAGCTGTGCGCCGATCGTATGCGTCGCCCAGTCCTGATTCCTTCCGGCTGCAAGAAGCCCGTTGTGTGCTACAATAGCCGTCCACATGAACTCAGCCCTCGCATTGTAATCATCCAGGTTCTCCATCAACGCCCTGGCATTGACTAAGATTGCCTTCATAACACCTTCGCACATATAGTCTGTCAGATGCACATCCACAGAACTTGAAAAATACCGCTCCAGTACATGGGAGAACATATCGATAATGCCAAATACGGTCTGTCTCTTCGGTATCGTCAGTGTCAGATCGGGATTCATTAAGGTGAATGCCGGCCTTAAAAAATCTGCCATGACATCCGCGCTCTCGCCTGTCTCCGGATTATTCAGCACGCTGCCGTTACTGCCTTCGCTTCCTGTCGCCGGAAGTGTCATAACCGTGCCCACAGGAAGCGCATCAACCGGAACGGCCTTCTTGCTGTAAAAGTCCCACACATCACCGTCATATTTTGCCCCCAGGGCAACTGCCTTAGCCGTATCAATGACACTGCCGCCCCCGACTGCCAGCACACAGCCGATCTGATGCTCCTTACAAAGCGCTGCACCCGCCCGGACAAGGCCGACCTTTGGATTCGGTTCTACCCCGGGCAGCTCATAATACGTCACCTGCGCCGCCTCCAGAGCCTTGATAATCCTTGCGTGGAGCCCGGACTTATACATGTAATCATCCCCGTAATGGACAAATAACACTTGATCAGATATCTTCTTAACTTCCTGCCCGCAAAGCTGGTCTGCATCCTTATCCAGAATAAACTTTGTCGGTGACATAAATTCAAAACTATCCATATATCCTACCTTCCCTTTCAATCTCCTTCAGAAAAGAGGTACCCGCCTCAAACTCATAGCCAAAATATTCTGCAACGGTCGCCGCAATGTCTGAAAATGTACTCCTGGTTCCTATATTAATTCCTGCCTTCAGCCGCTTCCCGTATACGACGATCGGAATATACTCTCTTGTATGGTCTGTTCCCGGCGTCGTCGGGTCGCACCCATGATCCGCCGTGATCAGGAGAATATCGTCTTCCTTCAGAAGACTGGCCATCTCAGGTACAAATGTATCGAAGTACTCCAGCGCCTCGGCATATCCCTGCGGGTTATTGCGGTGTCCGTACAGCATGTCAAAATCAACCAGATTCACAAATAAAAGTCCGTCAAATCCTGTCTTCAGATAAGACAGGGCAGCCTGTATGCCTTCTCTGTTATTCTTCGTGTGATTGATTTCTGTCAGGCCGCGCCTGTTGAAAATATCTTCAATCTTCCCGACGCCGATCACCTCTTTCCCTTTCTCGTGCAGGAGATCCAAAACTGTATATCCCGGCGGGTCTACGGAAAAGTCTTTCCTGTTTTCCGTGCGGTAATAGCTGCCGCTTTCCCCCGTAAACGGCCTGCAGATCACACGGCTTACCGTGTCATCCCCTGTAAGGAGCATCCTGGCAATCCGGCAGATCTCATACTGCCTCTCTAAAGGGATGATACTTTCGTGCATCGCAATCTGCATCAGGCTGTCCGCAGACAGGTAAACGATCGGATACCCGGTCTTTACATGCTCATCTCCCAGTACTTTGATGATCTCGGTACCGGACGCCGGATAATTCCCTATCACCTTCGTCCCAATCCGCCGCTCCAGCTCCTCGATAATCCGCGGCGGAAAGGATTCCCCAAATACTTTGAACGGCGTCTTCACTGTCAGTCCGGCAATCTCGAAATGTCCATTCGTTGTATCCTTTGCCTTTCCCAGCTCTGCAGCTTTTCCGAAACACCCTTTGGGAGCTCTGACCCCAGTAAGTCCTGTGCCCTGGATATTGTATAGCCCAAGCTGCTTTAGATTCGGGATATTCAGCCCTTCTCTGTACTCGTCCACATGCCTCAGCGTATTGGTTCCTGTGTCTCCGAACTCTGCTGCATCCGGAAGCTCACCGACCCCTACGCTGTCCAGCACGATAATTGTAAAACCTGGCATGGCTTCCTCCTATTCTTTCACTTCATCCAGAAGACCCGGGCCATTGCCTTCTTCCCAGGCAAACACTTCCCATACATTTCCTTCAAAATCCTGAAAATAAGCCGCTCTGGAGCCAAAACCGTAGGTAGTCGGTTCCTTGATGCAGTTTACCCCGTTGCCAATCAATTCTTCCGCTATATCGTCTACATCCTGCAGAGCCGGAACCTTCACAGCCATCATAAAATGATGTCCATCTCCATCAATATAGGTATGATCCACTACTTCGCAGAGCCCCTTTTTATCCCAGAGCGTCACTGCCGTCCCATGGAATTCAAATTCCGCGTAATTGGCGTGCTCCGGGTCTGGCTGTAGTCTCTTAACTTTGAACCCGAACTTTTCTGTATAGAATTTAAGAGCTCCCTGAAAGTCTTTTACAAATAAGCAGATATCATTTAACTTTGTTAACATTTCCAACTTGCTCATGTTCCTGATACACCTCCATCCATGTAACAGTTCAGATTTGCCTGGACTGTTACCCATTCATTCCTTTCTTTTCCAGTATCTGCCCGGAATCAGGAACAGATACGCCGCAAATTTTACCTTCCAGCCATTTCCGAAACAAAACGCTCATCCAGCCGGACAGCAGCCCGAATGTACAGTATAAAAGTACAATCCCTGCGGACTGCCACATCTTGATGCCTTCAACATAGCTGTTAATTCCGAAAAAGGCACCCGCCCCGACAAAGAACACGGCAACATTACTGATACACCACGGGGCAAATTCAAAATACATCATAAAGGGAACCACAAGCAGCGCCACAAGCGGTACCGTCAAAAGCTTCAGATCCGGTAAAACAGCCGACATTCCAATCATAATCACTGCAAATAGAATCCCCAGGATATACCCGCAAAACCCCTTTACGGCTCCTTTCACACTGCTTCCCAGCAGAAAGTACACCGCCCAGCCCTGAAACGCTATAAACACAAATCCGCTGTGGCCGCCGGATACGAGATGCGTACCGATCAGCTGATCCACCAGCTGAAGCAGAAAAGACTGGATTCCCACAAAAATCGCAAATATAAGATACTGGCTTTTCTTCATCTCTCCTCCTGCTCGCTTTTTAACGCAATCCTGACTATTGCCTCCCGGCGTAGGCAGCGGATGCTGTATAGTGGCGTATTTACGCCGGGAGTGGCAAAAAAGAGGCGCCTGAGTCTGCCCCTGGTGCCTCTTCAATAAACTACTTCTCACCATTCGCAGCGTTCATGAATCTTCTCTGATATGTAATAATTTGCGGTGCCGATGTATTTTGTGCTAAGTAACTTGGTTCTGTCGTAATTACAATCCTGTCCGTCATATCTTTGAACTCATCTTCTGTCATCAGTTTGTCCAGCTCCGGATACATTCTGGAACCTTCGATACTGCAGATGATCAGCCTGGTGTCCTCCAGATTAGAATTCCGAAGCATCCGTAAGTTATGCCTTACGCCGTCCATGCCGTCGAATCCTTCGCGTTCGTTGATCTTTCTATATTCAACTGTCTCTCTTGCCACCTTTTCAACCAGACGCAGATCCACATCCTGGTCATTCTTTGAGAGGAAATCCCATTCGATCATAAAGCTGCGCAGGGCCTGCAGAAATCTATCGTCATATGTAGTCTGGTATGCATTCAGAAGCCCATTAATATAAGTTGTAACACCAAAGCGCTGGCGTACAAAACTATTGATAAAATATGGCTTTGCCTGCAATGCCATACCCGTCTGCCAAGGTTCAAACATCAACGTATAATTTACTCTGAACCCATGTTCCTTCATCTTCAGCGCTAGGTTGTGCCCGTAAAGATAATCCTTCGTAGCAGCCTGATTCCAGCGTGTAGAAAGCTTCTTGTCACCTGCGAGCAGCTCGCCTACATTGTCTGCATTTACCGGGCCTGTATGGGGAATCTTGAGTACCATCCGGTAATCCGAGAACATCTCTCTGAATTCCTCTGCCTCCTCAAGTATCTGTTCAAAATCGGCAAATGGATTGTTTACCTCAACACTGATGTCACAACCTGGTCCGAGAATATCAGCGATCTCACTCATGACTTCGTTCCTGGTCTTAAACTTATGCCCCACATTTGCCTGTGGATTATTGATGAACAGGTCGTAGATAATCCCCGGATTGCAGGTCAGGTTCCCGATGAGGTGTTTGATCGGCTCGACTTCATACGGATTGGCTGTATCTGCAGAATAAATGAACTTGGTCGGTCTTTTTAATCCATTTTTATCATACGATATATTCCGGACCAAATCTATCTCCAATATCTGGTTCTCTTTCATATTATATTCGATCTTGAAACCGGCCGGCGTCTCGCCTTCCGGAACCTTGAATAAGTCTATGACATCCCTGAACCTGTCGCTTACACCAATATAACGTATTCTTTTCAGCAGGAATTCATATTCCTCAAGACTGATATTCTGATGAAGCGCTCTTCTGACATAGCCTTCATCATTTGATACGATCTGAATCTCTCCTCCCACGAGAGAGGCCAAACTGTAATTCACTGTCTGCATAACACCCTCCACTATTTCAATTCTTCCAGATATTTGCTGTATTCTTCGACAAGCTTGCCTGCACTTCTTGTCCCTACCAGGCTGACACCCATATGTTCAAACATGTGAAGGACTGCCGGCATGGTAAATGTTCTCGGTACCCCGGAAACTTTAATCTTTGTATTCCCGGAAAGATTCGCTTTCATGATCTTAACCTGATCCAAAGTCGGGAATGCCTGTGATCCGGTAGCCGTCTTTACATATGTAACGCCACACTCACAGCAAATCCTTGTCAGCTCTGCAATCTCTTCGTCAGTCAAAAATCCGACTTCGAAGATCAGCTTTGTATCGCAGCCCTCGCCGCAGATCCTTACGAACTCGCTGATCTCATGGCGTACAAGTTCATAGTTTTTATCTTTCACAGCTCCGATGTTCACCACCATATCGCATGCAGTACATCCAAGCTTTACCATCTCTTCTAATTCAAATAACTTTGCCTTTGTGCACATCGCGCCATACGGAAAACCAATGACAGCGCTTGGTCCAACATCGCTTCCCTTTAACTCTTCTACAACAAGTTCTCCCCAGCAGGAGTTCACGTTCACCGCATTTACATGATACTTCTTAGCAATATTACATGCCTCGATGATATCTTCCTTCTGTAAATTCGGCGCCAGATATGCTAAGTCTAAATGCTTTGCAAATTCGTTCACTGTCAACATTGTAAATCCTCCTAATAATCCACTTTTCCTTGCTATTATATTGATGCGCATTTTCAATATATTGTTTGTTACAATGTTAATATATCACCCTTATTTTGTTTTGTCAATAACATTTGTTAGTTTTATTTCACTTAATTTTCGCTTTTTCTCATTAATAATGATCTTATTTTAACATTTATTCGAATAATTTGTTTAATATATAACATTTTTGCTATTAAGTAAAATAGGGTTTGACTTGCGAAACTCGCGTCTCCTGGCGGTCGCATCGCGGCATGTGCATCCTCTCGGAGGGTTTTTATGATATAGGAAATTCCAGAGAATTTTCCTATATCACAAAAAAGCACTCCTCAGATTAACTCTCAGGAGTGCTTTCATTTATTTTGTTCAATATTCAGCCTTTTCCAAACGGGGAATTATTTCTTTTAGTACAGCTTCGCTCCTGCCGGAATTTTGTCATCTACCATCAGTAAATTCAATCCTTCGTGACCATCTTCCTCGTGTACTGCTGAGATTAACATTCCGCAGGAATCAATTCCCATCATGGGTCTTGGCGGCAGGTTTGTGATTGCGATACAAGTCTTTCCTACCAGCTCTTCCGGCTCATAATATTCGTGAATTCCGCTTAAAATCACGCGTTCTTTGTCTGTTCCGTCATTCAGGACGAACTTCAGAAGCTTCTTGCTCTTCGGTACAGCTTCACAGGATATTACCTTTACAGCTCTGTAATCAGACTTTGCAAATGTCTCAAAATCCACAAATTCTTCAAACAGAGGCTCGATTGTTACATTAGAAAAATCAATCTTTTCAGCCGTTTTTTCCTCCTGTTTGTCCTCTGTTTTTTCTGCCTTCTTAGAGGCATCGTTTCCACCCAGTGTCTTCATTGTCGGGAACAGCAGTACATCACGTATAGCCGCCGAATCCGTCAGCAGCATACACATCCTGTCGATCCCGAATCCAATCCCTCCTGTAGGAGGCATCCCGATCTCCAGCGCATTGAGGAAGTCTTCATCCGTCGTATTAGCTTCCTCATCCCCCTGTGCCAGCAGTTCTTCCTGCGCTTTGAATCTTTCTCTCTGATCAATCGGGTCATTCAGCTCGGAATATGCGTTTGCCATCTCCCAGCCATTCATGAAGAATTCGAATCTTTCTACATAGTCCGGATTCTCCGGTTTCTTCTTTGTAAGAGGTGAGATCTCAATCGGGTGATCCATAACAAATGTCGGCTGCACCAGATGCTCCTCTACAAATTCCTCAAAGAACAGGCTCAGGATATCCCCCTTTTTGTGCCTGTCTTCAAACTCTATGCCCTTTTCTTTCGCAAGTGCTTTTGCTTCTTCTGTTGTTTTAATCTCATTAAAATCGATACCGGCGTATTTTTTAACGGCATCAATCATCGTGATTCTCTCGAACGGCTTGCCGAGATCCATCTTAACACCATTATAAACGATTGTTGTTGTGCCCAGGACTTCCTGTGCCACATGACGATAGAGATTCTCTGTCAGATCCATCATGCCATGATAATCTGTATAAGCCTGGTACAGCTCCATCAACGTAAATTCCGGATTGTGTCTTGTATCAAGTCCCTCATTGCGGAAGACTCGTCCAATTTCATAAACACGTTCCATACCGCCTACGATCAGCCTCTTTAAGTACAGTTCAAGAGAGATACGGAGCTTGAAATCCTCATCCAGTGCATTGAAATGTGTCTCGAAGGGCCTTGCCGCAGCGCCTCCGGCATTGCTTACAAGCATCGGCGTTTCCACTTCCATGAAGCCTTCTGTATCCAGGTATCTTCTAATGGAGCTCAGAATTTTCGAACGTTTAATGAATGTATCTTTTACTTCCGGATTCATGATCAGGTCTACATATCTCTGGCGGTAACGGATATCCGTGTTTGTCAGGCCGTGGAACTTCTCCGGCAGTATCTGCAGGCTCTTGGAAAGCAGTTTGACAGAAGCGGCATGGATCGAGATCTCACCTGTCTTTGTCCGGAACACTTCACCCACGATTCCCACTACATCGCCTACATCCATCTTTTTAAATTCTTTATACGCATCCTCGCCTACGCTGTCTCTTGCTACGTATGACTGAATGTTACCCTTGAGATCCTGGACATTGCAGAAGGAAGCTTTCCCCATGACACGCTTGGACATCATCCGGCCTGCGATTGACACGGTTTTGCCCTCCAGCTCCTCGTATTGATCTTTGATCTCCTGGCTATGGTGTGTCTGGTCATATTTCGTGGTTACAAACGGGTCTTTGCCGTTTTTCTGCAGCTCAGCCAGCTTTTCACGGCGGACCTTCCTCAACTGATTCAGGTCTGGCTCCTGTGCATTGTTCTGCTGTGCGTTCTTGTTATTTTTCTGTTCGGACACTGTTTTCTCTCCTTCCTTATATATGCGAATTCAGACCCCTTGTAGGTAAGAGGTCTGTCATTTCATTGGTTTATTACATTATTTCAATCCTCACTTATATCGTTGAACGGCTGATATCAAGTACCTTATACTGAATCTGCCCAGCCTGTGTCTCTACCTCTACTAAATCTCCTGCTTTCTTGCCCATCAATGCCTGCCCTACCGGAGATTCATTGGATATCTTTCCTTCCAGACTATTTGCTTCTGTTGAACCAACAATTTTGAATTCCATTTCCTCATCAAACGTGATATCAAATACTTTTACTTTACATCCTACATTGATTTTGTCAAAATCTACCTCGTCTTCAACAACGACCTCGGCATTTTTAAGGATGCCCTCCAGCTCTTCGATACGGGCCTCAATATCGCGCTGCTCGTCTTTTGCCGCATCGTACTCTGCATTCTCGGATAAATCCCCCTGCTCTCTTGCTTCCTTAATCTTTGCTGCGACCTCTTTCCTTTTAACGACCTTCAGATTCTCCAGCTCGTCTTCCAGTGCCTTCAGTCCTGCATAAGTAAGTAACCTTTTCTTTGCTTCTGCCATGTTAACTGCTCCTTTTCCTTTCCTTTTCTTTCCTCTTATCGTGTTCTTTCATTTATTAAGCTTTATTGCCTCTGATCAGCGTTCCAATGCGCTGATTCTAGTGTACTGCAACATTGAGATTTAGCCTAATAGCGCAGAATAATTCTCAGAGGCTTTTTACATGCTGAATCTGGAAATTTAGGCTAGCTATTAGGCTGAATATCAATGAGACAGTACACCAGTCCTGTTTAAATTTATATTTCACAATTTCAATATTATAACCAATCCCTATAGCGATGTCAAGATATTTTCAAGTTCTTCATATGTCTCTACCTTATTAATGGCATCTCTCAGCCTTGCGGCGCCGTGAAGTCCTTTTACATACCAGGCCACATGCTTGCGCATTTCCCGAATTCCAAGGTATTCTCCTTTGTATTCAAGCTGGAGGGCGGCGTGCCGGAGCATGGTTTTCTTAATCTCACCAAGGGAAGGTCTGGGCGGAAGCGTGCCCGTCTGTTCATAGGCTGTGAGCTCAGAAAATATCCAGGGGTTGCCCTGGGCGCCTCTGGCTATCATGACTCCGTCACAGCCCGTCTGCTCGCGCATGGCAATGGCCCTTTCCCCCGATGTGACATCTCCATTTCCTATGACCGGAATGGACACAGCATCCTTTACTTTGCTGATGATTTCCCAGTCCGCCTTTCCGGAATAGTACTGCTCTCTTGTTCTTCCGTGAACTGCGATGGCTGCTGCTCCTGCTTCCTCAATAATTTTAGCAATCTCCACGGTATTCACATGCTGCTCATCAAACCCTTTTCTGATCTTCACGGTTACCGGTTTTTCGATTGCTTTTACCACCGCGCTCACCAGTTCGAATACCAGCTTTGGATTCTTCATCAGTGCGGATCCCTCCCCATTGCGGACTACCTTGGGAACCGGACAGCCCATATTGATATCCAGGATAGCAAATGGACGCTCTTCTATTCTTTTTGCCATTTCACTGACAATTTTGGGATCAGAACCGAACAGCTGCAGAGAGGCAGGCATTTCATCCGGATGGATCTCCAAAAGGCTTTCCGTATTCTTATTGTTATAGAGGATTCCTTTCGCGCTTACCATTTCCATACAGACAAGGCCGGCGCCCTGCTCTTTGCAGAGCAAGCGAAATGGCAGGTCTGTTACTCCTGCCATGGGTCCTAGTATATAAGAATTCTGTAGCTGCACATTGCCGATTTTCAATTGTTTCATGTCTATTATCTCACTATTTTCTATTTTTATTATAAATCAGACGAAGCCCGTCCAATGTCAGATCCGGCCTGTATGCGTCTATACTTCTGGTTTCCTTCGCAATAATTTTGCCAAGGCCGCCCGTTGCTACTACAGTGGCCTTATCATAACCGGATTCTTCCTTGATCTTCTCTATAATATACTCGGTCTGGCCGATTGCCCCGTAGACAAGTCCTGCCTGCATACTGGAGACCGTCTCCTTTGCCAGGATGGACGGCGGCTTTTTGATCTCGATAGCCGGAAGCATAGCAGCTCCGCCCCATAGGGAACGCCCGGCTGTCTCAATCCCGGGCGCGGTAATACCCGCTTCAAAAGTCCCCTTCGGCCCGATCAGGTCATACGTGGTCGCAGTCCCGAAGTCCACAACAATCACCGGTCCTCCGTAGAGCTCATATCCCGCTACTGCGTCCACAATACGGTCCGGACCGATCTCCTTGGGATTCTCCGTCACAATCCGGATTCCCGTTTTAATTCCTGCAGAAACAACCAGCGGTTTTACATCCAGATACTTGATGATTCCATTTACCAATGAGTGCATAATATCCGGTACTACCGATGCTATAATCACCGCGTCTACATCTTCCGCCTCCACATCCCGGTGCTCCAGTATACCGCAGATCGTAAAGCCATACTCATCCGAGGTCCTGGGGCGCTTTGTAGTCATGCGGAAGGTTCCAACCAGTTTATCATGATCGAATACACCTAGTGTTATATTTGTATTTCCTACATCAATCGTCAGTAACATCCATATCCTCCCCTAAACAGAATACCTTATAGAACAGTTCCAGCGACTCAAAAAGTTCCGACTTCGTACGCTGGAGTTCCTTGATCTTCAGCACGCTGCCTATCTCATCAAATGTAAAATCATCCTCCCTGTGGTCTACCCGCAGTTCCAGATTTCCCTGCTCGTCGTAAACCACCATCAGCACTCCGCCCACATCCTCTGTGTACAGCACACACATAATCTGAAGTTCCTGCTGTATGCTGTCCGGGAGTGTTTCAAACTCGGGGTTCAAATAAAACTTCTGCTCGTATGAGCTGGCCCCGCAAAGAACAACTTCTTCTTCCATGATTCGTCCTTTCCTGCAAAGGGGTCTGACCCCTTTGCTTACCATTTTCTGAATATTCTCAAAATTTAGACGTATCCGTACACTCCCCGCACGGATACTTCGCCGGCAAAAATTGCCTCTTCTGTTCCGTCTTTACGGCGTACTAATAATTCGCCTTGTTCGTTTATTCCAAGCGCCACTGCGTTATATTCTTCTTTCCCTCCCAGAATCCGCACTTCTTTGCCGCGGTTAACCAGCAGAGTATTGTATTCTTCACGCATGCTTTCCAGATTCTGGTCTTCGATGAATAAGCCGTAGTATTTCTCAAATTCTTTCATTGTAGATGCTATGATTTCGCTTCGCCTTATTACATGTCCTGTTTCCAGACGAAGAGAGGTTGCCTTATCCCTTATCTCCTCCGGAAGATACTCCATGTTCACATTGATTCCCACACCGATTACTACGTGATTGATATAGTCAATCTCTGTACTCATTTCCGTCAGAATGCCAACCAGTTTCTTCCCATTCAGGATGATATCATTCGGCCATTTAATCTGTACGTTCAAACCGGTGCATTCCTTGAGGCTCCTGACAACGCTCAAGGCCATTACCAAAGTCAGCATAGGCGCTTTCACCGGCGGAATCTCCGGCCGGAGCAGAATTGACATATACACACTGCTGCCCGCTGGTGACTCCCATCCTCTTCCACGGCGGCCTCTTCCGGCACTTTGCTGGCCGGCCGTGATCAGGGTTCCATGGGGAGCTCCCTCTTCTCCAAGTTGTTTTGCCCGGATGTTGGTGGAATCCGTTGTATTATAATAGTAGATTTTCTGTCCTGCCCACTCGGTGTCGATCATACTGACGAGCTCTTCTCTGGAGATAATATCCGGACTCTCCACAATATGATAGCCGCGGTTTCGGACGGCTTCTACCTGATAGCCCTCTTCTTTCAGCTGATTGATTGCTTTCCAGACAGCAGTCCGGGAAACTCCGAGTTTCTCACACAACTGCTGGCCGGACACATAATCATTGCTTTCACGCAGCATTTTTAATATTTCTGCCTTCAAAAGTTCACCCCAAACTCAAACGGAGGGTATGGGGGTCAGACCCCTTTTGCAAAGGGGTCTGACCCCATTGCCCTCCGTTTTCTGAATATTCTTAAAATTCTCCCAAAGTCGCAACCATAACTGCCTTGATGGTATGCATTCTGTTTTCTGCCTCGTCAAATACTTTGGACTGCACGGACTCGAATACTTCATCCGTAACTTCCATATCCGTGATGCCGAACCTTTCTCCCATTTCTTTTCCGATCTTTGTCTTCAGATCGTGGAATGCCGGCAGGCAGTGCAGGAAGATTGCGCCCTCGCCTGCATTGCCCATAATTTCTTTTGTTACTTTATATGGGGAAAGTTCTTTAATACGCTCTTCCCATACTTCGTCAGGCTCACCCATGGATACCCAAACATCTGTGTAGATTACATCCGCATCTTTTGTCCCTTCCATGGCGTCCTCGGTCAGTGTGATTGTTGCTCCTGACTCTGCCGCATATCCTCTGCAGACATCAACCAGCTCCTGGCTCGGGAAATACTTTGCAGTGGTACATGCTACAAAGTGCATCCCCATCTTTGCACATGCAATCATCAGGGAGTTGCCCATATTGTATCTTGCATCTCCCATATATACCAGCTTGATTCCTTTTAATTTTCCGAAATGCTCCCGGATCGTTAGTAAATCTGCCAGCATCTGGGTCGGATGGTACTCGTTTGTCAGGCCGTTCCATACAGGAACTCCTGCATATTTTGCCAGTTCCTCCACGATCTCCTGGCCGAAACCGCGGTATTCGATGCCGTCATACATTCTTCCCAGCACTCTTGCGGTATCCTCGATGCTCTCTTTTTTCCCGATCTGCGATCCACTGGGATCCAGGTAAGTAGAACCCATTCCCATGTCGTGCGCCGCTACCTCAAATGCACAGCGCGTTCTAGTGCTTGTCTTCTCAAAAATAAGGGCCACATTCTTTCCTTTATAATAATCCACAGGCACCCCGTTTTTCTTCTTCTCTTTCAAATCTGACGCAAGGTCAAGCAGATAGGTAATCTCTTCCGGGGTAAAATCCTTCAGTGTCAAAAAGTTTCTTCCTTTTAAATTCATTGTGTTGTCCCTCCCTATATTCATAAGTACATGTGTAAATCTCGGCAGATGAATCTTGTCGGCAAGCGCTTCATACCGTTCGGCTGTCAGGTTGTATAATTCATCCGTCGTATAGATCTGATACTTGGGAATACGCATCTGCTTCGCGCTCGCCTCCAGCATCGCCATATACAAAGCCTTTACGGTAAATGTCAGCGGCAGCTTCAGTACGAAAGCCATTTCCGCTTTTTCTATCTCTGTGATATCCGCCAGCTGTTCCTCAAACCAGCTATCCTCATGAGTCTGTGCCACATAATAAATAAAACCCTCCAGGCCATAAAGCATTCGCTTTGCATCAAAATAACCGATTTTCAGATTCTGCCGGCTCCGCTTGCTCTCAAAATCTATGATACTGCCCAGTCCAACCCGCGGACCAATCTGATACTTCTCAGCCCCTTCGGGCAGCTTCACTCTGGGCTCTCTGCCGGGCCCGTAAATACGGATCTCAATAATGTCCGTATACCCCCGTTTGACCAGGGACTTCAGCGGCACATTATTTACCACACCGCCGTCAATATATCGTTTCCCATGCAGCTTTTCATTCTTAAATCCCAGCAGGTACGCACTTGCAAGCAGAAAATCTTCCAGCATCCCTTTCGGTATATCATCCAGGCTCAGATCCAGTTCTTTAAAATCAGTGAGAGAAAATGTCAGGAGACAGAATTCTTTCCCGGAACTGCGGATCTTCTCCTCATCAATCACCTCATGAATCAGCTTCCTCAGCGGAGTTACATCCACACCGCCATCCGACAGCCGCTTCCAGATCTCCGCGATCACTTCTGTAAACTTGTTCTCATGGCTGAACAGACGCTCCATCCAGTCATCATCCACATCCATCACCTTGGAAAATGTCATGCCGGTCCATATCTTTTCCGCATTCTCGACATCATCCATGCAAATAAGCGCTCCGTTCAAAGCGCCCACCGATGTACCCGCAACCGCATTCACCTTCACGCCTGCCTCTTTTAACGCCTTCCAGGCCCCGATCTGATAGGCACCTCTGGCACCTCCTCCGTCAAGTACAATCCCATATTCCTTCGATAAGTCCAGTAATGGTTCCATTTGCTCACCTCGATTTATGTTAGTATACTATATCCCGGACCAAAAATGCAACTTTCTATAAAAAGTTGGCGGAAATGTTTGTTTGGGGGGAGGCTAAAAAACCGGGAAGCCTGTACCAGGGCGGGGGGATCTATGCCATTTTAAAAATCCGCTCCGTTTACGTAAGAGGCCCTAATGGAAAAAACATAGAAAATATCGGTTCAGCGGCATGCAGCCCGAAATTTGATAATTTCGGGCCTTAGGCCGCTTCAGGATTTGACGTGAGACGTCAAGTCCTGCCCGCCATTTTCTATGTTTTTTCCTTAAGGGCCTCTAACGTAAACTCTAGGACTTTTAAAATGGCATAGATCCCCCCGCCCTGGTACAGGCTTCCCGGTTTTTTAGCTGGTGCATCCAATCGGCAGTAAAAATCCCGTCTACTTGGTGGGGTATCGAAACGGGGGCAGCGTATTGATCCGATTGGTGATACATACAACCTCCAGTAATTAGCTATTGGTATTACAGATAGATTCTGCTTATTTTTTTATCATATGCTTATAATCGTAAAGGCTATCCTTTTTTCGCGTCCCCTATATACTTTTCTTAGATTTCGTTTCTAAAATAGTATTGCAGCGCCTCCCCCATATATCTGGATGCCCCGGCCCCATACCGTTTATCCATAGCCGCTATCAAGGACTCTTTATGGAGGTACCAGTCAATCATCATCTCCCAATAATGTTCCCCCTGGTCCACATCAGGCCTTGTCTCCTGTCCCAGCTTTATAATCTCATCTAATATACTCTGCACTTCTTCCGACTTTGGGTCTCTTGTTATATCCTCATACAGTTTTGCATTCAGGGCCTCGTTTTTTTCTATATATCCACTCTTTTTTATCTGCTCCATCTTTTCCATATTCTCAGAAAAGTGCTCCATGCTATGCTTCATGGCTTCTGTATATTTTGCAACGCTTCCATATTGTTTGATTGCCATTTCCGCGATCTGGACATCGTCCTCTTTCATTTTACTTATAAATTGATCAAAATTTTCTACGCTTCCCCAATGCCTGACTACTTCTTCTGTGTTTTCCTGTTTAAAATCTTCCAGCATTTGTATATATTCACTTAAATCAAATTCTTCAAAACTCATACATGCTTCTCCTTTTTCCAGCTTTTCAAGCAGGCTTAAAAGCTTCGTAATCCTGTCACGTTTCACTTTTAACAGTTCTTTCTGCTTTTTAAATGCCTTTAGTTTATCATAATGAGGATCTTCCATAATGGCTTTTATATCCTTCAATGGAAAGTCCAGTTCCTTAAAAAACAAAATTTGCTGCAGGGTTTTCAACGCTTCATCGTCATATAAACGATATCCTGCATCGGTTACTTTCGTTGGTTTGAATACGCCTATTTCGTCATAATACTGCAGTGTCCTTACACTGATGCCAGACAGGCTGGCAACCTCTTTTACAGTTCTCATCGTAATCAACTCCTGTCTTACCGCTGTACTGTTACATTGTTATTCATCAATTTTAGTTAAACTGCATAAACGTCAGTACATGGTGTTTATAAGAATATATAGTGTGTTCGTCTGCCGGCTGTGACTGTCCGCTATATTTCTTTTATTTCATAGTACACTATCACGCAGCGTAAGAGTCAATAGTTTTTTCCAACTCACCGCTTTAATTCTAAAATAATTATATTTTGGCGTCTCTGCGTCCTTCTTACGTAAGAAATCCAGACAGAAATCCTATCTTAAAGATCTCTGTCTGGATTCTATACTGCTTATTTATTAGGGCCGAAAAACATTGCCTTCCACACTGGCTTTCACGAAATGATAAAAGACGTTATAACAACAGCCATGGTACTTAACAACGTTCCCAATAAGTAATACTCCGCAAATTCCGGTACTTTCGCAATCTTATCATATCTTGCAATTGACTTAGCGGTTAAAACCAGTCCAATCGCCGCGTATTGTCCTAAAGATATGAAAACCAACATAATAAAACGCTCTATAGTTCCAATGAACCTTCCTGCGTTATAATTCTCTTTTCTCCCCGAATCCTTATCTTTTGGCCTGTAAACCGATAGCATTTTGGATATGGCAATATTGGCAGGCTTGTGTATCATAAGCGCTGCCGTAATCCATGTGGCTAACACGGCCCCAGATATCCCTGCTGTCTCAGCAAAGTATGCAATACAGCGTACTAAATTTAATCTGCATCCATATACGGTAAAACAGTATGCAATGATAAGCAGGCTGATAATATGAAAAATTCTCTAAATATCATTCTGTGTTATTTCCCCCAACACTTTTCCTACAGTATCCAGAGCTTCCTTATATGCGTAATACCTCCCTTTTGCAAGTATACGCTGTACCGTAGACTGTTGAATCCCCATACGCCGCGCCACATTCACCTGACCGTCCTGATGTTCAAGCATATCTGCAATTACCTCTCTCTGTCTGTTACTCCAGGAACCTTTAATAACTGTCAGCAAAGTAAAAATTGTATTTATCATAATTGCAAATGACTCATTATCACCTTCAATACCAAGACGTATGTCGGCAGAGTCAATCTGTTTCCGCTTTTCGTTTTGCTTCAAATACTCTACCGCTTCCCGCGCCTTATGATACCCGGGACCGTCTGCACCTATTGCCATATCAGCGTTGATATCAGTAATGATTTCTCCTACACCAATTCCATAACGAATTTTCACCGGGTACATCTTGCTTTCTATCTCTGTAATGATCTGCAGGATATTGCCTCCGTTACACAGAAGCCCCTGGAATTCATCGCCTAAAGTTATCATGAATTTTGATGAAATGTCTTCAACATATTTCTTATTCACTTCATTCAAAACTCTTTGTAACTTTTCCTGAATCTTTTTTCTGTCATTTAACTTTTTTGAATCCTTAATATCACCTATAATCGCTATATATGGCATATAATTGAAGAAAAAGAACATAATACTGCGCCTCCATTCCTTTTCATTATATAGCCTTCCAGATGAATAATCAACAATTATGTATCATATAGCTATAATTGTAGATTATAGCCTATACAATGCATAATATCAGAAATAATTATAAGTGAATGCACCAATTACTATAATTCCCTGCCTGTATAAAAATAGTATATCCCTCTAAAAGTAAGGCGCTTCTGCACACTCTGCTGTACTAGCCCCGGCGCTGCCTGCCCACCTCGAACATCAGCAACGCAGCAGCCACGGCGGCATTGAGCGATTCCGCCTGCCCTTCCATGGGAATTCTCACCCAGACGTCCGCTTTTTCTGCCACCTCCGGGCGCAGGCCGTTCCCCTCATTTCCAATCAGAAATGCAGTTCCGCAGCAATAATCTTCCTTATCATATGAATTTTTCCCCTCCAGGTGCGCTGCATAGACCCGGATATTTTTATTTTTCAGATAAGCAATCCCCTCCATCATATCATCCATGTACAAAAAGGGCATCCGATATACAGCCCCCATCGTAGACCGGATGGTTTTCGGATTATAAATATCCACGCAGTCACGGCTCAGCAGAATCCCCGTCACTCCCGCGGCCTCGGCTGTACGGAATATGGTTCCCAGATTCCCCGGATCCTGCAGGTTATCCAGTACCAGGATGTGCGGATTCTTCTGCCCTGCAATCTCCTCCATCGTATACGACATCTGCCGTACAACTGCCAATATCCCCTGTGGGCTCTTGGTGTCTGAGACATGCGCGAACACCGAATCCGTAAGCACTTCCGGCTGCGCGCCGTATTTCTTTAGTTCTTGCTCATGTTTCCTATAATAAGTCTCTGATACATACAGCCTGACCAGGCTCTTTTCGGGTGTCTCGCCTACCATACGGGACCCCTCTGCTACAAATACACCCTCCTGATTCCTGGCTCTGCTTTTCTTCTGAAGCTGCAGCAGCTCCTTTACTTTTTGATTGCTTGTGCTTGTAATCATACTGATACACCATTACTTTCTATAACTATATATAATTAAAACGTCTTCTCCTGAAACTTCGCCAGCACAGAATTTGCACCAATTACAATAATGATACATTCCGCCGGCAGAGGCTTGTGAGGATCAAAGGTGACATCCACTTCCTCACGCTGCATAACCCCGACCACATTAATTCCATAGCGCTCACGTACCTTCAGTTCTGCAAGA
Organism: Clostridiales bacterium VE202-21; assembly: GCA_000509105.1. GTDB lineage: Bacteria > Bacillota > Clostridia > Lachnospirales > Lachnospiraceae > Faecalicatena > Faecalicatena contorta. The sequence goes on along the minus strand of BAIF02000024.1, from coordinate 53,918 downwards.
CTCTTTCCTACCCAGCGTTCCGGAATCACTGTTTCAGCCATGCTGTATTCTGAAGACAGTTCGATCCAATCCGAGAATGCGGTGGATACCAGGCTCTTGGCTACCCTGCTGCCCATGTCACGCTCAGGATACACAATGGCGTCCGCACCGATTTTCTCCAGGATCATCCCCTGAAGTTCATCCCTCGCCTTGGCAAGTACATAGGGTATCCCCATCTCCTTACATGCAATAGTGGCCATAATACTGGCCTCCAGACTCTCCGATACCGCAACCACCGCTCCGTCCAGATTCCGTCCGCCCAGTGACAGAAGAGCATCCGGGTCCGCCACATCGGCTCGCATGGCATAGGATACGGAATCCGATATCTCCTGCACCTTCTCATAAGATTTATCTACCACAATCACGTCGCTGCCCAGGCTTTCCAGTGTAAGCGCCACACTGCGCCCAAAACTTCCCAGGCCAAATACTGCATACTGCTTCTTCATTTTATCTTCTCCTGACTAATCCTTTATTTTTCAGACACGCTCTAACCGAGCATAATCCGTTTTTCCGGCAGGTCCCTCAGCTGGGAAGCCGAATTGGCGCGCCCTGCAAATACGAGCGCCAGAGTAATCGGACCGATACGTCCCACATACATCAGAACCATCAGCACCGCCTGGCTTATACGGCTCAGCTCCGGCGTCAGATCCGCCGTCAGCCCGACCGTCGCCATCGCTGATGTCACTTCGTACATGATCCGCAGAAAATCTATCCCCGGCTCCAGCACCGTTATCAGTGTCACCCCTGACAGCCAAAACAAAAATGTCAGCAGAATAATCGCAATCCCCGACCGTACAACGGACGGTTCGATTTTTCTGCCAAAGCATTCCGTATCCCGCTTTCCTTTCAGCACCCCAACGCCGGTAAGCAGCAGCATGGCCACAGTCGTTGTCTTCACACCTCCGGCAGTTCCAGCCGGAGAGCCTCCTACAAACATCAGGATACATGCGAGAAGCTTGGAACCCGATGTCAGCCCGGCCTGTGACACGCTTGCAAATCCTGCCGTCCTGGTCGTAACAGACTGAAAACCGGATGCCATCAGCTTCTGCCAGAAACTCAGTCCGCCCATAGTCTCCGGGTTCTTATATTCAAGAACAAAAAATCCCAAAAATCCGGTAATTAAGAGCACTGCCGTCATAGTCAGCACGATCTTCGTCTGCAGCTTCAGGCGCATGAACAGACGCCTTGCAGGCTGTCTTTGGGTAATTACACGCTTCGTATTTGTGTAAATGTCGTGCCATACCGGAAATCCCAGGCCGCCGATCACAATGAGAAATATGGTGGTAAAACTGACAATCGGGGATTTTACATATCCCATATAACTGCTGCTTCCCAGTATATCGATCCCTGCATTGCAGAATGCCGACACCGCATGGAAGACCGAATAGCATATCCCCTCCACCAGTCCGTATTCGGGAATAAACCGAATCGAATAGAGAAGCGCTCCGATTCCTTCCACCACAAATGTTCCGCGCAGAATACGGATCACGAACTGCACCATTCCGGTCAGCGTATCCAGACTATAAGTCTGCTGGATGACCACACGCTCCTTCATTGTTATCTTCTTTTTTATAATCAGGAAGAAAGCAACCATACATGCGATCACGCCCAGGCCGCCGATCTGTATCAGCACCAGCAGAATTCCCTTTCCGATCACGGTAAACTGTACCGCAGGCGTAATTGTAACAAGCCCGGTCACACAGACAGCCGAAACAGCGGTAAACAATGCATCTGCAAAAGCAATCGGTTCCTGATTGCTGACAGGAAGCCATAAAAGCACGGCTCCCAGCAAAATAACGCCCAGAAACCCCACTGCAATTTTCTGCATGGTATTCAGGCTCATTTTTCTTAAACTTTTATTCTTCATTTCCTAACACCTTGAATTTTATTCCGGATAAACCGGTATGTCTTTTGGAGTGTTCCCGGCAGTGACTTAAAAGACCATAAAAGATCCGTATCATTTATGATTATAGGGACTATTATAAGCAGCCGCTTTGGTTATCATTCTAACACAAGCTTCCGAAAAAGGACAGTCCCGAAATCGTTCGGAACTGTCCCTTATGAGGTTATTCAGTATTTCTTTTGTATTATACAGTTATTTGGAACCCGCTCAGAACCTAACTATCTGCGTTTCTACAAAGTCTCGTACAGTACGTCTTCGGCCCAAGCTGTTACTCAGGTCATTGTTCCATATTTTCCGCTTATCATTACGGCATTCTTTACTTCCTGTACAGCTCCGTCATATTCATCTGAAAATACAAATGCCCCTCTTACACGCAGGTTCGCGAATTTAGCATCTTTATCTGCATACCAATTCGGAAAGATCTTTGTGATACCGCGGTCAAAGCCCGCGATTTAGCCCCTCTATATTCCCGCACAATCTCTATCATATTGAGATAGCTATCCGCCGGTACATAATCCGGAATAGAGTTCCAGGTTCCAAAAGCAAACCTCCCTTGGTTTTTACTCTTTGCAACTACTCTGCCCATGGATATTTCCTGAAATCATCATTATCCTGAATTACAGGGATCACTCGGCTGTCCCCGAGAGTGCAGCTTCCGGGCATGATTTCCCCGATACATCGTTCAAAGGTAACGGCATCGTATCCATGGTCTTTGAAGAAATTACAAAAAATACGGAAAAATTCTTACAGGTCTCTGCCATCTCCCTGAAGCAAAGAGAGCATATCCTTTCCTGTAATCTCTCCTATTTTTTCAAATGCCACGTTATGCTCGCAGAGTGGGAGCCGCTTTGCCTCCTTATTCCATGGACAATCTATAATATTACGGTAATCCGGCTCAAACGTTTTGATTTCCTCCTTGATTATTATATTTAGTACGGTTGACTTCCCATTTAGCATATTATATAATTTTTAAATTTGTACCGCTATCAATTGTGTGCAGCGTAAACTTTAATATATGATACTCTAGAGCGTGTCTGAAACTCCATTATCGCAATATGCTGCGAATTGGGACAACATCTTACAACAAGTAATTTCCAAACACGTTCCAGAAGGGTTGTTATGGATTCTTTTCCTGCGATTCCTTCTCTTACCTGGCATTGTCATGACCCTGCATTCGAGTTTTCCATACCGGCACAGGGAACTTTTTCTGCCCTGGGGGAGAATTATCCATTTTCTGGCAGGGAAGTATTCCTCTCCCGCCCGGACGAATTTCACGGCACCAACCAGGTTCCAGTGACAACCAGGGAGAGCTTTATTGGTTCCAGCTTGGCATCGCCCCAGGCATTTTATTAACACGCAGAAAATCGAATATGCAAAAACACTTTTGCTGGAGGGCAAATCAGTAACCGATACAGCAATCCTGCTGAATTTTACAACCAGCAGTTATTTTGTTTTTCGTGATTCATCTCTCCACCTATAGAGTTGAGAAATGAATCACTTATCCTGTTAAACTTTAAAGCGGTACCCCACTCCCCAGATAGTCTCAATGTACTGGGGATGAGAGGTATCATATTCGATCTTCTCACGGATTTTCTTGATATGCACCGTAACGGTAGCAATATCCCCGATGGACTCCATATCCCAGATCTCCTGAAAAAGTTCTTCCTTTGTGTATACATGGTTTGGATGTCCTGCGAGGAAAGTCAAAAGATCGAATTCCTTCGTGGTAAAGGATCTCTCCTCCCCATTTACCCATACCCGCCTTGCCGTTGTATCGATCTTAAGCCCTCTGATTTCGATGATTTCATTCTCTTCCACATTGCTCCCGATCAATCTCTCATAACGAGCCAAATGTGCCTTTACACGCGCCACAAGCTCACTCGGGCTGAAAGGTTTTGTCATATAATCGTCTGCGCCCAGCCCCAGTCCTCTGATTTTGTCAATGTCGTCCTTTTTTGCCGACACCATAATGATCGGCGTGTTCTTCTGGTCGCGCACCTGGCGGCAGATCTCAAATCCATCCACGCCCGGCAGCATCAGATCCAGGATAATCAGGTCATAGTCCTCTTCCAGAGCCTTTCTGCGCCCGATCTCTCCATCATTTGCAACGGCCACCTCGAAGTCGCTGAGTTCCAGGTAGTCCTTCTCAAGGTCAGCGATGCTTTCCTCGTCCTCGATAATCAAAATTTTCTTACTCATCCAACGGTACCTCCTGATATTTTCTGATTACAAAATACATTGTTGTTCCAACCCCATCCTCGCTGGTCGCCCAAATCTTTCCGCCATGCTCTTCCACGATCTTCTGTACGATAGAAAGCCCGATACCGCTTCCTCCCTTAGAAGAATTGCGTGAAGCATCCGTCCGGTAAAACCGGTCGAATATATACGGCAGATCTTTCGCGGCGATTCCCTTTCCATTATCCCCAAGTTCCACCTGGATAAAATCACCCACATCCTTTAAACTCATAGTAATCTTCCCTTTTGGTTTATCCATATATTTCAGGGAATTGGTAACAATATTATTGATAACACGCCTGAGCTGTTCCGGATCCACAATCACTTTCGAATCCGTCTCCACATAATTACAGTATGTGAATCCCACACCCTTTGCCTCCAGTTCAAGAGACAGATCATCCGCACAGTCGCCAAAATACTGCTTGGCCGATATCGTTGTAAAATTATAGGGTATACGGTTTGTATCAATTTTCGAGTACAGCGTCAGCTCATTAATAAGAAGATCCATCTCATTAGCCTTATTGTATATTGTTTTGATGTATCTGTCCATCTTTTCCGGCGTATCCGCCACACCATCCATGATCCCCTCGACATAGCCCTTAATCGCCGTAATAGGGGTCTTCAGGTCATGCGAGATATTACTGATCAGTTCCTTATTCTCTCTATCATATGCAATCTTATCCTCCGCATTCGCTTTCAGGCGCAGACGCATCTCCTCAAAATCCCGGCACAACTGCCCGATCTCATCATCCGTTTCACTTTTAATCTCAAAATCAAGATTCCCCTCTTTAATATTCCTCGCCGCCCGCTGCAGCTTCGCCAACGGAACAGACACCGTCCTGTAAATCCAGTAAATCAACAGCGCAGCCGTCATAAAGACAACCAGCAGATAAAGCTGCTGATACTCCCCAATCTCCCTGGGCGCAAACGTATGCACTGCAACCGTAGTAAAAAGCGTTGACAGAATCATCAATGTCATAAATGCAATAACCAGTTTTGTTTTAAGCTTCATCATTTCCTCAAAGGGGTCTGACCCCTTTGCCCTCCGTTTTCTGAATTTTCTGAAAAAAGCAGGCTCCCGAAGGCGCCTGCTTTATCTTTTATTTTACGCACCTAATACTGTTATATTACAGATATTTTTTCAATGCGTCAACTTTATCTAACTTTTCCCATGGTAAATTTAAATCATTACGTCCAAAATGACCGTATGCTGCGGTCTGTTTGTAGATTGGCCTGCGCAGATCCAGCATCTTGATGATGCCCGCCGGACGCAGATCGAAGTTCTCCCGGATAATCTCTACCAGCTTATCTTCGCTTACTACGCCTGTACCGAATGTATCAACCATAATGGATGTTGGCTGTGCCACTCCGATTGCGTAGGACAACTGAATCTCACATCTCTTTGCAAGGCCGGCTGCTACAATATTCTTTGCCGCATAGCGGGCTGCATATGCTGCGGAGCGGTCTACTTTCGTGCAGTCCTTTCCGGAAAATGCACCGCCGCCGTGGCGTGCCATTCCGCCGTATGTATCCACGATGATCTTACGCCCTGTAACACCGCTGTCACCGTGAGGCCCGCCAATGACAAAGCGTCCTGTTGGATTGATGAAGAACTTGGTATTCTCGTCTACCATGTCTGCCGGTATAATCTCGTCAAATACATACTTTTTAATATCTTCATGAATCTGCTCCTGTGTCACATCCGGGTCATGCTGCGTGGAAAGAACGACTGCCTCCAGTCTCTTCGGGTTATTGTTTTCATCGTATTCCACTGTTACCTGTGTCTTTCCATCCGGACGCAGGTAGGTAAGAACTCCGTCTTTTCTGATCTTAGTGAGCTGTAATGCCAGTTTATGTGCCATCGCGATTGGATAAGGCATATATTCTTCTGTCTCATCTGACGCATATCCGAACATCATTCCCTGGTCGCCTGCGCCGATTGCTTCGATCTCATCGTCTGACATCTTATTCTCTTTTGCTTCCAGCGCTTTATCCACTCCAAGTGCAATATCTACAGACTGTTCGTCAATTGCCGTGAGCACGCCGCAGGTATCCGCGTCAAAACCAAGTTTATCCTTCGTATAGCCGATCTCTCTCACCGTCTCACGCACGATTTTCTGAATATCCACATATGCTTTTGTGGTGATCTCTCCCATAACCAGAACAAGTCCTGTTGTTGTACAGGTCTCACATGCCACACGGCTCATTGGATCCTGTTCCAGCAGCGCGTCCAGAACTGCGTCTGAGATCTGATCGCACATCTTATCCGGATGTCCTTCTGTTACTGATTCTGATGTGAATAATAATTTTTCCATACTCTTTCTCCTCCTTAAATTGTCAGGACTGCTCTTTTTAGCAATCCGAATCAGCACTTTCTCTCCGGAGTCGTTTTCTTTAAATTGAATATAAAGAAAACAGCCCACAAGAAGCGGACTGTTTATATCATATAAATCAATCCTCTTATTGTTCGATTACTCGCTCAGGTTGGCACCTTCCTTTTTTGGGGTTGCCGCGGCTTCACAGATCCTTTGTATCTCCACCGCTCTGAATAAGAGAAAGCTTGCTTTATTAAATTGTTTACTATACTTCAAACCTTACACCGTATTGCGCGAAATGTCAATATATTTTCCACTATTTATAGTTTTTTTATGAGTGAGGGGCTTGGGAGTTGATGTAGGCTTGCCCGCTTTGTTCTCAAATCAAAATTCTATCTGTATGCACTTCTCCCACAGGTAATATGGACATCGGCTGCGTTGGATGCTCACCCAGCATTTTTTCCATCCAGATCATATCGTGCCATGTATCAAATTTATAACCACATTTATGGAAATGCGCATTTATTTTATATCCCATCTTCTCATGAAATGCGATGCTTTCCGGATGTGGGAAGACAATGCATGCATTCAGATTCAAAATATGCTGCTCTTTCAAAATGGCCTCCAGCTTTCCGTATAACAGCCTTCCAATCCCCTGTCCTTTATATTCCGGCCGGATATAAATAGTAGTCTCAACTGCCCAGTCATATGCTGCCCTGTCCTTAAATGGTGATACATAGCTGTATCCTGCAATTCGTCCACCATCCACAGCCGCAAGCCAGGGATACTTCTCCAGCGTCCTCTTAATCCTCCCGCAGAATTCCTCCAGCGTGGGCGGCTCATATTCAAATGTAATGGCCGTTTCTTTCACATACGGTTCATAAATGTCCAGCATTTCCTGTGCATCCCTGGTATCCGCCATACGCACAATGATTTTCTGTTTCTCCATCCTTCTGCCTCATCCTTCAAGATCTGCAGCAGACACCGCCTTCTGCAGATTTTTTCATTCTCTGCACTGCGTGCAGCCCGTTCCACATCCTTATTTCTTCTCTGTAACCACACCGTTTTCATCAATTCCCGCGTTTGGTGATAGCCCTTCCAGAAAATTATAAAATGCCGTCTGCTCCTGCTGATCACTGATATACTGTGTCGTAAATCCAGTCTGCAGACATGGCACAAAGGACATTTGCTTCAGCCCTTCTGGTGTAAGCTCCAGTTTCAGAAGCCCCGTGTACTTTGTCTCATCATTAAACCAGAAATCTCCCATACTGTAAACTACCGGTCTGCCGTCTATGTATTCAATTCCCTGAAGCACATGAGGATGCCCGCCAACCACAATGTCGGCACCCGCCTGCAGGAATTCCGCTCCCATATTGTGCTGATTTTCTTCATATGTATTGGTATCTTCCGGCCCCCAGTGTATATAAGCAATCAGATAATCACACTGCCCTGCGGCATCCGAAATCACCTGCTTATATTCTGCAGGATCATAGGCCTCCAGCACCCCCGGGGAGTCCGTCTCTGCCTTAGGGGTATAAAATACGATCTCCGCATTGGTAGCCGCCACAAAGCCGATTTTCATGCCGTTTACAACAAAATATACCGGTCTTCTTGCCTCCTCACTGTTTCTGCCGCCGCCCACATAAGGAATCTCCGCCTGATCCAGAAGATCCACCGTATCCATCATGGCATCCCTTCCATAATCATAAATGTGATTATTGGCCAGTGAGACCAGATCCGTTCCCATTTCCTTCAGAAGTCCCATCCGTTCCGGCTTCGCACGGAATGTATAAAGCTTCCCTTCCAGCGGCTCGCCTCTGTCACTGATACAATACTCGTGGTTCAGATAAAAAATATCCGCGTCATTGGACATCTGCAAGATCTCAGGCGAAATACACTGTGACAAGTCATTCACCGTATCATAATGATCCAAAACAAATCCATCCTCAGCAAAACACAAATCCCCGGCAATCACTACCTCCGCCTGATCCGTCTTCCCATCCTGCAGAAAAATCCCCTGTTCTTTGGCGGTTTGCGCATCATCGAGTTTCCCTTCATACCTGTCACGAAGCACATGTATTGTCTCCCCCAAAGCCTCATAAATTCCTTCCCCAGAAATCTGCCCTTTCCGTACACGCTTCAAAATCGCTTCCCGTTTCCCGGAATAAGTATCCATAACCCAGGCTCCAAAAGACTTCCTGCTGTCCCCCTGCTTCTCCGCCGAAACAGAAACCGTCTCCTCCATATCACCAAAAGTCTTAACAAAACAAGCCTGAACCGCATTCACGCCCCTCTCAAGCTCTTGGGCCGCCAAACGCCGCCGATGTCCCCTTATCCCCAGACTCACCGCCAGAACAATCACAACAACAACACACCCGCCAAAAACCGCCGCCCTGCGCCGCACCTCCCTCTTCCGTTTCTCCAGCCTCTGTCTGCGCAATTCCGCATCATACCTGTCACTGCCCATAACTCAAATCCTCTTTCTGTAAATTCCAGTTCTGCTCATTAGCGCCCAACCGCCCCGCAGAATCCCTCTTCCTCCAGTAGCTTCACTCTTTCAAAACAAACTGCCATATATCCTTAAGAAAACAATCCCACACTCCTGGTAAAAAGTCAACCCCTAACTCCGCCGCCCCCGCCCAAAAGCCTTCCGGGTGCAAAACGTCCCGCCTTGATAAGCCCAGCCCCGGCTGTATGGAAGGGTGTGCTTCCCGCGTGCGTAAATAGGGACATTAGATTTACTTATATGAAAATACGGAAAAATGCAGGTCAAAACTATGATTCCGAATCATAGTTTTGCGCCGGCCTGACGCGTGAAATCCATCAGGATTTCACGTGGCATGCCGGCGTTGCCTGCATTTTCCCGTATTTTCATATTAGTAAATCTTATATCCCTATTCCCGAGCGCGGGAAGCACACCCTTCCATACAGCCGGGGCGGAAACTTTTCCAAGCCCTCCCGTTTCTCACCCAACTTTAAACTTGAACTTCTGTATCTCTTTTTCGCTGGATACTTTTTCAATCATCCCGCCCAGCCCGCGGAGTTTTTCTTCAAATCTCTCATAGCCTCTTTGGATATAGACAATATCATCAATGATCGTAATCCCGTCTGTTGCCAGGCCCGCAATGCAAAGAGCTGCCCCTGCCCGCAGATCCGGAGCGCTCACCCGTGCACCGGAAAGCTTCTCCACACCTTCAATCGTCGCAGAATTGCCTTCTACCTTAATCACCGCGCCCATTCTGGCAAGTTCATCCAAATATTTAAAACGATTCTCGAAAATACTTTCTGTAATTGTGCTTGTTCCTTTTGCCAGAGCCAGCGTCACGCCGATCTGAGGCTGCATGTCTGTCGGATAGCCAGGATAAGGCAGTGTCTTAACCTGTGTGGAAGACAGTCTCCTTTTCGCTACAACACGCACTGCGTCGTCAAACTCTTCTATTTCACAGCCAATATCAACCAGCTTGGAAATCGTTGCATCCAAATGTTTCGGAATTACATTCAAAACCGTAACATCACCCAAAGTTGCTGCTGCCGCGAACATAAATGTCCCTGCCTCAATCTGGTCTGGGATGATGGAGTATTCCGTCTTGTGAAGAGACTTCACACCACGGATCTTAATCACATCCGTTCCCGCTCCCTTGATATTGGCTCCCATACTGTTCAGGAAGTTGGCAACATCAACAACATGCGGTTCCTTGGCAACGTTCTCCATAATTGTCAGGCCGTCAGCCATGGCTGCAGCCATCATTACATTGATGGTAGCCCCTACGGTTACAACATCAAAATAAAGATGGGTTCCTCTGAGAACCTCTGCTTCTGCCACAATCTTACCGTGCTCAATATCCACGTCAGCACCCAACGCACGGAATCCCTTCAAATGCTGGTCTATCGGACGGCTGCCGATATTGCACCCGCCCGGAAGTGCTACTTCTGCTTTTCTGTATTTCCCAAGCAGAGCACCTAACAGATAGTAGGACGCTCTGATCTTCTTTATATAATCATATTCGATATTAAAGTCGCCGATCGTGCTTCCGTTAATCTTTACTGTGTGCGGATCCACTCTCTGCACCGTAGCGCCGATTCCCGCTATGGCCTCCAGCATCACATTAATATCATTTACATCCGGCAGATTGTCAATCAGGACTGTCTCGTCCGTCATAATCGCCGCTGCCAGAATAGCAAGTGCCGCATTCTTGGCTCCGCCTATCTCAACTTCCCCTACAAGCGGACTGCCGCCTTTAATAATATATTGCTCCATATTGCACCTCGATTATCCGATATTGTTATCGTGATCCCTTATCATTATTCCCCTGTTACTTATTCAAGTCCAATTTTCAATATGCTAAGACATTATACCATAAAATGAAAATTTGTAAAATCATTTTTTCCCGTACTTCCGTCAATCCACTTATCTTCCAGGATCTTCCACAGCGTTTAGTACGTTCTCTATGGTCTGTTCAATCCGGCATCCATCTTCGGAAATGGTAATATCCGCATACATTTCAAACAGCTTCGTCCGCTCATTATACAGGTCACGGAACGTCTGCCCTTCTTTCAGGACAACTCCGCGCTTTTTGGGACTTCGAATCCTTCTTTTTATTGTTTGATAAGAAGCCTTCAAATATACGACCGTTCCGGTTTCTTTAAAATGCCTCATCGCCTCTTCACAGTAAATCACACTGCCGCCCGGCGATATTACAGCATTTTTTACATCCAAATCACGGTTGACCTGATTTTCAATTTTCAGGAATCCCTCTTCTCCAACATCTGCAATAATCTCGCGCAGGAGCCTATCCTCTTGCTCTTGGATCAGCAGATCTGTATCAACAAACTTCATGCCCAGCCTTTTCGCCACAACAACACCGACTGTGCTCTTTCCGACTGCCGGCATGCCAATAAAAATAAGATTTTTTTTCATGAGTATATCCACCTTGATTTATCCTGACTTATTCATGATTCTGCAGTCTCACTGCAGATCCGCCCGCAGCATATTTTACGGGATGCCCTTTGGACAGTAATACATCTTGCGACATTATATCATATTTTTTTTAATTAGTAAAATTTGCGCCTGCATCGCCGGTTATCGCACCTGCGTTTATACAATTCCTGATACAGCATTACTTCCACCATATCACGCAGCCAGTTCTGTCCCCCAGGCCCCTGAGGCGGACGGTTCTGCGGAGGACGGCCCGGTCTTGGCGGACGGTTATCCTGCGGTGGACGCCCTGGTCTCGGCGGGCGGTTATCCTGCGGCGGACGCCCTGGTCTCGGCGGGCGGTTATCCTGCGGCGGACGCCCCGGTCTCGGCGGGCGGTTATCCTGCGTCGGACGCCCCGGAAGGTGTATAGCCTGCTCTTCCATGATATCTTCCGTAAACATCTCCTCTTCCATCATCTCTTCTGGAAAAACGTCCTCATATCCTTCCCCATAAAACATCTTTTCGTGTTTACGTACATTATCATAGATCCGGCTGCACATCATACGCAGCTGCAGTTTATCCGGATATTCGTCATACATCATGCTGCAATCGTACTCCATTCTGTCACACTCATCTTCTACATAAGGAAGGATTTTTTTAGCCATTGACGGATAAAGACTTTTCATATACTCAAAGTCTCTCCGCTCAATTTTCTCATCATCATACGCAAGCGGCATAGGATATGCCATGTAATAAGGCAGTTTTGGATTCATAATACACACTTCCATTTCAAGACATTATATGGTTAGTATATGCTGTTGGTGGAGAATCGTTAATTCACGGGTGTATTCTATTATAAATTTATAAATTAGGAAAGAATACTTTCATATTACAGAATAAATTGAATAAGTCCGCCTCAACTCCCCCCCTCACTCATAAAGGGCCTACACACTTTGGCTCCGCCGCTTTGCGGCCATATACCTAATCGCGGCATGTGCTTCCGCCCCATCATCCATATGTAATCCCATGCTGGCCACAAAAAAGCAGCCGTTATTACGGCTGCTTTTCCATTCACTGCCGAACAACTGCTGCTTCATGATGCAAACGAGCTTTTTATTTTATGCATTCCTGCTTTTTATTATAATGATGTGCCTCTTCCAACATCATATCTTTCACCTTCATCAGACGAATCTGGGTGCTTCTCTCATTTTCATCCAATTTCATGGTAATATACTTGATGTTCTTTTCTGCCTCCGGTATGATAACATGTTCCAGCGCGTTTACGCGCCTTCTTGTCTTCTCGATCTCTGCCGCCATAAGCTGACACGCTTTTTCGCACTCTGCAAGCCGTATCATATCGGGCAGTATATCTGCCAGCGACTTAACGGCCCCATCCAAGTCACTGGATGTAAAGGCAAAGCCATAGGAATAGATATCATTCTCATCTGCTGTCCTTGTCTTGTAATCAAAGGTCGGTATATCTACGCTCATGACATTCTTTTCCTTCGGAACCAGATTGATCTCCTGCTTTGGCGCCATGAGTGCTGTATTCAGCGCTGCCTCGGACATCCCTGCTTTGGCTATAACAAAGTTTTTGTTGGCAGAAAGGATTCCGGCTTCCACCCTCAAACGAACCTCCATGTTCTCCCGCACCAGTTCCAGATACTGGCGCATCAGCTCATCCCGTTTATCTTTCAAAAGCTTGTGGCCGCGGATGGCAGTCAGTCTTTTTTTCTTCAATCGGGTCAGTTCCATACGGGTTGGGTTAACCTGTGTTGATGCCAAATGTAATCACCTCTCTTTTTTATGCCGCCTGCTGCGTTTCCCTTATTCTTTCCCGTAATACAGGTCTAAGAACTTGTCGTCTATACGTTTCAGTTCTGCTCTTGGCAGCATGGAGAGTAATTTCCATCCGATATCCAACGTCTCTTCAATGCTTCGGTCTGTCTGGTATCCTTGTGATACATATTCATGTTCAAATGCATCTGCAAACTTTGCATAGATCAAATCAACATCTGTCAGAGCGGCTTCACCGAGAATCACCATCAGCTCTTTGGCATCCTTACCTCGTGCATAAGCCGCAAACAGCTGGTTCATCGTATTGGAATGGTCGGCGCGCGTCTTGCCTTCGCCGATTCCTTTATCCTTCAGACGCGACAGGGAGGGCAGTACGTCGATAGGAGGTGTAACACCTTTTCTGTACAGATCACGGCTCAAGATGATCTGGCCCTCCGTAATATACCCCGTCAGGTCAGGAATTGGGTGTGTCTTATCGTCTTCGGGCATGGTCAGGATCGGGATCATTGTGATACTTCCCTTTTTGCCATTCTGCCGGCCAGCTCTCTCATACAGCGATGCCAGGTCCGTATACATATATCCCGGATACCCGCGGCGCCCCGGAACCTCTTTACGGGCTGCGGAAACCTCACGCAGGGCATCCGCGTAGTTTGTGATATCGGTCAGGATAACAAGCACATGCATATCCTTTTCAAAAGCGAGGTATTCCGCCGCTGTCAGTGCCATACGCGGTGTCGCAATACGCTCGATAGCGGGGTCATTTGCCAGATTGACAAACAAAACGGTTCTATCAATGGCTCCTGTTGCTTTAAAGCTCTCTATAAAAAAGTTGGACTCTTCAAACGTGATACCCATTGCAGCAAATACAACGGCAAAATTCTCGTTCGTACCCAGTACCTTTGCCTGTCTTGCAATCTGCGCGGCAAGCTGGGCATGGGGCAGGCCGGAAGCCGAAAATATGGGCAGCTTCTGCCCCCTTACCAGGGTGTTCAGGCCGTCAATTGCAGAAACACCCGTCTGGATAAACTCCTCCGGATAGTTTCTGGCAGCCGGGTTCATAGGCAGGCCGTTAATATCCATGCGTGCATCCGGAAGAATCTCCGGCCCCTCGTCGATCGGACGGCCCAGGCCGTCGAATACACGCCCCAGCATATCCTCAGAAACTCCAAGTTCCATGCTGCGTCCCAGAAAACGGACTTTACTGTTTGACAGGTTAATACCTGTTGCACTTTCAAATAACTGTACCAGAGCGTCATTTCCGTTAATCTCCAGCACCTTGCAGCGCCTTGTTTCGCCGTCTGCAAGCTCGATCTCTCCCAGTTCATCGTAGGTGACATTTTCCACGCCGCGCACTAACATCAGAGGACCGGCTACTTCCTGTATGGTTCTATACTCTTTTGGCATTAGAAGTCCTCCTTCCCGATTGTGTTGGCAATTTCCATATGCAGCTCTTTCTTCACTTCCTCGTATGCACTGTCCAGCTGGTCCTCATGTGTATACTTAAAACGGCCGATCTGCTCGCGAACCGGCATACTAATCAGCTTCTGCAGCGAAGCGCCTTCCGCAAGCGCCGCTACGGCCTGTTCATAGAAAGCCATAACCAGTTTCATCATCATATGCTGCTTTTTGAGTGAGGTGTAAGTATCCACCTCATGGAAGGAGTTCTGATGCAGGAAATCTTCCCGGATAGAACGTGCGGCTTCCATCTTGAGGCGGTCACTCGGGGACAGGGCGTCCATACCAACCATTTTCACGATCTCTTCCAGCTCTGCCTCTTCCTGAAGAAGTGACATCATCTTCTGGCGGTTTTCCATCCAGTCAGGTGCAACTTTGGCATTGAACCATTTTTCCATATCATCCAGATATAGTGAATAACTGTTCAGCCAGTTGATCGCAGGGAAATGCCTCTTATACGCAAGCGCAGAATCCAGTCCCCAGAATACTTTCACGATACGAAGCGTTGCCTGTGATACCGGTTCGGAAATATCACCGCCGGGAGGCGATACCGCTCCGATCGCGGACAGCGCGCCTTCCCTGCCGTCTTTTCCAAGGCAGATCACATGGCCGGCCCTTTCATAGAACTGTGCAAGACGGCTGCCCAGATATGCGGGGTAGCCTTCCTCACCAGGCATCTCTTCCAAACGCCCGGACATCTCCCGAAGGGCCTCTGCCCAGCGGGATGTTGAATCTGCCATTAAGGCTACTGAGAATCCCATATCTCTGAAGTATTCTGCGATTGTGATTCCTGTATATATAGAGGCTTCACGGGCTGCCACAGGCATATCGGATGTATTTGCTATCAGCACCGTCCGCTCCATCAGTGACTGTCCCGTCTTCGGATCCTTCAGTTCCGGGAACTCGTTCAGAACATCCGTCATCTCATTGCCGCGCTCGCCGCATCCGATATAAACAACGATATCTGCTTCCGCCCATTTTGCAAGCTGATGCTGTATGACTGTCTTCCCGCTTCCGAATGGGCCCGGAACCGCTGCCACACCACCCTTTGCGATAGGAAAGAAGGTATCTACAACACGCTGCCCTGTAACAAGCGGCATTTCAGGCGGCAGTTTTTTCTGGTAAGGCCGCCCTCTTCGAACCGGCCATCTCTGCATCAGGGTCAGATTCTTATCACCGTCCGATGTCTCAACTACTGCAACGGTCTCTTCCACCGTAAATTCACCGGCTTTGATTTCTTTAATTTTTCCTTTTATGCCATAAGGCACCATGATTTTCTGCTGAACAACGATCGTTTCCTGCACCGTGCCGATGATATCCCCGGCCTCTACTTCATCGCCAGCAGCCACTGTAGGGACAAACTCCCATTTCAAATCTCTTTTCAAAGATGATACTTCCACTCCACGTTTCAGATTGTTTCCGGAAATCTTCATGATATCATCCAACGGCCTCTGGATTCCGTCATAGATACTGCTGATCAAGCCAGGCCCTAATTCCACAGACATGGGAACTCCCATAGACTCTACTGGTTCTCCGGGCCCCAGTCCTGAAGTCTCCTCATAAACCTGTATAGAAGCCTCATCTCCATGTATCTCTATGATCTCACCAATCAGTCTTTGATTACTGACACGAACGACGTCAAACATATTCGCGTCACGCATACCCTCTGCAATAACCAGAGGTCCTGCAACTTTTTTAATTACTCCTGTACTCATTCGAACCTCCTACCCCTGCGAAAACAGGATGTCTGATCCGACTGCCTGTTCCACGGTTTTCTTTACACCTTCCACACCTGCGCCAGTATTACCGGATACTCCCGGTATCTGAATGATCGCAGGCAGTGTCCGTTCTTTATACTCTTCTATTACATCCTTTAATTCCGCTGCCACAGCCTCAGTAATATAGATAATTCCATATTTACCGCTTGCAAATTGTCTTATCTTAGCTTCCGCTTCTTCTTTGCTCCGGACGGGGCAGATGCTAAGGCCCAGTGTTGCGAAGCCGTATATGCTGTCGTAGTCGCCAATCACCGCTATCTTATACATACATCTCCCTGATCCTTTCCCGGATCGCCTCATCCGGAAATTCATTCTGCTTCCCGGTCAGGATAATCCGAACAGTTTTTATTTCATTTTCCCTTGCCAGCACATAGGCTACCAGTGGGCCTGCAGAAAAAGAATTGTATTTCTGCGGCCGGATTGTTTCCATCATGCGGTTATCGCACCACCGTTCGAATGCCGAAGGAGATTCCTCCAACGCCGCCGCACCCTCCGCGTAGGAAGTACCCAGAAGATAGTCTCTGACCGCATCAAGCCCGGATACCGCGGCTTTTGATAACTGATCTACATTTACACTATTGCAGGGCGCCATAGCGCGTTTCATAAACTCCAAAGATTTGCCCGTCTTCTGCGAACGGACGGCAATCTTAATATCCGCAATTGCCACTGTAGACTCGGCATAGTTTTTGATAATCTCATCTTCCGCCGTCTGCCCCGCCTCATAAATGGCATCCAGGGCCGCCCTATCTACGATGATATCGCACAGCTGCCCATCTCTCGTGTGAAGAAGCGTATCATAGGCTTCTGCCGCCGTCTCCCCCATATTCCCCGGAAGTCTGTGGAATTCCTTATTTCTCACAATCTGAAGCATCTCCGGCCCCGGGATGGAACAGTCGTCATAAAAAATATTCTTATTCTCCACTTCCGTGCACACTTCTTTAATTGCAGCCTTCAGATTATGGTACAGCTTGGAATAAGACAGGACATCAAACACTGACAGATCGGGAGCAACATCGCGAATCACTTCCCAGGTCTTCTCTTCTTCCCGTTTCAGCATGGCAGAAGCGTCCATAGAACCTGTTGCGTCTCCCCAGCCTTTTTCACCCAGAAGCTGCAGGCACTGCTCTTCATCCGAGCAAGCCAGAAGCCGCTCAATTTCAGTACCTGAAAACAGGGAGGACTCCAAAGCCCGTATACGCGCAACCGCGTAAGTATACTCTAAATCATTCAAAATAAACCCTCCTGCTTACACAACTAAGGTTTGGTCCTTCCAAACCTTAGTTGTAAAGTACATCCTGTTGACTTGGGCTCGGTTCTTTCGAGCCTTAGTAACATGGATGTTTCATTTCAACCTATCCAAATAATAACCCATGTACTTTATCAGATAATTCATCCCGCTCTGCATCAAATAAAGCCCGAATGGTACAGTTTTCTTCGATCCCGCCATATACCAGGATGAAACCGCCGCTCATTTCCTTTGCATCCCTGGACAGGCTTAAGGCGCCGCCCTTACCGGCAGCAGTTTTCTGAATCACCTCTTCAAATCCAGCAGGCATTCTCGCCAGATCTTCTGCCGAAAAGCAGATGACGCCGTCTTCCGGCAGGACATATTCTTCCAGCATCTTCCGGATCATTTCAAAATATGCTTCTGTATCCAGATTCAATATCCTGTCATATGCCTTGTCGAGCACATCTGCTATCACTTCCTGCTTCGCACGCAGAATCGCCTGCCTGCGCTGCATCTCGCAGGAGGAAGCGATACGCTGTGCGTAATGCTCCGCATCCGCCTGAGCCTTGTCGGAGATTTTCCCGGCCTGCAATGCAGCCTCTGCGCGGGCATCCTTTAATATTTTCTCTGCCTTTGCCTCAGCCTCAGCGATTTTCTCTTCCGCTGTACGGGCCGCCTCATCCAGGATCTGACTTTTCATTTTGTCTAATCCGCTCATTTATAAGCTCTCCTTCTTCATACTACTTGAGTCTTTGTGTTACATTCCCAGTTATACCTGAATTGCAGTTACTGCCAAGAAAGAGATTAGAAGTGCCAGAATCGCGTAGGTCTCAACCATTGCAGGGAAAAGCATTGCTTTACCGAACTGATCCGGTTTTTTTGCAATGATGCCGATAGATGCCGCTGCAGTTTTTCCCTGGGATCTTCCGGAGATTAAACCTACGATACCGATTGGAAGGCAGGCCGCCAGAATCAGAAGCCCGGTCGTAACAGAGATCTCTGCCGCGCCGCCGCCCAGAAGGCCGATTTTTGAAAGTGTTACGAAACCGATAATCAATCCGTACAGTCCCTGTGTACCGGGCAGCAGCTGAAGAATCAATACCTTTGCAAACTTACTCGGATCCTCCGATACAACTCCGGATGCAGCCTGCCCTGCTATCCCAACCCCCAGTGCTGAACCTGCTCCTGAAAGAAATACCGCAACTGCCGCGCCAAGAAGCGCATAAACAATACCTAACTGACTCATAAATTTGTTTCCTCCTTAATATCTGCATATTTTGTATTTTCTTTAAAAGGGTTAAATGCACGTCCGCCGCCCTCATAGAACTTACCGAAAAACTCTACATACTGCAGTCGGTTTGTGTGCACATATGCGCCCAAAAGATTAATCGCTATATTAAATGTATGCCCCACGATAAAGGCAACAATAAACACAATTACTCCAAGCACGCTCTTGCCGCCCATACTTCCCATCTGGTTTACAACAGACGCGATAACGCCCGTAGCCAGGCCAAGTGCAAGAAGCCTAGAATAAGAAAGCACATCGCTGAGCCACCCGCTGACATTGTAGAGGTCGTATGCCCCCAGCGCCAGACGGATTCCGAAGTTCTTATTCGCACGTCCTGACATTAGTACAATGCCAACTGCGCCTATGATTGCCAGCCATTTACCGAGCGCATTCACCGCCGGCGGAAATACGATTGTTGTCTGGGCAATGGATGCAAAAATGTTACTTGGAATCAGCATGATCAAAAGCCCGATTAAAAGCATATACCAGAGGACTACGTCACAGAGGAAGTCCATGTATTTTTTATCCCTCAGGCATAGATAACCCTTGATGCCCAGCCCGGTAAAGAGATGGATCACTCCAAACAGCATAGAGTAGATCAAGAGCTTCATCGGTTCATCCAGCGGAACGAACCACACCGCCGGTATCCCGATCTCATGTCCGAAAAATGTCCTTGAAATGACATTCACCACGTCCCCGAAATATCCGCCAAACATGATCCCCCAAAACAGCGTGGATATCCCACACCAGAAAAACAGCTGAATGGATGTCTTCATGCTTCTACCCATTCTTGGAAACTTTATAATTAATATCCCGCATACAATAGAAACGATCGCCCCGTATGCCGCATCTGAAAGCATCAAACCAAACAGGAACACATAGAAAAATGACATAATTGAGGTGGGGTCTACTTCTCCCCTGCCCGGCAGGCCGAACGCCTCCAGAATCCCCTCTGCACTCGATGAAAATCTGCTGTTCTGCAGAAGTACAGGCGCCTCCTCATCTTCCTCTAGTTCCTCCAGATCCACGACACAGTCATATTTGCCGTCTAATACCTTCTTAACTCGGACTGCTTCCTTCTTCGGCACATACCCGCTGATCAGGAAGGTCCGCTCCGACTGCGGCAGCTGACCGAGCACCTCATACTTATCTGCACGGATACGGTAATAATCTGCCAGAAGCTTCAGTCCTTCACGATGAACCGCCAGGCTGGTGATTTCCTTCTCAATCTCAGCGACCCTGGATTCAATTTCGGAAATCTCCTTCTCCATATCCGCCTTTGCCTCTGCGGGAACCTGATCCGTGACCTGGGACGGTCTTGCGAATCCCATGCTTCTGAGCGCTTCTTCTGCTGCTGCCTCATCTTTACGCAGACAGAATACGGCCAGATATATGGTGTCCTGCTCCGTGGAGATGATATGGATATCCGTCTCCAGTTCCGGCGCACGTTCCGCCAGAGCTGCATATACCTGTTCCAGCGTTAACTGTCCGGGCAGTGTTCCCGGCAGCATCACGATATGTTCTGTCCCCCCGAAGGCCACGGTACATCCAATGGCAGCCAGGGCATCAGGCTTTCGATGCTGTTTTCGATTTTAAGGATATTGGCTCTGTGTTCCGCCCGCTCCTTATCCAGCGCCTGAATTCTTCTGGCCGTTCTCTGCAGATCATCCCTGTTCTCAATCACCGACCGGTACTTTTCTTTATCTACCAGGTCTTTACCCTCCAATGACGACAGAAGGGTCTGCTTTACGGGAGCATACTGCTGCAGTAGGTGCAGCGCCTGATCCGCAGATGCCGCAGCCTTTTCGAAGCCGCTTCTGGCATTCGCCGTGTTCATTTTGCGGAAGTCTTCATCCTCCTCCAAAATGTGGTTGATCTCCATCACTCCCATATGCTGCAATTTTTCCAGGATTGCCTTCCGGTCTTTCTTCAATGCGCAGATACTCATTCGCTGCATCTGCAATACCGCCATAATGTATTACCTCCTTTATCCTGCTTTTTTACGAAACCAGTTGTGATATTACGAGGCTAACTGCCTGTTCTTCCTTCTCGGAAGCCAGCTCCTTAAGTGCACTGATTTCTTTTTCCACAGCAACCGCTGCTTCTTTCAGAGATTGTGCACCTTGTTCTTTCGCAGCTTCCATCATGGATTCTGCCTGTCTGCGAATCTCTTCTACCTGACGGGCTTTCAACATATCAGCCTCTTTCGATGCATCATCCAGTATTTTTCTGCACTTTGCATCGGCTTCCTTCACAATAGCCCCGGCTTTTGCTTCCGTTTCCCGGATCACTTGAATGGTCTCTTCTACCATAAATTGGTCACCGCCTTTCTGCGTACGCGTTTTTAGAATATCATAACAGTTCAGGCAAACCCGAACTGTTACGCAACCAGCCCATTGAAATTCGCCTGCGCGAAGTGCTGGATGCCAGCAACCACCACGTTTTGGTACGGTCTGCGCAGTAAATGTACAGACCTGCCTGAACTGTTATAGAATATCACACAATTTTTTGAT
Organism: Clostridiales bacterium VE202-21; assembly: GCA_000509105.1. Lineage (GTDB taxonomy): Bacteria > Bacillota > Clostridia > Lachnospirales > Lachnospiraceae > Faecalicatena > Faecalicatena contorta. Next base: position 32,449 of record BAIF02000024.1, on the reverse strand, counting down.
GGTAAACAATAATATATTGACTTTTATTTTTAGAAATTCTGCAATTTGTTTCGATATACCTCTGATTTCCCCTTAAACACAAATAGAAAACCAAAATTAACTACTCTTATTATAGACAACACCTGGTTTTCTCAACCGCTTTTTTTGTTATTTGCTGAAAATAAAACAATTTTGGAAAAGCCGTTCATTATAAAGCACGATGAGCTGGTTCTGCTCCTGATTCCAGTTCCAGTATCTCTGTGTCCATTTCTTTATGACATTTCCACTTGCAAGATACAGCATTTTTTCCAGCGAGCTATCGCTGGAAAGCTGTTGATGTTGTTTTCTGAGATAATCTGTCGAATTTGTTCTTTTGCTACTGCCATAAAAAATACTCCTTTTTAATAAGAATTGTCATATCTGAATTCTTACCAAAAAGGAGCCATTTTTCACCAAGGGCACAAATTAATTAACACTACCTATTCCTATTCTTTGGTAAAGGACTTAAAAATCGGTATTAACCGACAGCCCCATTTTGCCGGCTAATATTTTACACTAACGTTCGCTGTCGTACTAGTCCGCATAGGTTAAGATAATTTTTCCCTAAGCATGGCAACGGCATTCTTTACAAGCTGCTCCATTTCTTCAGCGGATGCATTCTCACTGATGTCTCTCCACACTTTTATATCACGTCCTACTTCTCCGCCCATTTTAATGAATGGTTCCATCACTACCGCACCCTGGTAATGAATCTCCTTCAACGCACCCGTGATCTCGTCCCACGGTATTCTTCCATCCTCCTTCGGAGGCCTGCGGTTAGATTCTCCGACATGGAAGTGGCCCAGTCTGTCCCCGACAAGCCGGATTGCATCTGCAAAACTGTCTTCTTCTATATTCATATGGTAAGTATCCAGCAGTATTTTACAGTTCGGACTGTCCACCATGTCCACATAAGCCATTGCTTCTTTCGCAGTATTCACAAGGGATGATTCATAGCGGTTGACTACTTCTACCGCAAAGGTGATGCCGAAAGTCTCAGCCGCCTTCATAATTTCTTTTACAGAGTTCACGCTTCGTTTAACGACAGCGCTCTTATCTGTTACACCCGTGGTAAAAGGCTGGTTCCATGCACCAATATCAACACCGGAATACATATTCGAACCCATTTCACTCATGATTTTAAAGGTATCCAGTGTAAACTTTATTCCGCGGTTCCTTACGGTTTCATCCTCAGATGCCAGATCCTGATCTGCCCCAAGACCTACTGAAAACGTGAGTGTGATATCATTTCCTTTTGCCGCCCGTGCGATTTCATCCCTTTTGTTTTTCGACAGAGCGAAAAAACGGTGCCGGTGCCACTTCCAGTATGTCCAGTCCTATCCTTTTGATCTGTTCAATTTGCCTGATAAAATCAGTGTTCCAGTCTGTATTAAAGTATCCGAAATGAATTCCTATTTTATTCATATGATTCCGCCTCTCTTAAATGATCTCAGCTCTCTTTCCAGGTCACGGATTGTTGTATGTTCATCAATATAAACCGTCTCAATCCCCATCGCATCTCCCCAGCCGCCAAGCTGGTCCGCCGTCAGGTCATAAGTCATGACTGTATGATGTGCGCCGCCTGTCATGAGCCAGGCTTCCAGACCGTTCTCAAAGTCTGGTTTTGGAGTCCAGAATGCAGTAGCAACCGGAAGGTTCGGCATTGGTTTTTCAGTTTTTTTACACGTGATGTCATTAATAATCAGCCGGAAATTGTCCCCCATATCAATCAGGGATGCAGCAATTGCGTCGCCTTCTTTAGCGGTAAATACGAGTCTCGCCGGATCTTCCCGGCCGCCCAGCACAAGTGGATTTACCCTAATGCTCACAGGGCCGTCCGCAATAGAAGGACAGATCTCAAGCATGTGCGTCTCCAGAATTCCTTCCTTTCCCGGAACAAGGTTATAGGTATAGTCCTCCATGAAGGAGGTTCCTTTTGCATCCTTGATTCCTGCCGTCATGAGCTTGACAAGACGAAGGAGCGCTGCCGTCTTCCAGTCACCCTCTGCCGCGAAGCCATAACCCTTTGCCATGAGTCGCTGCATGGCCAGCCCGGGCAGCTGCTTTAAGCTGCCCAGATCCCCAAAGTGAGTCACGACCGCCTGGTAATCCTTCTCCTTCATAAACCGCTCAACTCCAAGCTCGATCTGTGCCTGTACCGCTACATGGCGGCGGAATTCTGAAGGCTCCCTTCCATCTAACATGATCCCATAGCTTTCATAATACTCATCTGTAAGTGCATTTACGTCTGACTGCGATACCGCCTCAACTGCTTCGGCAGCCTCATTAACCGGATAGGTATCCACTTCCCAGCCGAACCGCATCTGTGCATCTACTTTGTCGCCCTCGGTATCCGCTACATTTCTCATATTATCCGAAAGCCTGAGAACCCTGAGATGGCTGCTCTCAAGAATACCTGCCGCCGTACGCATCCATCTGCCGATCTTTTCCTGCACCGTGGCCGCACTCCAGTGTCCTGCCACGATCTTATGCTCAAGCCCCATTCTGGCGAGCATATAGGCAAACTCCCTGTCGCCGTGGGCGGACTGGTTAATATTGATAAAATCCATATCTAACGTATCATACGGGATCTCTTCATTAAACTGTGTGTGCAGATGCAGAAGCGGCTTTCTCAATTCCTTCAGACCTAAGATCCAGGATTTCGCCGGTGAAAACATATGCATCCATGCGATCACACCAGCGCACTCTTCATCTGCATTTGCCTCATTAAAGGTCTTCCGGATCGTCGGATTCGATATCAGGGTCGGCTTCAGAACAATCTCAAACGGCACCAGTTCGGAGCGGTTCAATTCGTCTACGATGATCCTGCTGTGTTCCGTGACTACCTGTATCTCAGCGTCCCCATACAGATCCACAGAACCCGGACAGAACCAGAATTTATAATTTCGCTGTAATTCCATCTTTTCACCTTTCTGTTATATAAACCGTTCAGTGTTTTTGTATGGACTGTGCAGTATGTGTACAGTCCGGCACGGGAGACTTCGCCACGGCCTATAGGCCGCGCATAGTCCCCTGCACTGAACAGCAGCCTTATTTCTTATTCACGGCATATTTCACCCGTTCTGCGATCTTCTCAGGTGTAAAGCCAAACCGTTCTCTTAAATACGCCTCGGAACCTACCTCTCCGAATTCATCCCTCGTACCGATCCTCTCTACAATTGTCGGGCAGTGTTCTCCCAGATACTCTGCAACCGCAGACCCGAGGCCGCCGTATACGGAATGATTCTCCGCCGTCACAATAGCTCCTGTCTCCTTTGCACATTTCAGTACCAGTTCCTCATCGAGCGGCTTCACGGTAAACATATCCACAACCGTAACTTCTATGCCTTCGTCTGCCAACAGCTGCGCCGCCTGAAGTGCTATCGTCACTAACCGTCCGCAGGCGATAATCGAAGCATCTTTTCCTTCTCTGAGCACGTTTCCCTTTCCAATCTCGAATTCTGCATCCTCATCATAGACTGCTATGTTATCTGCAAGAGGTGTCCTGTAATAGGAGATTCCTTTCATATCAATCGTCCTGCCAAGAAGCTTATTGAACTGTACGCCGTCGGCGATATCAAAAATCCTGCAGTCCGGTACCGTCCGCATCATAGCGATATCTTCAAATGCCATATGGGTGCCGCCCCAGTATGTCTGCTTATATCCCGGCTCGCTTCCGATAATGTTGAGCGTTTTTTTCGCATACGCACCGGACAGAAATATCTGATCGAATCCTCTGCGGGTCACAAAGGAGGCAAAGCTGTGAATAACCGGTTTTAATCCCATAACTGACATCGCAGCCGCCGTACCGATCATGTTTGCCTCGGCTATGCCGCATCTGAGTACCCTGTCGGGATATTTTTTGACCAGATCCCAGAGTCCCGCACCGAATGCAAACATCAGATCGGCATCAAGGTACACAACGTCCGGATCATTTTCAAGCATACTCTCTAAATGATCAAGAAACTGTTCTGTAATTGCTTTTTTCTCATAATCACCGTTATAGATTGTTTTCACCATTATATGTACCTCCTCACACACTTGCCTTAACTTCTTCAAGCTCTGCCAGACACTTGTCCGCCAGTTCCTTATCGACAGGGATCATATGGTTAAATACCATTTCCTCTACACACTTCACCCCGCTGCCCTTCGTGCCGTCAAGCACGATAACGGCCGGCTTATCGCCCTGATTCTCCCTGACACTTAAGAACGCATTCTGGATTGCTTCCGGGTCATTGCCTTTGACTGTCAGTGCATACCATCCAAATGAGCGGAACTTCTCCTCTATGTCAAGGAGGGATATACACTCATCAATGGTTCCGTCAATCTGTTTCTTATTCCAGTCCACGATACCGACCAGGTTATTGAGCTTATACTGATGGGCATACATTGCCGCTTCCCAGATCTGGCCCTCCTGAATCTCACCGTCTCCCATGAGACAGTACACACGGTTCGGAAGCCTCTTTAATTTTGCCCCCTGGGCTAATCCATTCGCCAGAGAAAGCCCCTGTCCGAGAGATCCCGTCGATGCGTCGATTCCCGGTGTGCGCAGCCTGTCACAGTGACTCGGAAGCCTTGTACCTCCCTCGCAGAGTGTATCCAGCCATTCCATCGGGAAATACCCTTTTAAAGCCAGTGCCGCAAATACAGCCGGACCCGAATGTCCCTTGGATACGACCAGCATGTCACGGTCTGTTTTCTGAGGTTCCTTAGGATCAATGTTCATTTCTCCGTTATAAAGCACCGCCAGGACATCCGCGATGGAGAGGCAGCCGCCGATGTGCCCGAAACCTCTCGTTTCGAGGCATTTTACTGTTGCAATCCGGACTTCATTTGCAAACGCTTTCAGTTCCTTTACTGTCATATTCTTACCTCCTGTTCTGTTACACGTGAATCTCTTTTACCATCGCGTTGATGGCATCAATATAATAGTTGATATCCTGTCCCACCGTCACACTGTCGAAGCCCTGGGAGAGCCTTGCATTGGCAACTTCGGAATTTGCGCAGTAGATAATCGTAAACTTGCCTGCTGCCCTGACTGCTTTCACAATTCTTTCCATTGCTGCCTTAAATTCCGGCTTGTCAAATTGTGTCGGAATCCCCATTGCTACAGACAGGTCATATGGTCCTACAAAAATGCCGTCCACCCCGTCTACTTTGGCAATCTCTTCGATATTTTCCAGACAGCCCATCGTCTCACACTGCGGAACAAGCAGTGTCTCCCTGTTGCATGTTGCAAAATAGTCATTGATGTCTCCGGCCGCATGTTCCAGATATCCGTACCCGGCACCTCTGGCAAAGGCCACCCCGCGCTGTCCGAGCGGATAGTATTTTGCATATTCCACAAGCTTTCTGATCTCTTCTATGGAATGTACCTGAGGAATGATCAGCCCGCCTGCCCCGATATCCAGCATCTTCAGCACTGAATTCCGGTTCGAGTCCTTCACTCTGACGAGCGCCGTCGTGTCATGAAGTTCTGCCGCCCTTAGCATGGGCATCACGCTTTCCACATCAAACGGGCCGTGCTCTGTATCAATCAGCATATAATCCACCGCTGTCAGAGCGAGCGCTTCGGCCACATTTGCATTGCCTGCCTCAAAAAAGGTACCGATTGTTTTTTCACCATTCATGATTTTTTCTCTTAATAAATTTTTCATCTGTCTACACTCCTGTTCCTAATGCTTTTTTGTTTACAATGTTGTCCGGATTCTTACCGTTTAAAGTATCCACTGCTGTGGCCGCCAGCACTGCCATCATCTGCTTCTCTGCCTCCACCGAATTATAGGCTGCGTGGGGGGAGCATATGATCTTTCCGGTTTCAAAGAGCGGATGTCCCGGCTCACTGATCGGTTCATGCTCCACAACATCCAGTGCCGCTGCCCTGACCTTCCCCTCCTTAACTGCTGCCATCAGATCGTCCGCGGAGATAATCGGGCCGCGTGAGGTGTTGACGATCATGACACCATCTTTCATTTTGGCAATTGTATCTTTATTAATGAGGTGATAGGTACTTTCAAACAAAGGTGTGTGAATGGTTATCACATCTGAAACAGCCAGCAGTTCATCCAGTTCTACTTTTTCCGCACCGGAAGCGGTTATGATAGATTCATCAAGATATGGGTCATAAGCCACCATGCGGAATCCGAATCCCTTAGCAAAATCGGCGGTTCTTCTTGCAATATTGCCAAATCCCACGAATCCGAGTGTCTGGCATGACAGGCGGTGGGGTTTGAATCCTGCGTTCGCGAGCCATTTCCCCTCTTTTACCAGGTCATTGAAAAATACAAGCTGCCGTTCCATCGCAAGTATCATAGCGATGGTATGTGTAGCAACTTCATCCAGACAGTGTGTGGGACTGTTGCATACCTTGATGCCGCGCTTCGTTGCTGCATCTACATCGATGACATCATACCCGATGCCATATCTGAGAATTACTTTGCAGTTGGTCAGCGCATCCATGATTCTGGGTGTAATCTTACGGTATATCACGAGCAGAGCATCTGCGTCCCTGCATTTTTCTATAATCTCATCCTCTGTCTGGCAGTCCTCCAGTACAAATTCAATTCCGTTATCTTCAAAAATTTTCTGCTGAATGCTGTAATCCAGACCATCCGCCGAATTCTTATCTACTACGATTGCTTTCATTCTTACGCCTCCATTATTTCAAGTTTTTATTTGTTTTTTCTATCCTGTTTCCCGGCTACCGCATAAACAGTTTCGGAAGGAACAGGGTGATCGCCGGCAGATATGTAATCAGAAGCAGGTCTATGATCATAACGGCAATAAACGGAATAATGCCCTTGATGACTTCTGAGAGCTGTGCTCCCCCGACACGGCTGGCGACAAACAGGTTAATGCCAAGCGGCGGTGTAATGAACCCGATTGCAAGGTTTACTACCATCACGAGACCAAAATGGATCGGATCGACGCCCACTGCAGTAACGATTGGAAGGAAAATCGGTGCCAGTATCATGATTGCACACAACGTCTCCATGAAACAGCCGACGAAAAGCAGGACAACGTTGATCAGAATCAGTATCACAATCTTATTTGCATTCAGACCGATAATCGCATTTGCCACGAGTGTCGGAATCTTTGCAACCGCAAGGACCTTTGTAAATACGGCTGCACAGCCGATAACAAGCATGATCGTGGATGTCGTCACTACTGCCGACTTAATGACCTTCACGGCTTCCTTCAGTGTCAGTTCTTTATAAACAAATACACCAACGATAAATCCGTAAGCCGCTGCAACTGCCGCAGCCTCTGTAGGTGTGAAGATGCCGCCGTAGATACCGCCGAGAATGATGACCGGGCAGATCAGCGCCCATTTCGCATCCCATAATACTTTCCCGGCCCGCTTCCATGAAAACGGCTCTTTATCCCCCTGATAGCCTTTCTTTTTACAGTAGAAATAAGAATATCCGATCAGGGACAGGCCGATCAGAATCCCCGGTACAAATCCGGCCATGAACAGCTCTGAGATCGACTGGTTGGTAGACACGCTGTAAATAACCATCGGAATACTCGGCGGAATAATAACACCGATACTTCCTGCCGCCGCAATCACGGCCAGTGTGAATTTCTTATCATAACCTGCCGCAAGCATGGACGGGATAACCATACCGCCTACAGCTGCTACTGTCGCGGGGCCTGAACCGGAGATGGCCGCAAAAAACATGCACACGACAACGGTCACAATCGCAAGGCCTCCTGTAAATCTGCCGAAGAAGACTCTTGCACTGTCCATCAGGCGTCTGGATATGCCTCCGCCGCCCATCATCTCACCTGCAAGTACGAAAAACGGGATGGCCATTGTCGTAAAGGAATCGGAACTGGTCACCAGATTCTGTACGATGTATCCTGTCGTCAGATCGCCCGAATAAAGGATTGCGGCAAGAGAAGCGAGTCCAAGCGCGATCGCCACAGGGACGTTCAGTATCAAAAGAATAATCATAACTCCAAAGAGTACGAGGCTAATCATTCATCTCCACCCCCTTCTTATAATTCTGCACACGCAGGACGATTGTCTGTACACAGCGTATGGAGGATAAAATGTATCCAATACAGGGTGCCAGGTAGATGAAATACATAGGAATCGACATCGCGGGTGAAATCTGTCCCGACCTAATTACCTTTCCCAGCAGCATCCAGCCCGTAATGACCACGAATACACACCATCCCAGAGAAATCACATCACCTATCATGACGATGACCGGTCTGATTTTCTTTGGAAACAACGACAGCGCTGCTTCAATCTTCACATGTTTCCTCATCTTGATGCCGTAAGAGATAGAAATGAAGGTCATCCACACAAAAACATATCTTGCCAGCTCCTCCGACCAGGAGAGTGAGCTTTTGAACAAATAACGCATGATTACCTGCACTACGATCGCGATTGTCGCCACGCTCATGAGTGTCGCAGAGATGATATCCTCTGCATGCTCATCTAAAAATTTCCAGAACTTGGACATTTCTTTACTCCTTCCTTTTCCTTCACTATTCTGCAGTCTTATCCAGTATTCTCTGGAACAGCTCCGGATGCTCTACTTTTGTTTCCACCAGACTGTATATGTCCGAGACTGCATCACGGAACTGCTGTTTTTCTTCATCGGTCAGCGATATCAGGGTAACCCCCTTGTCCTGCATCTCTTTCACTGCATCCCCATCGTACTCTGCCGTTTTTTCACGCTGCACGGAAACACCGTATGCCCCTGCTTCCTCGACGATCTCCTTTTCCTCGTCAGTCAGTTTATCGTAGCTGTCCTTGCTCATCAGAAGCAAATAAGGGGTATATACATGGTTTGTTTCGATGATATAGTCCTGCACCTCATAGAAACGGTTATCCCGATCGGTTACAAACGGATTATCCTGCCCGTCCACAGTTTTCTGCTGGAGCGCAGTAAATAATTCTGAGAATGCCATCGGTGTAGGGCTGGCACCGAGTGCCTTCCATGTTTCAATATGTACCTCACTTTCCATAACCCTTACTTTTAACCCCTTCAGATCTGCCGGTGAATGAACCTCCTTTGCTGCAGTGGAGAGCTGGCGGAATCCGTTTTCCGGGAATCCCAGTACCTTAAACCCGATATCCTCCATACCTTTTGCTATATCCTGCCCGATCTCACCGTCCAGGATCTCCTGCGCCTGTGCAGAATCCTTGAACAAAAACGGGGCATCAAATACATTCAGGTCCGGATAAAATGCTGCAACCGGGGTTGTGGATACAATACACATATCAATATTTCCATACTGTACGGTCTCTGCGACTTCACGGTCACCGCCTAACTGTCCGTCCCCATACACATCGATCTCCATCCTTCCTTCTGACAGCTCTTTAATCCGCTCCTGCATGGCTTCTGCCATATCAACCTGGGACTGGTTCGTATTAATAGAGAGCTTTAGACGCTTGATGCCGTCCTTATTTTTACCGCACCCTGCAGACATAACGACCGTAAACAGTAATACAAAAACAAACATAAGATTTATGATTCTTTTTCGTTTCACCTTTTTTCCTCCCACCATCCTATTCTAAACGTTCTATAGCAGCTCTGATTTCATTTACCCGCTCATCATACTGTCTTTCCTCAAGCAGGAACGGCGGACGTGTATCTTTAAAAGGCACGCCCCAGTCGGGGCCGTCCTTATATTTAGGCACGATATGTACATGAAGATGATTTACCTTATCCCCATATGTTGCATAATTAATCTTATCCGGATAAAATACCTTATCCAGTGCTTCGGCGGTCCTACTGACGGCATGAATCAGTTCTGCCTGCTCTTCGTCGGAGAGCTGGTACCACTCTGTTTTATGTGCCGTCCGGTAGACAACGATACATTTTCCCCTGTGAGTCTGATCCCTGTACAGGTAGACGGACGCATTCCCTATGTCTTTGACATGGATCATCAGACTTCCCAGGGCCTCGCCATTCTCGCAGTAATAACACTCAGACATATTTCATACCCCCTATATATAACCGTTCAGAGACGGCAGAAATTCGGACAGGGCAGGTATATAAGTCACAAGCAGCAACACAATGATAATCGCCGCAAAATATGGAAGTAATGTTTTAATCACCTGCTCTATCGTGACTTTCCCGATCTTACATCCTGTAAACAATACTGTTCCTACCGGCGGTGTGATCGCACCGATACACAAGTTGTAGACAAGCATAATTCCGAAATGGATCGGACTCATGCCGAAACCGACGCAGATAGGCATAAAGATCGGAGTAAAAATTAAAATTGCAGGTGTCGGGTCCATAAAAGTTCCCACCAGCAGCAGAACGATATTAATAATAATCAACGTTATAATCTTACTGTTTGTAAGCGCCAGCATTGCCGTGGCAATAATATCCGGGATACTTGTATAGGCCATAATCCATGACATAATGGACGACACGCCAATCAAAAATACGATGATAACGGTTGTCTTCGCTGAATCCAGAAGAATCTTCGGCAGATCCTTCACCGTAATACTTTTATAAATAAAGCTGAGAACCATCGCGTAAACAACTGCCACTCCAGAAGCCTCTGTGGCCGTAAAAATCCCGCTCAGAATTCCGCCTATGATAATGAGGATAAGAATCAGGCTTGGGATAGCCTGTACAAAATACTGCAGTTTCATTTTTCCGGATACCTTCTCTGTATTGATGTATCCGCGTTTTTTTGCCATATAACCGGCCACAATCATGACCGCAATCCCCCAGAGGATGCCGGGGATATAACCACCCATAAACAGTGCCGCTACCGAGACTGAACCGCCGACTGTAGAAAATACGATCAGCGCATTACTGGGTGGAATCAGCATTCCCGTAGGGGCCGATGCAATATTCACAGCCGCTGAGTATTCCTTTGCATAACCTCTCTCTTCCTCGATCGGACCGATTGTTCCGCCCATCGCTGCCGCTGCTGCATTGCCGCTTCCGCTAATTGCCCCGAAAAACATGTTTGCAACGATATTGCTCTGTGCCAGCGGACCCGGCAGTTTCCCGCATAAAGCCTCCGCAAGACGGACGATCCGCACAGCGATCCCTCCATTATTCATAAAATTCCCGGCCAGTACGAAAAACGGAATCGCAAGAAGCGGGAATGAATTCAGGCCAGTAAACATTTTCTGAGCACATGTCACTAAAGCAACATCTGCAGGCAGGATTACCATCATTGCCATCGCGGAAGACAATCCGATAGAGATTGCAATCGGTACGCCCATTATCAGAAATATAATCAAAGCCGCTACCATAATTATTGTCGCCAATACAGCTACATCCATCTTATTTCCCCTCCTTCTCTTTTTCATCCGGGTCTTTCAGCTTCTGGACCATATCCCACTCATTGCAGATAAAATATAAAAACATAAAGACACCCGCAATCGGGATGGCAATATAGATCACTCCCATAGAAATCGGCAGTATGGAATCCGCCTGGGTCATTTGCTTCAGTGCACCAAAATATCCGCCGGCCAGCAGCACTCCGGCTGCAAAAAGGAGAATCAGGAACTCGTTAATCATCTCAACGATTATCTTTCTTTTTCCTTTGAACTTATCCAGTATAAAAGTCATCGCCATATGATCCCTCTTTCCGAACACATAGGCACCGCAGAGCATGGCCAGCCAGATAAAACCATACGTAACAATGGCTTCACTCCATGAACTGGGATTGTTAAAGACATACCGGGTCACTACCTGGTATACGACAAGAATCGTCATAATCCCAAGGATTAATATAGACGCCGCCTCTAAAATCTTATCTATCACCTTTCGTACACTACTCATTTTCTTCTCCCTCCGATCTCAGCGAAACAATTGCCTCGTAAACACTCTTTGTCATGTCATTGCTGTTTGCGATTGATTCCTGAAATTCTGTAAAGCTCTCCGCGAAAGCGTCTTTATCTACGTCATCGATGAACTCAATACCAAGGGACTGCGCCTGCTCAATGCTGTCTTCCACCATCTCCGCCCAGAAATCAAATTCCTTCTCAACGCATTCGTCCATAACACCTTCTACCAGTTCCTTATCTTCCTCTGACAATGATTCCAGAAACTGTGTGCTCGCCACGACAAAGTCTGTACTAAAACAATGCTCTGTCCTTGAAAATACAGGTGCCACCTCGTAATACTTCTTGCCCACATAGTCAATTTCATTGGATTCCGCTCCGTCCACCACGCCCTGCTGCATGGCCGAATACTGCTCGGATGCGGACATCGGGACCCCGGTCCCGCCCATCAGATGCAGCATTTTCACCATGTTATCAGACTGCATGACACGGATTTTGAGTCCTTTCAGGTCACTCGGTTCACGCACCTCTCTGGCACAGAATATATTTCTGGAACCAGAACCAAATGCACCGACGATCTTAAAATCATGCTCCGCTGTCGAATCGAACAGATCGTCCAGAATTCCGCTTGTATATGCCTCCCTTTGATGATCACTGTCCTTAAATAAATAAGGCATGCTTAAGACCGAGAAATCTCCGTTATAGCTTTCCACGATTGTCGCATTGGCCACGCACATCTGAACAGCGTTATTCTGCGTCAGTTCGAGGGCCGCCCTCTGATCCCCCAGTGTTCCGTTCGAATAAATCTTTACCGTAAACCTCCCATCCGTCACCTTCTCTATTTCTTCGGAGGCCCATTTAAGTGCCTTGAAATGCGGATAATCTTCTGCATTGTTGTAAGCGATCCTGATCACTCCATGATCTACCTTTTCTATTTCCTTTTTCTGGCAGCCGACCAAAAGCAGGACAGAAACCATTGCAGCCGCGCAGCCTAAAGCCGTGATTCTTTTTATTTTCATGACATATTCTCCTTCCTGTTCAGCAAATGATCCTCTATGTTCCAGAAATCACCCGTGAATACTGAGGAATCACTGCAGTATGCATTCCCGTTTTCCATGCTGCCGATTACAGACATATCCTCTTCATCCAGTTCGAAATCAAATATATTAAAATTATCGGCAATCCTGTGGGGCTTCGATGATTTAGGGATGACGCAGTTGCCCCGCTGAATGTTCCATCTCAGTATGACCTGACCGACATTTTTGCCGTGTTTTCCGGCAATCCGTTCCAGCTGCGGCTCAGACAGAATATACCCCTTCGCAAACGGCACACAGGCAGTCATCGTAATATTCTTTTCCGTACAGTACTGATAATCTTCCCTTTTCTGCAGCCAGGGGGAGAGTTCAATCTGGTTCATGACCGGCACGATACCAAATTTCTCCGTCAGCGCCTCCAGATGTTCCTTTTTGAAATTGGAGACCCCGATCTCTTTGAAATATCCCTTCTCTTTATACTTCAGTAAAGCCTCAAAAGCATGATATCGCGCATACTCGTTCTGACCGGGCCAGTGCAGCAGGTACATGTCTATGTAGTCAACATCCAGAGCCTTCATGCTGTACTCCACAGCCGTTTCCGGCGTTTTGTAGCTAGTCGGCCAGATCTTACTTACTACAAAAAGTTCACCCCTGTCAATTCCGCTCTCACGGATGCCTTTTCCTACGTATACTTCGTTTTCATAGAAGTTTGCCGTATCAATGTGCCGGTACCCCACCTCAATTGCACTTTTCACTGCGCGGATTCCTTCCTCAGCCTCGGACTTATAGCACCCCAGACCGAGCATAGGAACTTTCATATTATTGCGCATCGTCTTGTATTCCATAGCTAATCTCCTTTGTTTGAATACGCTCCTCTCTTTCTATTGCCACGATTATTATATAAACACTCAACAATATGTGTCAAAATAAGTTCTTTAATCGATTTTTTTTGTATTTTTTGTTTGTATTCGGAAACATTTATTTTATTTTCCTGTTTATATTGCACTTAATCTTCATATTTTCATCTATATATTGTACATTTTCAACAAATAAAACACCCTGTAAAGAAACCTATGATAGTCTCTTTACAGGGTATATGAACTTAAAACTCATTATTTTCTGTAACGCACTCTGACCTTTACTTTCTCAGCCGTGACATTGTCCCATACATCCGCTGTATATCATTGCGCATCTCATCTTCCGCCAATAAGGGCAGATGGTTTTTAAGCATGTTAAATATTGCCTTGTGATGCTCCGATCCGCTCCCCATGTCATGCTGCTGAAAACATTCTTCATAAGCAAGCTGGTTGAGCTGATTGCGATAGCAGGCCAGAGGACATTCTATAGACTTGTACATACTCACCAAATATGGATTGCGGGATGCCTTGATGATAATCTCGTGAAACTGCTTATCTGTTCTGGTATACTCTCTCTGATCCATGGTATTGTCGATCTCTTCAAATTTACTGATAAGTTCCTTTAACTGCTGCAACTCCGCAGGCTTGATCCGCTTTGCTGCCTGATAAGCAGCTTTGGGTTCCAGTGTCATCCTTGCTTCATAAATCCACAGACATTCCTCATAAGAAATCGGCTTTACATGGACGGTTTTTCCCACGCCCCGGAAGAAAATCCCTTCATCCACCATATCGGAAAGTGCTACTTTCACAGGAGAACGGGAAACATTCAATTCTTTCGCAATTTTAGATTCAATGATCTTATGTTCGGGCAACAGATGCCCCTCAATCACCTCCTGATACAGTTCTTGATAAATCAGGCGGCTTAAAACAGCGAAAGGGTTGCTCTCCATCTCCTGCTGCACATTACTTTTAAACTCTTCACTTAATACATATTCTGTCATTGCTTATACTTCCTTTCACTTTCTTATGTTTATTAAGGAATTCTTGTCAGGTACCGTTAATAATTTATTGTACCAAATCATGTTCGTGCTGACTAGTACTACAGCGAACAATAGTTTCTTAATCGCTGGCCGCAAGGATGGTAATCGTAATTACGTGGAGCCTGGCGAAGATATCTGGTTATATATCCGCCTATACGAAAATGGAGACATCAAATATTTTATATCCAAAAACTTCCCTTTTTCTTCAGGAACAGGCTGTCCCTCGGTAACAATTGCTGCCGTTCAAAAAAAAGAACCAGAAATTAAGATTTATTTATCCTTTTTCTGGTTCTTTCTATTCACAATTTTTTTAATTTTAAGCATGCTTGCAGCGAGACGCGCGCCATGCTCCGTCTTTCATAACACCTCTGCTCCGGTTTGTCATTCCCGCCAGTGCAGATGGTGCAGATGCCCCTCGAGATTCATACCGGAGAATCCGTTCTGACGCAAAGCCTCATATAAGATAACCGCTACGGAATTCCCCAGGTTCAGTGAACGGATATCACCGTCCATAGGGATTCTGACACAATCCTCCTGATGTTCCACCAGAATCTCCTCCGGAATGCCGGCGCTTTCCTTTCCGAACATGATATAGCAGTCCGGTTCATAGTGAACCTCCGTGTATACTTTCGGCGCCTTTGTAGTAGCCATGTATAACCTGGCGTCCGGATTTTTCTTTTGAAAATCTTTAAAATCAATATATGTGGTTACATCCAGATCGGCCCAATAGTCCATCCCCGCACGCTTTAACGCTTTCTCGTTCAGCTTAAACCCCAGTGGTTCAATCAGATGCAGGCGCGTATTCGTGGCTACGCAGGTTCTCCCGATGTTCCCGGTGTTTGCCGGGATCTCCGGCTCCAGCAGTACAATATTAAGCATTGCATTTACCTCTCGTTTCTGAGGCGCTGAATAAAGCTGCCCAAACGCCCCAGCGCTTCCTTCAGGTCATCCAGGGAATATGCGTAGGAGATACGCAGAAAGCCCTCTCCGCATTTTCCAAATGCGGTTCCGGGAACAACAGCGACCTTCTCCTCCTCCAGAAGGCGGGTTGCAAACTCCTCGGATGTCATATTAAACTCCAGGATGCTTGGGAATACATAAAATGCACCGAATGGTTCAAAGCATTCCAGCCCCATGCGAGCGAATTCATGCATCAGAAAACGCCTTCTCTGATTATAGGATTTGCGCATCTCCTCCACCTCATCGTCGCAGTTTCTCAGGCCCTCAATCGCTGCATACTGGCTGTTTGTAGGCGCGCACATGATGGCGAACTGGTGTAGTTTCACCATCTGTTCGATAATTGTCTCCGGACCACAGCAATAGCCAAGGCGCCATCCCGTCATAGCGAATCCTTTGGAAAAGCCGTTGATCACTATCGTCCTCTCCCGCATTCCCGGAAGGCTGGCGATGGATACGTGCTCAGTTTTGTAGGTCAGTTCTGAATAAATCTCGTCTGAGATGACATATAGATCATGTTCTTTTACAAACTCTGCCACCGGCTCCAGATCCTCTTTTGTCATAATGGATCCTGTCGGATTATTAGGGAAAGGCATGATCAACACTTTCGTCCTTGGAGAAATATACTTCTCCAGGTCTTCAACCGTCAGCTTAAACTCATTTTCATACTGCAGAGGTATTACAACCGGTTTGCCGTCTGCCATGACGGTACATGGTAGATAGGATACATAACTGGGCTGTGGAATCAGAACTTCATCTCCGGGATCCAGCATACAGCGCAGACCCACATCAATGGCCTCGCTGCCGCCCACGGTAACCAGGGTCTCATGTCTGGAATCATATCTGACATGAATCTTTCGCTCCAGATAATTACAGATCTCATCCCTTAATTCCTGCAGTCCGGCATTGGATGTATAGAAGGTGCGGCCCCTTTCCAGAGAAAAGATGCCCTCCTCACGTATCCGCCAGGGAGTGTCAAAGTCCGGTTCCCCCACGCCCAGTGAAATCGCATCTTTCATCTCATTTGCCACGTCAAAGAACTTGCGGATGCCGGACGGTTCGATTTCGATTATTTTTTTAGATAATGGATTTCTCATTACGGTGTCACCAGCATCCTTTCTGATTCTTTCTTCGGTACCAAAACCGTTCCATGGTCTTTGTATTTTTTCAATATAAAATATGTTGCAGTACTGATCACAGCATCAATAGGTGAAAGCTTCTCAGACACAAAGCGGGATACTTCTTTCAGTGTTTTTCCCTCTAGTGTCACGAGCAGGTCGTATCCTCCGGATATCAGGTATACCGCATGTACTTCCGGATAATTGTAGATTCTCTCTGCAATCCGGTCAAATCCCTGGTTGCGCTGCGGTGTCACGCGCACCTCAATCAGTGCTGTCACAGACTCCACGCCAGCCTTATCCCAGTCGATCAGCGTATGGTATCCGCAGATAATCTTTTCTTTTTCCATATCGGCAATCTCATTTGCCACTGTCGTCTCATCCACTCCGACCAGAACTCCAAGTTCCGCCAGATTGACCCGGCTGTTTGTCTCCAGATATCTTAAAATTTCATTTCTCAGGTTATCCATTTCTACTCCTCCTTCATTCTGCCATTGTGTATCTTAGATCCTCTTTGCTTCGCGCGCAGCAATTCAGGCAGGCCTGAACTGTTCCCTCCGTGCGGCCGCACAGCGTATGCCGTACGGAAATCTATATTTACACAGGCCGGCAATCCGTACCGCCGGTCCGCTCCCACCAGCACATCAGTTCATCTGGAGCCGGCCTGTCTAAGTATCGTTGTTCTTCACCGCTTGTGATTACCCTGGCCTTCTTGTCCGTGGTAACCCCAAGCTTGCTGGCTCGTGCGCCCACCCTTTCCAGCGCTTTCACAAGCGCATCTCCGTCCCGGGCAGTCATAAGGATGCAGCCCGCAGATGTCAGCTGATAGGGATTCAGGTTATAATACTCGCAGAGCTCCACAGTCTCCTGTCTGACAGATATACCGGACAGTTCCACATCCAGACCGATTCCTGCCGCCTCTGCCAGTTCCCAAAGGCCGGCAAATATCCCGCCGCTTCCAACCTGGTACATCGCCTTTACTCCGGCAGCGGCCGCTGCACGGGCGGCATCAAGCGCCAGCACGTTCCCTCTGAGTTGCTTCATCTGCTGAATGAAGGCGGGAACAAATCTCCTGCCCAGCTCTTCTTCCCGCTCATCCAGAATCCGCAGCATGCCCTCCAGTCCTGCATAGCCGCACAGTACGATATCCTGTCCCGGAAGGGCATAAGCAGGACGTAGCAGCGCATCCTCCGCCGCCTCTCCCTGCGCCGTCACAAATATAACCGTCCGGACAACGGCCGGAGTCACCTCGGCCCGCACACAGGCTAGCTGCACACCTGCCTCCAGGCAAACGGATTCCAGACAGCCGGTCATCGCTTTCAGATCACCCTCCTGCGCATCCGGCGTCAGCAAAATCTGTACGGTCAATGCCGTCGGTTCAACCCCATGAACCGCCAGATCATTCAGCGCCCTTACTGCCGCATAGATCCCTGTCCTCACGGAAGCTCCAGAGACCTCTGCCTGTGCGCACACAGCCAGCTTTCCTTTCGAAATACGAACCACGCTGCACGCCTCTTCCGCCGATGGCTGGAAGAGAACTTCTTTCCTTTCAGTATGCAGTTGTTTTTTTACAGACCGTTTCCATATAGTCTGTGATATATTGCCTGCTTTCATAGATTCACTGTCCCTGCTCCCCGTTATTCTCCTGGACGGCTCCCTGGCTGTCCTCCTGGTTTTCCGCCTGACTGTCCCCCTGGACAGCACTCAGTATCCTTGCCTCATCCTGAGTCTGGATTGCCTGATTGATCTTTTCTGTCACTTCGGGATTCGCAGATGCGGTTCCCACTGCAACTGTCTCTTTCACCGGTACGTACTGGCTGTTATTTATAATCTGACGGCTCTGTTCCTCGCCATCCTGGTATACAACCTTCCAAAGGCGTGCGGAAATCTCCGGCTGTGCCTGCCGGGTGGTATACAGCGTTCCTGCCGGCTCTTCAGTCGCAACGAATCGTTTCCCCTCCGGCATCGTTTCATTTGTCGTCTCGCTGACAAATTCAAGAGTTCTTCCTGGATCCCGGGTTTCCTTGCCATATATGTTAAACGTGATACAGCCGTCCGCAAGAATTCCTTCTATATAAATCGGTGTCTGCTGATTATTTTTAAACTTCAAATCCTTCACATCATCTGCAATTGCAGCATCCTGGGAACGGTCCACATAGGAGATAAGCATGGTATGAGGAGAACGCTCCGTCACTTCCAGCTCTGCAAAGAGCACCGCATTATACAGCGTCGTAGAGATCTGGCAGATACCGCCTCCCATGGATTCCACCACCTTATCATCCTCATAGGAGGCCGCCGTGGTAAATCCGTTCTCCTCGGTATAGGGCTCCATCGCCGCATTGGCAGAATATTCTTCGCCCGGTTTCAAAAAGGCTCCGTCGATGTGCTTTGCACCGCTCTCTATGTTCTGCGCACGCCCGGAACCATCGCTTCCATAAAAAGTCGTGAAACTACCCAGCAGGTCGGTAACGTCCTTTAAATCCGCTTTTGTCACCTCCGGATCAATATATTCCACATAAGCAGGAATACTGGCGTCCTTCCCGTCCCAATCGCCGCCTAGCAATTTGTTGATGCTCTTCACCGTCTTCTCGATATCCAGTACTTCACCAGCCTTCTGCTCCACAATCACCACACCGGAATCATCCTGTGTCACTTTTGCATTTTCCGGTAGGTGCAGAACCTGGCACATCGCGTGGTTCAATGCCTCCTTTGCCGACTTCTCAGTAACCTGATACTCCACCGGGAACTTTTTCTTATTCTCATTCTTCTCGGCCTTCTTCATAATCTTATAGCATTGGACTGCACTGCCCTTCCTGCCATAGTCAAGCGCCTCCCTAAGCGTCTTATCCAGGTCTTTTACGGAAATCCCAAGAGCCGACAGCTCTACCTCCGAATGTCTGCCGTCCTCCAGCGTCAGATCCAATCTGGCCTTCATGGATGCCGTTACCTCCGACTCCACCTTTTCCTTTGCTTTCTCCACCGTCAGACCGGACACATCCGTATACCCCACAGAAACGCCCTGAATAATCCTATGGCTGTCAAACTTCCGGATATAGCTCCGGAGAAAAATCTGCACACAGACAATGACCAGAAGTGCGCACACCAAAACGAAGGCTGTTCCGATAACAGCTCTTCTCTGTTGTCTGCGTCTTCTTCGTTTTCTTCTTCTGTCTGCCATATCATTTCACCTGACTTCTTAATTCACTTCCCTATTATACAAGATATGGTATTACCATCGTAGCGACCATCGCCAGGATAATGACCATAATGACAATTGATATAATCCTTCTTACCTTTTTATTATAGAAATTCAACCTCATTCACCTCTTTATACCTGAATCAAATTTTAGTTAGTTAGATTTTATTCTATACTCTTTACAATATTTTTGCAAGAAGCATTCCCCGCACTTTGGACTCCTGGCCGTACAGATGGAACGTCCGAATGTAATAATCTGTATATTATACAGAATCCAGTGGTCTTTTGGAAGTGCTCTCATCAAATCCTGTTCGATCTTTTCCGGGTCCTCATTTTCTGTAAGCCCCAGACGTTTTGAGATTCGTTTGACATGCGTATCCACCACCACGCTCGGCTCGTGGTATATATTTCCGCGGATAACATTCGCGGTCTTGCGCCCTACCCCTGCCAGAGAGGTTAGTTCTTCCAGACTGCGCGGGACCTCCCCGCCAAACCGATCTACGAGGGCCTTTGTGCAGGCGATGATATTTTTAGCTTTGGTATGGTAGAAGCCGGTGGGCTTAATATCCTTCTCCAATTCCTTCAGATCTGCATTGGCAAACTTCTCCACCGTGTCATACTTCTGAAATAAGTCCTGTGTTACGATATTGACCCTCGCATCTGTGCACTGGGCGCTGAGTATGGTGGCAATCAATAACTGCCAGGGAGTCTCATGGTTCAGATAACACACGTATTCCCGGCCATACTGTTCATCCAGAATGGAGAGAATCTCTCTTGTTCTTTTTTTCATAAACGCTCCTTATTTATATAAAATACTTTTGCCTGATTTGTCAGAACATCTCTGTTCTTATAGTCAAACAGCACCAACTTACCATCCATCTTTTCCAGATGGGTCATTTTTCGCATCTGTCTCTTATCAAAATGCTCATATCCCTTCAGATACCGGTGTTCTAGTGCCTCTCTGTCGTAAAACGCGGCGGCCTCCTCTTTTCCGAGAGCGGGAACCCCGGCAAAATCGGGACGGTTCTTAACATTATCCCTGAGGTATAAATCAACCGTCAGGGCTTTCCTGTATTGGTCTGCATGTTTCCCATCGTGCGCAAGGGCAAACCGATAAAGGATCTCATACCTCGTAATTCTTGAATGGTTCACCATATGAAGCGAATTGTCTTCATAGTACCGGCTGAGCTCTTCATATAGGGTAAAGCTGTCCATAAATACGCGTTCCAGCAAAGACAATGTATTCTGGAACTGCCCGCTGTTGTAATGCACTTCCACCATCTCCTCAATCCCTTTGAGGCGGAGGATGTCGGCATAGGACATCCACTTTGTAGACAACACTTCAAAAGGCGGCCTGTCTTGGTATTGAAGCTCATACTCTCCTGCACGTTCCTGCATGCACGAACCCTTTAATACCTTCAAAAATCCAAGCTGCAGCTGCTCGGGCCGCAGCGCATAAACTTCATTAAAAGAATGCCTGAAGCTGTGATAGTCCTCGAAGGGAAGTCCGGCGATCAGATCCAGATGCTGATGCACGTTTCCACCCGCCCGGATCCCGCTGACCACCCGTTTCACTTCTTCAAACTTCATAACACGCCTGATCTCCCGGATCGTATCCGGATTCACCGACTGCACGCCGATTTCCAGCTGGATCAGCCCCGGACGCATCGTTTCGATGAGCCTCAGTTCTTCTTCACTTAACAGGTCTGCTGCCACTTCGAAATGAAAGTTTGTCTTCCCTTTATCATAAGCCGCGATATAAGACCACACGGCCATGGCATGATCATGCCGGCAGTTAAAGGTTCTGTCCACAAATTTTACCTGCGGAATCTCTGCATCAATAAACTGCTGCAGTTCCTTTTTCACCAGGGAAAGATCCCGGAATCGGAGGGCTTTATCGATAGAAGAAAGACAGTAGCTGCAAGAAAACGGACAGCCCCTGCTGGACTCATAATAGATGATCTTATTTTTAAATTCATCCATATCCTGATAGACAAACGGAACCCGGCTGAGATCTATCACCGGCCGCCATGGGTTTTCCACAATCTCCGCCTGTTCCGTGAAGCTTTCTGCGGCACCGTCATCCCTGCGGTAAACAATCCCCATCACATCCTCCAGGTTATGCCGTTTACAGTGATAATAATGAAGCAGTTCCAGAAATGTTTCTTCCCCTTCCCCTCGCATAATACCATCCAGCTGTGGATAACTTTCCAGCATCTCCGCAGCATTGTAGGAAACCTCCGGACCGCCAAGCCAGATACGTATGCGGGGCAGCACTTTCTTAATCTCAACCACAATCTGCTTCACATAACTGATATTCCAGAGATAGCAGGAAAAGCACAGAATATCTGGCTTCTGCCTGTAAAGATCCGCCAGAATATCATCAATTCTCTGGTTAATGGTATACTCTGCGATGTGAATCTCCCGTGCATACTCTGCCGCAAAGCTCTTCAGACTGTAAACCGCCAGATTGGAATGTATATATTTTGCATTGACTGCTGCTAATAAAACCTTCATAAAAATTCACATCTCCAATTTTAAGGCCTGTTGTATCTGTTCGGGGCCGGGAACAGATGTTGGCTTATACTAGATACTCCAGACCCATGATTTTCATGCAAAACGCAGCAAAATTTCTATCAGCCACGTCTTAAAGGCTAATTTTACTATATTTTTTACTTATAGTAAATAAAAACTCCGCTAATCCGTTGACATTTCGGCAAAAACAAGGTAAAATTAAGACTCGTGCAGCCGGGGTGTTAGCGGTACCTTGTACCTGCAATCCGCTATAGCAGGGGTGATATTACGCAGAGGGTGCTGATTTGCAGAGCTGCCCTTGGAAAGTGGCGTTGAGATCTGGGTCTTACGCGACGGGAATCTGTGAACCGTGTCAGGTCGGGAACGAAGCAGCACTAAGCAGAACCTTCCGGGTGCCGTGAGGGTGCCTGGGTTGAGTTAACTGCCGAGGTAACGTCTGTGGAGATGCATTCGAAGCGTAATGCACGAAAAAAAGATAATTCTGACATAATGATAAAAAAGTTTACGCTTAAAAAATGGCTGAACTTTGCTGGTACATTCGGTGTATCTGCAGGGTTCAGCCATTTTATATGTTTTAGGTTTTGATATGTTCTTTGTGCCCTTTCTTTTTCTGTATTATACCCTTTTTTTTCACAAAGGCATACCTTTTAAGGTATCCAATATCATTTGCATAGGCTGTGTAATATATTTATTTTCATGCAGTACTGCCAGCATTTTATTTTCCATTTCCATCCCCTCCAATTGTATCAGGCGTAACTTTTTCTCCGAAACAGGGTCTGTCAATAAACACTCGGGCAAAATGGCAACGCCCAGGCCAGCTTCTGCAGCTTTAACAAGTGCAAAAGAATTCACGCTTTCCCATCTGGGATAGGCCTTTTGGTTTGCAAGTGACAGTGTACTGTCAAAAGTATCCCGTACCGCACTGCCCTTCTCCCGCAGCAATAGCGGCAATGTGCACAGCCGGCGGGGGGATACTGCCCGGTCAGGCAGCGGAAAATCGGGAGCGCACACGGCGCACAGCTTATAGCTGCCCAATAAAATGGTCCGAAATGCTCCCTGGGGCTCAACACCTTCCCAGAAGGCAATATCCGCTTCCCCGTTTTGTAGAATCCCCATTGCCGAATTGGCACTTGCTACGCGCACATTCACCTGAAGTTCCGGAAGTACGGCTTTCAAACGGTTTAGAATCTGGGGCAGGTGAAAAGATGCTATCGTGATACTGGACACAATATTAACAGGGGTGCATTCTTCTAAATGGCTGATCCGCTGATCCAGGCTGCGGCAGGAGGCCAGTATGCTCCGCGCCTCTTTCAGCAGCATTGTACCGCAGCTCGTCAGGCATACGCCCCGCGGCAGACGGTCAAACAGCGCTGTCCCGGCCTGCTGTTCCAGTTCGGCTATCGCGTGCGATACCGCAGATTGTGTGAGGTGCAGTTTTTTTGCTGCACCTGTAAAAGTTCCGGTCTGCTCAACTGCTTCTATAATTTCTAAATGCCGTATGTTCATAAGCTCTCCTCCTGACATGAATCAGTAACTGTTTAAGCAGGTCTGCGCATTTACTGCGCAGGCCGTACGAAACATGGCGGTTGCAGGCATCCAGGTCTCCGCTACGCTTCGGTCCGTGCTAAACGTGCGCTACTGGCGCACAGCACCCTTCGCCGTAGGTGAATTTCACTGGGCTGGATGCGTAACAGTTCAGGCCTGCCTGAACTGTTACATGAATTAAATTTATATATTCTATATAATTATATCATTTTACAGATATCTCAACAAGAACTATAATGGGAGAAACAGAGAGGAGGGGCATGATGGAGCATCCCAAGAAACAAACATATTTCTGGCTTTTGGCAGTCAACCTGTTTATCAGCAGTTTTACTTTCGGCGGCGGCTATGTAGTTGTACCTATGGTCCGCCGTTATTTTGTAACCCAGAAACAGTATTTTACAGAGGAGGACCTGGTAGGTATGGCAGCTGTGGCACAGTCGACTCCCGGAGCGATTGCCATTAACCTGTCTGCGCTGGCAGGATATCGGGTCGCGGGAACTCTGGGCGCCGCCATCAGCTGTATTGCCGCCGTCATCCCCCCCTTGTTATACTCGGGCTGGTATCGACATTTTATACAGCTTTTATCTCAAACGCTGTTGTTGCGGCCGTGTTAAAAGGGATGCAGGCGGGCGTGGCCGCACTGATTGTAGATCTGATCATAGACATGTGCGCTCTGATCCTGAAGGAGCGTTCCTGGTTTTTATCTGCCATGATACCTGCCGCTTTTTTGGCAAACTTTGTGCTCGGTATTAATGTGGCTTTGATACTGGTTGTCTGCTGCTTTTTATGTGTGATACGGGTGTTTTGGGAAAAGAGGAAGATGAAATGACAACAATCTGGAATTTATTTTTTACATTTTTCAAAATCGGCCTGCTCAGTATTGGAGGCGGTTATGCAATCATTCCTTTAATTCAAGAGCAAGTGGTAAATCAAGCCGGATGGATCAGTGAAAAGCTCTTTACGGACATTATTACAATCTCACAGATGACACCAGGCCCACTGGCCGTTAATACCTCTACTTTTGTCGGCCTTCAGATCGGAGGCATCGGGGGCGCAGCAGCCGCTACAGTCGGCTGTGTAATATGTGGAGTAGCTATCTCTTTATTTTTATACCGCTTTTTTCAAAAGCACCGGAGTTCTACTTATATCTTTGAAATATTAAACGGACTGAAGTCAGCATCTTTAGGCCTGATTATCTCAGCAGCAGCTACAATTATAATGCTCGCATTTTTTGGTACCAGCACCCTGCAATTAAATTCCATGTTCTCGAAGATAAACTGGATCGCAGTGCTCATATTTTTTGTGATGCTTGTGATATTACGCAGGCGGAAGATGAATCCAATCCTGATTATGGTCATAAGCGGTGCTGCAGGGGTGGTATTTTATTTGTAATATGAGGTATAATTTGAAATAAGACCAAGAAAAATCCGCTTTCAGAAAGGATGGAATATATCATGCAAAAATTGTACTATGGCGGCAATATTATCGCAATGACAGGGGAACACGATATGCCGGAGGCGTTGCTTGTAACAGATCATAAAATTGCATACGCAGGCCCGAAAGCCGGGGCAGAAAAGCTGTCAGGCCCGGATACCGAATATATTGACCTGAACGGAAAGACTCTGATGCCCGCCTTTCTGGATGGACACGGCCACGTCTCAATGGCGGCGCAGATGGCCTTAAACGCCGATCTGAGCGGCTGCGGCAGCTATCGTGATGTCATCAATACATTGAATCAATATATTGCGGAGAGGCACATTTCAGTAAATGATATCGTCGTCGGTTTCGGCTATGACCACAATTTTCTGAAAGAAGGAGGGCATCCCACCAGACAGATTCTGGATCAGGTATCTGAAAGTATCCCCATCTATGTATCCCATGCTTCCGGCCATATGGGCTGCGCAAACAGTGCTGCTTTGAAACTTGCAGGAATCGGCAGCAATACTGCAGATCCTCAGGGCGGTGTCATCGGCAGGATCCCCGGAACCAAAGAGCCGGACGGATATCTGGAAGAAGCCGCAATGATTGAGCTGCAGAAACTACTCGCCGGTCATATAAAGATGGATCTCAGGGAAGGCCTACGGATCGTACAGCAGGAATACCTGAAATACGGAGTCACAACCGTTCAGGACGGCGCCAGCAGTACAGACGCGGTTCAGTTCATGAAGAAAGCATGTGATGAAGGTGCCTTTGTACTCGATGTCGTATCCTATCCGGTTATGAGCGAAGCTGATCCGGGCCAGTTCTTTATTGAGTATCCGGAGTGTGACCAGAAGTACAATAACCATTTTAAACTTGGAGGTTACAAAACCGTGCTGGACGGTTCCCCCCAGGGGAAATCGGCATGGCTGACAAAGCCCTATGATAACAGCGGGGGCTACTGTGCATATCCATGGTTCACAGATGAAACCGTAACCGGGTTTATGGAACAGGCTTTGAGGGACCGGAAACAAATCCTGGTGCACTGCAATGGAGATGCGGCGGGTGATCAGTTTTTGAATGCCTATGAGAAAGGGCTGAAGAAGATACCCGAGGCTGCTGATGCAGATCTCCGGCCTGTTATGATCCACTGCCAGACGGCAAGGGATGATCAACTAGACAAGATGGCTGATTTGAAGATGATCCCCTCCATTTTTGTCGGCCATGTCTATTACTGGGGCGATATTCACAAAAAGAATCTGGGAGATACCCGCGGCAGACGAATCAGCCCTTGTAAATCAGCGCTGGACAGAGGGCTGGTCCTGAATTTTCATCAGGACACGCCGGTTACAAAGCCGGATATGCTGCACTCCGTATGGGCCGCGGTGAACAGGGTTACGCGCGGCGGGGAAGTCCTGGGCCCGGAACAAAGGATTGGGGTGTATGATGCATTGAAGGCAATCACCATTAACACTGCATACGCCTATCACGAAGAACAGGAAAAAGGTACGCTGGAGGCTGGAAAACTGGCAGACCTTGTTATTCTTGACAAAAATCCGCTGAAAACAGACAAAATGAAGCTGAAAGACATCGTTGTCCTGGAAACGATTAAAGAAGGAAAAACCCTGTACAAAAAATAATGGAAGAGCAGTCACGGACGTTTGGCGCCGTCACGGACCAGAATTCCGCTTTTACATGTTTTTATCTATAACAGTTCAGGCCTGCCTGAGCTGTTACTTTTATTTGGCCCTCATCTTCTTTTGCTTTTCCCGCAGTTCCTTAAAAAACTGCTTCATCATGGTACTGCACTCTTCTTCCAGCACTCCCGTCGCGAGCTCGGCCTGGTGGTTAAATTCCTGCATGTCCAGCAGGTTTAGAATGGATCCCGCACAGCCTGCCTTGGGATTCATGCATCCAACTACCACGCGCTGCACCCTTGCCTGGATTATCGCGCCGGAGCACATCTGGCATGGCTCCAGGGTGACATACAGGGTGCATTCCTCCAGCCGCCAGTCATTCAGCTTTTTGCTGGCCTTTCGTATCGCAGTCAGTTCCGCATGGGCCAGAGGGTTCTTGTCGATCGTACGCCTGTTATAGCCCCGTCCGATGATTTTATCCCGATATACGATCACACATCCGATCGGAACCTCCTCCAGGCATATGCCTTTTTTGCCTGCCTGATAGCTTCTTTCATATATTTTTCGTCTGCATTCATAATCATCTCTCCAACCCTGTGCACTGTCTCATTGATATTCAGCTTAATATCCAGCCTAAATTTCAATGTGCCGGTACGCTAATTTTTCCCTTTTGATATAATTTACCACAAATAGTGTTCTTTTTCAAAACCTCTCTGAATAAATTAGATTGAAAGAAAGACAAGACCAGAGGTGTATTATGAATCCCGGTATCTGTTATATTTATGAATACAATAATAATCAAAAACTGCGTAATGCAGGCTTTATAAAATTAATCCAGCATTACCAGTCCTGTGTACTGCAGGTCAATGTCAGGGGAATTCCGGTGCAGACTGGCAGCACAGTCAAGCTGTACGCATTCTGCAGGCAGAATTCAAAATTTATTTCCAGTCAGGTCGATGAGATCATCTGCGGAGATAAATGTATCTCTGCAAGATTCACCATTTCAGACACCACTTTCCCAGAAGGCAGGCCCTTGGAGCAGATTGACGGCTTTTTCCTGAAGACGGACTCCGGCCAGTATTATGCAGCCGCCGCAGATGGAGCAGACTTTGATACCCGCGGAATCGAACTGTGGAAAAAATCCGGAGACAGTACAGCCGCAGTATCGGAAGAACCTGCGCCCTCTGCAGTCCACTCCCCAGAGTCTGCAGAAGCAGGTCCAGCCGCGGGAACCGGTTTACCTGTCACCAATGATGCCGAAGCACAGGCGGAGTCACAAAGCCTTCCTGAAAACACGGATAGCTCAGACGCATATAATGACCCTGAAAATGTTATGTATTCTAATACTTTTCACAAGTCTGGGGATGATATCCCCCCTGATACATTCCGTGACTTTGATACCGGTCTGTATTTCGATTCATTCAGCGATCCTGATGTTGATATTTCATCAGATGCATCGGACAATACTGATACAAATGTTCCGTCAGATACTCACAATTCTTCTGAAACAAATGTATCTCCTGATGCACTCAACTCTCCTGTTGAAGAAGATATGACCCGTAATACACGTCCCGCTTCTAATGAGGACGATATGCCCCGAAGTGTACTTCTCCCTTCTAATGAAGACGACATACCACAAAGTTCACTTCTCCCTTCTGATGAAGAAGACATACCACAAAGTTCACTTCCCCCTTCTGATGAAGAAGACATACCACAAAGTTCACCTCTCTCTTCTGATGAAGAATATATAACCCCAGATGCACTCCCTTCTGATGAAGAGGATATAATCCAAAATGTACTCCCCTCTTCTGAAACGGAAATACCGCCCTCAGAATTCAGCCCCACTGGGGAGATAATCAATACTCCGGCGGAGCCAAAAGACACTGCAATGTCCGGTGATAACGCGGCCCGGACAGAGGGCCCCGCTGACACAATCCGGACAGAGTTGCAGGACTCCCTTGAAGAAGAAGCACAAACCTCCCCCACAGCCCGGAAAATACAGCGTTCTGAACTCTCGATCCTCCCCCGCCGCTGCTGGAACCTTGCTAATAACAGCTTTCTCCTCCACGGATATCACAACTATCACCACCTTCTCCTGGTAGAAGAAGATGGGCGTTACTGGCTCGGAGTTCCTGCTATCTACTCTCCAAGAGAAGCCAGAGCTGCGGAACTGTTTGGTTTTCCGCAGTTCACCAAAACCTATGTAGACCAGTTGGAACTGGATGAAGACGAAAAAGCACCCAGTCCCGACTTCGGACACTTCTGCCGGTATATCAGATAGTGTCTATGGCCGGCTTAATTAATTCAAGTAGGCCTTGGCGTACTTGCGGCGAGGCGCGCATCATGCTCCGCATGGCGTAATACCCCTGCGCACCTCTGCCATCCGCCGGCGGCTCTATCTTGGAAGAAGATTGGTCTTGTTCTCTTTACTTTTACAGATGCAGCTTTGCCTGAGCTTCTTCAAAAAGAATGGAATGATCGATTACGTAACTGAGCAGCAAATGGAAACAGGGAATCAGCCTTTTATGCTTTGTAAGGCCGGATGGACGAATCTCAATCCCATGAATTGCTTTGCGCATAATCCGCTCATCTACCCTTTTCTGGATGCCGGAAATCAGAATCCGGGACTTGTATGAAATGTCTCCTCCAATAAATACGACTTCGGGATCAATGATATTGACTGCACTCACAATGACGGCGGCCAGACACTCTGTCTCCCGCTCTATAACCCTGCCCATATCAGCGTCCCCGGCTTCAGCACGGTCTACGATCTCTTCCCATGATGTTACAGTACTGTCATACTTACGGGCATACGCTATGATATTCGGAATATTTGCATACAGTTCTGCACATCCTCTGTTTCCGCAGCTGCAGAGTCCTCCATTCATGTCCACAGTAATATGCCCGAATTCACTGCTGCTGCCCGAACTGCCTTTATAAAGCTGCCCGTCCACAACGATACCACCGCCAATTCCATAATCCACGACAATCTCCACATAATTTTTAACCGTTCCGGCAGCACCGCAGTATTTTTCTGAAATAGCCATTGCTTTGGCATCGTTCTCCAGCACAACCGGGCACTCAAACTGGCTCCGGAAAAAACTGCAGATATTAAGATTATGCCATTTTTCAAAATTAGGCGGGGATAAAATTCTGCCATTAGCGATGTCCAGCGCCCCCGGAGAAATAATACCGATTCCCAGCAGCGCTGCTTCTCTGCCGGCCATCATTTCCCGTATTATCTCTGTTATCCTTCTAAATACCGTATGCGGGTTATCCTGATCTTTGTCAAACAGAACCTCCTGGTATTCCAGTACCTCACAGCAAAAATTGCTGATCCCCACTGTACAATAATCCCGGCTGATCGAAATGCCGGCGATAAGGTATCTCTCTCCGTTCAGCTTCAGTTCCACTGAACTGCGCCCGACTCTGTTCGGCATGGTCTCGCCTTCCACTACTACGCCTTTTGCCATGAGCTCCTCGATAATTCCACTGATTCCGGCCCGCGTCAGCCCCGTTTTTCTGGATAACTCCGCCCGGGATACGGACTCAACTCTGAGCATATCCAATATCTTCTTCTGATTGGCTTTTTTCATTCCGGAAGCATTCAGTACCTTCTTCGTCATATTTACGCCTGTCCTTATTTTTTCTAGTATCTTTTCAGATTCATATACAGATACTTTTATGATACGATTCTATCATACCAAAAAGTGGGTAGCCTGGAGTTCTCCTTTTTAAAAGCTTCAAGATAGGCAGCTGACGATTGTTTCAAACTTGCTCCTCTTTTTCATAAACACCGATCGTCTGAAATGCTTCCACACAAGCCTGGTAATTCTCCTCACTCTGCTGCCGGCGGCAGACATTCTACAATCTCAAGGCTGCCGTCCGTCTCCGCCCGGAACGCTCCTTTTGCCTGGTACGGCAGGAAAAAATAATCCCCCTGCCTGACCATTCTGGAGTAACCATCCCCTGTTACTTTTCCCTCCCCTTTTGTAACCACATAAATGGCCGGTGCCGCATCCAGCAGTACTTTCCCTTCTGAAACAGAATATCGTTCCACACAAAAGCATCCGGTATCTTCCTCTGTTATGATACTCTCCTTTCGTACGCCGTCCCGCTCCCATATAACCACCGGTGTACGACGTGCCAGCTCTTCGCAGGCCTCCCCGTAAATATCATAATCAAAGCACTTCAGAGCCGTCTCCCTCCCCAGGTCCAGATACATCTCACTGTCACTCAGGAGATAATCCCCACACCAGAACTCAGGCTGTATTGTAAAATCTGTGGGTTCCTGAATCTCCAGTATCAGACATCCCTGCCCGATCGCATGCACCATCTTGCCGGGAATGAAAAACACATCCCCGCTCTTCACGGGATACCGGTTCAACAGAGCACTCATTTCCTCTTTATTCTCATAAGATCTCTCTACGGACTGCGTCAGCCGTTTCTCATCCATCTGCTCCCGGAAGCCAAAATGAATGCAGGCATCCCCTCGGGTTGCCAGAACTATCCACATCTCCGCCTTTCCAAATTCACTGTTCAGATATTTGCGCGAAAAAGCATGGTCCGGATGAACCTGTACCGGGAGTCGGACCGCACTGTCCAGAAACTTCACGAGCACCCCCAGATTCCTTGCCGTCCCCAGCATCTGGGCCGGATATGTATCAATCAGCTCTTTTAGCGTCAAATCTGTTCCCTCAATTACACTCAGCCCCTCCCGCGGATCTGTACTGTCCTTATTCAGGGCCGATACCGCCGAAGCAATCCATTCCTCCGGATAAAAATCATCCTCCGCAGGCTTTCCCACAAAATCCCCTAAAAGCTTACCGCCGCTGTAAACCCTCCATACACGGTTTTCCTTAAAAAAAATGGGATGTTTCATTCTTTCAACTGCATCCATACTCCTGTCTCTTCCTCCATTCATCGACATTTGCTATGCGTATGCGGCTGATCAGCCGCATACGTCATGATTAAGGCACTCTTATTGGAAGTACCTCTTCTTATTTTGATCATAACATCCCGCACCCGTTTTGTCAATTGAGTTAACAAATTGTCTAGTATTATTGCACAATACTTTTTATCACTTATCATCTCTATATAGCAATAGCAACAAAGGAATCCAATGTACCCGTCATCTTAATATTACTTACTGCCCCTAATACTACAGAATATTTAATTGTGAAAGGGAGTATGAACATGACAATACAGGAAAAGAAAGAACGAAAAAAGAATTGGTTATACATACGCTCAAATCGCAATTTTGTCCGTCATTCCTCCTGGAAGTTCCTTCATCCCTGCCGATTGTATGCACCCAACG
>BAIF02000025.1 GCA_000509105.1 Clostridiales bacterium VE202-21 | reverse complement strand
AAAATCAAAAGGGTTCTTCCTTACACAATCGTCTTGTATGGCGATATAGAATGACGCTTTTAACGAGCGTTTATGGTTGTTAATGGTGTTATAGGAAAAGCCCTTGTCTTTCATGCGTAACGCCCATTCTTTAGCGTCAGAGGGCTTGATTGTATCAATGCTCCTAGCACCTAATTTGTCCTCTTTCAATAACCGCATGAGTTGTTCCCGTTGTTTTTGTGTGCTTTTCTTCACATTTGCCCTCTGTAAGTTCTGTTTGGCATAGAGTTGGCAAAGCGTCATTTTCTTGCCTGTGCTGTCGATACCGTCCTCAATATCCCGTCTTATCTGCTGTTCCAGTTCACGAAGTGAGGGTTTTTCCCGTTTTTCCTTTGGTGTCGGGTCTGTGGGTGTCAATCTCCAAGCATACACATATTTTGTGTTTCCAAATGCGTCTACATATTTATATAAGTATTTCCCGTCTGTTCGTTGGCTCTCTCCAGTATGCAGGATACGTCCTTTACTATCCCGTCTTTTTTCTTTCATGGTGTCTGCTCCTTTCCTTGTTGGAAAGAGCCTTGATATGACTTGTGTTCATCATAACACATACAAGGCTCATTTGCATTAGATTGCGTCCAATTTGTCAATAACCTGTTCAAACTGTCGGCGTTTAATCTGTATGCGGTTGCCATTCATAATGAGCCAGCCAGCGCCCTTGTTTTCCTCTG
The DNA here is from genome assembly GCA_000509105.1 of Clostridiales bacterium VE202-21. Taxonomy (GTDB): domain Bacteria; phylum Bacillota; class Clostridia; order Lachnospirales; family Lachnospiraceae; genus Faecalicatena; species Faecalicatena contorta. The sequence goes on along the minus strand of BAIF02000025.1, from coordinate 31,654 downwards.
CCAAGCGTCTTAACTTGTTTTCTCCGATACGGAAATACTTTGACGCTTCTTCAATGGTAAGGGTATATTTTTCCCATACGGGAATATCCTGTGCATTACTCATAAAACACCCCCTCACTTTCGATTACATCTGCTATATCCGTACACATCTGTTCTACAAGCATTTCCTGTTTTTCGGAAAGGTGGGTACATTCATCAATCATTTTCATGTAGTTTGAGCCTGTCAGCCTGTCGATTTCCTCTATCATCACGATTGACGGCATGACCTGTCTTTCCAGCCATTGCAGAGTGCGTTCCATATTGACAGGTACGGGGTTCATTTCAAAAGGTAAACTGTCATGGGAAATGAATATCTCCCACAGCGGATAATCGGGAAATTGCACAAAATCAGTAATAAGGTAAAACACCAACCCATGAGGGTTATATGTCAATAACAATTCCTCAACTGCCTGTACTGCCTTTTTATCACGCAGACGAATTTCAAAACGGTTGATAATATCCGTATGTTTCTTTTTGGTTGCCTGCTCCTTTTGTTTTTCATACAGGCAGAAATATTTTGTGCTTGCCTTTGAGCCGATATAAAGGGTACTTGCTAAATTACGTTTTTTTTCGCTTAGTTTTCCACCTTGTACATTTTCATAGTTTTTACAGCGACAATCCGCACCGCCATTTTTGTATTTTTCAGACAAAACGGGAATATCCAGCAGACCGCACATATCATTGATTGCCAAGTCAAAACGTCGGATAACACCGCCACAGTCAAGACAGCGGTTTAAAAATGAATACCAATCCCTGTTCTGTGCCTGTAAGACATATTCCATGTTGCGTGAGCCTGCCCCTTTTAATTCTAAAAATACACCCATGTGTTCATCATCAGAAGCCATGACCTTGATTTCCCCGTAGGCATAATGCTCCTTATAGCCATAATACCCATAGTCATAATGGATAAAATAGTCCGCTTTCATGCCAAGCACCTTTCGGATAACTTCTAATGCGTCAGTCGTTGGAAAACGGACAGACAGATAATCAACGAGCAGATAAAAAGGCTTATCACAGACATAGTAATTCAGACAACGCAGGATAATGTTCTGTGTTTCTTTACTTGCGTTGGCTTTTCCGTTCTCAAAGCGGTTGATACTATATCTTGATACATGGGTAAGACTTGCAAGTTCTCCTTGTGAAAGACCGCTTGCAAGACGTTTGTTCTTCATTTCAAGTGCAAATTCTAAATTGTTCATTGTATTCCTCCAATCCCACAACAGCCTTGAAATACCTGTAAACCACTATTCAAAAGAATGTGAAATTACTATCTTCTTAAAACTTCTCATTACTACTCACAGGTTTGGGGTTGTATGGTTTTTGACTTGTCTTTTGTGAAATAGTGCCCCCCTGTTAGATAACGGGGGCACAGTCAAGGCTCGCAGGCTCGCCAGCCGACAAAGCATTTCTTCCCCTTGACACAAGGTGTCATGGCGGTAAGCCTGAGAGGCTTCCGCCACCGTGTCAGAAATACTTTGTCAGCAAGTCCTGTTTTGCCTTTTCTAACAAGTTCCATTTCAACCAATATTCATATCTACGGGTTTAATCAGATGGGGATTTCTTTTTGAATGTTTTTGTATTTCATTCTATTGTGCTTATTCACTCACAATAGCATAGTAATTCTTATATGCTTATTTGTCAATATCTTTTTTTGTCTTTACAAATCATATTAAGCATGATAGACTTATAACAGTGAAGATATAACGAGATATGGAGGGTTGTGCAATGAAAATAAGCCATTTAGGAAATAATATACAGACCATAAGAAAATTTAGGGGAATGAAACAACAGGAACTTGCGGACAAAATCGGTATCAATATGCAGAGCCTTTCCAAGATTGAAAGAGGGTTGAACTATCCTGCTTATGAAACGCTGGAAAAGATAATGGAAGTGCTGGACGTAACGCCGAATGAATTATTATCGGGAGAATGGAAGTATGTCAATCAGTCTGAAAAAGAAGTCTGTCAGTTTTTAAGAACAGAAGAACGTCTAAATGCAGAACTGAAACACGGACACTATGATAACTTCTTTGACAGCGAGGAAGAATGGCTGGAATATGAATTGGAAAAGTTACGGGAATACATTACAGACTATATCAACGGGAAAAGCATTGAAGCGTCCGACCTTTACCCAATCAAAGAATTTATCCAGCATTTGAAGTTTCAAAAATTACTAGACCGCTATGATGATTTATACAGTATGGATATGTTTGGGGAAAGCATAGAGGGACATAAATATAGGACACCTTATCAAGTCGTGAAAATGATAAATCCGAACTCAAAAGAGGATATGGAACTGTTACGGGAAGTATTAAGAAATAACCATTTTGATGATGAGGACGAGTAATCTTTTTCCTCTTGCGAGAAGATACAGCAAACAAAAAGCCCGATCAAGAGTGCAAAGCACCACCAATGGTGGCAAGCTCTTGACAGGGCTTTTTCTTTTCTGTTGTGGGTACTCAAGAGGAAAAAAGGAAAAGTGTGATGTCTCAATTTTTTTTATCTTGCACGCATAAAAAGATTGAAAGAGGTGTTTGTTTCCAGTATAATGTTTTTTGTATAGAAGCAAGGATTGAATTTTTTTGAAAGAAAGGGTTGACAGTCATGTTCACACATTGTTACGCTTGCGACAGACAGACAGACAGACAGACAGACAGACAGACAAGTAAATTCTGCCCTTTTTTCAATTCTATCAATAATAAACAGAACGCACAGATTATCCAGTTATAAGGGGGAGTTTGTGCGTTTTTCTATGCAAAGAATTTATGAAAAATAAGGAGTGAACAAACTATGAAGAAAAAACAAGTCCTTGCAGTAAGTTCCGCATTGATGATTGGAACAACAACTGCACTTACAGGGCTTCCTACTCCTGTCATGGCACAGGAAAACACAGAAGTTGTGCAGGAAGCCGTTGTAGAAGAAAACAAGACAGAGCAAGTTCCTGTGGAACAGAAAACAGAAAACGCAGAAGTACAAGAGAATATAACAGACAAGGAACAGGAAGAAACTGCTGAAAATGCAGAAACTTTAAAAGAAGAAAGTACAAAACAGGAAACACCTGCAACACCAGAAAAAGAAGTGGTTACCGAAGATAAGACCGTTGAAGCAAGCAAAAATACAGAAGTAAAAGCTGGAAGCATTGCTATTGATGAAACACATTTTCCAGACAAAGTATTTAGAGAACAAATCATTGCAGAATTTGATAAAGACGGCGATAGTGTGTTATCTGTTGATGAAATATCAAAAGCCCAATTCTTAAACTTACATGGTATGAAAACGATATCTTCATTAGAGGGTATTCAATATCTAACAAATTTGCAGTCTTTAGATGTTTCTACGACTTCTGTTTCAGACTTAAGTCCGGTTAAAAACTCATCTTTAAAAAGATTAGATTGTCGTTCTTCAAAAGTAGGAAGCGTTGATTTAACACGTTATCCGAATTTGGAAGCTTTCCTTTGCGATAATACATCAATTAACAGTCTTGATGTATCTAAGAATGAAAAATTGAATACGTTATTTGCAGATAGTACCTCTATTTCCAATTTAGATGTAACAAACAATCCTAACTTAGAACAACTATCTTGTAGCAATACAGGATTAATGGAACTTGATGTCACACATAATCCGCAATTAGTCACTTTAGATATAGGAGATACAAAAGTAAAAACACTTGATATAAGTAAGAACCCTAATTTGAAACAACTATCATGTTATATGACAAATATAGCTGAATTAGATGTAACAAAAAACACAAAACTGACACGCCTTTTTTGTCATGATACAACTATTAAAAAATTAGATTTAAGCAATAATTTAGAACTTGAAATGCTACGTTGCGGTGAAATTTTTGAACAAGGGATAAGAGGTCTTGATATAAGTAAAAACACAAAAATTAAAAAATTAATTTGCGATGATTTATACTGGTTAAATGTCGGAGAGAATAAAGTTCTTGAAAATAATCATGCTTTTGTAGGCAACGGTTATATTGATATTAAAGGGAATAAAATCGACTTAAAAAAAGATGTTGAACAAGGAATAGATATTTCAAAAGTAAAAGTTACTGCAAATGGAACTTTAGATAAAGATACAGGAATTATAACGGTAGATGATGTAAAAAAACCAGTTACTTATGAGTATGATTGCGGTACTTATAAAGACGGAAACGTTGTTTTAAAAGTAGAATTATCGTTAAACTCACAAGGAGAAGATAATACAGCACCAACTATTTCTGCAAATGATGTTACATTGAATGTAGGCGATACTTTCGACCCATTGGCAAATGTAACAGCAACAGATAAAGAGGACGGAACTATCACTTTGACAAAAGATAATATTGTTGCAAATGATGTAGATACTTCTAAGGCTGGTACTTACCATGTGACTTATAAAGTAACAGATAAAAACGGAGCTTCTGCTAAAAAAACGATTACTGTAACTGTGAAACAAAATACAGGCGACCTTAACTCTGCTCCAATCATTTCAGCAAATGATGTTACATTGAATGTAGGCGATACGTTCGATCCATTGGCAAATGTGACAGCAACAGATAAAGAGGACGGAACGATTATTTTAACAAAAGATAACATTATTGCAAATGATGTAGATACTTCTAAGGCTGGCACTTATCATGTAACTTTCCGTGTAGTAGATAAAAATGGTGCAATTACTGAAAAAACAATTACAGTTACCGTAAAAGAAAAAGCAACAAATAAACCTGTAAGTCCACAACAGCCACAGAAACCGAGCAAGCCAACTACTCCAACAAAGCCTAGCGGACAAAAGAACCCTGTAAAAACAGGTGATATGACAAACGTAGGATTGTTTACTTCTATGTTTGCTGGTTCAACCGGTGTATTAGCTGTTTTATTCGGTAAAAAACGTAAAAGAAATAAGAACAATTAACAAAATGTATAATAACAATCAATAGCGACTAATGATTTTCATGTAAAAGGACACCAAACTATACGGTGTCCTTTTCAAATTCTTACGTCATATCAAGGCTCATTCAATCGTGGTAAATTCGTGGTAAAATGAGTGCTTTCCTATATTTCAAAATGCTTGAAAGTATAGTGTTTATGCGGATAATCAAAAATCAGATATAAAATTTTATGTTTAATTCTTATACTTTTCTAACATATAGTATAATTTTAGTTAACTTATTTGGTACTCATAAAATTCCTCCCGTTATATTTCATCAAGACTTCTTTCTGCCTATTTAGGGATACTTCTGTATAAATTTGTGTGGTCACTATACTGTTATGTCCCATCAATTCTTGTACATCCCGAATATTTGCTCCATTATTCAGAAGCTGGGTCGCAAGACTATGACGGAGATAGTGCGGCGTTGAATGTGGATTTATTTTTGAAAGTTCCCTATATTTATAATAAATATTTTCTATACTAAAGATACTCAGTCGGCCCCCTGATTTATTAACAAACATTGCTGAATCCTCTGGCGACATTTCCCGGCGTGTTAATAGCCAGTTATTCAGTTTTTGACATACAATCGGCGATGATATAAATAGCATTCGTTCCTTTTTACCTTTTCCATGTATAAGAACGGAACAATCCTCTCGATTATAGTCCTCGATATCTAAAGCGGCAATCTCACCAATTCTAAGGCCCAGGCAAAATAAGAGCTCTATAATACACATATTACGAATGCAAAGACGGCGATGATATTCAGAGGATACCGATTGAAATTCAGCAGAGACTGAAGAAATCAAGCTTTGAATTTCGGTTTTTGACAAGATTTTGGGTAAATTTTTAGGGATCTGAAATTTGCGCGAAGAAAATTTAAAAAATACCTCTTTCATTTCAAGTACCTTATTTACAAAATCGCAATATTGTCTGATAGAAACATATTTGCGTCGGATACTGCGAGGAGACAATTCAATTTCGTTTTGTAGATATAAAAAATACAACATAATGGTATCAGCATCTAATTCGTTGTAACCGCGGAGATCAACCCATTTAATCATATTATCAACATCATTTTTGTAAGCATATAATGTTTTTGCTCCCTGGTTTCTCTCTATTGATAGTACCTCTACGAACTCACCTGCAAGTGCTGCCTGTTGCCTGTAATTGTATTTCATGATAACCACCTCTCTTTAGTAATCTGTTGTCAGGGTTCTTCAGGAAAAGGACTGCATGGAGAACGGATTCTATGATGTATTTGCTTCATAATTAATTACCTTAGCAGATTTGAAAAGTAACAGACTTATTATCGCACATTTCTGTGAGATGTTCTATGTTAAACACAAAATATGTGAATATATGTCATATAACAGTTTATTTTGGCTTTTGAAGAATATAATTCTAATTAGTCAATGCGTTCCCGACTTTTTTAATATAGTTATAGACATGTTTATTGATATTTTTACAGGTGTTAGTAGATTTGTAAATTAAAGCCTGAATAATACATCTCCTATCTCCTACAAAAGTATGAACGTATATTTTTTAGCAATATGTCTTGCAGAAACAATTATGGTGTGATAAGCTAATTATATAATTACTAATCGTATAATTAGTAAAATTCTTGCGAATTTAATTTATTTACCAGCATCTGTCTTTTAAAATTAAGAATATCATTATATGAAAATAATCCGGGTTATGTTGGGAGGTATATTATGTTTATAGGTAGAAAACGCGAACTTAAAAAGTTAAATACTCTATATAAAAGTGATCAATTTGAGTTCGTTGTATTTTACGGAAGAAGACGTGTAGGCAAAACGACTTTAATAAATGAATTTATAAAGGACAAGGCTTCTATATATTATATGGCTGTTGAGGGTACACGAAAGGAAAATCTGCAGGGATTTTCTAAAGCATTACTTTCTGATGCCGGATTAAAATCTCATTTTCCCGAATTTTCGGATTTTGCTACATTATTAGATTATATTGACAGCTTATGTTTGAAGCATGAAAGATTAATCATCGCAATCGATGAGTTTCCTTACCTGGCTGCTTCCTATCCTGCAATCTCATCTATGCTTCAAAGTCATATTGATCAGTGTTGGAAGGATAGTAGTTTATTTTTTATTTTATGTGGTTCATCAATGAGCTTTATGGAAGAACAGGTTCTTGGATATAAAAGTCCGCTTTACGGACGAAGAACCGCACAATTTAAGATTCATCCGTTTAGCTATTTTGAGTTCAGGCCTATGTTAGAAAATTTTTCTCAGGAAGAGCAGGCAATTTTATATGGCGTAACTGGTGGAATTCCTGAATACCTTGCAAGAATTGATACATCACTGACAGTAGATGAGAATATTATAAATCTGTTCTTCGATGAAAGTGGACGATTATTTGACGAGCCATCCAATCTGCTGAAACAGGAACTGAAAGAACCAGCAACGTATCATTCTATCATTTCCGCAATTGCCAGTGGTGCAAGCCGAATGAATGAAATCGCTACAAAAACAGGTCTTGAAACTAGTGGATGTAGCAATCAGATTTCCTCTCTTATAACTTTAGGAATTGTAAGTAAAGAAGTTCCAATAACCGAAAATGTATCAAGTAAAAAAACACTTTATCATTTAGAGGATAATATGTTTCTCTTCTGGTACCGCTTTGTTCGCCCCAACTTAAGCAGCATAATACGCGGGATAGGAGAAACAATTTATAAAACTCTTGTGCGCCCGCAAATTAGCGATTTTATGGGAAGTGTATTTGAAGAAATATGCCAGCAATACCTTTACCTCCCCGAAGTTTATGTTTCTCTCCCATTTCCTATTGGAAACAGTGGCCGCTGGTGGGGGAATAACCCGGCTAAAAGACGGCAGGAGGAAATTGATATAATGGCGGTTCAAGAAGAGAGTGGACTTTTCTGCGAATGTAAGTGGAAAAATAGTCCCGCTGCTTTAGATGTAGTACTTCTTTTAAAAGAACGTGGGGAATTATTTCATTATGAAAATAAATATTATATTATATTTTCAAAATCCGGATTTACAGACCAAGCAGTGGAGTATTCTAAGTTGCATAAAGATACAAAATTAATCTCTTTCGATGATATAAACCGAAAGATAATCAGCTAATCAGATTATATAGCGATAAAGTTAAGTAGGAGGCATGTTATAACTTCACCTGCCTCCTGCTTTATTTGTAGTATAGCTAATTTACAGTTCTAATATCTATTCGTTAATTTTATCTTTTGAACGGTCCATAAAATTCCAAATCCGATTGCCGCTCCAATAACGTTAGTGATCACATCATCAGTCTGACCATAGCCCATCTTTGTAACTACCTGTGTGACTTCTATTACCATACTTGTTATGAATGCCGATAATAAACATAACCCCAAATTTCTCATATGCGCCCATAGCTGTGGCAATAAAAAGCCAAAAGGTATAAACATAATTATGTTTTCCACTACATAGGCATGGCTCTGTGCAGTTGAGCCAACTGTAGAAAATGGTATAAGCGATATCATATCTCTGGATCCAGGCTCTCTGGAAACTAGTGCAATAAAAAGAACTGCTACGATATATGTTATAAGACAGAATTCCAAGATTCTGACTCTCCCGTGTACGTCTCCCTGTTTTAGAATTATATGTAAAACATGAATGGCTGTAACAATAAACCCACATAAAATTCCTATATATAAATGCTACTCTTAGACTGAGCCATTTTTATTCCAAACGCTGACTTGAAAGTGAGCCACTTAAAAAGTACTCTGAATAAAAGTCTTTTTATTCGGAGGGAAATAAGGTGGTTATCACAATGCAAGATTACGATGATATTCGTAGGCGTTTCCTTGCTGGCGAAAGTCAGCGACATATCGCAAAAACGATGGGCATTTCCAGAAATACCGTTAAAAAATATTGTGAAGGGAATGCTGTCCCCTGGGAACGGAAAACGCCTGACCGTGAATCGACGATTCTTACACCAGACGTAGTCCGATTCATACAAAACTGCCTTGATGAAGATTCCCGTCAAGGTCTTAAAAAGCAAAAACATACCGCAAAACGTATCTATGACCGGCTTGTTGAAGAAACCGGATTTACAGGTGGGGAATCTACGGTCCGTGCAAAAGTCCATGAACTAAAGGAATGCAAGCCTAAAGCATTTATTCCTCTTCAGTTCGAACATGGCGAGGCAATGCAGGTGGACTGGGGAGAAACTACGGTTTATCTCGACGGTCAGAAAACTGTGATTAATCTTTTCTGCGCGCGGCTTTGTTACAGCTGCAGACCAGTTGTACTTGCCTATCGTCATCAGAATGAAGAAAGTTTTCTGGATGCATTCGTTCGTACTTTTGATATCCTGGGCGGAGTTCCCCATAAGGTTATCAATCCTTCTACCAGTCCCTTTTCATGTCCTTCAGCAGGATTACAGAAAAGAGCAGAAAAACTGTAGTGAGCCGCAAGAGCAGTATATCCTTTCTGCGCCTGCGCATGTTTCCCAAATCCATCTTTTACAGCAACTTTACCATTGTCGATTTTTTTTTGGGGATGGGCCCGCAGAAACATACTTGTTCCTGTTCCCTACGCTTCTGATATTTGCGAACTGAATACACTTCTTTTGGAACGCTGCATGAAATATGAAGCACACCAGATTAAGGGCAAACCCGATAAAGTAGGAGTAATGATGGATGAGGAACGTCCAATGTTCCATCCTCTCCCTGGGTACAGATTTGAAACTGCCAAAAGCGCAAACGTCAGAGTGAATGCTTTTTCCACTGCCAGGTTTCGGACGAACAGTTATTCCGTTCCGGTTCAATATACTGGCAGAATGGTAGGAGTCAAAGGGTATCCCGAAACAGTAGAGATCTACTATAAAGGAGCATTGATTGCAGTACATACTCGTTGTTATGGGAAACATCAGAGTATTTACCATCTGGAACACTATATGCCGCTTCTTGAAGAACGGCGGCGGGCGATCCCTGATGCAGCGCCTGTGAAGCAGAATGTTCCGCCGGAAGTTCTGGAGGAACTTCGAAAAAACAACAGCAATTATTCCAGAATGGTCCGCATTCTTCATGATTTCGTTGACAGGACGAAACCCCAGATCCAGGATCCGGTAAAGATCCTTTCGGTTGACCTCCGACAATACGACCAACTGAGTCACAAAGAGGAGGTGAACAGCCAATGAGCATAACACTAATTGAAGATCAGATCCGGATGTATGCGAAGCTGCTTAAGATCCCAACCTTTACCACCTATAAAGAAGCACTCCGTCAACTTTCTCCGGATTCCGATATCGGTGAGATCCTGCTTTCATTAATGAAAACAGAGTACGAGCAAAGGCAGGAAAATCAAAACCTGCGCCGCCTCAAGAGAGCGGGATTTCCATTTACCAAAACATTGGAAGAACTGGATCTGTCACGCTACAGTGGTTCCATAAACGAAATCTTTATGAACGAACTGGCAAGCTGTAAGTTTATCAAGGACCGCAGAAATATCACAATGTTGGGGAATCCAGGCAGGGGTAAAACGCATATGGCAATCGGTCTGGGACTGAAAGCATGCTCCATGGGAATGTCAGTTCTGTTCAAAAATGCATACTCCCTGTCAACGGAACTTTCCGAAGCCCGGGATAACTATTCCCTTGGCAAACTGGAAAAACGGATCCAGAAGGCAGATCTGCTGATACTGGACGAAATGGGGTATGTCAGTTTTGACCGCTACCAGTCAGAACTCCTGTTTAAGATCATCGCTGACAGAAGCGAGCGAGGCAGTATTATAGTAACAACAAACCTGCCATTCTCTGAATGGACAACTCTTTTTGAGAACACAGCCATGGTAGCCGCTATGATCGACCGTCTGACATTTCAGTCCTATGTGCTGGATATGAACGGAGAATCGTATCGGCTGGCCAAAACCAAAGAAGCCAGGAAGTAGAGGTGGCTCACTTTCTGGCCATCACTGGGTGGCTCAAAATCAAGTCAGCGAATGGCTCACTTTCTAGTTGACGAACATATTCAAATTAATATTCATATTCTTAGACGAATCTATAAAAATTCCTATTATTTAAAAGACAATATAAGCATTATTCCCGAATAAATAATAACAATTATTAGAGCGGATATATATTTAGCCGCTTAATTTTTCCGTTTTCATCCGTTTTCTCCAGAAAAGCAGTTACCGGCAGTATTGTATCTCCATACTGGATAAAATACCACACCTGATTGTCCCCATTATATTTAATACTGTATATTTTAAATGGCCCTCCATTGAAACCAAATTTATGGTGAAACATCATTTCTACGGCCATTTTTCCTTCCAGGTGCAGCGTATCGCTTCCGATCTTTATTAATGAAGCATCGTGAAGCACCCCGTACTCATTAAACAGGTCGGCCAGCCCCACATTATCGCCGCGCTGCATACAGTCCATATATTGTTCTAAAATTCTCATCACTTTCTCTCCCTTCTAAAAACGCTCTGAACGCAATAATGCATCAATTCCGCCGTCTACAAATAAGATGATTCCATTGATCCCGCTGGCCAGCGGCGAAGCAAGGAATAACATGCCGTTTGCAATCTCCTGTGCATCCAGAAATTCTTTTCTTCCATATCGCGTCGGAATCGGAATCAAAAGCGCTGCATCCCGCTGTGCATCAGTCATTCCCTGTGTCATTGGAGTCGTTGTGTTGCCGGGCGCAACCGCATTTATACGCAGACCGTCCACTGCCCACGCGGGAGAGACTCTCCTCACCCACCTGGCCAGCGCATGCTTGGAAGAGCTATAGGCGGATGGAGCCATTGTACGCGGGATATCTGCCGCCATCTCCAATATCCTGTCTTCGTCCATGACGTTTGACATCATGTCTACCCAGTCACACCGGACCGTATGATTAGTCACCGAATTTGAAGAGGTCATAACACAGCTTCCGTTCTTTTTCTTAAGCAATGGGCGCAGTCCCTCTGCAATCTCAATTCCTGCAAAGAAATTCAGACTGAATATCAGCTTAGGCGGTGCAGTGGGTCCCACGCCGGCATTACAGAAAAGCCCGTCAATCCCATCCGGATAGCGCAGTTTAACTGCCTCAATTGCATTTTGGCGTTCCTCGCTTTTAGAAAGATCTGCCAGGAAATCACCCTCTTTTAAGTCAATATTAAAAACCTCATGGCCCTGATCCAGCAATGTCGTCCTTACAGCAGCCCCGATTCCTGTTGTTCCTCCTGTAATAATATAAACACTCATAATAAACCTCCCTTTCAAAAGTGTATTCCAAAACTGTACATTTACATTACCACGCAAGTAATATACTGTCAATTTAAATAATATTTTAACAATAGTCTGATAAATTTTAAACATACTTTATTTTCATTAAAAAGTTTTGTTAAAACACTTGACACCGCAAACTGATACTAATATAATTACAGTATAAACTGTAACCATTCATATTACATTTATATTCACAGCAATGCGCATAAAACAAAAAAGATAAAATCAGGAGGTGCCAAAGATGAGTCAACTTACTTTAACAAACAATAATTTTCAGGAACATACAAGCCAGAATAGAACACCCATAATTGTGGAATTCTGGGCGCCATGGTGCGGTTACTGCCGCCGCCTTGGCCCGGTGATCGACCAGCTGGAAGAAGAACTCCAGGGTACGGTGGCAATCGGAAAAGTCAATCTGGATGATGAGCCGGAACTGGCGGAAAAGTTCGATGTGGACACGATCCCCTCCCTGTTGATGTTCAAGGACGGCCATCACAGTGAACTGCTTGTAAATCCCGGCTCGAAAGCAGAGATACAAAAGTGGATAAAGGAGGTATAGAGGATGAAACAGAAGGAATATGATGTTGTGATTGTGGGCGGCGGCCCCGGCGGTTATACCGCAGCTCTGTACGCCGCCAGGAGCGGATTTTCCGTTCTGGTACTGGAGAAGCTTTCTCCGGGCGGACAAATGGCGACCACCGAACAGATCGATAATTATCCGGGATTTGAAGACGGTATAGATGGCTACACACTGGCCACAAAGATGAAAAAGGGCGCCGACAGGTTCGGTGTAGAAACCGCCTTTGCCCAGGTAGAAGAAATGGAACTCACCTCCAATCCCAAAAAACTTATCACCTCAGAAGGGGAAGTCCTCGGACGCACTGTGATTCTGGCAATGGGCGCCTCTCCCCGCGAACTGGATGTCCCCGGAGAGCAGGAAATGCGCGGACATGGCGTCGCTTACTGTGCGGCTTGCGATGGGATGATGTATAAGAATAAGACCGTGGTAATCGCAGGCGGAGGAAATACTGCGGCTGCAGACGCGATTCTGCTCTCTAAAATCTGCAAAGAAGTACATCTGGTTCACCGCAGGGACCAGCTCCGCGCATCACGGATCTATATCGAGCCGCTGAACAACAGCAATATTATTTTCCACTGGAACACACGGATAACCGGAGTTCTTCACGAAAAGAAAGTCATCGGAGCCAAACTGGAAGATGTCAATACAAAAGAGGTGTCCTACCTTCCCTGTGACGGGATCTTCGTGGCAGTCGGCAGGGTTCCCGATACAGCCATTCTGAAGGGACAGGTTACGCTGGATTCCCACGGCTATATACAGGCTGATGAAACAACACGCACAAATATTCCCGGCGTATTTGCGGTGGGAGATATCCGTACAAAACCCATGCGCCAGATTATAACAGCAGCAGCTGATGGCGCTGTAGCCTCTAAATACGCGGAAGAATTTCTAAGTGGAATGTAGAAAATTGATATAAAAATGGGTCTGATGGATAAATAATCTACTGAAAGAATCCGATTTCTGAAAATAGTTTAACAAAGACTCTCTGACAGAGCGAAATGGGCAGGAGCAAATATAACTAAAGGGTGATAACATGACAGGAGAATTTACAATCGCGGTGCACGCGCTGGTCTTCCTCGACCATAAGCAGGAGACGCTCTCCAGCGAAGAGCTGGCAGCCAACATCTGCACGAATCCCGTCCGGGTCAGAAAAGTGATGGCACGGCTGAAAAAATATAATTTACTCGATACCAAAGAAGGCCTCCGGGGGGGCTATAGAATTGCCAGGAATCCGGAAGATATCAATCTGAAACAAATTTGTGATGCTCTGCAGATGGATATTGTAAAAACCTCTTGGCATTCCGGAAATATTGATATGCCCTGTTTAGTGGCATCCGGAATGGCCGGAGTCATGGATGGAATCTATGGCAATCTAAATAAAATCGGAAAACAATATCTGGAGAGTATTACAATAAAAGACATTGAGGAGCAGATTTTCGGAAATGCAGATTAAACCAGGGAAAACCTGATTATGATAGACCTCGTTGAAAAGTCTATGTAAGGGTAACAGCTCAGTTAGTTGTAGCTGTTACCCTTAGGACTGTATCATCAGGTACGGCGAGCGTGTGAAGAAAAGTCTGTAAATGCTGATCTTCTATGATAACAGGTGGGCTGAAAGTTCTTAGTTGGGCTTTCAGCACGTCGCTTTCGTACACCTTCTTATTTACCTTCACTGGTGTACGGCGGGAAGTCATGCCAAGATATACCAACTTATTGTCGTCGAAAGCATCATGGTTTTCAATCGCAATTTCTCCCATGAGAGTGCCTAAGAATCCCTTCATTTCACTCTCCGTTGCATCCCTGTGGACACCAAGAGCCACAATAAATGCAATATTCTCCTTTTTCATACCGGCCGCCGTCAGCTCCTCAATGATATACGGTGCAACCCGCTCCGTTGGTACGCCGCGGGTAGCGTCCGATATAATAACTGCCGCCGTTTCCGCCTGCTTCCTGCTTACAATATCCCTTAAACGTTCCCCCTTTCCCACTGGGCTTATTACGGCGTTCTTGATTTCTTCTGCCTTAATGGACGGAGGATTTCCGGTTTCGTACATCCCCATGAAATTCTCCATAGGCAGAAATGCGTCTCTTTTTTCTTCGTCGTCAATGTAATGTATTTTGTCTCCGGCCGCTTCGATTCTGTACATATTTTCCCTCCATCTTTAAAATGTAAAATTTCACATTTTTCCTTTTGAAAGGCGCCGGCAATCTTACGCCGGCACCAACTGCCTCATGACTGATTAATAATGTCAAAGCAATCCATAATCTCTTCTTTTGTGTGGTGTATATCCGTGGAAATCCACCGGATGCTATCTTCTAACTCTTCATTGATCAAAGTTTCAATTAAACGGACATGTATTTCTATCTCTTCTTTAAAGCACTCCCAGCCTGCCTTGTGCAATTTATAAATGATATGGAGCTTACGAATCCGCTTGGTCAGATCCACCAGATTCATGATCTCTGCTCCGATAATGGATGGACAGGCGTCGATTAAATGCTCGTGGAATTTAATCTCGATCTCAAAAAACTTCTCCACGACATCCAGTACCTGCTCGTCCCCCTCCACAGAAGAGACGCTTAAGATAAGCCTGAACTTTTCTCCGAATTCTTTTAGCTTCTTCTTATCCAGCTTGGTAATGGCTTTCCGGATTACCTGGGCTTCTAATACCTCCCGGAAATCAAAAATATATTCCAGCTCTTCCTTTGTCAACTCTCTTACATAACTGCCGCTTCGGGGATTGATTACTACGTAGCCGTCCTTTTGCAGGGACTTCAGGGCATTGGTCACGGGTGTGCGGCTGACCCCCAGAGATGTGCTCAAGTAATCAATGTCCAGCTTTTCGTTTGGTTTTAACTCATTTGTTAGAATCTTGCTCTTTATTTCGTCATAAATCAACTCGTTTAAGCTGCTGTATTTTACTCTGTTAAACATAAATTACCTCACATTGCAATTATGCATCTGAAATTTTAGATTATAGTTGTATCATAGCTAAAATTCCAGAATATGTCAAGTAGTTTTAGCTGTTTTATCAATACTGCCTCTCATGATCACTCTCATGATCATTTAGTATGTGCCGCCCTCTGCCCTTACCACTACAAAAACACCTTTCCTTTTAATTATTATGCATCTCCAATACGACTGCTTCATAAGGACGTAATTTGATTTCAGGCAGCTGCACTTTAAAATCTGTATAATTAGCAATAATTAGCCTGGCCTCATTTATATGCTCTAACGGTACCGTAAACCGCTTACTTTCGCAGGTAAAATTACATACAATAAGCCAGATCTTCTTGTCCAGACGCCGCGTATAAGCAAAAATGTCCTCGTCCTCCCGACAAAGCATTCGAAAATCACCATGTACCATGATCTTCTCATGATGCCTCAGCTCAATCAGTTTTTTATAGAAGTAAAACACAGAATCCGGGTCCTCCAGATTGTTCCGTGCGTTTATAGTTTTATACTGACCGCTCACCTTGATCCAGGGTTCTCCGTCCGTGAAACCGCCATTTGCCGTATCGTCCCAGGCAACCGGAACTCTGGCATTATCGCGTCCATGTTCATAGGCGGCATTCATAAATTCATCTTCCGGAATGATCCCTTTCTTACAGTATTCTTTATATTCCGTCAGGATCTCGATATCCCGGTGATCGTGAATCGATGCAAATCTGGTGTTTGTCATCCCAAGTTCTTCGCCCTGGTAGATAAACGGTGTTCCTTTCATCATATGAAGGCATACGGCTAACATTTTGGCTGAGATTACCCGGTATTGCTCTCTGTCATCTCCAAATCTGGATACGGCCCTCGGCTGGTCGTGATTGGACCAATACAGGCTGTTCCACCCTTTTTCATTTAACTCATCCTGCCATTTGCCTAAAATTTCTTTTAACTCTGTGAGTGCCCAGGGTCTGACCGACCATTTCCCATACTTGCCATACCCCACTTCCACATGCTCAAAAGAGAAAACCATATCAAGTTCATTTCTGTTGGGATCTGTATATAACAAGGCATCTTCCGTATGCACATCCGGCATTTCTCCAATCATAACCAGACAGTTGTTTTCGGCTACTTCCCCATTCATCTCATGCAGATACTCATGAATCCTGGGGCCATTCTCATAGTAAGGCTTTCCATTTCCATCAATGCCTTCCGGAAGGCCCGGAACTTTTGAAATAAAATTGATTACATCCATCCGGAACCCATCTACGCCTTTATTCACCCACCACTTCATGATATCGTAGACTTCGTCTCGAACCTTTTTATTTTCCCAGTTCAGATCCGGCTGTTTTTTCCCGAACAGGTGTAAATAATATTCCTCCGTTGTTTCATCATATTCCCAGGCCGTACCCCCAAACATTGACAGCCAGTTATTGGGAGGCATGCCTTCTTTCCCTTTTCTCCAGATATAATAATCTCTAAATGCGCTGGTTTTTGAACTTTTTGCTTCCTGAAACCATGCATGTTCATCCGACGTATGATTAACAACCATATCCATCACTAATTTCATATCCCTGTTATGAATTTCCTGCAGCAATAGATCAAAGTCTTCCATCGTTCCAAATTCAGGCATAATCCCACGATAGTCTGATATATCATACCCATTATCGTCATTCGGCGACGTATAAACCGGGCTTAACCATATGATATCAACCCCCAGTGTTCTCAAGTAATCCAGCCTGCGGATCACGCCTTTTAAATCACCGATACCATCTCCATTGCTATCCTGGAAGCTTCGGGGGTATACCTGGTAAACTACGGCGCTCTTCCACCAATCCTTATTTTGTCTGTTCATGACTATTTACCTCGCTTTACAGTTCCTTCATCGCCATACAGGACTTCCACTTCCTGCATCAGGCTGCCGTCCTGGGTCTTTGTCTGGCGGAAGATACCCCAGGCTTTCCCATTACACCAGAATCCGGTAAAGTCATCCGTATGAAGTCTGGGTGCAAACGTCTGTCTGTTGCTGCGCATGTCATACTCATAGCCCAACAATGCTTCATATACTGACCATGACGCCATGGACCTTGTATAGTAATATCCTGATTCATTCTCACTAAAGGGGTTCCGTTTGAAGCCGTCATGCCGGTCGCGGATCGCCTTCACGATGGTCAGGGCTTCTTCGACCTGGCCCGTTCTTGCCAGCAGCGCCGCTGCTTCATATTCAATTCCAGTCCAGACCTCGCCATAGTAGACAAAGGGAAATACCGGACGGCCGCCATTCGGCCAGGTACAGGGCGTCAGGCCTTTTTCGTCATTTAAAATAAACGCCCTCTCCGCATGAACATTCTCTTTTGCACGTTCAACAAAATTGTACTTGAAGATGGATGCTGCAGCCTTTTTTACATGTTCTTCAGACATCACGTAACCCAGCTGTGCATTAAAGGCCATAAACTGTCCAAGCAGCTGATCGGAAAGGCACCCTTTCCCATACTGATAACGATACGCATTCACGTCGTCTACAATCTGCTCATAAAATTCGCCGTTCCAGCTTATTTCGTCCAGTTTTTTCCTGCCATTTTGCGCCAATTCCCTGTATTTCTCAGCGTCTCCTGCATGCCCCATATGTTCCGCCATCTCAGCCGCCGCTGTTAATGCCGCAAAATAAATGCTCCCGGTCATACTGGATATTCCATACAGTTCCGTATCATAAGTCACATGCTGGGGCTCCTCTAACAAACCGTCGCCGTCACGATCCCATATTTGCGCGGCATATCTCATGGTTTTTTCAACTCCCGGCCAGCATTCCCTGATAATCGCATCGTCGCCGCTGATCACCCATTCCCGGTACAGCCTCACGACGCTTCCCAATTGTCCGTCGGCCGAAGGCGTCATTTCCCATTGGGGCAGATCAAAAGGTGTGTACGCCCGAAAAGGCATGTAACCATCCTCTCTTATTTCATCGGCCAGCTCAATCCTGCGCATGGTTCGTTCCAACTCCGGGAATAGTACCGCCACACTTTGGGCGTAATTCCAGACATGAGTGCAATTTCCCGGACCGCAGCCCAAATCATTATCAACGCCTTCCCAGCCAAGAAAGTCGCCATTCTCAATCCTGAAACAGGTGGGGCTGCGCATAACCGTTATATTATCGGCTGCTGCCTCTAAAACATATCCCGGTAACGTGGTGCTGAAAAATGCATTAGAAAATGCCTTGCTCTCACGGTACAGACGCTCTCTTTCATTGCCCAGATAAGCAGCTGCCTCCCATGCATCTGTAAAAAGGGTTGCATAATAATTTTTTGTCACCTGGTAATTGCCGGCATTGATATCGTCTCTGTCCTTGTCGAGTTCAATCCACATTTTCGGACGGTTTGGAAAATACCAGGTCAGAATAAATGTAAAGGTCTTCTCTTCCCCCGGTTCCAGACTGTGAGTAACGCTTAAAGAACCAATTTTGTCTGTAAAATGAAGAAAGCTGAAATCCGAATTTTCTGCCCAGGTACTGCCTACCTGTTCATAAATGCTGGCCTCATCCAGCCTGCCGTCAGCAGAAAAATCCTGCCAGAAATCCTCGCCCCCATCTGTCCACTGCCCCTGATACCAAACGGGTTTTGCTGTTATATTTTCTGCGGGCGCTGTGGTCGTAAGAGCCATATCCCCCCAGGTAATATGCTGGTCGGAAAAGCCCCTTCCCGTATATGTAATCCCTCTGACTCCGCTATCATCACGGTATCTGTTTACTCTTTCACCTGCATGCTGCATAAAAGAAAAATTATTATACCCTTCAAAACCCACGGCATTGTTCATCGAACCGGCAATCGACACTTCCACCTTTTCTCTTCCCGGATTCTTTACTTTGTATTGTAAATACGCCCCCGGTATTCCTGAATCATCCGCATTCAACGGGATGAATGGCGTAAATGCTTCTAAGCTCACCTGAACCGGCATCTGATCGTCCGTAAACTTAAAGTTAACAAATGGATATTCTGAGCCCATATCTGCGCTGTCAAAGCGTGGTAAACCGGCCATTTCGTTTCGGAAGAAGCCCTGAGATTTATCAAACGGGGGATTCAGCCTGCTTTCCAATACTCTTGCAACTGCCTCCCCATGTTCGGGTTTTGCCCATATGGAAAAAAAAGTATACGGCATTCTGTTGAGCTGTCCCGGTTGATTAAATATCTGCCAGGTTGTTAAATTACCTCTTGCCCCCAAAGATACATTGCCGGTTCCGATTCCGCCTAAAAGAAAATCTACACATCCTGCGGTTCCGGGGTACTTTTTTTGTTCATTGTCACAGAATAGCTCTTCTGTGGGATATATTAAATGTTTCATGAATAATCTCCTTATATTTCGTTTTTATTAAATATCGTCCGGGCGCGCTTATCCTTTCACAGCCCCGGCGGTCATTCCTTCCACAATATGTTTCTGGAAAAGCAGATAAAACAGAAGCTGCGGGATTATAATAATCACCGTGGCTGCGATCATTCCGCTGTAGTCCATGCTATACCGCCCTCTGAACATAGAAGCTCCCAGGGATATTGTCATCATTTTGGGGTCATTGACCAGAACCGACGATATAGGGTATTCATTCCAAAAGTACAAAACATTAAAAATAATAACCGTAGCAAGTACCGGTTTAATAACCGGAAGCACAACTCTTGTACACATCTGATAGATATTACAGCCATCGATGATTGCCGCCTCTTCAATTTCTTTTGGAAAATCCCTGAGAAACCCGACCATTAAAAGAACGCCCAGGGCCATCGTCGTTGCCGCCAGCGGCAGGATCAAAGACGCCCTGTTTCCCAGCAGTCCCATGGAAACAATCATACGGTAAGTAGGGAAAATCACAATATAAGGGGGTATCGTAAGGCCTGCCACAAATAGCAGATAAAGACCATTTTGTAAACGCTTTGATTTAAACTGTAGGCGTGTAATAGCATAAGACAGCATAAAGGTGCAGACCAAGCTGATCGCCAGGGCAAAAACTGCTACAAAAAGAGTATTTCCGAACATCTTTATCAGGGGCAGCGTATGAAGCGCCCGCTCATAATTCGAAAAACTTATACATTCCGGCAGAGAAAACGGGCTGTTCAGGATCTCCGTATCCGTCTTAAAGGAAAGAACAAAGAGCCACAGAAACGGAAATGCGGTGAATGCCGTGATCACAATCAGCACGATACGGCTCAGGCTTTTGGCCATCTGCGTGTTTTTGACATCATCTATCCCTCCTCCTGATGCATCGACTTATTCACTTTGGTCAGATATATGATCGAAAAGATCAGACAAAATATAAAAGAAACTGTGGCAATGGCCATACCATATCCATAACGTGAGGTTGTAAACGTGGTGTGGTACATATAAGTAACCAGCACGTCCGATACATGATTAGGCCCGCCATTTGTCAGCTGTTGAACTGTCTCAAATATTTTAAACCCACCGGTAATAATCAAAACTGTATTGATCACAATGGTATTCTTCATCATGGGAATCGTAATCCGCCAAACCTGCTGGACCCGGTTTGCTCCGTCGATCTGAGATGCCTCGTAAATATCCGAAGGTATGCTGCGCAGTCCCGCCATATTTATGGTTGTATAAAACCCCAGAACCTGCCACAAATAGACGAATGCTACCGCATAAGGCGTCAGCGTCTGCCCACCGATCCATTGCTGCTGCCATCCTTCCAGCCCAATTCCATTCAGGACCGCGTTAATCAGTCCCATTTTGGGGTCTAAAATAAACAGCCATATTAAGCCTACCAGGATTGGGGCTACTACATTTGGCGCAAAGATCATGGATTGAATGATTCCGCTTCCCTTGAATGATTTTTCCAACAGTAAAGCCACAAGAAAAGATATAGGTAAGACTGTGATTGTTATACAAATCAAAATGATAAATGTATTTTTCAGGGCGATAAAAAAGAACTTATCATGAAATAATACCCGATAATTTTTCAAGCCTATAAAGTGTGCCTCTCCGATACCTGTAAAATCCGTAACACTATAATAAACACTAATAAAAATAGGTATAATCACAAATCCCACAAATAAAATCAGAGCCGGCAGCACCATAATAATTTTCGTACTTCTTTTACTCAGCCAGTGCATTAAGATCACCTCTCTCTAAAAGAAAATGTATTTCCGGTTTGATTGAAAAACTCGCCTGCGCCAAGCGGCATCAGGCGAGCAGTCTGCTTTATTGGATCAGCCCCTGGGCTTCAGTTTGTTCATCCATATACCGGAGCGCTTCTTCGGGCGTATAGATACCGTTGATGACTCCTGCCATGCTTTCAAAATAGGTGGTCTCAAACTGTCCGGGCAAAGTCATATTGGGGCAGGTCTCGGGACTTTCCCAATCATCATTCATACGCTCCATGACTTTCGCAAACACCGGGTAAGATTCTGCATCAATTTCACCTTCATATCTGGTCACCGGCACGCTCTGGTTATCCCTGGCAATGATGGCAGTCCCCTCAGGTCCATAATAAAACTTAAGGAACTTGATGATTGCCTGATATTTTTCCGGTTCTTCTTCTTTCGTTTTAGCAGAAACACAATATGGATGAGAAGGCGCTTTCATAGACAGTTCCTGGTTGCCGATACCATCGCTGAAAGTCGGTCCCCACCAGAAGCCGATGTCTTCTTTCAATTCACTTTCATCAAACTTTTTGGTATCCCAGGCCCCGCTGTCAAACATAGCAGCCTTTCCTCCAAGGAACATCTCGGTCGCTTCCCAATAACCAAGAGAAGCAGCATTATCCGGAAACATCCCTTTTTCTGACATATCCTGCAGTTTTTCATAGAACAGCAGATAATCGTCGTTCTGCCAGTTGTCCGTACCCTTGAAAATACCATCTATATGGTCAAAAAATCCGTATCTGGCATGCATTGTCATTAACGACCAGCTGCTCCAGACATCCTTAGTGCCACGTGCCATAGGGACAATTCCCTTTTCATTAAATACTTCAGCGCAATGTATCAGATCATCATATGTCACGGGTATTTCCAATCCGCATTCTTCAAAAAGCGCCTTATTATACCAGATCCCATTGCAGAAAATCTCTGCAGGCAGCCCATAAATGGCTCCATCCATCTCCATTACATCCAGCATTCCCGGCAGAAAACCATCCACAAATTCTTGATCATCTGTAATATCTGCGGAAATATCAGCAAGCAGCCCTGCCTCAGCCATAGCATCGGCATCCCCCTTTAGTGAATAGAACAGATCCGGCAGAGTATTCGACTGTGACGCTAATTTGATCTTCTGAGTGTGTTCATCCTGGGCTGAACCAGTCATGTCTATCACAATATCCGGATTCTGTTTCATAAACTCCTGAACGACAGCATATACCTGGGGCGCCTGTTCTTCGATGTTCGCCACATGCTCTGCAAACGTAAATGTTATTTTACCATTACCCGCATTCTTATCTTCTTTCTTATCTGCAGAATTACCAGAGCTGCCGCACGCTGTTAATCCCAGCAGCAACGCGCTCATGACTAATACACTAATTACACGTTTTTTCATGCTTTTCTCCTCACCTTTTAAACATGGTTATACTTGTTTATATTTATTATTAACCATCGCCTCCGGATGCAATGACTTAATAACTGGTTTGGGCCCTTATTTCATCTATTTAGAATCTAAGATTTTTACGGAATCACGTACAATGAGCATTGGATCAATCACCAGCCGGACCGGCTCATGAGGTTTACCGGCACTTCCTGAGTTCGACAGGATATTTTTACAGAGCGACCCTGCAGAATCGAAAGCATGCCCAATCGTGGTGATTCCCGAGGCTGCCGCCCAGGGTAAATCATCATAAATAATCAGACTGATGTCCTCTGGAAAAGACAGTTTCATTTCTGTAATCGCCGCCACTGCAGCCGTAGCAATTATTTCATTCACTGCTAAAATGGCAGTAGGCTGCAATTCCTGAATATGGTTTTGTATCATTCCCCTGATACTGTCATTATAGGGAATATCATATAAGAAACGGGAATCGACTTCCAGCCCTGCCTCTTCAAAGGCCCGTCTGTAGCCGTCGCCTCTTTGCGGAAAATCTTCCCGGTATTTGTAAAGCATCAGAATATCTCTATGCCCGTTCTGCAGCAGGTATTTTATTGCCCGGTATGTTCCCAGCTCATCGTCAAAAAGAATGGTATCTGCACCTTGGTGGGTACACATAAAAATCTGGATAACCGGCTTGCCATCCTCAATCATTTTTTCGATCTCCGGATAGTTATAGTTTGACACGGCTGCGAAGATTAATGCATCAACCCCCAGGCGCTCCAGGCAGGCCACATTCTGCTCTTCTCTGTCTGTATCTTCGTTGCTGAATAATACAACGATTTCATATTCGCTTCCCAATTCTTCAATGATCATCTGGATCAGGTCATTGGTAAATGGATTCTTCGCCTCGCTGAACATTAATCCTAACAGCTTACGGTTGCGGACTACTGCATGGTGCGTATAATTCACTTCCTTGCAGGCCTCCAGTACACGCTCTTTTATTCCCGGGCGGGTACTGTAGTTTTCATTAAAAACCTTATAAACGGTAGATACCGAGACTCCGGCTTTTTTCGCTACATCTTTTATAGTGCCCATATTTATCCTCCTAAAGTCATGCAGACTTACAAATGAATCAAATTTTCTTCTTGATATAGCTATATTATATCAACTCGGAGAAAAAAGTCAAGCTTAGCGGAGAATTTTTTCTATTTTTTTCTCTATTACTTTCTATTTTTCTCTATTTTTATCTGTTTTTATTAGTTTTATTCTCTGTTTGTTTTATCAGTAGCATACTCTGCAGGAAATTAGATTTCTGTTTATAAGTAAAAAATAAGGGGCTGTCGGGAAATAGATAGTCCCAGAAAGGGGCCGGTGTGACTCAAGCGAGTCACACCGGCCCCTGAAATATTCCCTCAAAAAGAAAAAAGATGGCTAACGACAACCATCTTTCTCTCCGTTCCATGTTATAATGGAACTATGCAAAAACAAGATTATTATAACAACTTTTTTGAAATTGGGCAACAGAAAATCAACTTCAGTTTCTTCGAATTGAGTCTACCCGACGACGATCCAGTCTATACCCTGAAAAAGGTATTGGAGGAGTTAGATTTTTCAGGCCTGCTGGCCTGTTATTCAGATAAGGGAAGAACCGGGTTTAACCCAATCATGCTGTATTCTGTTGTTACCTACGCGAACATGCGCGGGGTAAGGGCTGTTGACCGTATTGTAGACTTATGCCAGAGGGATCTTGCTTTTATCTGGCTGACCAAAGGGCAGAAGCCCCAGCGGGATGTTTTTTACGATTTTAAAGGGAAAAAGCTGACGGGAGAAGTCCTGGATGAACTGAATTACCAGTTCATGCGCCGCCTGGAGAAGGAAGGGCTTATCACACTGAAAGAGCTTTACATTGACGGGACAAAGCTTGAAGCCAACGCAAACAGATACACGTTCGTCTGGCGTGGCAGCCTCAACTATCATCTTGCCGGCCTGCTGGATGCCATCGATGCCCTTTATGCAAAGTACAACGCATTCCTGCTGGAGAATGGATATGGGACGAAATACAATCTCGGGGATGCCCATATGTTCTTGATCGAAGGAATGGACAAAGTCAGGAAGGCCATCGAAGAAAACAGGAAACGGAAACTGACAAAGCATAAAAAGATCCCCAATAACACCATCATTGAGATCGATCACTGTTCTCCCCTTGAGATCCTGAAGCTGCAAAAAAACCTGATGTGTATTGCGCAAGGGGAAGGGATCGAATTCGTTTTCGGAAAAGGGAAACATAAGCCGGAGATCCAGAAACTCTATGAGGAGCTGGAAGAATGCGGAAACCGCCTGATGGGGTATAAGGAATGCTTTGAGAACATGGGAAAAGACCGGAACAGCTATTCAAAGACGGACCTGGAAGCAACATTCATGCGGATGAAAGAGGACCATATGCTGAACGGGCAGCTAAAGCCGGCATACAATGCCCAGATCGCAGTAGAGAATTACTTTATAGTCCACGGATATGTGAGTAATGACCGGACAGACTATAATACGCTGATCCCCGTTTTGAAAAAGCACCAGAATGCGTTTGGGGATACTCTGGATGAGGTGACTGCCGACAGCGGCTACTGCAGTGAAAAGAATCTGCTGTATCTCAAAGAGAACGGGATCCGAAGCTATATCAAGCTTCAGGACCATGAGAAGCGGAACCCCCGGGCTTATGAAGAAGATATCGGGAAGTATTACAACATGACATACGCCGTCTTTGAGGATGAGCGCTATTACATCTGCCATGATGGAAGAGAGCTGCGCCATATCCGGACGGAAAGCAAAGAGCAGGAGGGTTATACCCAGACGGTAGAGGTATATGGCTGTGCGGACTGCGGCGGCTGTGAGCATAAATCCAAATGTCTTTATAAATACGATGCCCAAAAGAATCCAGACCGGAATAAAGTCATGAAGATCAACGAACGCTGGGAAGAACTGCGGGAAGAATCCAACGCAAATATCCAGAGTGAGGAAGGGATTTTGAAACGGCAGATCCGTTCGATCCAGACAGAAGGACACTTTGGAGATATCAAGGAAAACGAAAGCTTCCGGCGGTTCAACTACCGGTTAGAGGAGAAAATTTATAAAGAGTTCATGCTGTATGCGATTGGACGGAACATCATGAAATACCATCGGTTCTTACATCATGAGATCGAAAAGTACGAAGGGAAAAAGGAGCAGAAAGCAGCTTAGCAGAAGATGTGCTTCAAAAAATCCAGACAAGGGGGTTTTGCGCCCTAAAATAAAAGTTGCAAAAAGGAGGAGACAATCCCACATAGAATCCCGGCTTAAAAAAAGCCCGGATTCTATGGGATTGTCTCCTCACTGGCTGTCAGAGGTTAAAAATCGGTATTAACCGACACCCCCTTATTTTTAAAAATGTGGCCTTGAATATGAAGAATTCTTGGATTTTAATCCTAACGCCTTGAATGATTTCCAGAACAGAGAACTAGCATTTTAACTATACTTCATCTGAAACCAATCAAAGTCTGCATAGCAGTCCCCCCCAAATAAATTCTGACAGGCTATTCCCGCGAAGCTTCCAGTAAACCGCTCCTGAGATATCCTGCGATAAGCCTCATCGGTCATGTCACCACAGTAGAGGCTTCTGGCAGACTGTATATACTTCTCTCCATCCAATGACCAGAAAAAGGAAATTCTATCATAATGTACATCCATTTTGAGCCAGACAGCGCCCTCATCCGATATCGGAATTCCTTCTCTTCCCATTGGGAAATGATAGTTACCCATATCATTATGATAAAGATTGATTACCCGTTTTCCTTCATCATCTGCAGATATGTACAGATAAAAATGATTGATTGTATCATAGAAATAGGTGATCCCGGCCATTTGGAAATAATTCAGCGGCTTAAACTCCATTTTTGTTTCAGCCGTAAAGCAGAACTCTTCCTGACGCCTGGCAGCCATTACATTTGTATGGTCCGAGCTTAATGCTTCTCTTCCGTATAAACGCAGATACCCCGGCCGTTCATCCAGCCTAATATACTCTTTCATGGGAATACGCAGAGTCTGAAATCCGATCGGCAGTTCTTTTGTATTAAAGTCCCAGAACTCTAACCGCTCGTAGGCCGCTACTTCAAAACCACTCTCAAAGTTTTCATCGGGTGTCCCTGTACCGTTTACAGTCTCAAGCCATCCTGCCTGATTCCATCGGACCTCCTGTATCGCAGTTTCACGCCCCATGATACTTCCGCCTCTGGACGGCAGCGGCCGGCTGCATAAATATACCATATACCATTTTCCATTGTGGGCTTCTACAATATCTGCATGGCCCGCACGCTGCAATTTTAGTGTACAGTCATTTCTTGAGGATAAAATAGGGTTCTCAGGATTCGTCTCATAGGGGCCCCATATATTTTGGGAACGGGCCATTGTCACTGCATGCCCCTCAAACGTACCGCCTTCCGCACACAGCAGATAGTAAAAGCCATCCCTGTAATACAGATGCGGCCCCTCTACTGTCCCGATCTCCGTACCATTGAATATAATTTCAGACTTCCCGACCAGCTTCCTGCTTACCGGATCGTATTCCTGCAGCATAATACCCGACCACAGCGGATAATTTTTCTGAATATCCCCTTTTCTATAGTCAAATGTCATGTTCACCAGCCACTTCCGGCCATCTTTGTCGTGGAACAGCGATGGGTCGAATCCCGATGAGTTCAGCTCTACCGGATCTGACCATTCTCCCGCCGGATCTTGTGCCGTAACCAGATAATTATGACAGTCCCAGAACAGCCCTGAATGATTTTTAGTATCTGTGTATACCAGGTAGTATATTCCATTGTCATAGGACAGGCAGGGCGCATAGACTCCGGCAGAACTCTTATTGCCTTTCATCTCCAGCTGGGCTGCCCTGTTCAGCGGCGACGGCAGCTGTTCCCAATGTTCCAGATCCCTGGAATGATACAGGCACACTCCCGGAAACCATTCAAAAGTCGAAGTTGCAATATAGTAGTCTTCCTTTACCCTTATGATGGACGGATCCGGATGAAATCCGCGGATAATTGGATTTTTCATAACTTTCACCTCTTCATTTATTTTGAAAATGTGTAACTGTTCAGAACTATGAACAGTTACGAAAATGTTTACTTCAAAGCTGCACCAGCCGCAAAGCTTTTCTCAACCTGTTCGCTGAATATAAAATAGAACAAAAGAATCGGAATGCTTGCAATGACTATAGCTGCTCCCAATGGCCCCCAGTCAGTCAGATACTGGCCCTTAAATGCCATAAGGCCGACAGGAAGTGTATTAAGGCTTTGATTCTGCAAGAAAGTAGATGCCATGATAAATTCATTCCATATGCTCATAAATGAGAATATCGCTATTGTGGCTGTAGCGGGTTTCAGAATCGGCAGAATAATCTTAAAATACATTTTAGTAACAGAGCATCCGTCAATTGCCGCTGCAGACTCCATCTCAAATGGGATGCTTCTGATAAAATTAGAATAGATAAATACCGCAAGGGGCAGTCCCGTCGCAATATATGGCAGGATAATCCCCATATGTGTACTCAGTAAATGCATCTTCTTTAACACAATAAACAGCGGGATCAGCGTTGCGTGGATAGGGATCATCATACCCAGCATCAGCAGGTTAAAAGTCCCTTTTTTCCATTTCCACGTAAGCCTGGTTATTGCATATGCCATCATGCCTGCAATCAGCAGAATTCCTCCCACACTGACTGCTGATACGAGAACACTGTTCATAAAGTATTTTGCTACATTTCCTTTAAACCAGGCCTCCTGATAATTGTTCCATATGACCGGGTTTGGCAGTGATAGGGAACTTTCCGTAAATATCTGGGCAGTTCCTTTCAGTGAAAAGTTAACCAGCCATAAAAACGGGAAAATCTGGATCAGTGCAAAGAGCAGCATAGCCGCATACGCTAATATTTTACAAGTCTTTTTCTTCATAATCTTCCTCCCTAATATTCCACTGCTTCTTTCGTCATCACTTTATTGATGATCAGAAATGCGGCAATGCAGATGACCGACAACAGAACCGCTATGGCACTGCCATATCCAAACTGCATCTTCAGAAAGGATTCTTTGTACATTTGTATCGCAATGGTTGTCGTAAGGTTATAAGGTCCTCCTCCTGTCATGATATAGATATTGTCAAATATCTTTAATCCGCCCACAGTAGCCAGAACGACACAAATTTTAATAATATCTCTCAGCAAGGGCAGTGTCACATAGAAAAAAGCTTTGAACCCACTTGCGCCGTCTATCTTTGCAGCTTCCTCATACTGTTCGGGGATTCCCTTCAGCCCTGCATAGATAATGATCAGATGATATCCTATGTACTGCCATATAATCGGGATGATTACAGCGATCAATGCCGTCTTCTCCTCCGTAAGCCACCCTCTGCACAATCCGGACATCCCAAGGCGCGTCAGGATATCATTAAGTACTCCATAATTGGGATCGTAAATTTTCTGCCATAAGAGAGAAATTGCTGCGGTTGAGAGAATCACAGGAATAAAGTAGGCATTCCTGAAAAACCGTGTTCCCTTTGTAAATTTCCAGAGCAGCACTGCAAACAGCATGGCCGGCAAGAGCTGCCCTATGACGGCTACCACCAGGATAACCAGCGTATTTTTGACTCCTGTATGGAACACAGAATCGGAGCTTATAAGCTTTATATAATTTTCAAGCCCTACAAATTCTTTTGCGCCGATTCCCTCCCAGTCTGTAAAGCTCAAACCCGCGGTATAAATAATAGGAAATATAAACATTGCCAGATAGATCACCAGCCCGGGCAATACGAAAAGAATAATATATTTTTTGTTTGACAGCATTTTCTGCATGGTAAAACCGCCCTTCCTGTCTCTGTCATGAAAATCCGGCAGGCTGCACAGCTGTCTGCCTGCCGGTATTCCTATTGTCATTGTTTCATGATCGTATTTAATTCTTTCAGAAAATCATCAACTTCAATCTGCCCCGCGAACTGTTGGTGTGACAGGTCACGCATAGGTTCACCAATCTTCGCATCTACCAGGCTGAACCACCAGGTCTGCATGATTTTATAGTTTTTGAAATCCTCTTCATACTGCTTCAGAATTTCATGGACTTCGCCTTCCGGCTTTACATCCGTTTCCATAAATCCAATATTGCCTTTTTTCACATTGATGTCATTTATTTTCTGTCCATACCGTACAATAAACCTGGCTGCTTCCTCCGGAAACTGGCTGCTTGCCGAAGCTACCAGCCCCTGAGGCAGATTGCCTGACATACAGGTCGTAGCGGTCTCAACTTCTTCCGCCGCCCCCGTTGCCGGAAACATCATATATCCCGTTTTCTCGGCCAAATCACCCGCGATCATAGTGGAAAGCATCCAGGAACCAACCGGATACATAGCAATCTGATCTGCCCTGAACATCTCAATGACCTCTGAAGTCGTAGCCTGCATATACCCCTTCTGAAATGCACCCTTTTGAACCAGAGTTTCTACTTTTTCGGCTGCATTTTTGAATGCTTCATCCGTAAATGCACCGTCGCCGTCCATGGCCCTGTTATAGGCGTCCGTATCTTCCCTGAGCACCATTTCATTGTAGAACAGGTCTCCCTCCCAGCGGTCTTTATTACCAAGCCCCAGGGCATAGATCCCCTGCTCATTACATTTATCCACAACTGCTAAAAGCTCATCCCAGTTAGTTGGCACATCCATGCCCAGCTTTTCAAAAACCTTTTTATTATAAAACGTCATGTAAGTACCATTGGCCTGGTGAGGAACTGTATACATATGCCCATCTTCATAAGGTACTGCATAGGTCGGATAAAGCTTCGCATCAAATTCCTGCAGCGCATCATCAATCGGATAAAGCGCGTCTGCATCCAGGAATGGCTGTGTATAAGAATCCCCCCATGTAAAAAAGACATCCGGAAGTTCATTTCCCTGAAGTGCAACGCGGATTTTCGTTTTATAAGTCTCAGTGTCTACCCGTTCTACATCGATCTCATATCCCAGTTCATCCGCCACCTCATCAAAAGTAGCCAGATATTCCTCTCCGAGAGTCTGCGGATCAAACTCCGTCAGGATTTTTAACTTGACCGGCTCGTCTGCCTTTGCACCATCCGTTGCTGCATCT
Organism: Clostridiales bacterium VE202-21; assembly: GCA_000509105.1. Classification (GTDB taxonomy): domain Bacteria; phylum Bacillota; class Clostridia; order Lachnospirales; family Lachnospiraceae; genus Faecalicatena; species Faecalicatena contorta. The sequence continues at coordinate 263 of BAIF02000025.1, read as the reverse complement.
TCCTCCTTGCCTGTGCTGCCGCAGGCCGTCAGTGAGCCGAGCATTACAAGAGCTAATACAGCACTGATCATTTTCTTTTTCATAGCTTTCCCTCCATTTATTGTTTGTTGTTACGAACTATGTACATCTTATCATTCTTATATTCATAGTAAAATTATGAATATTAAGGTAATATTAGTTTTCTTACTATTTATAATGTCTTGTTAAATCGGGAGTTAGTTAACGAGCTTTAGACTCGTTGACGGATGACGGACTCACCTCGT
>BAIF02000026.1 GCA_000509105.1 Clostridiales bacterium VE202-21 | reverse complement strand
TGCAATTGGGAGGCTTACGGTGCTCTCTTAATTTCGCTGGGTGAATCCAATCGGCAGGAAGGTTGTCAACTGGGGAGGCTCTGAAACGGGGGCAGCGTATTGATTCGTTTGGTTGAACATAAAATCTCCATTTATTTACCAATGGGAAGTGCGCGGCCTGACAGAAACATAAACAGTTACACCTTACGATGTACCGAATATTTTCCGTACCACCAAGTGAATTCATACGCCGCCCTCCGTTACGCAACGCCCCAATTGACGCACTTTTCTGCCGATTGGATGCGCCCAGCGAAATGAAGGGATAGCCGCCAGTCTCCTAAGGGCATACATGCCGTTCCGTACTGCTAAAGCAGGCCTTAGAAATTCTTAGAAGCAGACAGCCGCGAAAGTGGGGAGCTTTTATGATTCCGAATCATAAAAGCGGATGGCCCAGCGCGAGATATCATAAGATTTCTCGTGATGTGCCATCTGTGCCCCACTTCCGCGGCTGGCTGCTTCTTAGAATTTCTTAGGTCTGCGTCCGCAATACGGAACGGCATGTATGCCCTTAGGAGACTGGCGGCTATCCCTTCATTTTGCGCCCCCACCCAAATCCCCGACAATTCTACAGGTCCACTTTTCCGGTAGTGTCCCCGTTGATTACGTAATATGCCGCAAATTCTTCCGGTTTCAGATAGATCTTTACGTCTTTCATATCGCCCACTTTATTCTTCAGTTCCTTGGTCCATACATCTTTAACTTTCTGAAGCACTTCTTTTTCTGAGTATTCTTTTCCTGAGAACTGAAGGAACAACTCTGTCTTTAACTCCGCTTTTTTTGTGGTTCTCTTCGCAGCAGTTGTTTTTGTTGTGGCCTTCTTAGGTGCGGCCTTCTTTGCCGCCGTTTTCTTTGGTTCTTCTGTAACAGGTTCAGGATCTTTGAGAACAGCTGCTCTTGTCTCAATGGCTTTTGTCGTATCTTTCTTTGTCTCGATCGCCTTTGCCTTTCCTGCTTTCGTCTCAATTGCCTCGGTTTTAACAGCATCTTTTTTTGTAGCGTCAGCTTTTACAGCTGCTGTCCCGGCTGCTTCTACAGATAACTCTGCAGCCTCTTCTGCCGCTGGTTTTGTGGTTACTGGTTTCTTTGTTGTTTTCCTTGGTGCCATACTTGCTCCCTCCTGCTAAAACAATCAAGTATTTAGACTTCAACATGAACATTTTTTTGCTACAAGGTGTATTGTACCTCATTTTTTCTCAAACGTCAAAAAAACTTTTCCATAGTCACTGAATCGTTATCTTTCTTCCTTATACCCGCGGAAAAACTTTGAAAGGCCTTTCAGTGTTTTTAACAGAACCGGGATCTCATTTTCATCCAGGCTCTGGATGACGGCATCGGTCATCTGTGTGTGAAAATCCTTATGGTGGTAAAACGCTTTTCTGCCCTTCTCTGTGAGCCTGATGTAGACTACACGCCTGTCGGATTCACTTCTTTCACGTACCACATATTTTTTATTCACAAGGCTGTTGACGGACGTAGTAAGAGACCCGGCTGTGATGCCGAGTTTCCTGGCTACCACGGACATGGTGCTGTCATCGCCAAGTCCGATGGCCTCTATGATATGCATGTCGTTGTTGCTGATATCCTTATATTCATCTGTTATAATCGCCTCTTCCTCTAATTCCCAGATCTCGTTAAACAAATGAACCAGTATATCATTGATGGTCTCGTGTGCATTCACAGATGCTGTGCTCCTTTCTCTGTAGCGCGTATCACCGCGCTGTCTGCGTTTAGAAGAGAGAATCTATGACCTCTTTTACGGTCTCCATGCGTGTCTGTCTGTATGCATCGGCCCCGCAGAATAATAAGGCCTCCTCTACATCTCCTTTGGCAGCACGTATAAGACTGTCCGTGATGCAGTACGGAATCTCTGCAGGATTGCACCTGGCCAGACATCTGTGGCATGGGGTATGCTCCATCTTCTCCCCTAGCATAACACGTTTCATAAATGGATTCAAGATTGCGCGTCCCGGCATACCCACGGGGCTTTTCACGATGACAATATCTTCTTTTGATGCATTAAGATATGCCTCTTTATAACGGATATCAGCATCACATTCCCGGGTTGTCACAAATCTGGATGCAATCTGAACTCCGTCCACCCCCAAAGCCATGACACGCCGTACATCTTCGACATCAAATATCCCGCCAGCTGCAATGATCGGTATTTCCGTCTGATACTCTTCTGCAAAACCGCGGACAGTTTCTATGATTTTGGTTATCTCCTCTTCATATCTTTCCGGAGAATAAAAGTCCAGCTCTTCTTTTTTAAACCCAAGATGGCCGCCGGCCTTTGGACCTTCAATGATAACAAGGTCAGCAGTCCTGTGATATTTTCTGCCCCAGTATTTTAGAATTACTTTGGCAGACTTTTCTGTAGATACTATAGGCGCAATCTTTACGGGACTTCCCGCAGTCAGAGCCGGAAGTTCTGTGGGCAGGCCTGCACCGGATATGATCAGATCCGCACCGGCTCCCACGGCGGCAGCGACATGTTGTTTATAATCTCTCAGAGCTACCATGATATTATATCCGATCAGGCCGTCAGGCGAAATAGCCCTTGCCTTTTCCATTTCTTTCCGAATGGCCCGCAGATTCGCTCCTGACGGGTTCTCGTCAAAGTCCGGCTCCCGAAAACCGATCTGGGCCGTTGAAATGATGCCGATCCCGCCCTCCTTCGCAACTGTCCCTGCCAGATTTCCAAGGCTGATTCCCACCCCCATACCACCCTGTATCAGGGGAACCCTGGCCGTCTTTTCGCCAATTTTTAGTGGACTCATATTTACATGACCTCTCTTTTCATTTACATCTTTCTGAATCGTTTGTAACGTTTTTCAGTCAGCTCATCACCGGAAAAAACTGTGTATTTTTCCAGAAATTCCTTAATGTAAGGTTCCATCACGGCGCAGACTATTTCCAGGCTCTCCTCTGCATAGTGTTCCGGCTCCGGTATGACCTTCTCGATAATCTGCAGCCGCAGCAGGTCATCCGCTGTCAGCCGCATGACTTCGGCAGCCTCGCTGGCGCGTTTGCTGTCCTTCCACAAAATGCTGGCAAATCCTTCCGGGGAGAGGATGGAGTATACGGAATTTTCCAACATCCATACCTCATTGGCAACTGCCATAGCGAGGGCTCCGCCGCTTCCCCCTTCCCCGATCACCACTGACAGAACCGGTGTCTTCAGTCCGGACATCTCAAACAGGTTCCTGGCGATTGCCTCTCCCTGTCCGCGCTCCTCTGCCTCCAGGCCGCAGAATGCGCCGGGGGTATCTACAAAGCAGATAACCGGACGACCAAATTTCTCCGCTTGTTTCATCAGGCGCAGTGCTTTTCTGTAACCGTCGGGGGACGGCATACCGAAATTGCGCTCGATGTTTTCCCTGGTGTTTCTTCCTTTTGCCTGTGCTATCACGGTCACCGGCATGCCCTCAAAATATGCAATACCACCTATGATTGCCTTGTCGTCTTTGAAACACCTATCTCCGTGTAATTCTATGAAGTTTTTGAATAGATTTTCAATGTAATCAGAACCCACCGGCCGGCCTTTCTTTCTGGAAATTTGAACACGATCCCAGGCACTGCGCGCTTTCTTAGCCCTGTTGACTGGGATTATATGTTCCTGCCGCTCCTTTGCCCTGCAATCAAAACAAGCGTCACCGCTGTGCAGACGAAGTAACTCTGCCAGTTCTGCTTTCATGTGTTCACGTTCAACGATACGGTCTATGAAACCATGCTCCAATAAAAATTCCGAACGTTGAAATCCTTTGGGAAGCTTTTCCCCGATCGTCTGTTCAATGACCCGGGGGCCGGCAAATCCGATCAGTGCATGGGGTTCTGCCAGAATGATATCCCCCAGCATCGCAAAGCTTGCAGTTACGCCGCCCGTGGTTGGATCGGTCAAAACAGAGATATAGAGCTGCCCTGCATCGCTGTGCCTCTTTAACGCCGCCGAGGTCTTAGCCATCTGCATCAGGGATACAATCCCCTCCTGCATCCTCGCGCCGCCGGAGCAGGCAAAAATAATGACGGGAAGTTTTTCTTCCGTTGCCCGCTCCACAGCGCGGACAATTTTCTCGCCGACCGCCTCGCCCATGCTCGCCATGAGGAACCGGCCGTCACATACACCCACAACTGCCGGCATGCCATCTATTCTTATTTTGCCCGTAACAATTGCTTCTTCCAGCTTTGTTTTCTCCTGCAGTGCTTCTACCTTCTCTTTGTACCCCTTAAAATTGAGAGGATTTTTCGTCTTAATTTCCCTGTCCCACTCTTCAAAGGAACCTTCATCCGCCAGCATCTCTATCCTTCTGTAGGCGTGGACGCGGAAGTAGCCGCGGCATTTCGGACAGATATAAAAGCCCTGCTTAACATCCTCTGCAATAATAGCCGCGCCGCACTTATTACATTTTCTGAGAAGCCCCTCCGGGACTTCGGGCTTAGACTCATTCAGAGAGATATAACTCTTTCTGCTCGTCTTCTTAAACATATTCTGTAACTTCATAAACAGCTCCTTCATGGGGTCGCTTCATAGGGGTCTGACCCCTTTGCGTACCGTTTTCAGACAATTCTAAAAATTTCTATATCCTACCCTACATTTTTTCAATAAATTCAATATCTATATCCCCGGACTCGAAATCGGGATGATGTAATATTTCATATTGATAGTCTACGTTTGTGTCTATCCCCTCGATGATGATCTCTCCCAGCGCGCTGCGCATTTTGCGGATTGCTTCTTTTCGGCTCCCGGCGTGTACGATCAGTTTTGCCAGCATAGAATCGTAATATGGGGTCACCGTATATCCACTGTATATGGCAGCGTCTATACGCACGCCTTTCCCTCCCGGAAGGTACATGTCTGTGATAGTGCCCGGTGACGGACGGAAGTTCTTCTTCGGGTTTTCTGCGTTAATACGGCATTCTATGGCGTGCCCGGTTATCCTGACATCCTCCTGGGCATAGCCGAGTGTTTTGCCGTCTGCGATGCGGATCTGCTCTTTTATTAAATCAATTCCAGTTACCCACTCTGTAACCGGGTGTTCTACCTGAATCCTTGTGTTCATCTCCATAAAATAGAAGTTCCCGCTTTTTTCCAGTAGGAATTCGATTGTACCTGCATTGGTGTAGCCCGCAGCTTTGGCGGCTTTGACCGCAGCATCCCCCATGTTCCTCCGCATTTCTTCTGTAAGCGCAATGGATGGGGATTCTTCTATCATTTTTTGGTGGTTCCTTTGTACGGAACAGTCGCGTTCACCAAGGTGGATGACGTTTCCGTGTTTATCCGCAAGTATCTGGAACTCAATGTGCCGTGGATGCTGGACAAAATGCTCGATATACATGGTGCCGTCCCCAAAGGCCATCTGGGCTTCTTTCTGTGCGGTGTTGAAACTGTTCTCAAAATCTTCCGGTTTTTCCGCCACCCGCATGCCTTTTCCGCCGCCCCCAAGGGCCGCCTTGACTATGACGGGATAACCAATCTTATCAGCCGCGGCAGCACCTGTCTTTACATCGTAAATCGGTTCGGTGCTTCCCGGGATCACCGGTACACCGGCTGCTGTCATCGTATTTCTGGCTTCCTGTTTATTTCCCATTTTTCTAATTACTTTAGACTCTGGGCCGATAAATGTTATATTGCACTGCTCGCACAGTTCCGCAAATTTACTGTTCTCAGACAGGAAACCAAACCCCGGATGGATTGCGTCCGCACCGGATACAAGAGTCGCGCTTATGATGCTCTCCATACTCAGATAGCTCTGCGCAGAAGGAGCCGGACCAATGCAGACCGACTCATCCGCCAGCTGTGTATGAAGGGCTTCCCGGTCGGCCTCAGAATAGACTGCCACTGTCTCGATTCCCATTTCTCGGCAGGCACGGATAATGCGCACTGCGATTTCTCCCCGGTTTGCAATCAATACCTTTTCAATCATAACCTGCACATCTCCTTAATTTCCAACCATAAATGTCAATTCTGCCGTTACTACAACTTTGCCATCCACAGAAGCAACCGCCTGGCCTACTCCCACGGGGCCCTTTTGCTTGATAATCGTAGTCTCCAGCTTCAGCTTATCACCCGGATATACCATGCCTTTGAATTTGCATTTCTGGATGCCTCCGAAGAAAGCGATTTTGCCCTTGTTTTCCTCTACGCTCAGTATAGCGACCGCGCCAGCCTGAGCCAGTGCCTCCAACGTCAGCACGCCGGGCATAACGGGGTGTTCCGGGAAGTGTCCCTCGAAAAAATCCTCACGGTATGTCACGCATTTATACCCAACCGCATATTTGCCAGGCTCATAGTCTTCAATATAATCTAAAAGAAGAAATGGATGTCTGTGTGGAATAATCTCCTGGATCTGCTTAATATCTAATCTATTCATTACTTAACCTTCTTTCTCGACAAGGGGGTCAGACCCCTCTGCAGAGGGGTCTGACCCCCTTGACCTTGATTGACTATTTTATAACAAACAATGGCTGGCCATATTCTACTGTATCTCCATTTTCTACCAGCACTTCCGCCACGATCCCTGTATAATCGCTCTCAATGTCATTCATTAATTTCATGGCCTCTACGATTGCCAGTACCTGGCCCGCTTCTACGCTGTCCCCTATATTTACAAAGGGAGCCGCATCTTCTGACGGTGCTGCATAGAATGTGCCGACTAAAGGTGATTTTACTATTTTTTCCTCTGGAATGGGTACAGATCCTGTTTCCTCTTTGGCCGGATTTGGGACTGTGATGGCCGCCGGAGCCGGAACCGCCGGGGTCGAAGCTTGCTGATACAGGGCTGCCGGTGTCCGGGCTGTCAGTACCGGCTCTGCTGCGACTTCAGCGGGAACAGTTTTTAATGTTTTTTTGAGGGAAAGCTTCACTGCGCCTTCCTCATATTTAAACTCTGTCAGCGTGGATTTTGAAACTGTATCCACTAACTGTAATATCTCTTCTATTTTCATGCTGCCTCCTTTTTGTGCGGCGCACTTGAGCGTGTATGAAAATTCATTGTCGCAAGATGCCGCCCCGCTTTACGGTCTATTTACTGCCAAATCCAGTCAACGCAGCCCACCACTACGCCTCCTGAATTTGGCAGTAAATCCCCCGCAAACTGAAACAACATCTTACAGTAAGGAATTTTCAGACACACTCTAAGCTTCATACTTCTTGACTAATAAAGTTGCGTTATGTCCTCCAAAACCAAGGGAATTGGTCAGTACGTAATTCACTTCTTTTTCTATGGGTGCTCCTACTGCATAATTCAGGTCGCATTCCTCATCTGTCTCTGTGGTTCCCACCGTCTGATGGATAAATCCATCCTTGATGCTTTTTACGCACACGACGAATTCCACACCGCCGGCCGCACCGAGGAGATGGCCTATCATAGATTTCGTAGAGTTGATGACAACGTCTTTTGCCGCATCTCCCAGCGCGTATTTGATGGCCCGGGTCTCGAATAAATCGTTGTGGTGGGTGCTGGTTCCGTGGGCATTGATATAGTCGATCTGCTCCGGCTCCACGCCCGCCTCTTTCATCGCCAGTTTCATCGCCATGCCTGCGCCTTCTCCGTCTTCCTGCGGCGATGTAATATGGTATGCATCTCCCGTTGAACCATATCCCACCAATTCCGCATAGATCTCCGCGCCTCTGGCTTTTGCATGCTCCAGCTCTTCGAGTACTACGATTCCCGCACCCTCTCCCAGAACGAATCCGTCCCGCTCTTTGTCAAACGGGATCGATGCCCTTTTTGGGTCTGCAGAAGTGGATAACGCGGTCAGTCCGGTGAATCCGGCTACTCCGGTAGGACAGATGCAGCTTTCCGTTCCGCCTGCCACCATAATGTCCGCGTCGTCATACTGAATTGCACGAAAAGCGTCTCCGATACAGTTTGTTCCTGAAGCACAGGCCGTCACTACATTCGTACACTTCCCTTTCAAACCTAGCTGTATCGACACATTTCCCGCCGCCATATTGGATATCATAAGCGGAACCATCAGCGGGTTCACCCTGCTCGGTCCCTTTTCAACAATTTTCGTATAATTCTGCTCCACAGCCTGAAGGCTTCCGATACCGGATCCCACGATCACGCCCGCCCGGTACGCATCTTCTGCCGCCATGTCGATTCCCGCATCCGCGAACGCCTCTTTTGCCGCCGCAACTGCATACTGGGAAAATGCTTCCATACGCTTAGCCGCTTTAAAATCCATGCGCTCTTTTGCCACGAAATCTTTTACCTCCGCCGCAATCTGTACTTTATACTCAGAAGCGTCAAACCTTGTTATGGGCCCAATGCCCACCTTCCCTCTGCGGATGCCGCTCCAGAATTCCTCTGCCGTATTCCCGATCGGAGTTACTGCCCCCAGCCCGGTTACTACTACTCTTCTTTTCATACTGATCTCCTTCTACATCGCCATTCCGCCGTCCACACACAGGACCTGCCCCGTGATATAACCGGCATTTCCAGAAGCCAGAAATGCAACCGCTTCCGCAATATCCTCCGGCTCCCCGAAACTCCCCAGGGGGATCTGCGCCACAGCCCCTTCCTTCACTTTTTCAGAAAGTTCTGCCGTCATTTCCGTATTAATAAATCCCGGCGCAACCGCATTCACTGTCACCCCCCTGGATGCCAGTTCCCTGGCAGCGGCTTTCGTAAGCCCGATCACGCCTGCCTTTGAGGCGGAGTAATTCGCCTGCCCTGCATTTCCCATTACACCTGAAACAGAGGACAGGTTGATAATCCGGCCGTTTCTCTGCTTCATCATCTGCCTGGAGGCGAAACGAATGCAGTGGAACGTACCTTTCAGATTTGTATCCAGCACTGCATCAAAATCTTCCTCTGACATTCTCATCAGCAATCCGTCACGTGTAATCCCTGCATTGTTAACCAGAATATCAATCTGGCCAAACTGTGCAATGACTTCTTTTATAAACTTCTCACAGGCACCAAAATCGGATACGTCGCACTGCATCGTCTCTGCTTTCCCGCCAGCCTTCTCTATCTCATCTTTTACTTCCGCTGCGCGCCCCGCAGAGCCATTATAATTAATCACAACCACCGCGCCCTGAGAGGCCAGTTTCAGGGCTACAGCCCTTCCGATTCCTCTGGATGCACCAGTGACAACCGCTACTTTTCCCACTAACATAATTCCTGAACCACCTTATCTACATCTTCCCACGTTCCTACATTATATACCTTTACTTCTTTACTGATCTTTCTCATAAACCCAGCCAGCGTCCGGCCCGGCCCGATTTCCACAAACCGGTCAACACCGTCTGCAATCATCGCCTCCACACTCTGCTGCCAGAGAACGGACGATGCAACCTGCTGCGCCAAAAGAGCCTTTGTCTGGCCAATGTCACGGACATACGCTGCCGTTACATTTGTCACATAAGGGATCTGCAGCGGATGCAGTTCAACATGCTCCAGCACCTCTGCCAGCTTCTTCCCTGCTTCCTCAAGCATAGGAGAATGGAAGGGTCCGCTCACATTCAGCGGTAACACGCGCTTCGCCCCGGCTTCTTTCAAAACCTCCGCCGCCTGATCCACGCTTTTCTTCCGCCCGGTTATCACAATCTGCCCCGGACAGTTGTAATTTGCAACGCTGACGCCCGCCATGCCTTCTAGTACTGCTTCGATATCTTTTGCAGATAACCCGAGAACAGCCGCCATAGCACCTTTTCCATCCTCAACCGCGTTCTGCATCAGGATTCCCCGCTTGCGGACCGCGGCAATCGCATCCTCTGCCGACATTCCGCCGGCTGCTGTGACTGCACAGTATTCACCCAGGCTTAGTCCCGCCGTCACATCGGGCTTAATCCCCCGCTCTTCCAGTACTTTTTCCATAGCCAGGCAGACCGTAACCAGCGCCGCCTGGGTATATTCGGTCTGATCCAGCAGGTCATTTTCCTCAAAGCACAGCGCTTTCATATCTATATCCAGCAATTCCGATGCCCGATCGATCAGCATCCTCGCCGTTTCACTTTGTTCATAAAAATCTTTTCCCATACCTGCCTTCTGTGCGCCCTGGCCGGGAAATATAAATGCCGTCTTACTCATAAAACCCTTTTCCTCCAATCAGGTCGTCTGTCTCTCTCACCAGCTTTTGAATCAGCTCCGTACAGGACAATTCTTCCTTCACCATGCCCGCAATCTGGCCGGACATTACACTGCCGTTTACCACATCGCCTTCTACAACCGCTTTGCGCAGTCCGCCCAATGTCAGCAGCTCCAGCTCCTCAAAAGAGGCGCCCTCCTGTTCTTTCTGTAGGTAGGTCTTCGTCATCTGGTTTCGCAGGGCCCGCACCGGATGCCCGGTTGAACGGCCTGTAACCCGGGAATCGATATCCCTTGCCTTAATAATGCATTTTTTATAATTTTCATGAACAACAGATTCTTTCGTAACCACAAAATGAGTCCCCATCTGCACGGCCTGGGCACCCAGCATAAACGCCGCCGCAATTCCCCTGCCGTCCGCAATACCGCCTGCGGCAATCACCGGGATACTCACCGCATCCACAACCTGCGGAACTAAAACCATGGTGGTATTCTCACCAATGTGCCCGCCGGCTTCCGTACCTTCCGCTACCAGAGCATCCGCCCCGCAGCGTTCCATTCGTTTAGCAAGTGCAACAGAGGCAACGACCGGAATCACCTTAACCCCCGCCTCTTTCCACATCTTCATATACTTTTCAGGAGAACCAGCACCTGTTGTAACGACTTTAACGCCCTCCTCCACAATCACTTCTGCCACTTCGTCCGCGTAAGGACTCATCAGCATAATATTAACGCCAAATGGTTTAGTGGTCAGCTTTTTAGCTTCCCTGACTTGTTCCCGTACCCAGTCTGCCGGCGCACTCGCCGCTCCAATCAGCCCAAGCCCGCCAGCTTCTGATACGGCGGCTGCAAGATGATGTTCAGCAACCCATGCCATTCCACCCTGGATAATCGGATATTCAATTCCTAATATTTCGGTTACTTTCGTCTTCATACTAACAACCTTTCTTTCGAGTACTTATTATTTGTGCGCTTCTAAATATTTTACAACGTCCCCGACCGTAGCGATCTGCTCCAGATCCTCAGACGGAATCTCCACATCAAATTCTTCCTCAAATGCCATCACAACTTCAAACAGATCCAGAGAGTCTGCTCCAAGGTCATCCTTGAATGAAGTAGCTTCTGTAATTGTGTTGATATCTGCTCCCAATGAATCTGATACGATTTCTTTTACTTTTTCTAACATAGTTTTAAATTCCTTTCATGCTCTTTTCTTTATATTTATTATTTATTTATGTAATCCGGTCTGGTACATCGTAAAATAATGAACTGACTCATTGATATTCAGCCTTATAGCCAGCCGGAGATTACCTGTTTCAATTCCCTGTTTCCGATTCCTGCTTTACAGAGAAATACCTGATACACTGCCTCTACCATTCCAGAAAAGCAGCTCCCCAGGAAAGCCCTGCCCCGAACCCAGACAGTACCAGCCTATCCCCCTTTTTGAGCGTTCCCTTCCGGTTCAACTCATCTAATAAAATGGGAATGCTGGCTGAAGATGTATTTCCATATTCCTGCATATTCATGGGAAATTTACTGATATCCTGTTGCAATCTTTTCGCCACAGCCTCTACGATCCTCTGGTTTGCCTGGTGAAGAACAAAATAATCTACCTCATCCGCAGTGCGCCCCGCCTTGGACAAAACCTCCAGAACTGCCTCCGGCACCTTCTTAACCGCGAATTTAAACACGGCCTGGCCGTCCATTTTCATATAAGAGTCGGTGTCCTGTTCATCAGGTAACCAATCCTTGCGGTGCCTGCTCATACACGTAAGCGCATTTCCTCTCCCCCCGTCAGAATGGGTAACCGGCTGATAAAGAGTGTCTTCTTCCGCTCTGAGCACGGCCGCCCCAGCCCCATCCCCAAACAAAATGCAGGTGCCTCTGTCTTTCCAGTTCACCGTATTCGATAAACTTTCCGCCCCAATCACCAGGATCGTCCGGTACATTCCGGAAGCAATATAGGCCTGGGCTGTATTATACGCAAAAAGAAATCCCGTACATGCCGCATTTAAATCAAATCCAGTCGCATTGACAGCACCCAGTTCCCGCTGCACCTCGCACGCCGTACAGGGAAGCAGAACCTCTGAAGTGAACGTCGATACCAGGATCAGATCCAGTTCCTTTGGAGCCACGCCGCTGTTTTCCAGCGCTGCCCGGGACGCCTTCACAGCCATGGAAACAGTCGTGTCATCCTCAATAATATGCCGCCTCACGACACCGGTTCTCTCCCGTATCCATTCATCACTGGTATCTACCAGCCTGGCTAAATCATTGTTATCCAGAAAATGCTCCGGCACATAAGAACCTGTTCCACATATCTTTCCTATCATATTCTATCTCCATGTTTGAATTCGTTGTTTTATTTTTATCTCAAATACTTTTATCTTAAAATACTTTGATTATCAAAGTATAATAACAAATAACTTATTTGTCAAGAGGAAAATTTATGGGATGTAGGGAGAGCCGCCCTCCGAGAGAAATTTCAAACGGGAGCGGCAGTTCTGTTTGGGGCGCTGTTAGGAGGCTTTGCCTTTTCACGACACCTCCTCAAGTATCGGAGCAGGCCAATGAATCTCCGTGTATTGAACAAAGATTACAACCATCCCCCCAAATTCAGAAAATTCATCTAAAATGCCAAAAGGTAAAGAATTTTAAAATAGGGGTTTACAAAGTCCGGTATCTTATGATAGAATATCACTTGTCGAGCGGAAGTGGCGGAATGGCAGACGCGCTAGATTCAGGTTCTAGTGGGAGTTTATCCTGTGAGAGTTCAAGTCTCTTCTTCCGCATTGATTGAGAAGTGAGAAGTCTTAATATATTAAGGCTTCTCTTTTTTTATTGAATTATTCTAGACTTGCTTTTGGTTACCTCATCCTATTCCATGACACTACTACTAAAGGCCCATTGACGATATCTTTTGTTTTAAATATAATTAAATTATAGATTTATTGTAGCCAAAAACAGGTGAAAACAGGACATGAAAAAGGCCCAGAGCATACATCGGCATAGCTTAGCTGCGGCTGTCTCATTGCTGTTCATAACAGAGGCGCCTCTTTCAAATGCCCCTATTTCATCCCATACTAAGAGGAGGGAAAAGATGAAAAAAATTTATGCCTTAGGAGATGTAACATGTTCACACTGCGCACAAGTGATGGAAACTAAAATGAGTGCCATTCCTGGCGTGACATCAGCAATGATTTCTTTTAAATTAAAAAAAGTAACTGTTAATATGGATGATGACAAAGAAGCAGAGGTTGAAAGCCAGGTTCTCAACTTAATAGAGAACCCTGTTTACTGTAAGACTTGTCCTAACAGATAATTCGGGCAGGCCAAAGGAATTTCGCACAGTCATATAGAGAATGGCTGCGGACAGCTTACCGTTCAATGTCCGCCATTCGTTGCACAGTTTGTTCATGGTTTATCAAGTATCTCCACTTGAATCGTTGTTGTTCTAAAACTTGATTCCGGGTGTTCCGGAATCTTCTTGAAACAGCGCTGTATCGCTCTATCCCATTTTATGGGATTAAGCGGCACAACGCTGTTTTAAGGTTATTTAAAGAAGTCTACTACTAAAGGCCCATTGACAGCATTTTTTCTTTTCCATATAATGAGGTTATAAGTATATTGTAGCCAAAAGGGTGGAAATAGGACGGAGAAAAAAGACCCCAAAGTGTACGCCGGCATAAGATATCTGCAGCTGCTTCATTGTTGTTCATGGAATCAGGCAATTCTTTCGTATGAACCGAAAATCACCCAATCTCTAAGAGGAGGGAAAGAAATGAGAAAAGTATATACCTTAGACAACGTAACCTGTACACACTGCTCTCAAGTGACGGAAACACATATCAGCACCTTAACGGGTGTGAATAAAGCCGTAGCTTCATTCAAATTGAAGAAGATTACCGTTGATATGGACGATGACAAAGAAGAAGAGATTGAGCGTCAGATCCAAAAGATTCTCGCCGATCCATTTTACTGTAAGAATTGCCCGAACAGAGAATAACGACATGCAGCAGCGGTGTATCCTTCCATATCCCTTTACGGGGTGGATCGATACACCGCTGTTTTTATTGATTTCCCTCTCACCCTATAGCGTAGGGTGTGTCCTCACTTAACTTGCTGAAACCGGCTCATTCTGCCAGCTGGTTATATTTTCCCCTCGGAACATAATATGTATGAAGAAGATCATGTGCTTTATGTCCATTCGGTTCTCCCAGAAAATCTGCATACAGTTTCATCAGATCCGGATTCTCATGGGACTTGCGCAGCACCTTGCGTTCATCCTCACTGTACAGAGCCTGCGACCTCTTTTCACGGTATCCTTCCTCACTGCACCGGGGCTGGCCGCCGCCGTTGATACAGCCGCCGGGACACCCCATTACTTCAATAAAATGATAAGGAGAAGTACCATCCGCAACCTCCTGCATCAGCCTTGATGCTCCTGCCAGGCCGCTGGTCACGGCAATCTTCACCGCCACACCCTGCAGATGTGCGTACTCCGGCAGCGTTTTCCCTATGGTAATCTCCGCCGTCTTCACCTGCTCCAGACCTACAATTGGCGTTACATGCAATTTTTCAAAAGGCAGTTCTTCCCCTGTTACTACTTCATAAACCGTACGCAGGGCAGCTTCCATTACGCCTCCGGTCACACCGAAGATATCAGCCGCACCGGTTCCCAGCCCCATTGGAGCATCAAATTCTGCATCGGGCAGTCTTACGAAATCGATGCCTGCTTTCTTAATCATTCTCGCCAGTTCCCGTGTAGTCAGCACCGCGTCTACGTCGCGGTTTCCTTCCACTTCCATCTCCGGGCGCTGTATCTCGTATTTCTTCGCCGTACAGGGCATAACCGAAACAACGAACATATCCTCCGGCTGCGTGCCCGTCTTCTCTGCATAGTAAGACTTCACTAATGCTCCCATCATGGTATGCGGGCTTTTACAGGTAGAGAGATGTCCGAGTGCCTCCGGGAACTGATGCTCCACATGCTTGATCCATCCCGGAGAGCAGCTTGTGATCATGGGAAGCACCGCTTCTTTGCCAGTCAGTGCGGCATTCAGGCGCCCCAGCAGCTCAGTGCCTTCCTCCAGGATCGTCAGATCCGCCGAGAATAAGGTATCGAAGACGTCGTCAAATCCTATATCATGAAGGGCTGCGGCAATTTTACCAGTTACTGGAGTTCCGCACGGCAGGCCGAATTCTTCCCCCAAAGCCGCACGCACGGCGGGAGCCACCTGAACCACCACCCGCTTCTTTGGATCGGCCAGAGCCTTCCATACCGGTGTCAGGCCATCCGTCTCTTTGAGGGCGCCGGTAGGACAGACGATAGTGCACTGCCCGCACATTGCACAGGATGTGGAATTAAGCGGCAGCCCCATCGCCGGGCTGACCGTGGTCTCAAATCCCCTGTTCTGCGCCTGGATTGCCCCTACCTTTTGTATTCCCGCGCAGGCAGTCACGCAGCGGCGGCACAGAATGCATTTACTGGTATCACGGGTGATGGAGGGAGATATATCCACATGCCCTTCGGACACTGCGCCTTCAAAACGGCTTTCGGTCACATCCAGCTCATATCCGAGGGCCTGCAGCTCACAGCTCTGGTTCCGGCTGCAATTCAGGCAGTCCTGTGAATGATTGGATAAAAGCAGCTCATACAGAACCTTCCTGGCCTCCAGAACCTTCGGAGAATGGGTTCTCACCTTCATTCCCTCCCTGGCCTTTACCATGCAGGACGCCTGCAGGTTCTTCATCCCTTCCACTTCCACCACGCAGATCCGGCAGGAACCGTACTGGTGGACATCTTTCATATGGCACAGGCTGGGCACGCGGATGCCGGAAGCCTCTGCCGCTTCCATGATGGTGGAGCCTTCCAATACCTCCACCGGCTTTCCATTTATTGTTAAATGTATCATATTAACCTCCTGGTCTCTGTCTTGTTATGGGTTCCCGCTGCTACCGCCTGTCGCAATGCAGACAGCGCAGGGACTCTGCCATAGCGTCCAGCTTGTGATATCCACAGTTTACTTCCCGGAAATTGCCGGTTCGTTCTTCCGGTTTCAAACATCTGGTCGGGTAACGGTCATGGGGTTCGTTCACTTCCAGTTCGATTTCCGGAATGTCGAACTGCTGCCCCTTGTTCAATTCCCCTGTTCCGCCCAGATACTGGTCGATCTTCACGGCAGCCTGCTTGCCGTCGGCAATCGCTTGGATTACAACGTTCTTGCCCCATGGGCTGACATCGCCTCCCGCAAATATGCCTTTCTCTGCAGTCTGTCTGGTGTATTTATTGATCTCCAGTTTTCCGGTCTTATCCATCCCCACATTGGTCGTCCTGTAAACCTTGTGGTCTACATCCTGATTGATGGCGGTAACAACACCGTCACAATCAATGGTAAAGTTCGAACCCTGCAGCTGTTTGGTCAGCCTGCGCCCATCGCTGCCAAATTCCGCTATGCGGCGGCGGATCAGATGAACTCCCGTCACTTTGCCATCCGCACCCACGAATTCCAGCGGGGATGCCAATGAAATAATTTCGATCCCCTCTTCCCGTGCCTCTTCTACCTCTTCCCTGCCTGCAGGCATCTCCTGCTCCGTTCTGCGGTAGACTACGGTAACCTGCTCTGAGCCGAGGCGGACAGCGGTCCTCGCAACATCAATCGCCGTACTGCCTCCGCCGATAACAACAAGATGTTTCGGTACGGACAGGTCTTTCTTCAACCCAACACGTTTCAGAAATCCGACGCCGCTTTCCACGCCTTCCAGTTCCTCGCCCGGGATATCCAGCAGACGGGAAGCCTGGGTCCCTGCCGCAATGTAAATGGCATCGGATTGGCTGCGCATATCATCAAAACTCAAATCCGTACCAATGCTGGTGTTCAAATGGATATGGACGCCGCTCTTTTCGATGGCGTGGATCTCTTTCTCGAGAACTTTTTTAGGCAGCCGGTATTCGGGGATTCCCCAATATAAAACGCCGCCGGCCACGGATTCTGCTTCGTATATATGTACCTCATGCCCCAGATTTGCCAGGTAATAGGCACAAGTCAGGCCAGATGGGCCGGCTCCGATGACGGATATTCTCTTTCCGGTAGACGGCAGCGGCTCTACCATTGGGATATTATAATCATCCCGGAGTGCGTAATCCCCGATAAATCTTTTTACAGAACAGATAGCAACAGGCTCATCCACCTGCGCCCTTCGGCAGTGATCCTCACACGGATGGGTGCAGACGCGCCCGCACACAGCCGGGAACGGATTATCCTGCCGGATCAGACGATAGGCATCGTCGGTCCGGCCTGCGGCCAGCAGAGAAAGGTAACCCGGAATATAAACATTTGCCGGACACGCATTTCGGCACGGTGAGGTCTGAAGTTCCGCACAGACGCCTGCCGCACAGTGTTTATCATAAATGTGGGATTCGTATTCCCCGCGGAAATATTTTAGAGTGGAAAGTACCGGATTGGGAGCTGTCTGCCCAAGGCCGCACATAGCAGTCTGTTTGATTGTCTCCGCCAGTTCCTCCAAAAGCTCCAGGTCTTCCGGCCGGCCATTCCCTTCCGTTATTCCTTCCAGAAGCTCCAGCATGCGGCGGGTGCCGTTACGGCAGGGGAGACATTTACCGCAGGATTCATCACAGATAAAATCCATGAAATACCGGGCCGTATCTACCATACATGTATCTTCGTTCATGACGACCAGGCCGCCGGATCCCATGATTGCCCCAAGCTCTGCCAGGGACTCATAATCTACCGGGGTATTCAGATGCGCCCTGGTGAGGCAGCCGCCGGATGGCCCGCCTGACTGGATGGCCTTAAACCGCTTGCCGCCGATTATTCCGCCGCCAATCTTATAGATGATGTCCCCCAGAATCGTGCCCATAGGAACTTCAATAATCCCGGCGTTAACGATGTCTCCTGCCAGGGCAAACACCTTCGTCCCGGCGCTCAGATCCGTACCGATTTTCCGATACCAGCTGGAGCCGTTCTGAATAATTGGCGCCACATTAGCCAGCGTCTCCACGTTATTGATGATCGTCGGGCTTTCAAACAGGCCCTTCTCAAACGGGAACGGCGGTTTCTGGCTCGGCTCTCCCCGCCTGCCCTCTATAGAGGCCAATAAGGAAGTCTCCTCGCCGCATACAAATGCACCTGCTCCAATGCGGATCTCTACGTCAAAGTCAAAGCCGCTTCCCATGATATTTTTTCCCAAAATGCCGGCCGCCCTTGCCTGGTCGATGGCATCGCCCAGCCTCTTTACCGCAATGGGATATTCTGCACGCACATAAATATATCCTTTGGCTGCCCCGATCGCATATCCCCCCAGCATCATACCTTCAATGACGCTGTGTGGATCTCCTTCCAGAAGGCTCCGGTCCATAAATGCCCCGGGATCCCCCTCATCCGCGTTGCAGACCATGAACTTTCGTCCGTCCGGCGACTGAGCCTTCATTCCTGCCTCCCATTTCACGCCGGTTGGGAAACCCGCACCTCCACGCCCCCGCAGGCCGGAATTTTTCATGACCGCGACAACCTCTTCCCGGCTCATGCCGCTCAATACCTTCGCAAGCGCCCCATACCCATCCCTGGAGATATAGGCCGCCAGAGAAGAGAACTCCATCCTTCCGCAGTTTCTCAGGGCAATGCGGACCTGGCCCTCAAAGAAGCCGATATCCTTCATCAACGGCACATGAATCCCCATGTCGTCGTCAAAATATGTATACTCCTCGCAGACCTCATCATTCATCAGATGCCTGAACACAATATGGTCCACCTTTTCCGGATCCATCTCGATATAGAATACTCCGTCAGGCTCAACCAGGATCACCGGTCCCAGAGAACAGGTTCCCATACAGCCGGTAACAAGGACCTCTATCTCATCCTCCAGCTGATAATTGGCCAGCGACTCATGAAGCGCGTCTTTTACTTCCTGGCAGTGGGAAGAGATACAGCCTGCGCCTCCGCACACCAGAACCTGGCGTCTGTACTTTCTCCGCTGTGCCAGGTAATCTCCTTTGATCACACGGAGATCCATCTGGTCCCTTACCACCAGGTTTTCCCTGGATGTCTCATTTATTAAAGCCATAGTCTTACTCCTCCTCCTCATAGTAGCGTTGCAGTATCTGTTCCAGTTTGTCGGGGTTCACTTGTTTATAGACCTGATCGTCTATAGACATGGCCGGCGCCAGCCCGCAGGAACCGATACAGCGGGCCACTTCAAACGTGAATATCCTGTCCTTTGTGGTCTCCCCAATCTCTACCCCCAGTATTTCCCTCAGCCTTTCCACAATCTTTTTACCGCCCCTTACGTAGCAGGCCGTGCCGAGACAGACACGTATGGTATGCTTACCTCTTGGCTGGGTGGCGAAGAATGAGTAAAATGTAACGACCCCTGATACCTCGGCCAAAGGTATATCCAGGCCGTCCGCTATGACTTCCTGCACCTCCAGCGGAAGATAGCCATAGATTCCCTGTGCCATGTGGAGAACCTGGATCAGGCTCCCTTCCTTCCCTTTGTACTCCGCCGTCAATTCCGCGATCCGCTCCAGCAGAGCTGTCTCACTGTGGGCACAGCCACAGCATCCTTGTGTGTATTCACCCATCAATTAGTGCCTCCTTTTACTTTTTTATTGTGAAAAAACATACAAAGTAAAAGCGGGAACTGCCTGATTGGCAGCTCCCGCTGATTGATTACCTGTATGTTTTTTACATCCTGAATCCTGTTTTCCTGTTTTTTTACGAATATACTGGTCCATATGATATGAGTCCTCCCTGTTTCTGGCATTTTCCCCTAAAAATCAGGAACGATAAGCTTGTTATTAATTGTACAAATTCAAGCAAATTGTCTGAAAGTTTTTGTTATGGTACCGATCATATCACAACCAGTCTGTCTCTGTCAAGATGCAATCGAAATATTTCGAGTATGATAAAGAATTGACAGACAACAAAAATCATTATCTAAAGAGGCGCTCCCTATATATATCTGCCTCCATATCCGCCTCCGCCGCAGCACAGCCCGCTTCCACCGCAGCACAGATTACAGAGCAGATTTGCAATACAGAGTTTCATACACAAGTCGCTGCCGCCCGCCCCCGGATATCCATACACGCTCTGCCTCTGCTGATACCAGGAACCGCCGCCCTGCAGACGCTGCAGCAGCATCTGGTACTGCATATTCTCCGGCTCCAGCCTTACGGCTTCCTTCGCATGTTCCAGTGCAGTGACATTGCTGCCCATCCCCGAATTAGCCGATGCGCTGTAAAAATACCACAGAGCTCCCCTGTCATGGATTCCGTTCAGGACATGGAGCGCCTCTTCATATCGGCCGGCCTGCAGGTAATTGGCCGCCGCCTTCAGATGAATATCTGTCTCGCTGTTTCCCGCCGTACGCTGTTCCTGCCCGCCGTAGGGGCCATAGCCTCCAAAACCGCCAAAGCCGCCGAAACCGCCATATCCCCCATAACTTCCGGTATTTCCATAACCGCCTGTACCTCCGGTATATCCGTGTTCGCGTTCATCCATAATCTGCTGATAGGCCTGCTGCACTTCTTTAAACCTGGTTTCCGCCTCATCGCGCATGGGGTTGTTGATATTCGCATCGGGATGGTACTTTCTGCTCAGCGTCCGGTATGCTTTTTTTATCTCTTCGTCGGCTGCATCCCTTGACACACCCAACACTTTATACGGATCATTCATAGTCTTCCATTCTCCTCAACATCTCTGTCCCTAACCGTTTAATCGTAACAGTTCAGACGGGTTTGAACTATTGCGTTTAAACTCTCTTTTTTCTAAGAGTTCTCATACCAGAAAAAGAGGCCTGACGGCAGCATGCCTGTCTGCCTCCAGCACCGCTTTTTCTCCTTATCCTGCATCATCAATCAGCTGTTTTTAATAAAGGTCTTACTGCACTTCGGACAGCGCACCTCGATCTTTCCCTTTCCCTTTGGCACCCTGATCTTCTGCCCGCAGCCGGGGCATTTATAAATATGGTGCGTTTTTCTCTGCTTCCATATGGCTTTCTGATTCCGGAAAAAGCCGCGTATCTTACTCGTCTTTGCCAGAAAGGTCTGGTTCTCTGCATACCGTTTTGTCACATTCTTTGAAAACATCCGGAAATAGCAGTAGATAATCAAGACCCAGCCCAATGCATATAAGATAAGACGGACTCTGTCTCCTCCGATTACGGAAGAGATTAACACCACCGCCAGACCCACTATAAGCAGGAACTTCGATAATGTATCGACTCCGTATCTTCCCTGCATGAAACGTATCAGTTTTTCTTTCATGTTTTACCATCCTTACTTTTATTCCTGCGGCAGCAAGCAGAAATCAGGACTGCCTGATTCCGGCGTCCTCCACGGGTCCTCCCCGCTTCCCGCTGTGCTGCTGAATTGATGCCCTGCAGTCATCTGCAGGGTAATGATCTACATGTAAAATATTCTCCTCTGTTTTCTCTGAATTGTCAAGAAATGTCTTATAAAATAAATATAAAATTTGCGTGCAAAGTGAGCAGGCCCGCTTTGTCCATGCCCATTACTTTTCATTTAGGATATTTTTGCAAACCTCATCTGAGATCAGATATACAATCCTGGAATCATTCAGCATGACATAGTGGTTTCCCTCACCGTCTTCTTTTCCAATATAGAGCGTAAGCGTCTGCTCCTCATCGTCCTGCGTATAGACGGCCTTCACAGTGATTGCTGCCGCTTCATCCAGGCCAAATCCGGCCAGGTCTTTATCCTCCACGGAATAATCCGCGGCCTTGCTCAGGGTTACAGCTCCCAGTCCGCCGGCAGCCGTTGCAATGGCTTCTGTATCGTCATTATTTTCCGAATCAAAGGTGGTCTCGCTGCCATCTCTTGTTATGACAACTTTCTTCAGATTGCCGCTTCCAATATTGGGATAGGTATCCAGCTGCGCCATATCCTCCAGTGAATACTGCAGGTCAGATATGGAAGTGCCGCTCACCGTGTACACCTTTTTGGAATCCCCCACAGTGGCATAATAGTTATCTCCCACAGCATTTCCGTAATAAACGGCGGTCTCTTTTCCGTCTTTTCCCGTCAGCACAACCGTGTATACCGGATCTTTTAACCCATAGTCCTCCAGTGAATCCCCGTCTTTCAGCTCCCGCTCTGCCTTCAGTCTGGCAAAATCAGAGGCCATTTGTTCCGGGTAGCTCTGTGCCAGCGGGAAATCCCGGTCATCGGCATAGTACCATGTACCGTCCTCCTTTACAAAATGAAACTCTCCGCTGCCTGCATCATACTGAATACTTGTAATTTCCTCTATATCGGTAACATACACCGTTTCCGCTTCTGTTTTAGCTTCCTTCTTTTCTTCCTGCTTCTTATTCCACCTTTGAATCCCCAGGTAGGCAATCAGAAGAACCAGCAGAAGGCAGAGCAGCAAAAGGAAGGATTTCTTCTTTTTTTTCTCCATCTTCATCCGCCCTCCTATGCTTTTCTTCTCTTAAACCATACTGCAAATCCACCGACCAGAATCAGCAGCGGGATACCGAATATTACGAGCAGGCTGAATAGTCCTGCATGCTGCACGGTATTATATTCCGTGGCAAGGCTCTTTGGTTCAATTGAGATATTCTGTACGCCGTCAAAGTTACTGCTTACGGCATTCATAAATAATGTCGTATTCTCAAGCTGCGTGAAAGTATCTGTGATCTGGGAATCGATCAGGCTTCCCGCGGTGATTACGGTCAGGCGGCTTTCTTTCGTGTTCTCCTCTGCAGTGTCTGATGTGTCTTTGCTTTGCGTATCGTCCTCTGCTGCTTCAGTACCTTCGTCTTTATTCTCATCCTTGGTTTCGGCACTGATCTGCTCTGTGGCAACCGCCCCCAAAGTATACGTGCCCTGCGTCTGGCTGTCTTCCGTCACCGCATAGGCGCTGTCCGTCGTTGTCATAAAGGAGCTGGAGCTAATGGTATCTCTCGCGGCATCTACCAGGTTCAGGCCCCGGGTATTGGTGACAAGCACCATCTGCGAAGACATGCCTTTCGCCAGATCTCCTGACAGTGAAAGCGTCGGGAATATATAATAGTAATTGCCCTGGTAGCATCTCTGGGGATCGGCAATATACCCATCGGCTTCTTCCATTCCATATTCCTTCATGATGGAGGCAATATTCGGAAGCGCTGTAGTGCTGGTATCTCCCAGAAGAATCATCACTTTCCCGCCTGCCGAAAGAAATTGCTGCATTGCTGCTTTTTCATCGTCTGTCAAATCCGTGGCCGGCGCGTACATAAGCAGAAGATCGCAGTCTTCGGGTATGGATGCCTGCATCACCAGATTCAGTTCTTCTATCTTGTAATTATTTTTGTCCATTAACTCTGTAATTGAGTTTGATAATGTAGCCTCACCGTGCCCCGTTGTTCTGTATATTTTTTTATTTACATCACTGGTCACATAATTCACCGCACTGGTCAGCTGGCCTTCTCCGTCGAATTCGGATTCTGATACACTGCCCGTATAATAATAGGAGGAGGTATCCATGACCACAATATCGTCAAATGAAACGGTTGTACTCTTACCCGTATCCGCACATTCTACCACGATCGTATTCGCGCTGGTCTCATACTCCGTTAGAGCAGACGGGTGGAGTACCGGGTCAATCCACTCCACAGAAATATATTTGGACAAAGCTGCATATTTGCTTAAAAATGTTTTAATCCGGTCGTCCGCCTTGTCTTTCTCCGCCAATACCGTAAACGTTATTTTATGGTTCAGATCCTTCAAAAGCTCCCGGCTGGTATCCGTAATCTCATAGATCTTTGTGCTGCTGACGTCGATATTCCTATATTTCTCGGGTATCTGTCCGAATATCATATTGGCTACTATTACGATTGCGACCACGATCACGGTAATCCCCACGCTGTAGGTTCCGTTTTTTGTTCCCGCTGTATGAAATAAACTTTTTATTTTCTGCAATTTCCGGCCCTCCTAACTCCAGCGTCTTTTCTGAATTGCCTGTACTGTCAGGAAAATAAACACTACAATTACAGACAAATACAGAACTATGCCGCTGACATCTACTATGCTGTTCGACGTAATATCCGTAAAAACATTTGCAAGCGCAAGATTTCCAAGGAACTTCGTCAGAATGTTCTCGAACAGGCTGGATTTTACAATATACGTAACCACACAGGCCGCAATCCCAATGAGTTCAATCCCTCCGCTGATAAACCAGTTGCCCGTCATCTGCTGAATATAGGCAGCTACAATGGTCAGGAGTATGATAATCCCCACAGCGCCACTGAGAGCGGAGCTTGGAAGGAAAGACAGGATGCCATCCCACAGATACAGAACAAGCAGAACCCCGAACGTGGTGATAAAGGCAATGATCTGGCTCTCTGTCAGTGAGGACAAAAACATCCCGATCGCAATATATACACATCCGAGAAGGAAAAATACCCCGATGGATATATAATCCACCTTCAGATATGCAGTTCCCTGCATTTTAATAATCAGAGGGAATAAACAAAAGATCAGGTTCGGCACTGCCAGTACGGAAACCATCGCAAGGTATTTTCCCATCACAACCTGGCGCAGGCTTACCGGCGCTGTCAAAAGCAGCTGGTCTGTCTTGTTTCTCCGCTCCTCCGAAAAGCTTTTCATTGTAATCAGCGGTATCCCTACAAGAAAAACAATCAGTACGCCGGACAGCGTATAGGAGAAGTAGGGGTATCCCGCATTTAGGTTATAAGCCATAAAATAAATTCCCGCAAATGCTACAAGGAACGCTATAAAGACACATCCAATCATGGACTGAAAATAGGACTTCAGTTCTCTCTTATAAATCGCCAGCATCTGTCTTGTCCTCCTCTCTCTTTGCAGACAGCAGTTTCGGGCCTGTTTCCCCCTGTGTCAGTTCCAGGAAGATCTCCTCCAGACTTGCACGGTTCGTATTCAGCATAAGAAGAGGACAGCCTGCCCCGGCAAATGCAAAGAAAACCTGTTCCCGGATATCTTTGTTGTCTTTTACTTCCAATACCGCATATGTTGTCCCGTCCGCTCTCTTTTCTGTTTTAATGCCGGAGATATCCTTGATCGGATTCAATATGTCACGCAGATTCGAAGGTTCTGTTTTCGCCAGGATTTCGACAGACTCCGATTCATCCATCAAATGCTCCAGATTATCCGGCGTATCGCTGGCAACAAGCCTGCCCTTAGAAATGATCATAATGTAGTCGCACACCTCTCTGACCTCGGCCAGTATATGCGAACTCAGGATGACGGTATGATCCTTCGCCAGTTTCCGTATCAGCTCCCTGATCTCAATGATCTGTTTCGGATCCAGCCCCACGGTAGGCTCATCCAGTATGATAATGTCGGGAAATCCCAGCATAGCCTGAGCCAGGCCTACTCTCTGCCGGTATCCTTTTGACAGGTTGCGGATCAGCCGACTTCTGACATCCATCAGTTTTGCAAGCTTAAGCACCTCTTCCACTGAGGATTCCCGTTTGTCTTTGGATATTCCTTTCAATTCCGCAGCAAAATCCAAATACTCCTGTACTGTCATTTCCATGTAAAGCGGGGGAAGCTCCGGAAGATACCCTATGTGTTTCTTAGCTTCTTCCGGTTCCTTTAGAATGTCGTGTCCGTTAATCAGCACCTCGCCTTCCGTTGCTCCAAGG
Source organism: Clostridiales bacterium VE202-21 (assembly GCA_000509105.1). Classification (GTDB taxonomy): domain Bacteria; phylum Bacillota; class Clostridia; order Lachnospirales; family Lachnospiraceae; genus Faecalicatena; species Faecalicatena contorta. Next base: position 166,391 of record BAIF02000026.1, on the reverse strand, counting down.
TACCCGGTCATGATATTCATGGTCGTCGATTTCCCTGCTCCGTTGGGGCCCAAAAAGCCATAGATCTTCCCTTTTTCAATCTTGAAATTCAGGTGGTCTATGGCCAGATGGTTTCCGTATTTTTTTACTAAGTTTTTTACCTCAATCAATTCCTTACCTCCCTGGTCCGTTAATTTACGCCGGCTCCGGAGTGCGGCTGATAATTTATGTCCCCAGATGGCTGATCTGCTTACCGCGGATGCTACCGGTCAGGAGTGTCCGACAAATCATCAAACATACTCTGGATAAGACGGCCCATATGAAACAGCTGTGTGCTCCACATAAGGATAAAATTAACAGAAGGTTGTGACGGATTTGTGTTTGAAATGTGGAATTTTTGAGGTGCCTTCGTAAAATAGGCAAAACAATTGCCATTCCTATCAGCTCAAAAGAGCTAACTATTTGTAATTTCTATATAGTAACGGCATCTGGCTCATTTAAAGTCTCCGGTGGCGAGGGGCCAGATGCTCGCCCCCATCACTTTATAGGCTTGGATGCCGTGTAGCGTGGTGCACGGCCCCGTGCATAGTAACTATCACTGTTCTAATTGAACAATAACCTCATATGGCTGTAGCTTCAAAATCTGATGCTGCCTATAATTTGATAATAAGATTCCTGACTCCTGTTTGAAATATTCACATCCGACGGTATGATCAGAAAAGTTTGCCATCACAGTCATGACTGTATTGTCAAGTTTTCTTTTATACGCCCATATATACTCGGATGTTGGATTCAGTAATTCATATTTACCATAGACAATGACCTTATAATTCTTGCGCAGTTTGATTAATGTTTTATAATAACTCAGGATTGAATCGGGGTCATTTTGCTGTTTCTCCACATTGATATCCTGATAATCAGGATTAACCTTCATCCATGGCGGCACCTTTGAAAATCCCGCATAGCTGCTGTTATTCCATTGCATCGGTGTTCTTGCATTATCACGGCCAAGATTAAAAACACATCTAAGAAATTGATCCTCTGTCATAATTTTTTGTTCTTCAACCAGATCACGGTGTGCATTTTTAGCCTCAATATCTTTATAGTCTGCAAATGATTCAAATCTAGGGTTTGTCATCCCAATTTCCTGCCCCTGGTATATATAGGGTGTCCCCTGTAACATATACAGGCAGGTTGCCAGCATCTTCCCCGATTTTTCCCAATACAACGGCGTTGAAACATCACCGAATCTAGTAACGGAGCGGGGCTGGTCATGATTCTCCCAGTATAAACTGTTCCAGCCCTTATCACACAAACCGTCCTGCCACTTACTCAAAACCGCTATCAAATCTTTAAGACGATATCTGTTCTCCGTATACTTTCCAAACTGTCCGTAATCAATTGATACATGCTCAAATTGAAACACCATATTTAGCTCAGTGCCATCACAATTCGCGAATTTTGCTGCATCATCTACAGATGCATTCGGTGTTTCACCAACTGTCATAATGTCGTATTTTGACAGCACTTTATCATTCATTTCCTGCAGATATTCATGAACACGCGGGCCATTCTCGCAATATGGTGTCAAGTCACCAAAATCTCCGTATGCCCCGGTTACTTCTCCATCCGGAAAAGACGGATTTTTAGAAATCAGGCTGATGACATCCATCCGGAATCCATCTACCCCCTTATCCAGCCACCATGTCATCATCGAGTAAATCTCTTCCCGCAATAATGGATTGTCCCAATTTAAATCCGGCTGTTTTTTGGAAAATATATGCAGATAATACATATCCGTATCAGCCTCATATTCCCACGCTGAGTGATAAAACCAGCTGCCCCAGTTATTGGGAGTTCCTCCGTTCCTCCCCCTCTTCCAGATATAATAATCGCGATACTTGCTATCAGGCAAAGTTCTGCTTTTGGTAAACCATTCGTGTTCATCCGAGGTATGATTTACAACTAAGTCCATCACGATCCTCAGGTTCCGCTTATGCGCTTCATTTAATAAGTGATCAAAATCTTCCATCGTCCCAAACTCTTTCATAATGGTATGATAGTCGCTAATGTCATAACCGTTATCCGCATTGGGAGATTGATAAACCGGTGAAAGCCAGATTACATCTATTCCCAGTTCTTTCAGATAATCCAGCTTCTGTATAATACCATTGATATCACCAACTCCGTCATTGTTGCTGTCATAAAAGCTCCTCGGGTAAATCTGATATACTACCGCCTCTTTCCACCATTCTTCTCTCATAAAACACCTCACATTTCGATTTCATTCATTTTTCAGCGTTAGCTGAAGAATGCCCGCAGGGCATGAATAAGTTGCATAACTAAGGATATTTCAAGAGTTTAAACGTGTTTTTATCGGCTGTCAACAAGTTACGAACATAACCTGCTTAGTACACAAAAAAGAAAGGGATAATATATGTACTATGCACATAAATTATCCCTTATTCTTTGTCGAATTCCTGATAACCAATCGAACCGGCAGCAGAAGATTATGTTTTTCTATCTCCCTTCCATTAAGTAGATCCAGCAGCATCTCGCATGTTTTTTTAGCTTTTATCGTTATATCCTGATTTATCGTTGTTAATTTGGGGTGGGTAATGCTTGAATACTGACTGTCATCGTACCCTGCGATACCAACATCATCGGGAACAATAATCCCTTTCTCTGCAAAAAAATTAATACCTTCAACAGCTAAAATATCTGCAAGGAAGAACAGAGCTGTTCTTTTGTTCCAAGCAGCAAATCCAGCCAGCTCCTCAAACTGTTTCCGTCTCTTTTCGTAAACGTCACTGGCTGCAATCAACGGATATGCTTTAAAACGTGAACCTTCTGCCTTTTTTAATGCCTCTTCATACCCCTGCCACCTGGTATAATCAACGCCCACATTACGGTTACCTATCACTAAAATATCTGAGTACCCAAGATCCAATAAATATTTCGTCATTAGGAATCCACCCTGTTTGTCCTGCGTTCCAACATTATAATAATTATGATCTAATATGTTATATAAATCTACAGCAACGATAGGTCTCTTAATCAACGCAGCCAACTTATTATACTCTGTGTGCGTGAAAGTAACTGCTACAAGACCGGCAATATTCCAGGTCATTACCATCTGATAGATCTCTTCTGTACTTTCCGAAGCATACAGCATCATATAATAGCCGGCTTTTCGTATCTCCTTCTCCAGTACGCCAACAAGCTGCCCGTAAAAAGGATCCGACAAAAATGTATTCTCATAGGATTTACATGTATGGATTACCACACCGATAATAAGAGGCTTTTCATTTATAAGCGCATTTTTATCCATTCTATTTACATACTTTGTTTCCTTCAGCACTTTTTCAATTCGTTCGATATTTTTTTTGGAAACTTTTTTTGTCTTTCCGTGTATAACATTTGACACGGTTGCAGTACTCACACCCAGCATCTCTGCTATCTCTTTTATCGTAACCATAAGTTCGCTCCTACCACTATTTACTAATAAAATATACCATATACCCATACTTTAAACAACTCTGCCCTGAACTGTTACGATCAATAGTCTATATGGATTATATGTTTCATAAATATAGGTTTCGCTGAAGTTTAAGGGGATACTGCCGAAGCACTATCCCCACTACTTTGTTTTATTCTTTTTTCGAATGTATATTGTCAAGACGACCGCTAAAATGATGATTATGATCCCTGAAAACAGGTATGGATAGAAGACAGATTTGGATTTTTTTGCGGCCTTCCCGGCCTCGTTTTCAAGGGTATCTGATTCCTGTATGGAGGGCTGTTTGGTTTTACCAGGAGACACTTGAGTTTCTGTTTCTTCTTTAGTGTTTCCTTCTTGGATATTTTCCCCTTTTACCGCTTGGCCGTCTACGGACTGGGTATTTGCGTCAACGGGCTGGATCTTGTCGTAGACCATTTCGGCTATGAGCTGCTGGCCCTCTTGGCTGGGGTGTAGGCCGTCGCCCTGGACAAAGGCTACGATGTTAGAGTTGAAGAGGTCTACGACCTGGTAGTTGAATTCTTCGGCCCTTTTTTCGATGATGCTGTTCATGTTCTGGATGATGTCTTCTACAACTTTGTTCATGGTTCCGGGGAGCTGCATGTTGTAGATCGGGTTGTAAATGTTGGTTACGATAATCTGGGCCGTGTCTTTTTTCTGTTGAGTTATGGTCTGCATAGCTGCGGCCCACTCGGACTCAAAACTTTCGTAATCCCAGCTGCTTAAGGCATCTATGATCTTGAGGACCAAAAGAGGATTTTTTTTGACTGCTTCCTGGAGTTCGTTCATAGCCTGAGGGGCGCTTCGGAATTTGGTGTTGGAATTCAGAATTTCCTGCGCCTCTTTCTTGAATTCGTTCATGAGGTCATTAGAACCCATTGTGAGAAATATAAGATCCGATTTGTTCAGGTTTCTTTTTACCGTGTCCCTGGACAGGACTTTTTCGTTGAGGCTCTGGGTGTCCAGGCCGTTTTTCGCATAGTTCTGATAGTCGAAATAGATCTCATTCTCTTCGGCTATGCGTTCGGTCACGATACGGCCGTAGCAGTCTATTTTATTGGCTTTGTCAGAAGAATACCCCTTTGCGATGCTGTCTCCCAGAACCGTACAGGTTACAATTTCCTCCCATGCCCTTACGGGCAGTGCCTGCTGCAGGCTCAGAATCACGGCCAGCAGCAGGGCTGATGCTGTTTTCAGGTATTTCTTCATCTGTCCCACTTCCATTTCTGTTTATTCTAATACCCACCTGGTACTGCTTCCCTGCTCTGTCTTTGTAACTGCAAGTTTCCATTCGATCTGTTCTTTTAATTCATTTACGTGGGAGATGATTCCCACGGTTCCTTTTTCCCCCGCCAGCTCCTGCAGGATCTGGATCGCCCGCTCTCTTGCTGCGTCATCCAGTGACCCAAAGCCTTCGTCCACAAACATGGTCTCCAGGCTGATAGCCCCTGCCGTGTTCTGTATGATATCCGAAAGGCCAAGCGCCATGGACAAAGATGCCATAAAGGACTCGCCGCCGGACAGCGTCTTTACATCCCGCACGGCATCGTTGACAAGGTGGTAAACATCCAGGTCCAGACCGGCCTGCCCCTGGCTGCTCAGGTCTTTTATCTCCCGGCACTGCAGGATAAACTCGTTGGAGGTCATCTTACTGAGTCTTCGGTTGGCGGCATGGATGATCTGCTTGAAATATTTTCTCTGCACATAGGTCTCAAAATCCAGCTTGATGCTGCCGTTCAGTGTTCCGTTAGCCGTACGGCTCAGATTGTTTACCATCTCGTACTGCTTTGTCAGGCCGGCCTTTGTTTCAAAATACTGTTTCAGCTTTGACCTGGCCTCTTTGTTTTTCTGGTTCTGGCTGTGCAGATGAAGCCATCTGTCTTTCTGCGCTTTCTGGGAAATGAGTACTTCTTCCAGCTTCTCTTTTTCTTCCTCCAGATCAGCGTGCTGCTTGCCCTCACTCTGTTGGCAGAGCATCTCATATCTGGTTTTTACTTCCAGACACTCTTTTTCATACTCACTGAGTGCTTCTGCTTTCGCTCTGCGTCCTTCTGTCCATTCCAATGCCCTGCTGTATTCTTCGAGGGACGCAAATTTCTGCGCTTTTAATTCTTCCTGAAAATATTCTTCCTCTTCTTTCTGCTTCGTATTCAATTCCTGGAGCTGTTTTTCCTGACTCTCCAGAAGTCCGCTTCTGCGCTTCATTTCTTCCATCAATTCCCTGAACTCTTTTCCCTTTTTCTGGAAATTTTTCTTCATTTCTTTTAAATCAGCTTCCAGATGTTTCAGATGTTCTTTTGCCTCCTCCTCCTGGAGGGAGCCTCCAGCTATGATATCTTCCGCCGCTTGCTCCAAAAGTTTTCGTTCCGAGTCCAGACGGCTTTTGGATGCCTGAAACTGTTCCTGGCAGGCGGAACGCTCCTGCTCTTTCTGATCCCGCTTTTCCTTGGCCTGCTGCACTTCTTCCTGCCCCGGAGCGCTTTTTAATAGTTCCGCCTTATGCGGATGCTCCGTGGAGCCGCATACCGGACACGGCTGCCCTTCTTTGAGTTCTTTTGCCAGAATCCCGGCCTGTTCCTCAAAAAACTGCTGGTACTTTCTCTCATAATCCGCAGAGGCCGTCCTGCATTCCTCAAGCACTTGTTCCATTTTCTTAAACTGTTTGTTATACTGTTCTTCCAGTTTTCGGATGCCCGCATATCTGGGCAGTATATCTTTCAGTCGGAGAATTTGCTTTTGAAGAACAGGTTCTTTTTCCTGCAATTCTTTCTCCAGCTGCTGCAATTCCTTTTCACGCACCTCTAAGACTGCGGTCTGCTCCTCCATCCAATCTTTTGTCTGCCCGGCCACTTCTTTCAGGCGCTTTGCTTCCACGCTGGTCCGTTTATATTGTTCCTCTTTTACAAGCACTTTCTCGGCCCTCTCACCGTCTTTGATCTGGCGGCGGAGTTCTTCCATTTTGCTCTTTTTTTCCTCCAGCTCCTTCAGCCTCTTTTGCGCCTGCTCTTTTGACTGAAGCAGAATGTTGACCTCCTCCTGGCTGCGGATGGCTGCATTCAGATCCTCCGCTTTCTTCTGCAGCTGTGTGTGTTCTTTCTCGGCTTCCGTTTCCATGGACTTTCCATACCTGCAGATTCCCTTTAAGACGTCCATAACTTCCTCTGCCGGAGGAAGTTTCAGCGCCAAAAGCCGCTCCCACTTTGCAGCCTCATCGCAGCCGGCATAAGGCTCCACACGCTCCATCTCCCGCAGGCAGTCCTTTGTATTATCCTCCATACGGATATAGAGCTGCTTGGCCTCCTCCTTTAATTCTTCCTGGACCTGCCAGTACAGCCTGGTCTGAAAGATTCTGGAGAAGATCTTTTTGCGCTCTTTTGATTCTGCGTGGAGCAGCCTCAGAAAATCCCCCTGGGCAATCATTGCAATCTGGGTAAACTGGTTCACATCCAGCCCGATGATTTCTTCTATTTTATTATCAATGTCCTTTTTCTTCCCCTGCGCCTCTCTGCCGTCGGGCATAAGCAGACTTACCTTTGACGTCTCTTTTACGAGCCGGGGGGAACCGTCTGCCATCCTGCGCTTACCGATCCGTAAATATTCAGGGTTTCTTCTGACAGTATATTCTTTGCCTCTGTATGAAAATGTATATTCAACGAAAGTATCCGTCTCTTCTGATGCGTACTGGCTGCGCATCATATTGCCGTCCCGCTTTCCCCCGCTTGTCTTATCGTACAGCGCGTAAGTGATGGCGTCAAAAATCGTAGTCTTTCCCGCACCGGTATCGCCGGTGATAAGAAAAAGGCCATGCTGGATTTTTGTAAAATCTATTTCCTCTGCATCAGCATAAGATCCAAATGCAGACATTGTCAACTTTACCGGCCTCATCTTATTCCCCCTTCACCTTATCAAATACCTTTTCTAAAAATTCTCTCTCTTCCCGGGACAGTTCCCTTCCCTGGATTTCCTCATAAAATTCTCCAAATACAAGAAGCGGATCGGTCAGTTCCACCTCTTCATCAAACTCCTCCAGCCGCTTTCTTGTCCGTGCATTATCCACCCGGATCTCCAGGATATGGGGATACACTTTCTCCAGCTGCTCCTTTGGCCTGTACGGATCGATCTCATCCGTCAGGGTGATGCTGATATAGTCTTCGCAGCTTTCTGTCTCCGCCTGCTCCATGATCTGCTTCATCTCTCCGCGGACCGTACGCACATCTCTGAGCGGATGGAGCGGCAGAAGCTCTACTAGCGCCTTTTCCCCTTTTTTGCCAAGTTCCACTACATGAAGCGACTTCGTATCTCCCGCTTCGCTGACGGAATACTTCAGAAGGGTTCCGCAGTAGCGGATAAAGGGCTCTCCTGCCTGCTGTGCCCGGTGCAGGTGCCCGAGAGCTGCATAATCGAACTGCAAAAGGGGCGCGATGTCAACATTGTCAATCCCGCCCACGGAAAAAAGCTCCGAATCACAGGTCTGAGGCGTTTTCCCGTATCCCGTATAGAATTGATGAGACAACAGAACATTGCGCTTCTCCTGATCCAAACCTTCGCGCTCCAGAATGCGTGCAACCGCTTCACTGTAGGTTTCCGGAATCTCTTCTTCAAAAACACCGCGGACATATCCCGGCTTTAAGAACGGAAGCAGATAAAAATCCACTTCCCCGTATTCGTCAGAGAGCGTTACTTTCTTTAAATATTCATCCTTTTCCCTGGGCGCTTCTCCTGCAATATATATATTCTGCCTGCCCAGAATCCGGCTGGCGTAATCGAGCCGCTGGGCCGAATCATGGTTCCCGCTGATCAGAATAACCGCCGGTTTTTCGTCCACGTCAGCCAGTTCCGTCAGAAAATCGTCAAACAGAGAGACTGCCTCTGCCGACGGGACAGACTTGTCATAGATATCTCCGGCTATTACGACTGCGTCAGGTTTAAGCCCCTTCACCTGGCTGACCACCTCGTTTAATATATGTCTCTGGTCCTCCAGAAGGCTGTAGTGGTGCAGTTGTTTGCCAATATGCAGATCAGATAAATGAAAAAAACGCATATGAGTCCCCTTTCTACAGCTTCAGGCCCCGGTACCGGTCCAGGCATGCGTATATCTCCTGTTTTCTCGGCGCTGCAAGGCATGCCACACTGGAGCCGCTTTCACACAAACTACCCAGTCCGTCTTTTTTTATCTTATTCTCCAACTCCTCCACAACTTTCTGCAGAGTCTTTCTTCCGTCCAAAAGATGTTTTTCCGCATATTTTACACAATACCCCAATGCAGACACCTGCTCACTGTCAACGAGTTGCTCCACATAGCGCAGGTCAATGGTTTCCCGGTTGATCTGCACTGCCTCCCGGCCCATCGTCTTCATCTTTACCCTGTCATTCCCGCGAAATACCGGATTCCCTCCCGGGCAGCGTGTGAATACCGGTGCTGCTGCTTTTTCGTCCGGCCCGCTGAGCATTGGAAAACTTTCAGCCTCTCTTTTTGCAAGAGCGGTGATATCTTTCGGCACATATCTGTCCATCTGGATAATACAGTCCGCGATATGGAAATATGCCCCGGAACTTCCTGCCACGATGGCGGTTGATATTCCATACTCATCATACAATTCCCTGATCCGTTCGATAAATGGCGTGATGGGTTCCATATCTCTGTGGATCACGCGCTGCATCAGCTCATCCCGTATCATAAAATTGGTTGCGCTTGTGTCTTCATCGATCAGCAGCAGTTTTGCCCCTGCCTCCATGCTCTCTATCACATTCGCTGCCTGGGATGTACTTCCACTGGCATCCTCTGTATAGAATCCCCGTGTTTCCTTCTTATTGGGAAGGTCATTTATAAACATGGAAATATCTGTTTTCTTAATACTGCGTCCGTCCTCTGCACGGATCTTCATCGCGGTGGCGTCTGTAATAACATACTCCCTGCCATCCCCCGCAATATGGTTATAAACCCCCAGTTCCAGTGCTTTCAGGAGAGTAGACTTTCCGTGGTATCCCCCGCCCACGATCAGTGTGATTCCTCTGCGGATTCCCATTCCCGTTATTTTTCCTCTGTGAGGAAGTTCCAGTGTCACTTTCAGTTCCTCCGGGGAAGCAAAGGCAACCGCCCCTTTCATTGGCCGGGAAGAAATTCCGGATTCTCTGGGCAGAATAGCTCCGTCCGCCACAAAGGCAGCCAGTCCCAGAGCAGGCAGCTGCTCCCGGATGTACTGCTGGTCGTCCGCGAGAAATGCGGTCTGTTCTATTCTTTTTTTATCGCTTTTCTTATAATACAGGGAGTTTTCCACACACTCCGGCAAAAAGTCAAACAATATCTTCATTAATTCCCTGGCATTGATGGTTCTCCCGTTCGCAGGAAAACCGGCTTCAAGCCTCAGTACCAGATCTCCGCTTCGAACGTCAATACTGCATGCCGTACGTTCCAGTATCTCCTGTCCGCATCTGCTGACAGAGATCAGGCCGCTCTTCCCTGAACCTTTGGCTTTGAATGCATACTTTTCAACACCGCGTCCAAACTGGCGTGTCAGATAATCCTGCAGTGCAATCCGGCGGTGCTCCGTCTCAAACAACTCTTTCGGGAACCCAGCCGCTGCTCCTTTTATATGAATACTTAATTTCGAAGGGGAGGCAAATGGATCTCCCTGTACATGATCGATGGAAAGCTGATACCCGGGGAACTGATAAACACCCTTCGTATCTTTGTAGGCAGGATAACTCTTGTGGTCAATCCTGTTGAGTAAATTTTTTAGTTCTGTTGATGTCTGCATCTTAATGCACTCCTTTTCTACTTTCTTGTTCAGACGGCACACTCCAGTGTGCCTTATTCTTTTATATCCATCACTGTCCCCATGAAGACAGGAAGTTTCGCCTCACTATCAATCAGCATATAAATAAACGGCCGGTTCAGGTATACGGTTTTGCGCTCTGCGGAGTCGATCATCGCAGCTTCCGTCGTCAGCTCCACAGCTGTGGCTGCTCCCGCCTTCGTCCCTTGTTCATCCACCGCAATATAAGTCTTGTGCAGTACACGGTTTATATAAATATTCCCATCCGTCGATATTCCCAACCCGCTGAAATCTGCCAGTCCGGGATCAAATGCATCCGTCATCCCCATGCCCTTCAGAGTCATACTCATCTCTATATCGTACTCATTTTCGAATTTGGGGATCGCCGCATCCACCGGCACGCTCTGCGAGTTGTTCAAAAGGCTCATCAACTTTTCACCGGTTAAGGAGGAAATGTATTCGCTCACGCTTATCCCCTCCTTCGGAAGCAGGCCTGCAAACGCATATTTCCTGTCCTTATAATACTTGATCAGACCGGTTGTGTTCTCATCTTCCAGATATTCGTTCTCTTCCGAATGCATCAGCTCTGCTATTTGCCCGCTTCCGTTTTCCGTTGTAAAAACATCCGTCATGACTTCATTTTCCTTATATATGTTCTCCCATTCGGCATCAAAAACAATCGCATTAATCAGATACATGATCGCTTCATCCGGGATCTCATCCAGTATATCTTCTATCATACCGTCCGTTTTGTCGCTGACCCAATGGTTGATATCCTTGAGCGTAGAATGATCAAAAGGGGCTTTATACAGTTCCGCGTCATACCAGTCCGCGTTTATCTGCAGAAAGTCCGGATTCACGGTCAGGCTATCATCCTCTTTAAACCAGATCGAATTGGCAAGATCCAGCTTGTACTTATTACCGGAAGCCAGTGCCTCTTTGTAAGCATAGAGGTATGGGGTCAGTTCTTCTACGCTCAGCCCCAGCACATCCTCCATCTGTGTGAGGGTCTCCCCTCCTGCCCCATTAGCGGTCATAGCAAGAGCATAGAGCACAGAAACAGGCGATATCAGCACCTCGGAGTTTTCTTCCCGGCTGGCCTGAAACAGGCGCACCGCAAAATCTGCGGCGGCAACAGTATCCTCGTCACGAAGTGTGGCTTCTTTGCTGACATCGTTGGCCTTTATACCTTTCATTAAGTCTGATGCCTGTCCCTTTTTGCCACAGCCGGATAAAATAAATGCGCCTGTAAGCACTAGTGCAATACACAATAAAAACATGCGCTTTTTCATAAAGGATCTCCTTTCCTTATTGTGTTGAACATGATTGTCAATTGACGGGGGCTGATTTACGCATATTGTATCATTTACAAAGACAATTGTAAAACACATGGGGAGATTTTTTCAACACCCTTTATTATGGTTTATAAGTCTGATTGCCAAAAGGATAATTAAGGTGATATACTAGAAATCAGAGATATCGAAAAGCAATCGCTTTTCATCTTCCAAACGGCGTTTCGCCGAAGTATACCAAAACAAAAACTTATTTAACAGCAGAAAAACTTTGATTGAACTATGTAAGAGATTCTAGTCTTTTATACCTTCTAAATCCGTGGTATGATAAATAAAAAGCAGGGGATTTCCTTTTGTGTACAATTGCAGCTTTTTCTGCACATGAAAGGAGATTTATGGCAAATGACAACTTTATCATGTTACCGACTGTAGACTTCTGTTTTAATAATCTAATGCAGAATTCTAAAGTCAGAAGGGGCTTTATAGCGGCTCTATTAAAAGTTTCACCCAGTGAGATCGAAGATACCTGTATTCTTCCAACCCTGCTTCCCAGGGACGCCCCGGATGATAAGCTGGGTATTCTAGATTTCATCCATTTTCCTGGTGACAGCAGATGTTACCGCAGTTTTCATTTCCGGGATGACCGGACGGGCAGCCTTTACACTGATAAAATGGAGCTTCAGATACTGGAACTCAAGAAACTGCCAGCAGATATGCATACCGAAGAGGATATTATTGCATGGATGAAGTTCTTCAATGGGAAAGACAGAAAGGAGTTTGAGAGAATGGCTAAAACAAACGAATATCTGGATGAAGCTTATCATACACTGGTAAATTTGAGTGCGGATGAACAAAAGCGGCTCGAATATGAGGCGAGGGAAAAAGCTCTCAAGGATTATAATACTCAGATCAGCAGTGCTGAAAAAAGAGGAGTTCAAATTGGACAACAAGCCGGAGAGCAACGTGCCCGCCAGGTTTTCAAACTGCACATTCAGGGAAAATCTCTCGATGAGATCGCCGAATACTGTGACTTAACTGTTGAGAAAGTAAAAGAAATTCTGGAATAACCCTTGTTAAAGATATTCATTGGGATAAACGAATCCTGTACTGTCCCAGTAGAATATTTGACAGCCAGCAATTGAATATCCAAATATTGTGCAAAAAAAGTCCAGCAGGTCTATACAGCATTTTTAATGCTGTATAGACCTGCTGGATAACATTGGGCCGCCAAAAGCCCTTTTTTCATAAACACCGGAGATTATATATCAGCTTTGTCCCCCTGTTTTATCATCATTTTCGAGCTGTTTCTAAGTGTCTGTTTACTTTATTTCCAGTACTTTATAGTCCTGGTCTTCTACTGTCTTTTTTAATTCTTCATCTGAGATCTCTGCATTTAAGGTTACGACTGCGGTTCCTGACTCGTGCTTACTGCCGCTTCATCCACCTGTGAAAGTGCCTCCAGGCTCTTCTTTACTCTGGCCTCACAGTGTCCGCACATCATCCCCTCAATTTTCATAGTTTTTTGCATCGTTGTTTCCTCCTCTTTCTTTTTGATTTTTATTTTTTTGTCTTTCGCTGCATCATACATTTTAAATAAATTAAGCCTGAGTGCATTTGTTACTACACAGAAGCTTGACAGGCTCATTGCGGCTGCACCGAACATGGGGTTTAACTTCCACCCGAGCAGCGGGAACCAGACACCGGCTGCCAGCGGAATACCGATAACATTGTAGATAAATGCCCAGAATAGATTCTCATGGATATTCCGGAGGGTGGCCCTGCTTAACCGGATTGCAGCCGGCACGTCGCTCAGGCGGCTTTTCATCAGGACTACATCTGCCGCATCGATTGCGATATCTGTACCAGCGCCGATGGCAATTCCGATATCCGCCCTGGTTAGCGCGGGTGCATCATTGATTCCGTCTCCTACCATGGCGACTCTGCCCTTTTTCTTCAGAGAACGGATCACGTTTTCCTTGCCGTCCGGCAGTACGCCCGCGATTACCTCATCCACACCTGCCTGGCGCCCGATGGCCTTCGCTGTCCGCTCATTATCACCGGTCAGCATTACCACATGAATCCCCATGTTCTGTAATTCTTTGACAGCCCGGGGACTGTCTTCCTTAATAACATCTGCTACTGCAATGATACCAATAAGCTGATTGCTGCGGCTGAAAAATAACGGTGTCTTCCCGTCTTCGGCCAGCTGTTCCGCCTTCTTTTTCATAGCTTCCGGAACTTCGGTATTCTCACTGATAAACTTGAAGCTGCCCCCTGTCAGAAGATCACCGCCCATTCTGCCGGAAAGTCCATTGCCCGGGAGCGCCTGAAAGTCTGTGATCTCCTGGGTATTTCGGATGTCCCGCTCCTCTGCAAGCATAAGAACAGCCCGTGCCAGGGGGTGTTCGCTTTTTTTCTCCAGCCCATAGGCCATGGCCAGAAGCTCTTCTTCTTTGACGCCTTCTGCTGGAAGCATATCTGTTACTCTGGGCTCACCGCTTGTTATTGTCCCGGTTTTATCAAGTGCCACGATCTGCATCTTTCCGGTCTCCTCAAGGCAAACCGCTGTCTTGAACATAATCCCATGCTTTGCCCCCATACCGTTGCCGACCATGATCGCTACCGGGGTCGCCAGACCCAGGGCACACGGACAGCTGATAACCAGTACGGAGATTCCTCTTGCAAGAGCGAAACCAATGGTCTGCCCGGCAAACAGCCATACCAGAATTGTCAATGCTGCAATAGCAATAACCACCGGCACAAATACACCGGATACCCGGTCTGCAACCTTGGCAATGGGCGCCTTTGTTGCCGCAGCGTCGCTGACCATCTGAATAATCTGGGAAAGTGTGGTATCTTCACCGACCCTTGTCGCCTCACACTTGATAAAGCCAGAGTGGTTCAGCGTTGCCGCCGATACCGGATCCCCTGGGGCTTTGTCAATCGGAATGCTTTCTCCGGTCAGGGCAGACTCATTTACTGCACTGCTTCCTTCTATAATAATGCCATCCACCGGTATATTTTCCCCAGGTCTTACTACAAAGATATCCCCTTTTACTACCTGTTCGATGGAAACTACCGACTCTATTTCTCCGCGCAGGACCGTCGCTGTCTTCGGCGCCAGTTTCATCAGGCTCTTAAGCGCATCTGTCGTTCTGCCCTTAGACCGTGCTTCCAGCATTTTTCCTACGGTGATCAAGGTCAGAATCATTGCCGCTGATTCGAAATAAAACTCATGCATGTAGTTCATCACCCCAGCCATATCACCGTGCATCTGTGCATCTGTCATTGCAAACAGCGCATAGGTGCTGTAAATGTATGAGGCCCCCGCGCCAAGTGCCACCAGAGTATCCATATTAGGCGCCCGATGCCACAGGCTTCTAAAGCCGCTGATGAAAAACTTCTGGTTCACTACCATAATTACCGTGGTAAACAACAGCTGAATCAGTCCCATTGCCACATGATTCCCAGCCAGAACTGCCGGAACAGGCCAGTTCCACATCATATGTCCCATCGATACATACATCAGCGGAACCAAAAAACAAAGCGAAGCGATCAGCCTCTTCTTTAGTATTGGAGTTTCTCTGTCTTTTAAAAGATCATTTTCTGCCGGGGCCTTAGCTGAAGCGCCTGATTTGTCACCGGAAACTTTCGGGGCGGCTTCGTAACCTGCCTCTTCCACTGCTGCAATAATATCCGAAGATGCAGCACTACCTTCTACTCCCATGGAATTTGTCAGCAGGCTGACCGAACAGGACGTAACTCCGGGAACTTTAGCGACCGCCTTTTCCACACGGGCACTACAGGCAGCACAGCTCATTCCTGTTACTGAATATTGTTCCATCTTCTGCCTCCTATCTCATTAATTTCTGTAAAGTTACCACCAGCTCGTCTATCGTCTCTTCTTTTCCTGCCTTGATGTCATCCGCCACGCAGGTTCTGATATGATTCGCAAGAAGTACTTTATTAAAACTGTTCAGAGCGGCATTTACTGCCGATACCTGAATCAGAATGTCTGTACAGTAAGTATCGCTTTCCACCATTCTTTTTATACCACGGATCTGCCCTTCAATTCTGTTCAGGCGGTTAACGAGATCCTTGTATTCCTTCTCGGAACGTTCCTTTTTCTTGTGGCAGCATTCCTTGTTTTCTTCCATTTGTATCACCTCTTTCCAAGGTCATTATATACCCCCACCAGGTATATTGCAAGTGGATATTTAAAAAGATATTCGAGGGGGGACGCCTGTGGGGAGCCGGACTTCTGCGGGGGGCAGGAAACTTCCGAAAAGGTGTCCAGAAGTTTCCTGCCCCCCGCAGAAGTCCGGCTCCCCATAGGCTGTGCGCTTCCAATGGGATGGATATGCTTTTTTGGGGGAGGTTCTTGCGGGTGAAGTGGATGGGATTGGATACACAGTTGTTGTCTTTTGGGTTTGGAAGTAAATTTTTCTGGATTTTTGCTTCATCACAAACAGCTTATCTGTGAACGCATTTTGCGACTTCCTGAGCTACTTTGGCGGCTACCCGTTTGTCGAATGGGGATGGGATGATATAGTCTGGGTTCAATTCTTTTTCGTTTACCAATGATGCTATTGCGCGGGCGGCGGCCAGCTTCATGTCGTAGGTGATGTCTCTTGCTCCTGCGTCCAGTGCTCCCCTGAAGAGGCCGGGGAAGGCAAGGACGTTGTTGATTTGGTTCGGATAGTCGGAACGTCCGGTCCCGATTATTTTTACTCCTGCTTCTTTGGCATCTTCGTAAGTGATTTCCGGCGTGGGGTTTGCCATTGCGAATACGATTGGTTCCGGCGCCATCGTGCGTACCATTTCTTTTGTCAAAATGTTACCCGCGGAAACTCCTATGAAGACATCTGCCCCCCTGACTGCATCCTGGAGGGCTCCGGTAATTTTCTCCGGATTTGTGAGTCTTGCCAGCTCCAGTTTATGCCCGACGGCAAAGGAACAGCCTTCCGCCAGTATCCCTTCCAGGTCACAGATCGTCATATGCTTTACGCCTGCATGAAGCAGCATTTTGGCAATTGCGCTACCTGCGCTGCCCGGACCGTTAAGTACAACTTTTATGCCGTCTATTTTCTTGCCCACTACCTTAAGCGCATTCATCAGAGCAGCCGTCGTTACAATTGCCGTTCCGTGCTGGTCGTCATGAAAAACCGGTATGTCCAATTCCTTTTCAAGTCTCTGCTCAATCTCGAAACATTTGGGCGAACAAATATCCTCCAGGTTAATACCGCCGAAAACTGGGGCAATGCGTTTCACGGTCTCAATAATTTCTTCCGTGTCTTTCGTGTCCAGACATATGGGAAATGCATCTACACCTCCAAACTCTTTGAATAGGATAGCTTTTCCTTCCATGACCGGCATGGCTGCTTTCGGACCGATGTCACCCAGTCCCAATACTGCCGTTCCATCCGTTACAACAGCTACTAAATTGCCTTTTGCGGTATAGTTGTATGCTTTTTTCTCATCCCTGTGTATTTCCATGCAGGGCCGGGCAACGCCGGGCGTATAGGCGGTACTTAGGTCTTCTCTTGTTTCCAGGGGAACTTTACTGCAAACCTCGATTTTCCCATGGAATTTTTCATGCATATACAGAGCTTTCTTTTCGTAATCCATAACTGACCTCACTTTCTTTTTCCTTAACCTGTTACTTGTCTATCCTGTTGTACGATTCTACTTTTTATATCCTTAAGCTTTTATTTGCTTTTTGAGCAGCAGCTCTTTCCCCGATATCCCAGGTTCTGTCATACTCTTCACATCCAGTATTTCATCCAGTTCGGCCTCATTGAGCAGTCCCTCATCCAGAATCAGCTTTCTGACAGGGACTTTGCTTTTCAAAGCCTCTTTCGCCAGAGCAGCAGATTTCGCATATCCTACATAAGGACAGAGGGCCGTCACAATCCCCACGCTGTTAT
Organism: Clostridiales bacterium VE202-21; assembly: GCA_000509105.1. Taxonomy (GTDB): domain Bacteria; phylum Bacillota; class Clostridia; order Lachnospirales; family Lachnospiraceae; genus Faecalicatena; species Faecalicatena contorta. The sequence goes on along the minus strand of BAIF02000026.1, from coordinate 148,897 downwards.
CCACTAATTCCCTGCAGCGTTCCTTGTTTGCAGTAATCCCATTTACACAATTATCCACAAAAGTCTCCACCGCATATGCCAAGGTATCAATTGACTGAAACAGGCAGTAAAACACGATCGGTTCAAAAGCATTTAATTCCAGCTGCCCTGCTTCGGCAGCCATTGTAATTGTTACATCATTTCCAATAATAAGAAAGGCAACCTGGTTCACGACTTCGGGGATGACCGGATTCACCTTCCCCGGCATTATGGAGGAGCCGTTCTGTTTTGCGGGCAGATTGATCTCCCCAAAGCCGCATCTTGGCCCCGAAGACATCAGCCGGAAGTCATTTGCAATTTTGGAAAGTGTTACGGCACAGGCCTTAACTGCACCCGATACGGCCACAAAGGGATCCAGATTCTGGGTGGCATCGATCAGATCATAAGCCTGCACAAAATCCATTCCGCTGATCTGTGCCAGATTCGGAACGATCCGCCGCAGGTATGCCTCATCCGCATTGATACCGGTTCCGATCGCCGTCCCGCCTAAATTCAGAGTCCGCATCTCCTCCTGCGCTTTTTCCATACGGTTAATATCTCTTTGTATTGCCGCGGAATAAGCCCTGAACTCCTGACCTAGCCTGATCGGAACTGCATCCTGCATCTGCGTCCTGCCCATTTTTACGATGGAGTCAAATTCCTCCGCTTTTCCGCTCAGAGCCTTATGTAAACGCTCCAATTCCTTCCTGGCATTCTTGAGCAGCTTCAGAGAAGTCATCTTACCTGCCGTAGGTATTACATCGTTGGTTGACTGTCCGCAGTTGACATGATCATTCGGATGCACAATGGAATAGTCCCCCTTGTGCCCGCCCAATATCTCAATTGCACGGTTGGCAATCACCTCGTTGGCATTCATATTAATGGAGGTTCCTGCGCCCCCCTGAATCGGGTCTACAATAAAAGCATTATGAAGCTTGCCCTCCAGTATTTCATCACAAGCTTTTACAACCGCCTCAGCAATATGCTTATCCAGCAGTCCGGCCTCACAATTGGTGATCGCCGCTGCCTTCTTAATCTGCGCCAGACTGTTGATAACCTCCGGGTGCATTGACAGCCCCGTTATCCTGAAGTTTTCTGCAGCCCGCAGCGACTGAACCCCATAGTAGACCCCTTCCGGAATATCCTTCGTTCCAATCGAGTCCTTCTCAGTCCGGCACTCCATTCCATCTACATTTTTTGTCATAACCATAACACAAGACCTCCTAACCATAACTTCCAATTTCTAGCCATATTATAAATCCAGAATTTTCTATAATCCAAGACATATATTTGTATATCAGATATAACTATTTGATTATATTCAGGGCATCCATCTGTTTTCTCGATAATTTATAAATCTCATTTTTGCAAGTTTTGTGCTAAGAACTTGCAATTTTATATTGACAGCATTATGTGCGAGGTGGTAGAGTACTCTGAAATACCCTAATTTCAAATACGCAAAAATATTAAATGAAAGTCAGGAGGAGAAATTATGCATTCCTTAATTCAAAAGTTTATTCTTCCCAAAGAACTTGAAAACATTGTCTCCAACAGCCCAAGTGTGATCATTCCAGAAAGCAAAGAAATGCTTTTTGAACTAATCTTTGGAAATGAGCACACCGACGAAATTGAAGTCCTCTATAATGTAGAAGGCAGAATGGTGCTGGAAGCCACGGTCGCCCGCTGCCGCAATGGCGCTGCCGTCAATTTTGCCGAAGATTATATGCGCCGCCGTGATGCGGATTCTATGCGGATTGGGGATGATCTGCCAACTGATAAGCTCCGGTTTCAAGATGCTTATGGTTATGAATTTTCTTCCGTTAAAGAGCAGACTTTTCAGTGGCTTTCAGGTCAGGAGGTAATCATCATACCGTTTAAAGCCGGTGGGGTTGAGTATGGCTACAATTCACTGCTAGTCTGTCCGCGCAACGCTGCATTTTTTGCATTTGCCGTTTCTCAGCTTCAGGCGTTTGTGAATGCAAGAACGATAGAAGAACCGTTCAGGCCGCGGGCAATTGTCTATGTGGCACCGCCGTTCCGGCATACTCATTTTAACGGCAGGCAGGTCTGTGTACACTGCCGCACCAGCGAATTGCATGAAGTATTTTCCTACAATCTTTATCCCGGGCCTTCTGCCAAAAAAGGGATTTACAGTGTGCTTCTTGACATCGGTGAGCAGGAAGGCTGGGTAACGGCCCATGCTTCGGCAGCCCGCATTATTACGCCTTATGAAAATGAAATGGTTATGATGCATGAAGGTGCATCCGGAGGCGGTAAGAGCGAACTGCTGCAGGATGTGCACCGTGAGTCAGACGGCCGCGTCCTTCTTGGCGTCAATACACTTACGGGAGATAAACGCTATATCACCATGAGCGATACCTGTACAATCGAGCCGGTTACGGATGACATGGCGAACTGCAATCCCCGCATCCAGACGGGCAGTGGGAAATTAGCGCTTACGGATGGCGAGGATGGCTGGTTTGTCCGGGTCGACGGTATTACAGAATACGGGTGCGACCCGCTTTATGAAAAAATTGCTGTTCACTCTAAAGAGCCGCTGGTATTTTTTAACCTTCAGGCGGTTCCGCGTTCGACCTGTCTTCCGTGGGACCACACCATCGAGTCAGATGGAAGTCCATGCCCGAACCCACGAGTCATCATACCGCGCCGCTTGATTCCGAACATCGTGGCCAGCCCGGTGGAAGTCAATGTGCGGAGCTTTGGTGTACGGACTCCTCCATCCACCGCAAAACATCCGGATTACGGCATTCTCGGACTGATGCAGGTCATACCGCCGGCAATAGCGTGGCTGTGGCGTCTGGTCGCGCCGCGCGGATACAATAATCCAAGTATTAACGGAAGTTCTCCGCTTGCCGCCGAGGGAGTTGGCTCCTACTGGCCGTTTGCGACCGGGCGGCGGATAAAACAGGCGAATTATCTTTTAGAGCAGATCCTAAGCTGCCCGAAAACAAGATATGTATTGATCCCTAACCAGCACATCGGAATTTACAAAGTTGGGTTTGCTGCCGAATGGATTTCCCGGGAATACCTGGCCCGCCGCGGTGGCGTAAATATGAAAATGGACCGTCTGACCCCAGCCCGCTGTTCCCTGCTTGGATATTCACTGAAACAGATGAAAGTAGACGGCCAGTCGATTTCTTCCAAATTCCTTCGTCCGGAAAACCAGGAAACCCTTGGAGAAGCAGGCTATGATAAAGGCGCGGGGATTCTTTACGGTTTCTTTGAAAAAGAACTTTCTGTTTACGATACTGAGGAACTTCATCCGGTAGGAAAAGAGATTCTGGAATGCTTTAAAAACAGAGGTTCCGCAGAGGATTACTGCAAGATAATCCCGTTAGGCTCCGGCCGTAAGACGACAGGTCAGACGGCGGATCAAGAAAAAGATCACAAAAAGGAGGCTGCGCACAGCTGATATGAATCAGCCAGTGCAGCAGCCCCCTGCTTACATCCTTCTATAGAATTTCTTACACTTCGAATATCAAATCGCCATAGGATGGCATCGGCCATACATCTTTATCCACGATCATCTCCAGCGCATCTACCGGTTTCCGCAGATCTTCCATAGCCGGAAATACATCGGAATGATAGAAGTTCGCCTGTACAGCGCCCTCTTCCTTCTCTGCAGCTTCTTCTGTCACTTTAATCAGTGTTTTCAGATTGGTTTTCGTTTCGACAAGAAGCGCTGATACTTCATTGAGCAGTTCACTCTGCACACTGGTATCTGCCCCGGCAGCCTTTACTGCAAGAATCGTATCTGCAAGTGTCTTTGTATAGTTCATAATTGCAGGGATGATCTGCTTGCTCGCCATATCGATCATGGTGCGGGCCTCAATGTTGATGGCCTTGGCATAGCTTTCGTACTGGATTTCCGCACGTGATTCCAGTTCAGCCCTTGTAAAGACATTGAACTTCTCAAACAAGGTTACCGCCTTTTCAGTCGTCATTGCCGGAATTGCTTCGACCATGGATTTGATGTTCGGAAGGCCCCGTCTTTCGGCCTCCGCTACCCATGCGTCTGAATAGCCATCCCCATTGAATACGATCTTCTGGTTTTCTATCGCATATTCTTTGATCAGATCGTGAACGGCCATATCAAAGTCGTCAGCTTTCTCAAGCACATCGCATGCCTCTGAAAATGCCTCCGCCACGATTGTGTTTAACACAATATTCGGGGCAGCTACAGAGTCGCGTGAACCAACCATGCGGAATTCAAATTTATTTCCGGTAAATGCAAACGGGGAGGTTCTGTTTCGGTCCGTTGCGTCCTTCGCAAGATCCGGCAGAGTCTTCACTCCGGTCTCCAGTTTTCCGCCCTTAAGACTGTGTGTTGCCTCGCCTGTGCTGACCAGCTGCTCCAGTACATCCTCCAGCTGTTCGCCGAGGAACACAGAAATGATAGCCGGCGGAGCCTCATTTGCACCTAATCTGTGGTCATTTCCCGGGTCTGCAGCCGATTCACGCAGCAAATCTGCATGCCTGTTAACCGCCTTCAGAATACAGGTCAGCACCATCAGAAACTGTGTGTTTTCATGCGGGGTCTTTCCCGGCTCGAGCATGTTGATTCCATCGTCCGTGGTCAGGGACCAGTTATCGTGCTTGCCGGAACCATTCACACCTGCAAAAGGCTTTTCATGGAGCAGGCACTTCATACCATGCTGGCATGCTACCCTCTTTAGAGTCTGCATTACCAGGTGATTGTGGTCTACCGCAATATTCGCTTCCGCATAGATGGGAGCCAGCTCATGCTGTGCCGGGGCTACTTCATTGTGCTGTGTCTTTGCCGATACGCCTACCTTCCAGAGTTCTTCGTTGACATCCTTCATGAATGATGCAACTCTCTGGCGTATGGTTCCGAAATAGTGGTCATCCAGCTCCTGTCCCTTCGGAGGCATTGCCCCAAACAGCGTACGGCCTGTATAAATCAGATCCTTCCTCTGTTTAAATTTCTGCGCATCTACCAGAAAATACTCCTGTTCCGGCCCAACAGATGGGGTCACTTTTTTAGAAGTCGTATTTCCAAAAAGGCGAAGCAGCCTGAGAGACTGTTTGCTGACGGCCTCCATGGAACGGAGCAGAGGCGTCTTCTGATCCAGCGCTTCTCCCTTATAGGAGCAGAATGCCGTCGGTATACAAAGTGTGGCTCCTGCAGCATCCTGTCTCACAAATGCCGGTGAAGTACAGTCCCAGGCCGTATATCCTCTCGCCTCAAATGTGGCGCGCAGCCCACCCGACGGGAAGGAGGATGCATCCGGTTCTCCTTTGATCAGTTCTTTTCCAGAGAAGCTCATCAGCACTTTGCCGCTCGGCAGAGGGGCTGAGATGAAGGAGTCATGCTTCTCGGCTGTCACACCTGTCAGAGGCTGGAACCAGTGCGTGTAGTGAGTTGCCCCCTTCTCGATCGCCCATTCCTTCATTTCATGTGCAATGACATCGGCTGTCTCAAGATCCAGTTCCTTTCCTTCCTCTATCGTTCTCTTCAGGTTTTTATAGATTTTTTTCGGCAAACGTTCCTGCATCACAGTATCGTTAAAAACATTTTCCCCAAAAATCTCTGCAACATTGACTAGTTCTGCGCTCATAAATCCTTCCTTTCTCTTCGCTTTTCAAATTTGTAGAACCGGGCAGCCTTGCGAATTCCCGTTTTCAATTACTTTATTCTATGGGTTCTGCATAAGTCTTATGTACTCCCAAAAGGCACCCCGTAACTCATGCCCTGCGGGCAGACCCGCAGCTTGGTGCGGAACAATGTATAATGTCCCCATAAAGTAAAAGGGCACTCCAAGTTATCTTGGAACGCCCTTGTTCGTATCTACGTTTGTCAGTATACCTCAATCGTCCAGGAAATTCAAGTAAAAAATTAAAATTTTTATTCAGCTTTTCCCACTGATCCAAACAATTCCATTTTTTCCTTAACGGTCTCGATAATTGCGTCAGTGCCTGGTTTCAGCAGCTTACGCGGGTCAAAGCCTTTGCCTTCCAGGTCTTTTCCAGCCTCAATATATTTACGTGTAGCAGCTGCGAATGATAACTGGCATTCTGTATTTACATTAATCTTTGCTACGCCCAGATCAATTGCCTTTTTGATCATATCTTCCGGAATTCCTGTACCGCCGTGAAGTACCAGAGGCATGTCCCCTGTCAGCTGCTGGATTGCATCCAGAGTCTCAAAGCTCAGCCCTTCCCAGTTATCCGGGTATTTTCCATGGATATTGCCGATTCCTGCTGCCAGGAAATCAATTCCAAGGTCTGCAACCATCTTGCATTCCTGAGGATCAGCACACTCGCCCTTACCGATGACACCGTCTTCCTCGCCGCCGATGGAGCCGACTTCTGCTTCCAGAGACATACCGTGTTCTTTTACGATCTGCACAAGCTCTTTTGTCTTTGCAACGTTCTCCTCGATTGGATAGTGGGAACCGTCAAACATGATAGAAGAAAATCCTGCTTCCACACACTTCAGGCATCCCTCGTAGCTGCCGTGATCCAGATGAAGTGCAACAGGTACAGTGATGTTGAGTTCTTCCATCATCCCATTTACCATACCTACCACTGTCTTATAACCTGTCATATATTTTCCGGCGCCTTCTGATACACCTAAAATTACCGGAGAGCTGCACTCCTGGGCTGCTGTCAAAATTGCTTTTGTCCATTCCAGGTTGTTGATGTTAAACTGTCCGACTGCGTAATGGCCAGCCTTTGCCTTTTGAAGCATTTCTTTTGCTGATACTAACATATAATCCTCCTTCACTACTATGACTTGCCGGGGTAAACCGACAAGCATGTTTGTTATCAAATCTTTATACATTATAGCTTATTGATGGGGAAAAGACAATCTAAAAATCATAATTAATAGCTGGCAGGGGGACGCCAGGGGCCAAACGGGACGGGGACAGACGGAAGCATCTATGTGTCTGGTATGCTGACGCTGCGCTAAGCAGCAGTAAGAGGGTACGCACAAAATCTGCCGGCACTGTACACATTCACCGCCTACTCTGATGAGTAGACGGCTCAGGTGTACGGAAAAGTTGCTTCGGTAGCAACTTTTCTCCGGCAGATTTTATGCGTTCCCTCTAACTGCTGCTAAGCTCGCTTCATGCATACCAGACACATAGATGCTTCCGTCTGTCCCCGTCCCGTTTGGCCCCTGGCTGGCTCATCCTGTCAGAAGGAATTATGACCGTCTCCGACGGTATCTTAGGCCGGGTGTGGCGGATGTAGAATGACTGTGCAGTAGTGTTTATGCGGTTTTATATCTTTATTGACAGGTTTATATTGTCATTGCGGACTCGTAGGCTGCCCATATTGCGTCCATTACGTTGGTGGGCTGCTTGGCGTCTCCTATTAGGTGGACATTGTCTGTTTTGATTCTTTCATATAGGTTCTGATCCGGGGTATAACCGACGGATACTACTATGTGGTCGGCTGGGATTTCGTGTTTTACTTTCATTCCCTGCGGGCCGAGGGCGAACATGCGCTTTGCACGATTTGCAGAGTTCGGATAGTTCTTTTCTGTTTCACATACAACTGCAATACCTTCTTTGTAGCTCTCGACTACTGCGTTTTTGATTACTTTGACTTTGTAGTAGTCAAGCAGTTCCATTAACATGTTGTAGTTTGCCGCGGCAAGGCCGAAGGCGTTCAGGATGGTGTCGGCCATTTCTACTATGGTTACTTTTTTGCCTTCCCTGCCTAACATGTAGGCTATCTCGCATCCTGTCAGACCGCCTCCTACGATTAGAACGTTGTCGCCTTTTATGTCTGAGCTTCTGAGGGTTTCTATGGCATATGTGACGTTTTCGGCATCGAATCCCGGTGTGTCCAGTTTCCTTTCATTGGCTCCTGTTGCTACGAATATCTCGTCGTATCCTGCGGTCATTTCTGCTGTTGCTTCTGTATTCATATGTACATTAACTGGAAGGTCGCTCATTTGTTTTTTGTACCATTTCAGGAGATTTTTGTCATCGTCTTTAAAATCGGGAGTTGCTGCGGCTACAAAGACGCCGCCGAGTTCTCCTGTTTTTTCAAACAGATCTACTTCATGGCCGCGCAGTGCGCAGACTCGCGCTGCCTCCATGCCGCCCAGGCCGCCTCCGATTACCATGACTTTTTTCTTTGTCTCTGCCGGTTTTAATTCGTAGCCCTTTTCTCTTCCGCAGGCCGGGTTAACAGCACAGCTGATGTCTTTGCCCTGGAAGATTCTTCCCAGGCACCCCTGATGGCAGGATATACATGGGCGTACGTCATCCAGGCGCTCTTCATAGAACTTGCGGCCCAGCTCCGGGTCTGCCAGAAGCGGACGGCCCATACCCATGATGTCGATCCGACCCTCAGATATTGCTTTTTCGGCAAGTTCAGGATCATCAAAACGTCCTGCGCATACGACTGGTATATGGACTGCTTTTTTAACTGCCGCCACATCCTTTAGGTTACAGGCTTTTGGCATATACACCGGCGGATGCGGCCAAAACCAGGAATCATAGCTTCCGTTGTCGCAGTTGAGCATATCGTAACCATATTCCTCCAGCATTTTTGCAACTGTAACGCCTTCCTCCAGATCCCGGCCCATTTCTTCGAATTCTTCCCCCGGAAGTGCTCCCCGGTTGTAGTCCTTCACATAGCTGCGCACGCTGTAGCGCACGGATACAGGAAAATCTTTTCCGCACTTTTCTTTGATGGCCTCCACGATCTCTTTTGGGAATCTTAAACGGTTTTCCAGGCATCCGCCATACTCATCCGTACGCTTGTTGTAGAATCCGATTGCAAATTGATCCAGCAGATAGCCTTCATGGACAGCGTGGATTTCAACACCATCGCAGCCTGCCTGTTTCACCAGATACGCTGCCTGCGCAAAATTTTCTACGTATTTGTGAATCTCCTCTTTGGAGATTCCCCTGTTCTTTATGGTTGGATCCCATACATTCTGAATCGGCGCCGGCGCCGGAAGCATCTTCCAGTCCGTCTCGCTCTCAATATGCCCTGCTCTCCCCGTCATGGCCGTCAGCTGGACAAATACCTTGGAACCATACTTATGGACTCCGTCCGCCAGATATTTCATCGCAGGTACATATTCATCCGGAAAATTAACCGGGTTTTTTACCGGAATCGGTATAATCGGAACTAAACCCGTCACGATCAGTCCCGTGCCGCCTTTGGCACGTTCAATATAATAATCCGCGCCGTCCTTTGTATACGCTCCGGTCTTCTGATTCATCAGACGTGGTGAAAATACACCCATCGGCATCATGGCAATACGGTTTGGCACCTCTGTGTTTCCTACTTTAATCGGCGAAAATAAATGTTTGTACTTTGTAGACATAGACAACTCCTTTCAGCTTTTCAACAAGTTCTGTTAAAATTATAACACTTTATTTAATACAAATCTATTGACACAGAATACAATTCGCCGAATGATATTTTGTTAATTTTGACTATAATCGTACTACCGCCTTGTCAAAAAGGGAATACTCGTGTTATCCTAACAAAAGGGTTACACAACATAGACACGGCATGTATCATACCGAATTAGGGGGATTTATGAAGCCACAGACTAATCGCCAGAAACAGGCAATTGCAACAAAACATAAGATTTTCTCTTGTGCAGTATCTCTATTCGCAGAGAAGTCTTATGAAAACGTAACGGTCCAGGATATCTGTGATAAGGCAGAGGTATCCGTAGGCGCCTTTTATCATCATTTTAAAAGCAAGGAAAATATATTGGACGAGGGGTACCGTCTGTTTGACCAGCAGTCCGAAGAAGCCTGGAAGAACGGACACCCCGATTCTCCGCTGGAGGCCATCCATTTTCTTATCTCAGGGCAGGCCCGCTCGATGGAAGATATGGGTGCCATGGCCGCGCTCCAGTATTTTAAACATCAGCTGTCCAGCAAGGAAAAATATATCCTCAACAAGGACCGATTCTTTTATCAGACGATCTATCACGCCGTGCTGGAAGAGACTTCCGCCGGCACCCTTCTGGGAGATCCGGCCGCAATCACAGAAGACATCCTGGGAATTACCAGGGGAATGATCTATGACTGGTGTCTCCACGAGGGAGGATACGCCTTGTCTGAACGGACAAACCACGCACTGGATATGATTCTCAGCTATTACCAAAAACAGGGGACTAACTAAGGGGGAGAGCTGTTCGCAGCTCTCCCCCTTTAGTTTAAAAATATCTTCTTAATTTATGAGTGTATAACAAAAAAATCCATAGAATATTCTATGGATTTTCACTAATGACTCCAAGGGGAATCGAACCCCTGATTCCAGCGTGAGAGGCTAGCGTCTTAACCGCTTGACCATGGAGCCATGTCCTATATTGCTTTCACAAGCGAGTTTTATTATACTACACCATTTTCAAATATGCAAGCACTTTTTTAAATCTTTTGTCGATTTGCAAATTCCGCCGCTTAAATTGGATTGTGGGATATGAAACATCAAGCCTGGCAGGCATATAGCCCGCCAGGCTCTCTATGACTCCCTGCTGCCCTCAATTCTTCCCTTTACGGAAAGATGTTCAATACTTCTCTCCGCCACCATAATCCGAAGCCCCTGCTTCTTATTTCTAATCACTACATCATCATGTTCCCCGCCAAACTCTCCGTCCAATGTCCATGGAATCTCTTCCACGGATTCAAAACGAATATGTCCTGTGCGGAAGGAATACATATGCTTCGAATCAATCTGCTTGATTACTAGGGAAGCAATAATTTCGTTTAGCTCTATGGGGTTCTTTGGGGTCTTAATCAGCGTTACCTCAAATTCACCGTCGTCAAACACTACATCTTTGCCGATAATGCCCTTAAATCCACCCACAGACCTGGAGTTAGTCACCATGCCGAATACGAATTCATCCTCTAGGACTTCCTCGTTATATGTCACTTTAATATGGTAAGAAGGGATATTAAAAATACGCTTCGTGCCCTCCAGCACATAGGCCAGATGCCCCAGCACATTCTTCATACTCTGCTTTGTCTCGTAGGATACATCTGTAAATAAACCAAACGCGGCAATATAGACAAAGATATCATCATTAAAAATCCCCACATCGCATGGAAACGGAACCCCGTTAGCTGCAATATCCGCCGCCTCCAGCATATCTTTTGAGATATGCAGGCTGTTGGCAAAATCATTCGTAGTCCCTGCCGGGATATAGCCGACCGGCACCTGCCTATCCCTTTTGGACATTCCCGTCACCACCTCATCCAGCGTGCCGTCACCACCGCTGCAGACAACCAGATCGTAATCGCCCTCATAGCTTATGGTCTTAGACAGTGCATCGTGATAGCGCTGCGTCGGATATACCGTCACCTCGTATCCCCCCTTAACAAAAATGTCCAGTACGTCGGAAAGTTTCGGTTTTAACAGCCCCGTTCCGGCATTTGGATTGTAAATAAACAGCATTTTTTTCATAATACAGATCTCCTCCATCCTATGCAAACAGCAGATCAGCCATGACGCTGACCACAATTATTACACCATATCCATTCATTATAAAAGAGGCTGCACAAAAGTACAACCTCTTTCCATATAGTTCTTTCTTCATAATTCTTTATCGTTATTATTCACGGCCCCGTGAATAGTAACTTTTATCTGCCGTTATTCTATTTTAAAATGCATCTGACTATTTTTTCTTAGTAAAAAAGGTTTTAATTCCTTCTGCCGCCTTCTGCTCATCTTCGCCTTCTGTTACTACCGTAAGCTTCTCGCCCTCTGAAAGGTTCAGGCTCATCATCCCCATAATGCTTTTTGCATTGATCTTCTTCCCATCTACCCGAATATAAATTGAACTTGCGTACTGGCTTGCCTCCTGTACTAACAATGCGATTGGTCTTCCGTCAAGTCCCTTGTCCTGTTTCACAACAACCGGTGTTTCAATCATAATAATCCTCCTTGTTTTTGCCTAACCTTCTCTGCCATCTCGCTCAGTTTTCTAAGTCTGTGATTGACCCCAGACTTTCCAACGGGCGGTGATAAGAGTTCCCCTAACTCTTTGAGTGTCGCATCGGGATGTGAAAGGCGGGCAAGCGCTACTTCCTCCAGTCCCTCCGACATTTTTTCAAAACCTATTGTATCTCTCAGATATGTAATATCCTCCACCTGTTTGACTGCGGCTGATACTGTTTTGTTGATATTGGCAGTTTCACAATTTACCTTGCGGTTTACGGTATTGCGCATCTCTTTTAGAATCCGGACATTTTCCAGTTCCATGAGGGAAATATGCGCTTCCATAATATTCAGGATATCCACTATCTGCGAGCCTTCCTTTAGATACACAACATAGGACTTCTTCCGCTGGACAATCTTGGCGTCCATGGAGAATCCGCATATCAGCTCCTGAATCTGGCGTGCCATCTTCTCGGAGGCACAGACAATTTCAAAGTGATACGACTTGTTTGGATCACTCATCGAGCCTGCGGCGAGAAAAGCACCTCTGATAAAAGAGCGTCTGCAGCATGTCTGCTGTACAACGAGAGGATTCACAATGTGGACCTCTTCGAATTCTGACTGAAATTCTTCGATCAGTTTTGCTGCCTGAAGGATACGAAGCGCGTCTTCATGCCGTTTTACCACCACAGCATAAGAGACACTTTCCTTCGCGATGTTCCTGCGGATAGAGATATCAGCTTCTATATTAAATGTTTTTGTGATCAATGTAAAGCATTTTCTTGCAACAGCCAAATTTTCCGAATGAATTTTTACGCTGTAATGCCCATAACTATTGATTACAATGGAGCCGCACATACTGATTAGGGCTGCCAGTTCAGCAATCTGGCAGTGCCTTGCGGTGTTCCATTGCTTCGAAAGTTCTTCTTTCACATTTCCAGAAAATGACATAGCTCTCTCCTATTTCGCCTTCGTTATAGCATCTTTCCCAATATCCCGGTGTTCGATACGCACTCCATAACTTTCCTTCGGCTCCAGAAACTGGTACAGGGCGTTTGCAAGCGTAACGGACCGATGCTTACCGCCAGTGCATCCTATGGCAATCACCAGCTGATTTTTTCCCTCCAGTATATAATTCGGTATTAAAAAGTCCATCATTTCAGTTAATTTCCCCAGAAATTCCCTGGCTTTGTCATTGTCCATTACATATTCGCGCACTTCCTGGTCATTGCCTGTTTTCGGCCTTAAATCCATAATATAATATGGATTGGGAAGAAAACGGACGTCAAACACCAGGTCGGCATCCTGCGGGATCCCATATTTAAATCCAAACGACATCACCGTGATATAAAGATTCTTAAAATCCTTCCCTTCTACAAAAATTTTTTCAAGTTCCAGCCGCAGCTCTCGTGTAAGCATCTTGCTTGTATCAAGTATATACGTGGACTGCATTTTTAAGAACGCAATTTTTTCTCTTTCTTTTGCAATGCCAATATCAATGTGCCCCGCTCCGCCCAAAGGATGCTGCCGCCTGGTCTCCTTGTAACGCTTTACCAGAACATCATCCCCGGCATCCAGAAACAGAATCTCGTAGCCCAGACCGAGCTCATCAATCTGCTTTAGCTTCTCTTCCAGTCCTTTAAAGGCCTGGCCGCCCCGGATATCAATCCCCAGGGCTGCCTTGTCTATCTCGGTATCCGGCGCCGCCAGCATCTCCGCAAACTTCTGAATCAGAGGAATGGGCAGATTATCCACACAGAAATACCCCATGTCTTCCAGCATCTTCAACGCTGTGGATTTGCCGGCGCCCGACATACCAGTAACAATTACAAATCTCATTTCAGAATTCTCCTATCCGTTTCACTTCCGGCTCCAGCCTGACGCCGGATACCTCCTCTACTTTATCAGCGACCTGCTCCATCAGGGATATTACTTCTGCTGCCGTAGCGCCGCCCCGGTTAATCACGAATCCGCAGTGTTTCTGTGACACCTGCGCATTTCCTACCTGAAATCCCCGCAGTCCTGCATCCTCTATCAGCCTGCCTGCAAAATACCCCTCCGGCCGTTTGAACGTGCTCCCCGCGCTGGGGTATTCCAACGGCTGCTTTGACACTCTTTTTTCTTTCAGCTCCTCCATATAAGAACGGATATCACCGGCATCTCCCGGTTCCAGCCTGATCACTGCTTCCAGAACAATATAATTCTTTTTGGCAACGATACTTGTTCTATATCCCAATTCCAGCTCATCTTTCCTGAGAGTCTTTACCTCGCCTTCCGGAGTCATAACAGCCACGCTCTCCAGAACCTGCTTCATCTCACCTCCATAGGCCCCTGCATTCATCATGACAGCTCCGCCCAGTGTCCCCGGTATCCCGGATGCAAACTCAAACCCCTTCAGGCTGTGCAAAAGTGCCTCCGCCGCTATCCTAGACAACAGCGCGCCAGCTTGCGCATAAATCCGGTTCCCCTCAGCATGTATCCCACTCATATTTTTATAAATCTGAATCACAACGCCTCTATATCCTTTGTCTCCCACCAGAAGATTGCTGCCGTTCCCCAGAATATAATAAGGCACCTCTTCCTCTTTGCACAAACCGATGACCTTTTTTACGCCTTCGGTATCACAGGGAACTGCAAAATAATCCGCCGGCCCTCCTATACGGAATGTGGTATGGCGGCTCATTGGTTCATCTGCAAAAACACATTTCTCTCCCAGTATGTCACATAATTTTTCGTATAAACTCATACATGATCTCCAATTCTTTTGAACTTTCACCTCAATCATACAACAAACCCCCGCCAAATTCAACGTTTAGTACGCAAGCTTTAGACTTGCGCACGGATGGCGCACAGAACAAAACGATGGCTGCAACACATCCCCTGCGGGCGGATCCGCAGTAAACTGCGGAACAAGGTATACATAACTCCTCCCATATCCCTATTCCATACTGTACTCCCAAACGACTCAATACACTGCCCCCGTCATGGAGCTCCCCCTGGTTTGCAAGCTCATCTGCCGATTGGATGCGCCCAGCAAAATGAAGGGATAGCCGCCAGTCTCCTAAGGGCACACATGCCGTTCAAAAATTGCTAAAGCAGGCCTTAGAAATTCTAAGAAGCAGCCAGCCGCGAGAGTGGGGAGCTTTTATGATTCCGAATCATAAAAGCGGATGGCCCAGCGCGAGAAATCATGAGATTTCTCGTGATGTGCCATCCCGTGCCCCACTCTCGCGGCTGACTGCTTCTTAGAATTTCTTAGGTTCTGTGTTCGCAATTTTGAACGGTATGTGTGCCCTTAGGAGGCTGGCGGCTATCCCTTCATTTTGCGCCCCCTCTCCGCAATACCAAAGCTTACATCCCAAACTCTACTTGCAAAAAAGCCCCGGATGTTGTATATTTAGGGGGTATACATGCTTTGAGCAATTACGCAATAAAATAATAAAGGAGTGAACAGATAATTGGACTCGAGTGATGCCATACAATTTGTTATATTAATCGTTTTATTGATACTGTCTGCATTTTTTTCATCCGCGGAGACGGCGCTTACCACGGTGAGCAAGATCCGCATGCGTTCTCTGGCAGACGACGGAAATAAACGGGCCAGGATGGTTCTGGACGTTACGGAAAAGCATTCCCGTAAGATGCTGAGCGCAATCTTAATCGGCAACAACATTGTAAATATTTCCGCTTCCTCATTAGCCGCCACACTGGCCTACAGCTTCGGTGGTTACATGGTCAGCATTGCAACGGCAATCCTGACAGTTGCGATCCTCGTATTCGGAGAGATTACTCCAAAGAGCATAGCAACCTTAAATGCAGTGAAGCTGTCTCTTGCCTATATCCCGGTGATCCGGGCATTTATGGTGGTGATGACCCCATTTATCTTCATCATTAACCTGTTCTCACATGGAATTCTGTTTATATTCCGCATTGATCCCAATGCCAAGAACAGCGCCATGACAGAGGACGAACTTCGTACCATCGTAGACGTAAGCCACGAAGACGGAGTCATTGAATCCGAAGAAAAAGAAATGATCTACAATGTGTTTGACCTGGGCGATGCCCGTGCTAAGGACGTTATGGTGCCGCGTGTCCACGTGACATTTGCAGATGTAAACAGTACTTATAAAGAACTGATTGATATTTTCAAAGAAGACAAATTCACACGTCTCCCTGTTTATGAGGATACAACCGATAATGTTATCGGTACCATTAATATGAAAGATCTTCTGCTTTTTGACAGTACGGCGCAATTTTCTGTGCGCAACATACTGCGCGAAGCATATTTTACTTACGAATATAAAAATATATCCGAGCTGCTCGTGGAAATGCGGGATGCCTCTTTTAATATCGCTATTGTGCTGGATGAATACGGTGAAACAGCCGGCCTTGTTACTCTGGAGGATATTCTGGAGGAAATCGTTGGGGAAATCCATGATGAATATGACGAGAAAGAAGATGAATTCGTAAAACAGCTTGGCGATAATGAATATATTATCGAAGGCTCCATGAGCCTGGATGATGTCAATGACCGTCTGGATCTGGAACTGCAGTCTGAGGATTATGACTCCCTCGGCGGTTTTATTATAGAGCATCTGGACAGGCTGCCCGAAGTGGGTGACGAGGTTACAACAGACAGCGGAATTATGCTGGTCGTTGAAACACTGGATAAGAATAGGGTAGAAAGTGTACATGTCTATCTGCCTGAAAAGAAAGTATCTGATAAAGAGGACGGAGATTCCGAAGATCCGGATGATGTCCCGCCAAAAAAAGAATATGGAGAACGGCATAAAGAATACGGCGGATCCTAATTCTGCCATGCCAGTCATCCTATCGGACTTCCAAATGGTGTCAGAACTGCGCGTAAGCAGTCAGGCTCCATGCGGAGGTCCGATTTTCTTTGGCGGACAGGAACATCCTTGCGTTTTCTACATATCATAAAATAGAACAATGTGAAAGGAATCTTTACTTATGCCTTATTCAATCATGTTAGATGCAGGACACGGAGGGCGTGACCCAGGCGCCGTATATAATGGACGCCAGGAAAAAGACGATACTCTGCGCCTTACATTAGCCGTTGGTGAAATTCTTCAGAACCATGATATCGACGTACAATACACCAGAACTACGGATGTATACGAATCTCCTTATGAAAAAGCAATGGAGGCAAACAATGCAGGGGTGGATTTTTTCATTTCCATACATCGGAACTCTTTTCCCACAGACAACGTAGTATCAGGAGTGGAGTCACTGGTATATGATCTCTCCGGAATCAAACTTCAGATGGCTGAAAATATCAATGAGCAGCTGGAGGCCGTAGGATTTGTGAATCTCGGCGTAAAGGCGCGCCCCAACCTGGTGGTGCTCCGCCGCACAAAAATGCCCGCTGTTCTGGTAGAAGTTGGGTTTATCAACTCCAACACAGATAACCAGCTTTTTGATGACAATTTCGACGCAATCGCCCAGGCAATCGCTTCCGGAATCCTGGACACCCTGGAAATGGATCATGTCATCGATCCACCGGGATATAAGGTACAGGTGGGCGCTTTCCGAAATCCAACCTATGCAAACCGGCTGCTGAATGAACTACTGGAACAGGATTTCCCGGCATCTATTGTAGATACAGACGGATTCTTCCGGGTTCAGGTCGGCAATTATGATACTCTGGACGATGCAACAGCCATGGAGCAGCGTCTCAAAAGAGCCGGCTATCCAACCATTATTGTCAGCCGTTAATAGCTGTCCCTTTTGCCTGCGGATTTTCCTGCCATGCAGCTCCCACGATATGGCAGGATTGTCTGCTGGATATGTATGGATTCCCAACATTTGATTTTTTTTCTATTTGTGTTAAACTGGAAATAATATTGGCTGTCCATGCAGGAATGGAGGAATACTATGGAAAGCATTGAACAAATAAGTACCGGGCTGTCGGGGGCAGACGAGGTAATCGGCGGCCTCCGGCCTGGTGATCATATCATCTGGCAGGTGGACACTCTGGAGTCCTACGCATTTGCCGCCCGTCAATTTGTCAGACAGGCTGCCGCGGACCGCAGGCGCATCCTTTATATACACTTTGGCAGTCACGCGCCCCTGGTGGATGATGCTGCACTGAAAGACGAAGGCGCTGATTTTCAAATGTATACCATTGATGTCTGCCATGGTTTTGAATCTTTCACCAGCGATATATACCGGATTATCACAGCAGAGGGGAAGCACGCCTTCTATCTCTTTGACTGTCTCACTGACATGCAGCAGCACTGGTGCTCCGATTTGATGATCGGGAATTTCTTTCAGGTGGCCTGCCCTTATCTGTCGGAGCTCGAGACGGTTTCCTGTTTTGCACTTGACAGGAATGCCCATACGCCGGATACCATTGCCCGGATCCGGGAAGCTGTCAGGCTTCTTTTGAATCTCTATTTTGTAGACGGAAACTATTATCTGCACCCGCTGAAGGTCTGGGAGCGCTACTCCCCCGTTATGTTTCTGCCTCACCTGCTAACAGAGGCCGGCGCAGAGTGCATCACGGACAGTGCAAGCTCTGCTGAGTTATTTTCCAGGCTCCAGGTCCATACAAAAAAACTGGATTACTGGGATGTAAGCTTTGAGGAGGCCAAGCCCTATCTGAACGCCGCTTCCGCAGAGCAGGCATATGTAAAAGAGAACCTGCTGAATCTTCTCATCGGACAGCGCCCCAGAATTGCCTCCCTGAGCAGGGAATACTTCACACTGGCGGATCTGATCCAGATCGGCAGCCGGGTGATCGGAACCGGATATATCGGCGGCAAGTCGGTGGGAATGCTTTTAGCCCGCAAAATACTGGAAACGAAAATCCCGGATTTTTACCGGGAACATATGGAACGGCACGATTCCTATTATATTGGCTCGGATGTATTCTATACTTACATTGTACAAAATGGCTGCTGGCGCCTCCGGATGGAACAAAAGTCGGAGGAAGGATATTTCCGTGCGGCTCCCGAACTTCGGGAAAAGCTGTTGACCGGGCATTTTCCTCCTGCAATCAAGGAGCAGATCATGGTCATGCTGGAATATTACGGCCAGTCTCCTATCATTGTCCGCTCCAGCTCTCTTCTGGAAGATAACTTCGGAAATGCATTTGCCGGAAAATACGACAGTTTCTTCTGTCCCAACCAGGGATCACCGGAAGACCGCTATGATGCTTTTCTTGAGGCCGTGCGCAAGGTGTATGCCAGTGTCATGAGCCAGGAGGCTCTGGAGTACCGCAAGAACCGCGGTCTCTCCGGCGAGGACGAGCAGATGGCCCTGCTGGTACAGAGAGTGTCCGGCGATTACCACGGCAAATACTTCTTCCCCCATTGTGCCGGAGTTGGTAATTCTTCTAACCTGTTCGTTTGGGATAAGAACACCGATCCGTCCAAGGGGATGCTGCGTCTTGTATTCGGAATGGGCACCCGCGCCGTAGACCGGGTTAATTCGGACTATCCGCGGATTGTCGCGCTGGACAAGCCGGAGCGCCCTCCCCTGCTCAACTATGGAGATGAAAGGAAATTTTCCCAGCACTACGTGGATGTGATTAATCTGGAGGAAAATGAATTCCAGACCGTGCCCATCGAGGACACCGCAGGCCTCCCTCTAAAGACCAATATCCGGCTCTTCATGGAACCTGACTACGAGCTTGCCAGGCATTTCCGTGAAATCGGACAGCCGGGCCGCAAAGTTCCGGATATTGTCAGTTTCACCCGTCTGCTGAGACATACGGATTTCCCCAGGGCGCTGGAAAATATTCTGGCCATATTATCGCATACTTACGACTATCCCGTTGATATTGAATTTACCTGCAACTTCAATAAACAGGAAGATTACCGGATCAATCTGCTGCAATGCCGCCCCCTGCAGACAAAGGGTCTGGGAAAAACCGTAGAATTCCCTGAAAATACGGGCAGGGACCGCAGCTATTTTTCCTCAAAAGGAAACTTTATGGGTGGAAATGTCCGGCTTCCGGTTCACTATATCATTTTTGTGAAAATTAAACCCTATCTGGAACTGAACGAGCATCAGAAATATGCCATAGCCAACCAGATCGGCACCTTGAACCGTCTGCTTCGGAACCGCCACGCCGTCCTGATCGGCCCCGGCCGCTGGGGAACCACCACGCCCGCCCTGGGTGTCCCGGTACGTTTCACAGACCTGTGCAGCATGGAGGCCATCTGCGAAGTATCCTACGAGAATCTGGGCCTGATGCCCGAACTCTCCTACGGAAGCCACTTTTTCCAGGATATCGTAGAATCCAACATCTTCTACATCGCCCTGTTCCAGGGGGACAGCCAGGTGCACTTTAACGAAGAAAAAATACTCGCACACCCAAACATCTTGGAGAACCTGCTAAAAGAAACCACCGAGGAAGAAATCTATTCCGACGTCATCCATGTAGCAGAACTTCAATCAGAAGGGGTGGAGATATACTCCGATATTGTGGGGCAGCGGGTGGTTTGTGTGTAGAGGGAGGTCGCCTGTGGAGAGCGGGAGGGAAAGGCTGCGGAAAAACACGGCGGGTGATTTCGAATCTTTCCATTTGCGAAGAGCCCGTAACATCAAAGCGGGAGCCTCACATGGTCCAACAGCATTCACTGCGTAATCCTGATGGATTACACAGCTCAGGCTGTTTCAGAATCTGCTTCGGAAGCAGATTCTGCCCATGTGAGACTCCCGCTTTGATGTAACGGGCTCTAATCGCGCATTCTACGCTTCCGAAATCACCCGCCGTGTTTTTCCGCAGCCTTTCCCTCCCGCTCCCCACAGGCTACGTGCATCCAGCCGGTAGGTTCGCGGATCATAATCTCGGACGGGGAATAAAACGGTTGCAGCGGATTGAATTCCTACACAGGAACAAATCGACTAAAGAGGTATCCTCGAGTTGCTTATCCTCACTCAGGCCTTTACCATACGCTTAACCATTCCCATCCGCAGCCCTCCCGTCCATCCGGACACGGAGCATCCCTCCGTCTAGAAATATCCGTCTGGTATCCCCATAAACATAATCTGCCCCCCTTTTGTGCCGCCCCCAGGACCCAGATCGATTATCCAGTCGCTGTTTTGGATAAGCTGCTGGTTATGCTCTACGACCACTACGGTATTTCCGGCATCTGTTATGCGGTTCAGGAGTTTCAGGAAGTGTTCGATGTCGATTGGATGCAGGCCGGTTGTGGGCTCATCCATGAGATACAGGTTTTTTCTGCCTGAACTGTTCCCGATTAATTCTTTTGCAAGCTTGAGGCGCTGGCACTCTCCTCCCGATAATGTTGTCAGGCTTTGGCCCAGTTGAAGATAGCCCAGGCCTGCTTCCTGGAGAACCCCCAGGATTTTTGAGATTTTGGGGATGCCCTCAAAATGGCCGGCGGCTTCTTCTATGGAAAGATCCAGGGTCGCTTTGATGGAAAGACCTTTGTATTTGACGGACAGCACCTGCTGCTGGAACTGATTTCCGCTGCACACGGGGCATACGGCTTTTGTATCCGCAAAGAACAGCATATTGTTGTCCACATAGCCCAGGCCCTGACAGTTCTCGCATCTGCCGCCTGGGGTATTGAATGAAAAATGCCGGGAAGTCAGCCCCGCCTTTTTTGCAGACTCAGTTTTGGCGAAGACCGCCCTGATTTCTGTATATACTCCGGAATAGGTTGCCGCATTTGAACGTTTCATTTTCGAGATCGGCGCCTGCCCAACCTCTATGATATTGTCAAACTGTTCCAGCCCTTTTACTTGATTCCCCGGTTTTACCGCGGAACTGTCTGCCGGGCATAGATGGTCTGATTTCCCTGTGTGCAATTGGTTTTGCGCTGTTTTTGCCCTGCCTTTTGCAAGAACTTCGAAAATAAGGGTTGACTTTCCGGAACCTGAGGGGCCTGTAATGGCAGTAAAACAGCCGACTGGAATATCTGCGGAAAGATGATCCAGATTATATTTTACGGCGTTCTGAATCCGGATCTTTCCCTGCGCACTCCGGTAATCCTGTTTCCCAGGATGGGGGGCCAAAAGATAGGTTCCTGTCACGGATGATTTCTGCCTCATGATCTCTTCCAGGGTACCGGATGCGATGATTTCTCCCCCATGTCTGCCGGATCCCGGACCGATATCTATGATATAATCGGCTGCAGCCATGATATCGGTATCGTGCTCAATCACGAGCACCGTATTCTCCAGATCCCGCATCTTTTTTAGTATTTCCAGGAGGCCCGCCGTATCTTTGGGATGGAGCCCCGCAGTGGGTTCGTCCAGTATATAAATCACACCGGATAATTCCGAGTCCAGTGCGGCCGCCAGACGCAGCCGCTGCAGTTCCCCTCCTGACAGAGTAACGATCTGCCGGTCCAGAGACAGATAACCCAGCCCCACTTTGATAAAGCGGTTCAATTTAGTCTTTATATCCCGGATATAGGCGTTTACAAGCGCTGCATGCCGTTCTGCCAAGGAAACTTCCATCTGCCGGATCCAGTCCTCTAATTGTTCCAGGGAATAAAACGACAATTCCGGCAGGCGGGTGCCATTTACAGTCACATTTCTGCTCAGTTCGCACAGACGCTCGCCTTTACAGTCCGGACAGTCGACAACATCAAAATACGCCTCCAGTTGTCCGGCTTCCCCATTCTTATCTGCCAGCCGCCTCCATAATATCGGCAGCACTCCTTCGAACCTGCCTGCAGCCGCTGTTTTAGAAGGACTGATCCTTGGGAATTCCGTTTTAACCCGGCTGCTGTCTATGCCGTTGTATAAAATCTCTTTTTGTATCTCACTGAAACGCTCTACGGGGATGTCTTTGCCCCCTAAAATGCCGTAATGCCCAAAAGCGGCATATAAGACTCCGGTCTGATATTTTCCATACTGCTTTTCCCAAAAACGAACCGCACCGTTTTCCAGCGACAGGCTTTCATCAACCGCCTGTTCTTTTTTCACGGTGTGCACTTTTCCCAGTCCCTCGCAGGCCGGGCAGGCTCCTTCCTTTGTATTAAAAGAGAAATAGGTGCGGGTAATCTTATCCATTCTCCTCCCACATTTACTGCAATACATATAGACGTAGAAATCCGCATTGATCTTCTCCGTCTCTTCCCTGCAGTCTGCCGCCGAAATAATCCCGCCGCAGTGCGGGCAGGTACGCACCCCCAGCTTCTCATAGATCATCCGCAGATCCGTATATATATCCGACTGGGTTCCCACCGTAGAACGGGGATTTCTGTTCCCATCCGTCTGGGAAATTAGAATGGCCGGGGAAGCGCCCTTAACGCTCTCTACATCCGGCTTGTGGATTCCCTCCAGCGTAATTGCCTCGAGATACTGCCTCTGGCATTCTTGAAACAGAACATCGATCAGCAAAGTGGACTTGCCCGAGCCGGAAAGTCCCGTGAATACAACCAGTTTATTTTTGGGTATTCGCAGTGAAACATGTTTCAAATTGCCTTCGTTGGCACCAGTAATTTTGATATCACTCATGTGATACCTCCTCTTCTTCATTTTTGCCGGACACCGCACATCCATTTTCAGGTTACATAATCTCAGTATACAATATCACACAGAGGAAGGGGGATTTTTTAGTGTCTGTAACGGGATACTGGAATTAGGCTGCAATCGGCCGCTGCAGAAAAAGGAAGGGAGACAGGACTTCTCCTGTTTCCCTTCCTTTCCGGTTACGCCGGCCTGCCACGGCCGTCTACCCTATAACAAGCCCTTCCGTTTCCATAACCTGAATGACTTGATTTACATGTTTTTCGCAGATTTCGTCTGTTGCGGCTTCTACCATAACGCGGATGACTGGTTCTGTTCCGCTTTCTCTGACGAGAATACGTCCCTCGCTGCCCAGGGCCGCGGTTACTTCCTCTACCGCTTTCTGTACCGCAGGATTTTCACGCGCTGTTTTTTTGTCTGTCACGCGGACATTCTTCAGCAGCTGGGGATAAATTTTTACATCCTCGCACAGTTTGGCAAGGCTCTGCTTCTTTTCCATAATGACTTCCATGATCATCAGGGAAGTCAGCACACCGTCTCCGGTCCTTGCGTGCTTGCTGAATATGATATGGCCGGACTGCTCCCCGCCCAGCACGTAACCGTTCTGAAGCATGTTCTCATACACGTATTTATCGCCGACTGCCGTCTGCTCATAGTTCATGCCCACTCTATCGCAGGCTTTGTAGAGCCCCAGATTGGACATCACCGTTGTAACAATGGTGTTATCCTCCAGGCGGCCCTGCTCCATCAGATACTTCCCGCAGACATAAAGGATCAGGTCGCCGTCTACTACATTGCCGTTTCCATCTACTGCGATACACCTGTCCGCATCGCCGTCAAATGCAAATCCGACATCCAATTTCTTTTCCCTTACATACTGCTGCAGAATCTCTATATGTGTGGAACCGCAGTTGGTATTAATATTTGTTCCGTTCGGCTCATTGTTGATGACATAGGTTTTAGCCCCCAGTGCATCATAAACGCTCTTTGCAATGCTGAATGCGCTTCCGTTTGCACAGTCCAGTCCGATCTTCATGTCTTTAAATGACCGGGTAGCAAGTGAAATCAAATGTCCGATATAGCGGTTTCTTCCTGCCGCATAGTCAATTGTACAGCCGATGTCTTCCTTTGTTGCCAGAGGAAGTTCTTCGATCTCACCGTCAATATAGGCTTCTATCTTTGCTTCAACTTCGGCTTCCATCTTATGGCCCTGACCGTTAATCACCTTGATTCCATTGTCGTAGAATGGATTATGGCTGGCAGAAATCATCAGGCCGCAGTCAAAGTCTTCCGTCCTCACAACATAAGATACGCTCGGTGTTGTTGTAACGTGTAGCAGATATGCATCCGCTCCCGATGCAGTTAAACCCGACGCCAGTGCATATTCAAACATATAACTGCTTCGTCTTGTATCCTTGCCGATTACGATTCTGGCCTTGTGCTCCCGGCCAAAATACCAACCCAGATAACGGCCTACCTTAAAGGCGTGCTCCACTGTCAATACTACGTTTGCTTCTCCTCGAAATCCGTCTGTCCCAAAATATTTGCCCATATACTTTTCCTCTTATTAATTTGTCTGGTTACATATAATAATGCTTCCTGTTATGGCAGCATTTATTATCATTATATTCTCATCTTCTCCAGGATACAACTATTTTTTACATACGCTGGACTGCTCAATCATTACTATTCACGGCCGCAGGCCGCGCATAGTAACGCCCATTCTCCCCAAAGTCAGTCTTTGTGTACATTACTAGCCTTCCATTTTTTCGATAATTGCTCTTGCTACGCAGATCCCATTGGCTGATGCCTGCTGGAGTCCCCGCGTCACTGCCGCCCCGTCTCCCATGGCGCGCAGGCCTGAAACATTTGTTTCAAACTTTTTATCTACAATGACTTTGTTAGAATAGAATTTTACTTCTACACCATACAGAAGGGTCTCATCACTGGCAATTCCCGGTGTCACTTTATCCAGAGCCTTGATCATCTCATCGATGGAAACCATGATCCGGTGCGGAAATACAAGTGACAGATCTCCCGGCACCGCGTCTTTCAGCGTTGGTGTGATATTATTTCGAAGCAGACGCTCTTCCGTTGTCCTGCGGCCTCTGCGGAAATCACCGTATCTTTGGAGCAGGATTCTGCCGCCGCTCAGCATATTACCGAGCTGGGCAATATGTTTCCCATATTCGGTCGGAGTTTTGAAGGGTTCCGTAAAGTTCTTGGACACCAGAAGCGCAAAGTTGGTGTTATGCGTCTTCATGTCTTTTGATTTATATGCATGCCCGTTCACAACGGCCAGCCCATTTTCATAATATTCCGTTGCCACCTCACCGGATGGATTCGTGCAGAATACTCTTACCTTATCATCAAATGTAGGCGTATAGTACACCAATTTCGCTTCATAAAGTTTTTCATTGAGTTCCTGCATAATCTCATCACGGACTTCTACACGGACGCCTACATCGATTGTTCCATTTTTCGTCTCGATATCATGCCCCTTGCAGATGTGTGAAAACCACTCGGACCCCTCTCTTCCTACTCCCGCCACGACCTCCGGCGCATAGAAGGTTTCTCCTTTATCTGTCACGATTCCCTTTACAGCCCCATCCTCGATGATAATATCCGTCACCATCGTTTTAAACAGGATTTCCACACCTGCGTCCAAAAGATGATGCTGGAGGCGCGTGTAAATCTTATAGCCTTCCTCCGTTCCCAGATGGCGGATCGGACATTCTATCAATTTCAGATTGGCACGGATTGCTTTGGAACGGATATCAGTAATCGCCTGCTGGTCTTCAATACCATACACCTTTTCATCGGCTCCGAACTGCAGATAGATACTGTCCGCTTCGTGAATCATTTCCGTTGCTTTATCGTACCCCAATATCGCCGGAAGCGTTCCTCCAACATCCGGTGACAGAGACAGCTTGCCGTCAGAAAACGCACCGGCCCCGGCAAAACCGGTTGTAATCGAACAGGGCTTGCAGCCCACGCACACCTTTGTCTTCCGTTTTGGGCACTGCCTCTCTTCAATGCATCGGCCCTTCTCAACCATCAATACACTCAGATCCGGCTTCTGACGCTTCAGTTCATACGCACAGAAAATCCCGGACGGACCTGCACCAATAATTATTACATCATACTGTTTCATCTTATCCCTCAGCTTTCTCTGAATTTAATTTTCATGTCCTCTAAGTTATTCGAAATGTGTGGGAATTGCGTGGGGGTCTGACCCTTTTGCAAAGGGGTCAGACCCCCACGCAATTCCCACACACTTCCCACAATAGAATAGTATCATACAATTTTCCGGAGAACAAGGCTATACAATTCGCTCAATTTAGGGTAATATATAAGAAGTATAACTTATTATAATGAAGCAAGCCTTATATCTAAGTTTTCTGCGTCTAGTGTACATCGAATAATCATTAACTTGCTGTTATTTTTCGACGTACCAGCCGGAGCCTTGAGTATAAGGCCTTTATAAATATAACTTGGAGGTTTTATATGATTAAATTAGTAGCCAGTGATCTCGACGGCACCCTTTTGCAGGGAGGTGCGCAGGAACTTCCCCCGCGCTCTATTGAACTGATACACAAGCTGACAGAAAAAGGCATCCATTTTGTCTCCGCCAGCGGAAGGCAGTATGATAACCAGCGCATTGTATTTGATAAGATTAAGGACGAGATCTCCTACATTGCCGAGAACGGCGCCCTTTGCATCCACCAGGGTAAAGTGATATCACGTGCCTCAATCGATGACAGCCTTGCTGCCAGAATTATTGCAGAAATCAAACGGGAGAAACACTTTGAGATCGTCGCATCCCGGGAGGACGCCTGCTTTATCGAGGACAATGATCCAGCCTTTGTCAATCACATCGTAAATGTGATGCACAATACTACCAGAATCGTCGACGATATCTCAAAAATCGAAGGCCCTTTCTTAAAAATAGCAATCGGCAACATGTCAGACGGTCCTCATATCGTAGATAAATATCTCAAGCACCTGCAGGATATGTTCAGTAATGAAATCAATGTAGTAACATCGGGAAATATCTGGATCGACTTTATCACCCCGGGCGCCAACAAAGGAACCGCACTGGAAAAAATGATGGAGCTTTTCCATCTCAAACCAGAAGAATGCATGGCCTTCGGCGACCAGTATAATGACATCGAGATGCTCCAGTGTGCCGGCACCAGCTATGCCATGTCCAATGCGGCGCCGGGGATCTCCTATTACTCCACTTACGTAACAGACTCCGTAGAAGAAGTACTCGAAGATCTCATAGCGGAACTTGGATGAGTGAGGGCTGGGTAGTCGAGGAGGTCCGCCAGGCTGAAGCGGAGGGCGCAATGGCGGCGGGAGACACAGCATAGCTGGCGCCAGTACAAACAAATAAAAGAGACGGAAAACCAGGGTGAAAATTGTGATTCCAAATCACAATTTTCCCTGGATCCAGCGCGCGAAGCCTATCAAGGCTTCGGGTGATGTGTCCAGGCTGCCCTGGTTTTCCGTCTCTTTTACTTTACTCCGGCTTACAGCCGTTCCCCCGCTTCCAGCCATCCCTATGTCCGGGGCCTGCGGCGTCCCTTCCCAATCCACCTGCATCCCTAAGCCAAAACTAACGGTATCTCTTCTGCTTCTGCGCGGTTAACATAGTCTTTGTTCACTTGATTGTCTGTTATGATCTGATATACATCTTTTAATGGACAGATTACGGACAAGTATCCGCCGCCGAACTTGCTGCTGTCCGCCAGTACATATATTTTTTCCGTTGCTTTTAGAATTGCCTGTTTAACCTGCATCTGGGATGTGGCTACGGACGTGATCCCCACATCAAAATTAATTCCATGTACGCCTATAAATGCCTTATCCACATGAAATCTGGATATGTCCTCTACTGCTTCGTCTCCTATTGTGGCCGCCAGGTTTCCCCCCACCGGTCCACCTACCATATACAATTCAACATGCTTTAATCCGGCCAGCTCAATACCTGACATGAGTGAATTGGTCACCACCGCTATGCTTTTTTCCGGATGCTGCTTGATATGCAGCGCTAAGTAGAAGCTGGTAGAAGAATCATCGATGATAATTGTGTCCCTGTCTTCAATGCACTCATACGCACTCGCTGCAATCGCTCTTTTCTTGTCCGTGTTCCGATAAATGCTTTCTGCTGAATACTTTTTCTGAGGATTCTCTTCTATTTTAAGCGCACCTCCATGAGTACGGATCAGAAGACCAGCCCGTTCCATACATTTTATGTCGTTCCTGATTGTAACTTCAGAACACCCCAGCTCTGCACTCAATTCATTAACACGAACCTTTCCTTTCTCTTCAAGTTCCTGCAATATTTTTCTTCTGCGTTCCTCCATATTTTTCTCCCTATGAATTTCAGAAAAGTAACCTAATCCACACACCACAATTATAAGGAAATATGACGGTTTCCTATTATCATATTTTAGCATACTTTGGAGCCCACAAGAACAGCATTTTTCCAATTTTTTCCATTTTTTTAAATTTTTTTAACAAATAACTCAAACCTGCTTCCGTTATCCCCAAATTTCTGCTTCGTTTTACATACTTGCTCGTATAAAAATAACAATAATCTCCCTCATCCAACTACAATCTGCTTTCTCCATTTCTTCAAAAAATAATAAACAGTTTGCTCATAGCCCGAAGCTAACCGACTGGTTTTTCCTGCGTGGTGATCCTTATGAGAAGGTTGACAGTACGATTATTCCAAATTCCCGGACTTTATTTAAACTGCAAAAAAACACACAGTCTAATGCAGATCTTAGACTGTGTGTTTCATTCAGATTAGTTATTTATATTTCCAAATATCTTCTTCAAAGACTCCTCATAAGGCGGCCATGCGATACCATACTCCGTCACGATACCGGCGATCAGTTCATGGTCTGTTACGTCAAAGCATGGATTGAACACCTTCACACCCTCCGGCGCCATACGGTTCTCATACCACATCTC
Organism: Clostridiales bacterium VE202-21; assembly: GCA_000509105.1. GTDB lineage: Bacteria > Bacillota > Clostridia > Lachnospirales > Lachnospiraceae > Faecalicatena > Faecalicatena contorta. Next base: position 119,512 of record BAIF02000026.1, on the reverse strand, counting down.
CGTTACTTCCTCTGCAGAACGTTCCTCGATCGGTATTGCATCTCCGGCCGGCAGCGACATATCGATGGTTGAGGTGGGTGCACATACATATAGAGGGATGCCGTAATATTTGGCAACCGCGGCTACTACGGAAGTTCCAATTTTATTTGCCGCATCACCGTTCGCGGCTACCCTGTCGCAGCCTACGAAGATAGCGTCAACCCATCCCTTTTTCATAACCGCTCCCGACATATTATCGCAGATCAGGGTCACATCCATGCCCGCCTCCTGCAGTTCAAAAGCAGTCAGCCGCGCCCCCTGCAGCAGAGGTCTTGTCTCATCAACAAAGAGTCGGAATCCATATCCTTTTTCCTGCCCAAGGTACATCGGCGCGGTCGCCGTACCATATTTTACCGCTGCGAGTTTGCCCGCATTGCAGTGGGTCAGCAGTCCATCACCGGGCTTTACAAGAGTCAGTGCATTTTCACCGATCCTCCGGCATACATCAATGTCCTCTTCTCTGATGCGCTGTGCTTCCTTTAGAAGCAGTTCTTTCACATCTTCCACCCGGCAGTCCAGGCTGGCCGTACTTTCTTCCACTACAGAAGCCATCCGTTCCAGCGCCCAGAAAAGATTCACGGCGGTTGGCCTGGATGTCGCCAGATACTCCTTCGCCCGCTGAAAAGCTGCGCGAAATTCCATCATATCATTCGTCTTCAGATCCTTAACCGCCAGATAAACACCTATGGCGGCCGTCACCCCGATAGCCGGAGCCCCCCTTACTTTCAACAGGTAAATAGCCTCCCAGATGTCTTCAATATCAGTCAGGGAAAGCAGCTCGATCTTTCCGGGCAGCTGCGTCTGGTCAATAATCACCAGCGCGCCATTCTCCTCATCCAGAGATACCGTATCATATTCAAGAATTGTTTTCGCCATAAATCAATTCTCCTTTACCTTATATTATCAAAGCAGGCGCCCCCGCTTTAATTTCCTTTACAGAAAAAGGGCTATTCCCACCTGTCCTCAATATCACTAATCATATCCACCCGCCTCTGATGGCGTCCGCCCACTTCGAAGTCCGTATCCAGCCACACTTCCACGATCATCTTCGCAAGCTCAGGCCCAATCACCCTTGCTCCGAATGCCAGAATATTGCAGTTGTTATGCATTCTGGCCATCCTTGCAGTAAATGGCTCGCTGCAGACTGCCGCACGGATCCCTTTTACCTTATTCGCAGCCAGTGAGATACCAAGTCCAGTCCCACATATCAGGATGCCCTGATCCACCTCATGATTTACAACCGCCCGCGCGACGATCTCGCCATATTTGGGGTAATCGCAGCTCTTAGCACAATTTGTGCCGTAATCTACCACCTCATGTCCTCTTTCCTGCAAAAATTCAATAATCTCCGCTTTCATCTCCAACGCTGAATGATCGTTGCCAATACCTATTCTCATCTTTTCCACTCCTCAGTAAAATTTATAAGCCTGCGTCCTTCATCTGCAGTGGTACAGATCTGCCCCGGCAGATAAAACCGACCTTTATTTTATTGTCTACCATCAAGTCTGAAATGTCAAGTAAACTAGTTTTCTTAATACTGCCCTCCGAAGAATATGGTAACAGTTCAGACAGAACTGAACTGTTACACATCCAGCTCATTAAAATCCACCTGGGGCGAAGGGCCGGATGCCTGCAGCCACAATGTTTCCGTACGGTCAGCGCAGTAAATGCGCAGATCTGTCTGAGCTATTGCAGAGTATGTGCAGTCATAATTTCTCCCAAACGATAATATTACAGAGCCAGCCGGAATATCTTCTCCACATCTTCTTTTCCAAGTTTTACAAATCCGCCAAGTGATCCGCCTCTTCCGTCACCGTAGCAGCTCTTTTCCGCCATGGCAGGGATATCTTCTTCCTTTGCGCCAAGTTCCGCGAAGGATACCGGCATCCCAATTGAGCTGAGGAAGCACTTGAAGGCATCAATTCCTGCAATCGCAGTGTTCATCGGATTTTCGAAGTCCATCTGGCATCCCCACAGCCTGACTGCGAGCTGTGCAAATCTCATCGGATTGTGTTCCACGGTGTACCGCATCCACGCCGGGAATATGACTGCAAGCCCTGCGCCGTGTGCACAGTCATACATTGCGCTAAGCTCATGTTCGATATCATGGCTGGCCCAGTCCTGCTGTCTGCCCACACCGCATGTATTATTGTGTGCAACCATACCTGCCCACATTATATTTGCGCGCGCTTCATAATGATCCGGATCAGCAATTACACGGGGTACTTCTTTTACCATGGTTAGAAGTACGGCCTCACAGAGCCTGTCTGTAATCTCAACCTCAGTTGAGTTTGTAAAATAGCGCTCCAGAACATGCGCCATAATATCGGTTGCACCGCATGCTGTCTGATACGCCGGCAGCGTCTGCGTCAGCTCCGGATTCAGGATGGAAAAAGCCGGACGCATTGCTTCTCCAGTAGCGCCGCGCTTGAACATGCCCTCTTCTTTCGTGATCACGGAATCTGGTGATCCCTCACTGCCGGCCGCCGCGATCGTCAGAATGGTACCCACGGGCAGCGCTCTTTCAACCGCCTTCCCCTGATAAAAGTCCCAGAAGTCGCCTTCGTAAACCGCCCCTGCGGCTATCGCTTTCGCGGAGTCAATCGTACTTCCCCCGCCAACAGCCAGTATGAAATCCACACCCTCATTTCTGCACAGATCGATCCCCTCATATACCAGTCCGCTCCTCGGATTCGGTTTCACGCCCCCAAGCTCGACATATTCAATTCCCTCGGTCTCCAGGGATACCTTCACTCTGTCCAAAAGGCCGGAACGCTTTACACTGCCGCCGCCATAATGAATCAAAACCTTACTTCCCCCAAAGCGCTTTACGTAATGCCCTGTCTCCGTTTCTTTTTCTCTGCCAAACACAAAATAAGTAGGACTGTAAAATGTAAAATTTTCCACAATATTTCTCCTCGTCTTTATTCATAATCTTCTTTCTTAAATGGTATCTCAAAGCTGCCCATTGCCTCTTTTAGATGCTCGGCGCTGCGCGGCCCGTACAGCGGAACACATTGAAAATCCCTGCATGTAAAGAATCCAAGAACAACCTGAGTCACCGTTGCCTGATACTTCTCCGTGAGCATCCTGACTCTTTCTGCCAGTCTGATATTTTCCTTCGTATAGTATGGTGAATCCACTACAGAATCTTCACCCTTTTCGATGAAATTATGGAAAAAACCGCTGCAGATTCCCATGTATGGCATCGCCAGATTCTCAGAATTTTTTTTATGATATTCCTGCATCTCATCATCCATATACCGAATGGTATCGTCCTCCAGAGGCATCATAAAGCGGGAACCCATATTGAACAGAACCTGGTTTGCCGCAAATCCCCGGCAGCCCTTCTTCCGGCAGCAGCTGTCCGCAGCCTTCATCCGGCTGGTGCTCCAGTTCGAGCAGCAATAGTATCGGATCTTCCCCTCCTTCACAAATGTCTCCATAGTCTCGATTAGTTCTTCTGCCGGCACAGATTCATCATCCCGATGATAAAAATACAGGTCTATATAATCCGTGTGCAGCGCCTGCAGAGACTGTTCCACATCATGCCGCATATCAGCTTCCCGCATCCGGCTTTTATGGAGATCCGGTTTAGGGCAGGCCATATCGGGATGCCCGCCTTTGGTAATTAACACCATCCGGTTCCTCTTACCGCTTCTCTTCAGCCAGTCTCCCAGAACCCGCTCACTTCTCCCAATTTCAGGTAAAACCCAGTCGGAATACACCCGCGCAGTATCATAAAGATTGCCACCCATATCCAAAAAAGCATCAAATATGTAATCTGCTTCCTTGCCGTCCCACTTCAGGCCGGCATTCACGCATCCCATCCCCATCGGGGATAATACCAGATCCGTGTCCGGTATCACAATCTTCTTCATTCGCTCGCTCCTTTCCAATCATTTAAGTGCCGGCAGCAATCTATCTCTTACAATTGCCCCGACACTTCTATTATAAATATTCTCTTTACTTTTGTATATACTTCTTCAACGCTTTTATGAGAAGACGCACAATATAAACAAAAACCGCCAGAACCGTAATATTTACTGCATTAGCCAACCCTACCCCAAAGGAAGAATTCCACCACATTATGACGAGAAATATCATCACAAGCGCCAGGTAGATGCCCCATCCCGCTAAAGCTCTTCCTCTTTTTCCCGGCCTGTCTGGTTTTTCCGGGCCAGCTTTACCGCATTCATCGTGTGACTCCCTCTCCGGTATCAGAAGATAATCCAGCGATACTCCCAGTATCCGCCCCAGTTGTATTACATTCTCCGTGTCCGGTATCGTATCATTTAGTTCCCATTTGGATACGGCCTGCCGGGATACCCCCAGCAGCGCCGCCAAATTTTCCTGGGACATCCGCTTCTCTTTCCTGTGTTTCTGTATTTTTTCGCCCAGAGTCATATCCTTCGCCTCCTCGTCTTATTATGCCGCTCTGGCCTTACTATACCATCCACTCCTTTTTCGGGCCACCAGATACACTTTACATCGCCGCAACCTGGAGTTGCAGATTGCTTTTTCACAGTATTTCTTTCCTGTTTTTTATTACGCTCTTGAGCGTGTCTGAAGCGGGTTACACAATTCGCTTATACGGACTGCGCCCGTTTCTGAAGTAGCGTACATAACGCACCGCCTCACACCCCGCAAGAACCGCTCCCAGCACCATAAGTTTATCTGAAAATACCCCCACCAACATTGGCAGATTCGGAACTGTAAAGTACAGGACCTGTGCCAAAAGCATCAGCACCGCTGGTATATCGATCAGGACAATTTCCACCCAAAGAAACCGTTTCTTCATAATCCCGCCCAGGAGGGCAACTGCCGCGGCCGCCGCCAGCCAGAATATAACCATAGTAACCATCATCATATACCTGTATTTAATTTCATAAGTCCTCTCAAGCCGCATATTGGCATAATTCCCTGCCCACAGATAACACCCGAATATCAAATATACGCCCAAAACCAGAATCACTGCCCTCAGTTCTTTCAACGTTTTCATACCTATCCCTCCGCTTCTGTAAAACTTCCCATAAAAAGTACTTTTATACATTCAGTTTAACACAACCGGAAGTTATCCACAATAAAATAGAGTTTCGCTTACGAATCTCGCGCCTGCGACGGTCGCATCGCGTAAAATAAAATACACCCTGCCCGGATGCAAAGCTGATAAAAGCAGTTCTGCTTCATCAGCCCTGCATCCGGGCAGGGTATAATTCCGTTCTGTAATTCCTATTCCAGATTCGCGTGCAAAGAGAACATCTCTTCCTGGGTCCTTCCCATACGCTCCATCAAAATCATGATTATATTATCACAAATCAGCCATGTTGTCTGTTCGAATGCATTTCCCATAGGCTGTACAGAGGTAGTCGCGGTCTCCAGTTCACTTTTCGGTGTCACACCAGGAACCTGGATCACCGCATCCGCCATACTGCCGATAGATGCCTGCGGGAAAATAGTGATTACCGCAACCATTGCCTCCTGTTTTTTCGCTTTCTCTGCCATCACCTTCAGGCTGCCGGTTTCCCCTGAGCCGGACACGATCATCAGCAGATCCCCCTTCTGGATCGAAGGTGTAGTAGGTTCACCTACAAAGTAAACGGTAAGCCCAAGGTGCATCAGCCGGTTGGAAAATGCCCTTGCCACAAACCCGGAACGGCCTGCGCCCGCTACAAATATGCGGTTGCCTTCCTGAATCTTGTCTGCAAACTGTTCCAGTTCCTCCTGCCGGATCTGTTTCGCATTTTCCATCAATTCTTCCAGAATTTTTTTCAAAATCACTGCTTCTGCCATTCTATTCACACTCCTTCATACTGTCTTTAATCGCCTTTGCCGCGCCGGCCGGGTCTGCCGCATGTGCAATCCCGCTTCCCACAATCAGTACCTCAGGCTTTAAAGCCGCATATTCCGGAGTCGTCTCAGGGCTGATGCCGCCGGCAACAGAGATTTTTGCCTTCTCGCAGTGCTTTGCCATGACACGCAGGTCATCAATAGGTTTGCGCCCCGCTGCCTGCTGGTCTGTGCCCACATGCACTGCCATTCCATGTGCCCCCAGTTCCTCCAGCTCACGGATGCGCTTAGGCATATCCGTAACGCAGATCATATCCACCACAATCTCTTTACCATAATGCTCCGCCGCGTCAATGCATCCCTTAATTGTCAGGTTATCTGTTACGCCCAGAACGGTTACATAGTCTGCACCCACTTTCAGGGCCTCTTCTGCCTCGTAATATCCGGCATCCATAATCTTCATATCCGCCAGCACTTCTTTATCGGGAAAGCGCTCCTTAAATATCTGAACCGCGCGCATCCCCTCCTGATAAACAAACGGAGTTCCGATCTCTATGATGTCAATATGCTCCTGTACCTTCGTTGTCAGCTCCAGTGCCTCATCCATTGTCAAATCGTCCAGTGCCAATTGTAGTTTCATGCTTTTCTCCTTTTATGAATGGTAACAGTTCAGGCAGACCTGAACTGTTATTATGAATGCTCCTTTACGGTAATAAACTATTTTGAGACCTAAACTATTCTGCCGGATAACGGTAATCAGGTTCTCCGATCGCTCCTCCATTGCCCAGTTCCAGAATAAACCCAAGCTTATCCTCTGAGTCCACATAATAATGGACATCGTTGTCAATCCAACCGGTCTGCATTACTTTCATTCCCTTTGCCTCCAGCTCTTCCACATAAGCCTTCAGCTCATCATTATCCGGAATGACCACTTTGAAATGATGCAGGCAGGAACCTTTTCTTTTCAGCGTATCCCAATATACATTCGGCCCTTCAATTGGCTGGATCAGTTCTAGTTCAATGTCCTCATGCCAGCAGACAGCACAGATAAAATCAAAGCCTTCTGTCTGAAGCTCACCGTTCACATAGAAATCATGGCATGTTTCCGGACGGAAATGGCGTACATCCCATGGTCCGATCCCAAGAATATCCCAGTAATTCTGCATTGCCTTGTCCACATCTTCCACTAAGATCGCTATCTGTTTAATTAATCCTTTCATTGTATGTTCCTCCTATTATAATTTTTATACTGTACCGTTCTTGCTGCCATCCGGTTATTCCAGATTGGCATGATATTCCCAGAGACCGTCCAGATCAATCTTTCTGTCTTCGATCATCATCATCGCCGTCGTATCCCCGAAGAGCAGCAGAGCCTGCTCAAACAGGGACGTCATCGGCTGTCTGGAATGAATCTCATCCTCCAGCTTCGCCCTGCTCTCCACCGGAATCCGCAGAAACAGGTCTGCAACATCCCGAAGCCCGCTTGACGGATTACTTCCGATATGAATTACCTTTGCCCCCGCCGCTTTTGCCTTTCTCGCGATTCCGGCTGGAAACAGCGTTTCTCCACTCCCGGAACCTACCACCAGAACATCCCGCGGTGTAATAGCCGGCTCTGTTATCTCGCCTACGATTACGGCCCGTATCCCCAGATGGGCATATCGTTTTGCCATAGCCTCCAATGACAGCAGAACCCTTCCCACGCCAACAAAAAATACTTTTTCGGCGCTTTGGATCATCCCGATATAACGGAGCACATCATCAGCATCGATCGCATCCAGAGCGCGTCCGCACTCCTCTATGATCACATCATGCATTTCTTTATACTGTTTCTTTTCCATGAGAACCGCCTTCTTTCTCCAAAAATGCCGCCACTTCTGTCTCTTTAGGGATAGATACCTGCGCCCCCATGCGGGATACACAGATCCCCGCAGCCGCATGCGCAAAACGGATGGCGTCCTTCATACTGTCGCCCTTGCACAGGCGGATTGCCAGCGCCGCGCCGAATGTATCACCTGCAGCAGTAGAATCGACTGCTTTTACTTTAAAGCACGGAATCAGTTCCGCTGATTTCCCGTCATAGAGTAAAGCCCCGCGGATCCCAGTTTTAGAATCACATATTGGGGGCGCGCCTGATCATACAGCCATTTTGCTGCTTCAACGGCGCTTTCCTCCGTATCGGGACTTATCCCCGTCAGCGCCTCTGTCTCCGCCTCGTTGGGGGATAAGATATACAGCCCCTGCAGCCGCTCCAGAGGGATACTCATCGCAGGCCCCGCATCCAGGAACACGGGAATGTCCCGCTCCTTTGCCAGTTCATATGTACGGTATACGGTCTCCAGAGGCATCTCCAGCTGCATAATTACCATATCGAACTTTTCCGCCTCTAAAGCCGCCTTAACATCTTCCGCGCATATGCTGCCATTCGCTCCCAGCGCTACATAAGAAACATAGCGGCCGTCAGAATTCAGCAGCATCAGCGCAAGTCCCGTCTGCTTCTCTTTGTCAGTTACAATATACTCCGTATGGACTCCGGCTTTTTTCAGCTCGTTTTTCAGGGACTCCCCGTTTGTATCTTCGCCGAGCCGTCCCACCATCGTAACATCCGCTCCCTGAAGAGCTGCTGCGATGGCCTGGTTGGAACCCTTTCCGCCTGTAGCATATCCATAATTACCACACATAATGGACTCCCCGAATCCCGGTATGGAATTTGCCCCCTCCACGAAAAGATCCATATTCATGCTGCCCACAACTAATATTTTCGGTTTCTCCATAACATCCTCCTGACCGATTCACTTTATTTTCAATCCTTAACTGATAACTGCGGGGCCTCACTGCAAAATACATTTGAGGCACCCGCAGAATTTATCAGCTGATTTTACTCAGTTTCTGAGTTCTTCTCCTGTCAAGGACGAAATTAATAATCAGAACACCAATCAGAGCTATGCCCCAGATTAAATCTCTGTAGTAATTGCTGATGCTTGGGAACATATTCAAATAGGAGGACATCATCTGCAGTATGACTACCGCTATGGCGATTCCCGGAATCGTTCCAAATCCGCCGTTAGGATTCACGCCTCCCAGCACTGCGATCAGAATACACTGCATCGTATAACTGCTTCCGAAGTCTGCTTTTGCAGAATTGATTCTTGCAAGGCTGAGAAGACCTGCCACTGCGGATACCAGCCCAGAAAGCATATAGGTGCGGATCAATACGGCATTGCAGTGGATACCTGCAAATTTGGCCGCTTTTTCATTGGTTCCCACAAGGTATACCCTTGTTCCGAATTTTGTCTTGCTCATAATAAAGGTCATCACCGCAATCAGAATCAGGAATACTACAAAGGAGAGCGGTATATAACCAAACAGCGCTGTCGTGGCAAAGCCGGTAAATGCTTCCGGAATTCCGCTTACCGTACTGCCGCCGGAGGATATGATCGCAATTCCCATGAACAGCTGGTAGGTTCCCAGCGTAGCCAGCATCGCAGGGATCTTCAGGTAAGATACAAGGAATCCATTGAATGCGCCGCAGATCATACCCACAATCAGAGCAACAAGGATTGCAACTGCAATACTTCCGTTCTCCTGCATCATCAGACCTGCGAGGATACCGCAGAGATTTGCGATATATACGGTAGACAAATCGATTCCGCCGGAAATCATACAGATCCCTACACCGATTGCCATCAGTCCATACTCGGAAAGCTGTTTTGCCATGGTCTGGAAGTTCCCGATCTTGATAAACTCACTTGGCTTTGTAACACAGGCTATCACGATGAAAGCAACAAGTATTATTAATAAACGTTTGATGTTACTGTCCATTTTTTTCATATTATGCCGCCTCCTTCTTTAACCTGGTCTTTACCTTGGCGCCGGCATGGCTCTGAATCGCAGAGATTGCCGTACCTATGATAATAATGGCTCCAATAAATACCTTCTGCCAGTAAACAGAGATTCCAAGAAGAATCAGACTGTTTGATACCATCGTCAGAAGCAGTGTTCCGAGCAGGCATCCCTTCAGGGTTCCGATACCGCCCGTCATTCTCGTGCCGCCCAGGATGATGGCCGCAATAACGATCATCTCACCGCCCGCATACTCAGTAGGCAGATATCTCATGGACATGACTGCATAACAGAGTCCTGCCACTGCAGCAATACCGCCGTTTACTACAAAGATTCCGAAACGGATTCCCTTCACGTTAAATCCGGCTCTCTCTGCGGATACTTCATCACCGCCGATCGCATACACACCGCGGCCCACAACTGTTTTATTCAGAATCAGGTAGGCAATGATGTAAATAACAATCATAATGACAAATGTCATCGGCAGTGTAGAACCCAGCCCGCTTTTTGCATTCTTAACTGTTAATAATGACGCTTTTCCAAATGCTGCAAGATTCGCCGGAAGGTCCATTCTCTCTGCCTCGAAAGCCCCCAGCAGGATTCCACTGAAAATGGAGCTGGTACCCAGTGTTACGATCAGACTTGGAAATTTATACTTTACAATTATGATTCCGTTGAGCGCTCCCATGATACATCCAAATACAATGCCGATAATAAATGTAATGATCCACGGTGCTCCATCCAGCCCCAGACTGTTCGTTACGGTCAGAGCCAGGTAACTGCTCAACGCCGCAATCAGCGGAAAGGATACATCCGGACCAGTGCTGACAAAAGCCAGCAGTGCACAGATTGCGTAGATAGAAGGAACTATCATGGAACGGAGCAGGTCTACAATATTATTGTTAGCGAAAAACAATCCGGATCTCGCCTGTATTACAAGTGACAGAACTACAATGATTAAAAACACATAAAATTCTGTCTGCTTAATCAACCTCTTGAAAAATTTATTCATTTGCACTTCACCCCTTCCCTAGACCGTAGCCTGTGCAAGCGTGCCCGCATTCAGGTCGTCAGCCGACAGATTGCCTGTCACATGTCCCGCCTGCATGACCAGCGCCCTGTCACAGGTTGCAATTACTTCTGACGCGTCATCGGATACAACGATAATTGCCATACCGCTCGCAGCCAGTTCTCTCAGCAGTTTATGGATATCATATTTGGCGCCGATATCCACGCCTACTGTAGGTCCATTCAGAATTAATACTTTCGGGTGGTTCGCAAGCCATCTGCCGAGTACGACCTTCTGCTGGTTTCCTCCTGAGAGTGTCTGAACCGGGAATTCGTGATTTTTAGTGGCAACCCCGATATCCTTCACCCATTTCGCGGATTCTTCCTCAACCTTTTTGCTGCTCAGAATGCCGGCTTTATTAGCCAGCTGGTCCATCTTGCTGACCGTGATATTCCGGATAATCGACTGGGGAAGGAAGAGCCCTTCTGTCAGACGGTCCTCAGGAACCAGGGCGATACCCAGTTTCTGGGCTGCTGATACACTCTTGATATGCACTTCTTTTCCATCCACCAGCAGCTGTCCGCCGGTTGGCTTGAGCATTCCAAATAATGCCAGAGACAGTTCCGTACGTCCGGATCCCAACTGCCCTGTGACGCCCAGGATCTCTCCCTGATGCAGTTCGAAGCTTACATTTTCAAATCCGGGAGCGGTAAGGTTTCTTGCTTCCATAACCACGTCGCCGTACTTGTTTTCATTTACTTCTTTTACAACCTGTGTATCAAAATGGCGTCCCGTCATGTAGTAAGCAAACTTTTCCTCTGTCATTTCTTTGGTAGGACAGCTGATGACATTTTCGCCATTTCTGAGGATTGTAATGCTGTCGGAGATCTCAAACACTTCATCCAGCTTATGGGATACAAAGAGGATTGTAACCCCATTCTTTTTCAAGTCTGTAATAATCTCAAAGAGCCGGGTCACTTCCTTCTTAGTCAGAGCGGTTGTGGGCTCATCCATGATAATCAGTTTTGCATTATCGAGCAGTGCTCTTGAGATTGCAATCAGCTGTTTATCGGCAACCGGAAGCGTCTCAACCAGCGCGTCCAGATCCACATCAAAATTAATTTTTTGGACTGCTTCTTCAGCAATCCTGCGGAACTCCTTTTTGTTGACCAGCTTCTTCTTATTTGCCAGTACCTGGTTAAATGCCAGATTTTCAATTACTGTCAGATTCGGGAAGATTGAAAAATCCTGGTAGATAACCTGGATTCCGGCCTTGATAGCCTCTGCAGGTGTCATGATCGGAAAGCCCTTTCCATCCACTTCTATAGAACCTGCGTCCGGTTTGTAGAACCCGGAAATGACCTTGATAATGGTAGATTTTCCACATCCATTTTCACCTGCCAGACAATGCGTTTCCCCCCGCTTAATTGTCAGATCCACACCTTTGAGAGCATGGACACCGCCAAATGATTTCTTAATTCCTTTTACACAAAGGATATTTTCACTTCCCATCATGTCACCTTGCCTTTCTGTCCTCACTGGGGTAACGTAAATAATCCACCACTTTTCACTTACGTTACCCCAGTCTGGAAAAAAACCGCACATCCCACACGGATGTAAGATGTGCGATTATTACTGTTTTTCCAAAACTCACTTACCTTCAGCTGCCGTCCGGCAAGTCTGATTTCCATTGATAAAATTTAGAAATCGTAGTCGTTAATGTTGTCTTTTGTAATTGTAAGGTCAGCCTGTCCGATGAGGCATCTGTTGTCGCCTTCAACCAAAGTGATCTTGTTGTATCCGTCGATTCCAAGGTCGCTTCCGTCTCCTACTTCCTCGCCTGCAAGAATCATAGAAGCAACTTTACACATAACGTAACCAGAGTCTTTTGGATCCCACAGTTTGATTGTGGAGATTGTGCCTGATTCTACGTATGGCTTAAATTCGTTTGGTGTACCTACGCCAACAACCTTAACGTCCAGTCCGAGTTCCTCTACAGCCTTAGCGATACCTGGGCAGTCTGTAGATGCAACACCTGTGAAGCCTTTCAGATCCGGATTCGCTTTCAGGATTTCTTTTGCTCTTTCATAGGATGTATCAATGGATTCTTCTGATTCTGCTGATGGGATTGCGCCGTCATTGATCAGTTCCATGTCCGGATATGCTTCCTGCTGGCGTTTGTACTGCGCATTTGCATATTCCATATGAGTTGTAGATGTTGTGTAAGCAACCATCATAGCATATTTGCCTTTTTCACCCATGTCTTTTGCAAGAGCATCCATGATTGCTGCACCGAAATCATCAGCTGTAAATGCTTCGGTATCGAATAATGTATTCTTCTGGTTGGAAGCTTCGTGTGTGATAACTACAATGCCCTGCTCCATAGCGTTCTTCAGGGATGCTTCAATTGCGCCCGGGTCGATCGGCACTACGCAAAGTGCGTCAACGCCCTGGTTGATCAAATCGTCAATAACCTGTACCTGAGAAGCTGCATCTGCGTTAGCCGGTCCTTTCTGGATTACGTTGATTCCGGTCTCTTCACCAAATTCGTTAACACCGATTTCCATCCGTTTGAACCAGTTTGCTGTGTTATCCTTTGTTACAACTGCGATTGTCCATTCAGACTTGTCTTTGTCAGACTTGTAATTTGCAATATCAAACAAATCAGTACTGCTTCCTTTGTCTTCCGTTGTGGTCTCTTTCGTTTCCTTCTTTGTGTCTGAGGACGTGGTGGTTTTTTCGCTGCTGCATGCCACCATTGAGAGTGTCATTGCTGCCGCTGCCATGATTGCGACAAATTTCTTGAGATTTTTCATAACATTTTTCCTCCTTTTTTGAAAAAATTTATGTGATCGCTCCATGCTTTCGCATGGCCCATTACGGGCATTGTTGCTGCAGACATTATTCTACATTCCGGTGTCTGCTGACCATCTCTTCTTTGCTGATTCCCATCTCTTCTCTCAACATCATAACCAGCACATCGTAGAGAATAAAGAGTGCCTGCTCAAAGAGATTTCCCATCAGCTGCTCTGTAGGAACAAAATCCCCGGTGGCTTTATAAGCCGCTGCCGGTACATTTACTGTCAGGTCTGCTATGGATAAGAGATAACCTTCATTTGACGGCGTTATCAGCGCCAGCTCGGCGCCGTTGTCTTTCGCCATCTTTGCTATATAATTCTCATGACCCACATTCGCGGAGCCGCATGCACAAATCATCAGGTCTCCCTCTCCGATGGACGGTGTGGTGTCATCCCAGATCCAGTAAGACTGCTTGCCAAGATGCATCAGCCTCATGGCAAAGGACCGGGTAGACAGCCCTTCCCTTCCTGCTGCCAGCAGGAATATCCTGTCTGTTTTCTTTATGAGTTCCAGAAGATCTCTTACATTGGAATCATCCATTCTGTCAAATACTTCTGTCAGTTCTTTCATCGCCATAGCCGATAATTCTTTAAATCTGTCTTCCATATAAACCTCCATTCTCATAATTCCTGAATCCTTAAGACCGGTGTCAGTATGATCTGCTTCAACGGCCTTTCGGGATATGCGATCCTGTCATTCAGCAGCCGTATTGCCTGGCGTCCCATCTGGTTGGCATCCCGCTCAATATAGTTGAACTTGTTGTGAATCACATCGAATGCCTCAATTCTGTCCAGCCCGATACAGGCAATATCTCTTGACAAACGCTCGTCCCTCTCGTAGAGTGCTTTCAAAAAGCCGAGGCTGGTTCTGTTGTTACAGGTTAAAACTGCCGTGGGGCGGTCCTCCATAGAAAGAAGCTTTTTGGAAAGCTTATATGCTTTCGTCATCCGGTAATCCCCTTCAAATATGTACCGCCTCTCAAGAGGAATACCTGCATCATGGATGGCTCTTTCATAACCTTTGTAGCGAACCCTGGCCAATACTCTGTCCATCGTCGCATTCAGAAGGCCGATCTTCGTGTGCCCTGCCCTGATCAAAGCCATCGTGGCCTCATACAGGCCCTTCTCATCATCAAAAAAAACTCCGTCATACTCCTCCAGACTATCTGTCTGTCGGTCCATAATCACGATTGGGGCGTTCAGATCTTTCAAATGCTTGTTGATCTCCCTCTGCTGTTCCTTGGTTGTATAATCAACCGCCGGTGTGTAAAGCAGCCCTCTCACTCTGTGCTCCTTCAGCATCAGCAGCGCTTTCTTGTCCTTGTCCGCGCTGTCATCTGAGTTGCAGCAGATTAAAGTATAATTATACTTGTCTGCGATCTCCGTAATCCCCCTGAGCATCTCCCCGAAAAAAGGGTTATCAACCTCCGGTACTATCACACCGATCGTATTCGAGCTCTGCCTCGACAGGTTCCGGGCCGTAGCCGAAGGAGAAAAATGGCGCTTCTCCATAATCTCCAGAACCCGTTCCTTCGTTTCCGTCTTAACGGAAGCTGATTCATTCAACACCCGCGACACTGTCGCCTTCGAAACGCCCGCCTCTTTTGCAATGTCATTGATCGTAAATTCTTTAGGCATATTTCATTTCCCCCGCTGAATGTTTGTAACCGGTTTCAGTAAAATCATTATTACACACAACCTCCCACTCGTCAACCCCTCATCACATATCCCTCATACTTTCGTCGTTTTTAATGTTTTTAACATCGCATTTTTGTATATATTCCACAAAATTATCGACATATTTTTGCCTTCCCATTCTCCTTCATATTTCGACATCCTCCCCCATATTTTCCCAAAAAGAAAGCGGTTTCTGAAAAGTAAGTCGAAAAATGTCTTTTTTCTTTCCCCAATCCTCTCCCGTCACATCCAACTCCATCCGCCGCCCCCGTTCCGCGTTCCCTCCATTTGCGGCCATATCCCCGCCATGATGCACCAGCCGCTTGAACCGAATACAGGGCTGGCTTAAAACGTAAAAGGACTGTAAGCTGGAGTTAAGGAAAAGAGACGAAAAACCGGGACAAAACTTGTAATTCCGAATTACAAGTTTTCCTGGGTCCAGCGCGCGAAGCCATCAGGCTTCGGGTGATGTGCCCAGGTTGTCCCGTTTTTTCGTCTCTTTTCCTTTACTCCAGCTTACAGTCCTGTCCCGTTTTAAGCCAGCCCTGTATTCGGTTCAAGCGGCGTCCCTTATGCGCTTCAACTGACCGCAATAACCCGCCGCATAAGCTGAATCCCCTCCCGCATTCCATCAATCCCATTCATGAAGCTGGAAGATCCGGCCACAAAGATATCCGCATGTTTTTTCGACATTTCCCCGGCCAGCTCATAACTCACGTTTCCATCAACCTCAATCTCTATATGCTGATATCCCCGCTCGTCAAGATAGTTTCTGCAGTCTTCAATCTTCTGGATAGTCTGCGGAATCGCCTTTTGTCCGGCAAAACCCGGATTTACGGTCATAACAAGAAGACCGTCCATGTCATCCAGGACGTACTGAAGTTCCTCCACTCTGGTAGAGGGATTAATCGCAACCATTGGTTTTGCGCCCGTAGCCCTGATGGCCTGAAGCGCCTTCTGCAGATGCTGCGTGCTCTCAGCGTGGACGGAGACATACTCTCCCTCCTGGAAATCAAACCACGTAATCTTCCTTTCCGGATTGTTTATCATAAGATGTACATCCAGCGGTATATCGGTTGTCTTTCGAAGCTGCCGTACATAATCCGTCCCCAGCGTATAATTGGGCACATATTCACCATCCATAATATCAATATGGAGATATTCTATTTTTTCTTCTTCAAATATTTTCAAATAATCATTCAGTTTGTCAATTTCCACACACATCATGGATGGTGATATCTTCTTCATTGCTGCCCCTCCTCATCTGAATATACCGTTTTTTCAAATTCTACCAGCTGATCATATTCCTTTTCCACAATTCTGGCCATCTCCGGTGTGAGGCCTGACATGTGCTCTGCTTCCAGCCAGGCGTTAGCCATCTCGATCCCCATTTCATTGCCTATGATAAAACCGCCCATGCACAATACATTCGTATTATTCACCGCTTTGGCCCTCCGGGCCTGATACAGGCTTTCACACAAGGCTGCATAGACGCCTCTGTGCTTGTTGCATATAATGCTGACACCCATGCCCGTACCGCATATCGCAATGCCCCTGTCGTACTCCCGGCTCTGAACGCCCTGTGCCACCGCAACTGCCGCTTCCTGGAACAACACGGGAGTCTCCGGATCTATATCAGTAATATCGTAGCCTTTCTTTAGCAAATCTGCTTTGATCGCATTCTTTAGTTCAAAACCTGCCGGATCGGCACCCATAATAATTTTCAAGACAATTCCTCCTGCTATAATCGATATTTTATGTAACCGCTTTATTAATATTAGTTATAACTGGCAATAAAACCCCTATATTTAAGGTATTAAACAAAAATTTGTACACTCTATTTCGCTGTAACCGGTTACAAGATGTTTTAAATATAACTCCTTTCCACTCCATTTGTCAATGAACTGGCTTTTTATTTTCTAATTTCATAAAAACATACAAAAAACCATCAGCATACGGCTATGCATTTTATTTTACATTGTGTAATCTGCACAAACCGTCTCTGATGGTTCATTTTATCTTTTTTAAAGGCTCTGCTTCACAAATGGGGATTCAATAATAATATGCCGGTAAGCCCTGTCTGGAAATGCTATGCGGTTAATCAGCTGTTCCATGGCTTTCTGCCCCATCTGGTATGCATCACGCTCTATGTAATTGTAGGGAATTCCCAGAATATTCAGCATCTCCATCTTATCGAGGGATACGTTCTTGTAATCTAAAGGTATTGACCTGCCGCTCTCATACACCGCCTCCAGAAATCCCTTTGTAGTATCATTATTGCAGGTAATTACTGCCGTCGGCTGAACCGGAAGCTTCATCATCTCTTTTGTCATCATATAAGCGCTCTGTATACTATAATCCCCGAGCATAATATATTCCTCCGGTATGGTTAATCCAGCCTCTTCCACCGCCCTCTCGAATCCGCTCTGGCGCTGCCTGCCCAGCACCCGTTCCTGCGTCCCGTTAATGATTGCAATCCTGGTATGTCCTGCCTCGATCACCGCACAGGTTGCCTCGTACATGGCCGCGTTGTCGTCAAAGAACACACCGTCCACCGGCAGATCGATGTTCCGGTCTGCAATGACCACCGGCGCATCCAGCGTACGCAGGTAACGGTTCAGCAGTTTTCGCTCGTTCTTTTCCTCATAAGATACTGCGGGTACATAGATCAGTCCCCGCACTCTGTGTCCGGCCAGAATTTCCAGTGTCTGCAGATCCTTTTTCTTGCTGTCATCCGAATTAAAGCACATGATGGTCAGTTCATTTTTATCTGCAACGTGTATCATGCCCCGGAGCATTTCGCCAAAAAACATATTGTCCACCTGCGGCAGTATCACTCCAATTGTACTGGATTTCCTGTTCGACAGATTTCTCGCTGTCACGGAAGGCCGGTAATTTTGCTCCTCCATCACCCGCTGGACAGTTTTCCTTGTTTTCTCATCAACTACGTCCGGATGATTCAGTACACGTGACACAGTTGCTTTAGATACACCTGCACATCGGGCTATATCGTTGATCGTTACATTTGGCATCTCTCTAGACCTCGGTTTCATTGGTATCATAATAATTTCATTTGCTTTGATTATAACTCATCTTTTGCGGGGTTACAATAATAGAACCCTATAAAATCCAGTGTTTTCCATGCTTTTTCCATAAGAGCCAGGAAAGCATATGGACCCCCGGCCGGTATATACACCTGCCAGAAGTCCATATCTTTATCTGGTACCAACACTGGTTTAAACTTAATGCAGAAATGAAAGAAAGTTATATGCGATAGGCACCAATATAGCGGGGAGCATGTTCCCCACCTTGATCATCTTCTTAAATGCCAGATTCACGCCAACACAAAATATAAGGACGGAACCTATGCAGGACAGATTCGAAATCAGTGTCTCATTCATGTAACCCGATATCAATGAAGCCCCCAGGGTAATTCCTCCCTGATAGACCCCCAGAGGAATCGCAGCAAACATTACTCCAATTCCTAATGTAGATGCAAATACCATCACAATCACAAAATCCAGAAGCGATTTAGCCAGGAGCATCGTATAGTCGCCTGTCAGTCCATCCTGTATAGAGCCTACGATTGCCATCGCACCGATACAAATAACCAGCGTAGCCGTAACAAATCCGTTCACAAACTGGGTGTCCTTTTTAGCATTTACAAGGGCTTTGAGCGTATCTCCCAGATGTTCCATATGCAGTTCTATATTCAACGCTTCTCCCAGAAGGCTTCCAAGTACCAGTGAAAATACAAGGAGCATGGTATTCTGCGTCTCCAGCACCCCTTGCGGGGTAATTTTGAGCAGCCCGGTAAGTGCCCCGCCTATTCCAATAAAAATAGTTGCAACACCGCATGCCTGCATCAGGATATCCTGAAAGCGCTGCCTTAATCCGTTCTTAATTAGTAAACCAATCCCGCTGCCCGCAATCACAGCTGCAACATTAACAATTGTACCTAACCCTTTCATCCAAATTCTCCATTATCCTGATAATACACTCCCGGATCTGCGATGATTTGTCCGCACTCTTTTCCCTCATGCTGCACCCCGTTCTTTACCGCGTTCTCCTGAGCAGTTCTTTTTGCCGCATCTGTCTTATCGCTGTTCTTCTCAAAAAGCAGGCTTTCGTAATCTTGTTCCGGCATCGGCCTGTAGAAGACATATCCCTGTATCATATCACAGCCAATGCCGCGCAGTACTTCTATCTGTTCCTCCGTCTCGATTCCCTCAGCCACTGTTACTACTCCAAACTGCTTTACCAGCTTAATCATCCCTTCTACAAGGAGCCTGTCCTTTTCTTTAGACGTAATATTCGGAAAAAAAGCAGCATCTATTTTCAGGACGTCAACGTTCAAATTCTGCACCATACTAAGTGAAGAATATCCTTTTCCAAAATCATCGATGGAACTGGAGAACCCGGCGCTGTGAAGATCCTCAACAATCTTACTCAGCTCATCCCAGTTATCAAACAGAATAGTCTCCGTAAACTCGATCTCCAGAAGGCTGGGGGGGATGTTATATTTATCCCGTATCTCTGTGTAGCTGCTTACAAAATCGCTGTTATAGAACTGGAGGCGGGATACATTAACCGAGACCGGAAGCGCCTGTAGTCCTTCATCCAGCAGATGCCTCAGCCACCTGCAGACTTCCTCAAAGATATATCTGTCCAGAAGAGGTATTGTGTAATTTTTTTCAAAAACAGGGATAAACTCATTGGGTGAAATGACTGTGCCATCCGCCTTCTGCCAGCGTGCCAGCGCCTCTGAACAGGCGATCTGGTTTGTCTTCAGATCCACTTTCGGCTGATAGTATACTTTAAATTCTTTGTTCTCAAGCGCACTTCCCATACAGCTTTCAATATCTTTTTCGAAGAACAGCTGCCGGCGTATGCTCTCATTATAAAAGCGGTATCTGTCAAACTTCCCCGTCTTAACAGCCTTTCTTGCAAAATTTGCCCGATCCATCAGGCCTTCTATTTTCAGGCTCTCAATTACATCCTCAATACAGCAAAGCCCGCAGCAGACGGAAAGGATATGTCTGTTTCCGGAATCACGCATATAATCTGTAATCTTTTTATCAACCTCTTTTTGGCGGTTCAGTACATCCTTTTTGGTCTCATAGTGTCTTAGAATCACAAAATTATCGGCATTGACACGACCGACTACCTCTTTTTCATCCAGGTCTTTTTCCAGTATCGTGCCATACTCTTTCAGTATACGGTCTCCCCATTCATAGCCGAATACATCATTTATATACTTAAAATCTGCAAAATCCACATAAAAAACAGCGTATTTCAGCCCGCTGTTCTCATCCAGAAGCTCCTGTGCAGCCTTTTTAAATTTATCCACTGTATAGACATTAGTCAGGATGTCCCGTCCCGCTTTATCCTCCAGGCTTTTATTCACATGTTCCAGATTCAGCATCTTTCTAAGGCTGAACCAGAAAATCAGAAGCCAGATAAGAAAAATACAGATAATCAACACAACGGTCATCCGAAGAAGGTTCGTTGTACGGTGTTTAGAATATGCCTCCGCTGCAAACACCGTTTCGTTCGCCTGATTAAAATAAATTTCACTGTTTTCAAGCAGCACATTTCTATCCGTATACCCGCCCCGGTAATTATAGATATCTTCTTTCAGGCCTGCCCATTCGGTTACCAGTTCCCCCAGGCATGCCCTGTATTCTTTATCGTCAGGAAGGATCAGATCATATTTGCCTTTGCCCGCGCTCAGATTGTCCATAATGTCATCCAGGTATGTAATCAAACTATCGCTGGGCTGATTGTTCATTTCCAGCTTCACGAGACGCTGGGTAGCACCGCGGACAATACCGACATAGTTAATTAACTGACCATAAGACTGTGAACTATAAACCGAACGTAACACAAACACAATTAGAAGATCCATGGCAAGAAAAAAACCAAGAAGAGCATACTTCCATTTTGCTTTCATTCCATTTGCCCTGTGCCTTTGTAACCCAGGAACCCCCCTGTACAAAAACGCTTCCTTTCCCACATACTTATTCTAGTAAGCCTTGGCATACTTGCGGCGAGGCGCGTGTCATACTCCGCATGACATAAATCCTCTGCCCCCCCCCCGCCGGCGGCTTTATCTTAGAAGGAGATTGGACTCCTGCCAAGATAAACTTGTCTTATTTGCTGTTAAGATAAATCCCTTATGGATAAGTATAACATGAAGAGGCTAATATTTCCATACTAAATAAGTAGCCAGAACAGGCGTATCCCCCCTTTGTCACGGAGCAGTCACACAATTGCATATAGTTCCGCCTAACGCAGCATCAATAACTGACGGCATCTCTCGCCTATACAATTGCTTGAACTGCTGTTGATAAGTAAAATTGCAATAAAGATATTTCTGCATATACTAATAAAAAAGGAGTTTTTATTTATGGCTAATACAATTTATACTCCAATCACCGGTATGATCCGAAACATCACACCCTTTTCCGGAGAATGCTGTTCCCAGCTCATCAGCCTGATGACAAATAATGGTCCTGTTAACTTTGTATCCTCTCCTGACACTTACATTGTGAACAATACTTTTTTACTGCCAGGCATGCGTGTCACAGCATTCTATGATCCGAATCAGCCTGTACCGCTCATCTACCCTCCGCAGTACAGGGCTGCTGTAATCAGCCTGGCCATGCGCAACGAACAGATTGCTTATGGGTTCTTTGACCGGAATCTGCTGGCGGCTGATCAGTCTCTGCAGTTAAATATTGGGCCTTCAACGAATGTTGTAACGGGGAATGGGCAGCGTTTTAACTGTACCATCGGCGGACGGAACCTGATTGTGTTCTACAGCGTCACTACACGGAGTATTCCGCCTCAGACTACGCCGAGAAAGATCATTGTTATGTGTTGATCTATCGGTTCTAGAATTGATTTGTATATTATGAAAAAAACCGCAGTCCTTGAAAACTCAAGGATTGCGGTTTTTTATTATGATTCAATGCTATAAAATCAATGATTAATCAAGGATCTTAGCAACTTTTCCTGATCCAACTGTACGTCCACCTTCACGGATAGCGAATCCAAGACCCTCTTCCATAGCTACTGGGTGAATCAGTTCGATTGTCATCTCTACGTTATCTCCAGGCATGCACATCTCAACGCCATCCGGCAGATCGCAAACACCTGTTACGTCTGTTGTTCTGAAATAGAACTGTGGTCTGTAGTTGTTGAAGAATGGTGTATGACGTCCACCTTCATCTTTTGTCAGAACGTATACCTGAGCTGTAAATTTCTTGTGGCACTGTACTGTACCTGGTTTGATCAGAACCTGTCCTCTTTCGATTTCAGTTCTCTGAACACCACGAAGCAGAGCTCCGATGTTATCACCAGCCTGAGCTTCATCAAGCAGTTTACGGAACATCTCGATACCTGTTACTACAGTCTTCTTGATGTCTTCGTGGATACCGATAATTTCAACTTCATCAGATACATGAAGTGTACCACGCTCTACTCTACCTGTAGCAACTGTACCACGTCCTGTGATAGAGAATACGTCCTCTACCGGCATCAGGAATGGCTTGTCTGTATCACGCTGCGGATCTGGAACCCAGCTGTCAACTGCGTCCATAAGTTCCATGATCTTGTCTCCCCATTCTCCTGATGGATCTTCAAGAGCTTTCAGAGCTGATCCCTGGATGATCGGTGTATCATCTCCCGGGAACTCATACTCGTCAAGAAGTTCACGGATTTCCATCTCTACTAATTCAAGAAGCTCTTCATCGTCTACCATATCGCATTTGTTCATGAATACTACGATATAAGGTACACCTACCTGACGGGACAGAAGGATATGCTCTTTTGTCTGAGCCATAACACCGTCAGTAGCAGCTACAACAAGGATAGCTCCGTCCATCTGAGCAGCACCTGTGATCATGTTCTTTACATAGTCAGCATGTCCTGGGCAGTCAACGTGTGCATAGTGACGTTTGTCTGTCTCATACTCAACGTGAGCTGTAGAGATTGTGATACCACGTTCTCTTTCCTCTGGAGCTTTATCAATGTTTTCGAAATCAACTGCTGCGTTACCAGCAACTCTCTGAGAAAGTGTCTTTGTAATAGCAGCTGTTAATGTTGTTTTACCATGGTCAACGTGTCCAATGGTACCAATATTAGCATGTGGTTTTGTTCTTTCAAATTTAGCTTTTGCCATTTTGAATAATCCTCCTTAATATATAGCCCATTTTCGGGCATTTTATTGGTTTTCGCTTTTACTCGGCTAATTCTGATTATATTTCAAAAGGCCGGGTTTTTCAAGCCTTTTTCTGATATTTAGGCATTTTTATTGGATAACACTTTTTCCTGTACAGACTTCGGAACTGGCTCGTAGCTCTCGAAGAACATGGAGTAGTTTCCGCGTCCCTGTGTTCTGGAACGGAGGTCTGTGGAATAGCCAAACATCTCGGACAATGGCACGAATGCGCGGACAATTTTACCGCCGCCCAGATCATCCATACCTTCAATACGTCCACGGCGGGAGTTAATATCACCGATGATATCTCCCATATATTCTTCAGGCATTGTGACTTCTACTTTCATGATTGGCTCAAGAAGTACAGGTGATGATTTTCTCATGGCATCTTTAAATGCGAGAGAGCCGGCAATGTGGAATGCCATTTCACTTGAATCGACTTCATGGTAAGAACCATCATATACAGTCGCATGAACACCAACAACCGGGAATCCTCCGAGGATACCGGATTTCATAGCTTCTTCGATACCCTGGCCTACAGCCGGAATATATTCTTTTGGAATCGATCCGCCGACTACGCTGGAGTCGAACTTGTAAATCTCTTCTCCATTGACATCCATTGGCTCAAATTTAACTTTACAGTGTCCATACTGTCCACGTCCACCTGACTGTTTTGCATACTTGCTGTCTACATCAACAGGTTTTGTGAAGGACTCTTTGTAAGCAACCTGCGGCGCGCCTACGTTAGCCTCTACCTTGAATTCACGCAGAAGTCTGTCTACGATGATCTCCAGATGAAGCTCACCCATACCTGCGATGATTGTCTGTCCTGTCTCTTTATCTGTGTGTGCACGGAATGTCGGGTCTTCCTCCGCAAGTTTTGCAAGGGATTCTCCAAGTTTGCCCTGAGAAGCCTTTGTCTTCGGCTCTATTGCGAGCTCGATAACCGGCTCTGGGAATTCCATAGACTCCAGGATAACCGGATGCTGTTCGTTACAGATTGTATCCCCTGTTGTTGTGAACTTGAATCCGATAGCAGCTGCGATGTCTCCTGCATATACTTTATCCAGTTCTGCTCTCTTATTGGCATGCATCTGAAGGATACGTCCAACACGTTCTTTTTTGCCTTTTGTTGCGTTCAGCACGTAAGAACCGGAGTTTATAGAACCGGAGTATACTCTGAAGTAAGCAAGCTTACCTACAAACGGGTCTGTCATAATCTTAAATGCCAGTGCTGAGAATGGTTCTTCATCAGATGAATGTCTCACCACGTTGTTTCCGTCCGCATCCACACCTTCGATTGGCGGGATATCTGTCGGCGCCGGCATATATTCGATCACTGCATCCAATAACTTCTGGACACCTTTGTTTCTGTATGCTGTACCGCAGCATACCGGAACAGCTGTACACTCGCAGGTTCCCTTTCTCAGGGCAGCCTTCAGTGCTTCAACAGAAGGTTCTTCGCCCTCCAGGTATTCCAGCATCAGATCGTCGTCTAATTCGCAGATCTTCTCGACTAATTCTGTACGGTACAGTTCTGCGTCGTCTTTCATATCGTCCGGAATCTCTACTACAGAAATGTCTTCGCCTTTTTCATCATTATAGATATAAGCCTGCATCTCCATTAAGTCGATGATTCCTTTGAATTCATCTTCTTTACCGATTGGCAGCTGAAGACAAATTGCATTTTTACCAAGTCTGTTCTTGATCTGCTCTACAGCATTGTAAAAATCAGCTCCCAGAATGTCCATCTTATTGATGAACGCCATTCTCGGTACATTGTATGTGTCAGCCTGACGCCATACGTTTTCTGACTGAGGCTCAACACCGCCCTTAGCACAGAATACACCTACGGCTCCATCCAGCACACGAAGTGAACGTTCAACTTCTACGGTAAAGTCAACGTGTCCCGGTGTATCGATGATGTTAATTCGATGTTCCAGGGCACCCGGCTTTGGCTTCGTCTTTTCTTCCAAAGTCCAGTGACATGTTGTAGCAGCTGAAGTAATTGTGATACCTCTCTCCTGTTCCTGCTCCATCCAGTCCATGGTCGCAGTACCCTCGTGAGTATCACCTATCTTATAGTTTACACCAGTATAATACAGGATACGCTCTGTCAATGTTGTCTTACCAGCATCGATATGAGCCATAATCCCTATATTCCTGGTCCTTTCTAGTGGATATTCTCTTCCAGCCAAGATTTTTTCCTCCTAATTAAAAACGGTAGTGAGCAAATGCTTTATTTGCCTCTGCCATCTTATGCATATCTTCTTTCTTCTTCACTGATGAACCAGTGTTGTTGGCTGCATCCAAAATTTCATTTGCAAGCCTTTCTTCCATTGTCTTCTCGCCTCTGTTACGAGAATAGGTTGTTAACCAGCGAAGTGCAAGAGCCTGTCTTCTGTCTGCTCTTACTTCGATCGGCACCTGATAAGTTGCACCACCGATACGTCTTGCCTTTACTTCGAGAACCGGCATGATATTGTTCATTGCTTCCTCGAAAACCTCGATAGCCGGCTTATCAGCCTTTGCCTCAACTCTCTCAAACGCTCCGTATACAATCTTCTGTGCTACACCCTTCTTACCATCTAACATAATGTTGTTGATAAGCTTGGTAACAACCTTATTGTTGTATATTGGATCCGCTAATACATCTCTTTTTTGAGTATGTCCTTTACGTGGCACGGTCCTTCCCTCCTTAATCATTATTTCCGGTCTCTGCCGGGATTAATTCATCGGTACTCACATGTGTCTTTCTATGGAAATCGCACTTCATGTGCTCGTGGCCGCGGGACCTGTCTATAAAAGTCAGCGCTTCATCTTTTGAATGACAATAAGCGCCTGCATAAATCCGCAACCTTTACTTATTGAACTGCTAATGTTCAATAAGATTCGATAATCATAGTTCTGTTTGTGATACGATTTAACTGTTTAGTTACATAATCTGCTAATTAGACAAACCTTTAAAAGCCGCTTTTATTTTGCGTCTTTTGGTCTCTTAGCGCCGTATTTAGAACGAGCCTGTCTTCTCTTAGCAACACCTGCTGTATCAAGTGTACCTCTTACGATATGGTATCTTGTACCTGGCAGGTCCTTAACTCTTCCTCCACGGATCAGAACAACACTATGCTCCTGCAGGTTATGTCCTTCACCCGGGATATAGCTCGTTACTTCGATTCCATTAGAGAGACGAACTCTGGCGATTTTTCTCAGAGCTGAGTTAGGCTTCTTTGGTGTAGCTGTCTTAACAGCTGTACATACACCCCTTTTCTGTGGTGCAGATACATTCGTAGCACGTTTCTGCAGAGAGTTGTATCCTTTCTGAAGTGCCGGTGCTGTTGATTTCTTTTCAGAAGTCTGACGTCCTTTTCTAACTAACTGGTTAAATGTTGGCATTCTTTTTCACCTCCTATGATTCTTTCGTTTCCTTCTCACTTATGTGGAAAGGGGTTGCAGATAATCGTAATTATCTTGATTTACGCGCCAAAAAATAATGCCTTTTTATGCACGCTAAATTAGTTTATTACGTTTTTGCGGGAAAGTCAAGGGATTTTCGATGATTTTTACGGAACTTTTTTGTTTCTTGATGTTCAAAGGGGTCAGACCCCTCCGCAAAAGGGTCAGACCCCTTTGCAGAAGCGACTGACCCCTCCGCGCAGCTTTTAGTATGCTTTCCCCCAGTAGACCATATGCTTCGCCGGTTTTCCGCAGCAGATGCACACGTCTGAGAGATGTTCCTCGTCATCCGGGATACATCTGGAAGATGCACCTCCTGTCTGGGTTTTGATTTCGTCTTCACAAGCCTCGTCACCACACCACATTGCTTTGATGAATCCACGGTTGCCCTGGAATTTTTCGTTCATTTCTTCCATCGTTACCGCGCTGTCTATATGGGCATCCAGAAATGCTTTTGCCCTGTCAAACATATCTTTCTGGATTGTTTCAAGGATATCGCCCAGTTTTGTAGTGATCTCATCCATTGATACGACGATCTTTTCTCTCGTATCGCGCCGTACTACTACAACCTGATTGTTTTCAATATCTTTTGGACCGATCTCTATTCTGGTCGGAATGCCGAGCATCTCCTGCTCACTGAATTTCCATCCGGGACTCTTTTCCGAATCATCGATCTTCGCCTTATAGCCCGCATCCTTCAGGGCGCCAAGCAGTTCGTTCGCCTTCTCGAGAACGCCTTCTTTGTGCTGGGCGATCGGAATCACTCTCGTCTGGACAGGCGCAATTCTCGGCGGCAGCACCAGGCCGCTGTCATCGCCGTGCACCATGATAATGGCGCCGATGATTCTGGTGGACAGGCCCCAGGATGTCTCATATACACTATGCAGCTCGTTGTTCTTATCCGCATATTTGATGTCAAACGCATCCGGAAATGCGTTTCCGAAGAAATGGCTTGTTGCGGACTGCAGTGCCTTTCCATCGTGCATCAGCGCCTCCACTGTGTATGTGTCCTGCGCCCCGGCAAATTTTTCACTTTCTGTTTTCCGCCCGGAAATCAGAGGAATTGCAAGGTCATCCTGAATAAAGTCTCTATATACATCACGCATGGTCAATGTCCGCTGCTCTGCCTCTTCGTATGTTGCATGGATCGTATGTCCTTCCTGCCACAAGAATTCTCTGGAACGCAGGAACGGTCTCGTGGTCTTTTCCCAGCGCAACACGGAACACCACTGATTCCATACTTTCGGCAGGTCCCGGTATGACTGCACTGTTCTGCTCCACAAATCACAGAACATGGTCTCTGATGTAGGCCTGATGCAGAATCTTTCCTGCAGTCTCTCCAGGCCTCCGTGAGTTACCCATGCCACTTCAGGAGCAAATCCTTCAATATGATCCGATTCCTTCTGAAGCAGTGCCTCCGGGATCAGAACAGGAAGATAGACATTCTCTACTCCGGTCTCTTTAAACCTCCTGTCGAGGCCGCTCTGGATATTCTCCCAGATTGCATACCCATTGGGCAGATAATTCAGACATCCCTTTACTCCCGAATAGTCGCACAGCTTTGCCTCACGGACTACATCTGTATACCATTGTGCAAAGTCCTCGTCTCTTGATGTGATTGATTCAACCAGTTTCTTTTCCTTAGCCATAATATGTCTCCTTTTCCATTCTCCAGGGCCCCTGCCCCGTATTTCATGTGTCAGGAAGTCGTGCTGTCCCGGTGTTTTTGTATAGTCAGGTATCCCTGGTATGCTGGTTATACTTAAATATACAAAACGCCGGGACCTTCTTCCCCTCCAAAAAGGGACCGAAAGTCTCGGCGGTACCACCCTAATTAACTGCATCCCCTGACGCAGCTCACTCAAACACCGTTAACGCCGGTTCTACGCCGTGCTTTCACACAGCAGCTCCCGGGCCGGTTCTATACATTCTCCGCAAAGGCCTCACACCTAACAGCCTCCTCTCTGTATCGTTTCCTGCATATACTATTCCCGTTCATCGCCTGTAGTAACTGTGATTCTACTCGAAAACCCTCTCTTTGTCAAGGGATTCTCCTCCGCTAATCATGATCCTGTCGGACTGTAACGTTATCTTATCCCTGAACCTGCAGCAGCTTCTGTTTCAGCTCGCCCTCCAGACGCATCATCTCCTGCTCTGCCTCGCGGCGTTTCTGTCTGCCCTCCTGCTGGATGTGCATCACTTCGTCGAGCGTAGAAATCAGAGATTCGTTCGTCATCTTCAGCGTTTCAATGTCTACAATTCCACGTTCTGACTCTTTGGCAGTTTCAACTGTTGCCAGCTTCAGTTTCTCGGCGTTCTTACGCAGCAGCTGATTTGTCATGTCTGTCACTTCGCGCTGAGCTGCTGCTGCCTGAGCCGAATGCTCCACACCGAGAGCCAGAACCATCTGACTCTTCCACAATGGTATGGTATTTACTATCGTGGACTGGATCTTTTCTACCATAAGGGTGTCATTCCCCTGCACGAGGCGGATCTGAGGCGCGGTCTGGATTGAAATGGTGCGGGTCAGCTCGAGGTCATGTATTTTCTTTTCAAATCTGTTGCACATGGAGTCCAGGTCTCTGGCGGCCTGTGCATCCTCCGGCAGACCGTCTCTCTGGGCCTTATTCAGCAGTTCCGGAAGTTTCGTGGTACGTACCTCCTGCAGCTTCTTTTTTCCTGCCAGTATATACATGGAAAGTTCTTTAAAGTAGGTCAGATTCACCTCATACATTTTGTCCAGTATCGCAATATCTTTTAACAGCTGTACCTGGTGGTTCTCAAGCACTTTACATATCTGGTTAATGTTTGTCTCCGCCTTAGTATACTTTGACTTCATGGCATTTATTTTATTAGAAGTCTTCTTAAATATCCCCAGGAACCCCTTCTCTTCCTCTTCATCAAAATCCTTCAGCTCTTTCACTACGCCAGACAAAAGGTCTCCGATTTCCCCCAGGTCTTTCGTCTTTACGTTCTCCAGCGCCGTCTCCGAAAAGTCCGCCATCTTCTTCTGCGTGCCTGCCCCATACTGAAGAATAACGGAAGAATTGGTCAGGTCGATCTGGTTTGCAAAGTTATCGACTGCCCGTCTTTCTTCGTCCGTCAATATGTTGTCATCAAATACAACTTCTTCTTTCTCCACGACCTCTACTGCCTGTTTTTGTTCTTGGAAAGGTTCCAGCGTCAGTTCAGGGGTTCCTGCAAATCCTTCAAATTCGTTGTTCATTTTACTTCCTCCATCCGGTAAGTCTGCATCTAATTTTTTCTACTTTTTAAAGTCGTCCTTGGTAAGTCCCTCCTGTGCCAGCATTGTGTTCAGAACCGATATATCAGCCGATACATTCCAGGCCGTATCCTGGAACAAGCTGTCCAGAAGTTTCTCAAACGCTGCATTTAAAGTATCCAGAGTTTTCTCGATCTCACTCTTGGATGAAATAATATTGGCTCCCTGAACCGGCTGTGCATCCAGCTCCTCATAGGCCTCCAGAAGCTTGACTGTTGTCGGCAGATAATACTCCATCATCCGCCGGATATCCGGCACATTCTCCGGATTCTGTTCAACCCGGTCAAAAATCCGGTCCACCAGGGTCTGTATACGGGATATCTTCGCCGAAATCTCTTCCCCCGGAATCGCATCATTACATTTTTCGATCTTTTTGATATACTCATCCCCCGCCTGGATAATCTCTTTTACCTGCGGGTCCATATTCATATCCTCCTCAGCCCGGCGCGCTTTCTCCAGACGTTCCTCCTGTTTCTGCTTTTCTATGCGCTGCATGAGATCTGTATACTGGGCATAGGCCTCATTGCTGACGATCAGGCAGGTTCTCTGGCTGTCCAAATGCCCTTGCCGGAACCAGCCTTTATTTATCATCTTTTCAAGATCTTTTACGATATACTTGGGGGTTTTTTTCAGGCGCTGTGACAACTCCTTGATTTCACAGTATTCTTTTCCGCCCATTTCTCTGATATATCCACGGAATCGCTTCACTTTTCCAAGAAGGTTTGTCCCGACACCAGCGAGAATGGCCCCAGCCGCCAGAAACGCCCCCAGCACGCATGCTGTCACCCGGAAACTGCTGCTGAAATCAAATGCAGTGATTCCCACGACCACAACGAGTATCAGCAATAAAAGCATGGAGATTCCCAGTGTATAACCTGCAGCAGCAAGAATAACCCCTCCGACTTTGGTTCCGGTCGTGCTTACAAACAGTCTGGTATTCTTCTGAACAGACGGGGAATTCTGCACGGTTCGGTACTGTACGCCTGCATTCGCTGCGCGGTCCTGCGTTCTTTGTCCCTGCCATCCCTGTTCCCGACTTTGTCTGGAATCCGGGTTCCATCTGTAACCTGCGTTTTCCTGCCCCGGGCCTCCCTGGTACCTGTATGTATTCCCGTTGGACTGCCGGCGGCTGTTCTGCCAGGATTGATTTTTAAAGTTCTTCGCAGTCTTGTCAACTGCGTCCCCTACAGCATCCCCCATTGTATGAATGCCTTTTTCCAGTCCATCCATGGCATGATTAACGGTATTTGTAATTGTCTGGTTTAATCTGTTAAAATCCTGGGAATCCACAGCATCCTGCACCGTCCTGCGGATATCTTCCCCAAATCGTTCCCAATCCTGGTTCTTCATCTTTTCCACCTACCTTGTCAGAATATATACAAAAAATCCTGCATAAAACAGCAGAAACAATAAGCCTTCCAGCTTAGACAATCCCTTTCTGCTGACAGCGCACACATACACCAGAAAACTTGCCACGATCAGGATCACCGTATCCCAAACCGCGAAAGCGTTCACAGTAATCGGTGTAATAGATGCGGAAGCCCCTAAGATCAACAGAATGTTAAATATATTAGAGCCAACCACATTGCCCAGTGCGAGATCATTTTCCCCCTTTTTAGCTGCCACCATTGAAGTTACCAGCTCGGGCAGGGAAGTCCCCAGTGCCACTATAGAAAGCCCGATAAATGTCTGGCTTAGTCCAAAACTCAGTGCAATCTCCGTTGCGCTGTCCACAACAAAGTTGCCTCCGATAATGATTCCAGCTATCCCAATTACAATATAACCCACACTGCGAAGAGGAGTCAAGACTTCATATTCCTCTACAGGCTCCCCCGACTGTTCCATTTGCCTGCGGGAGTGCATGGCATCGGTCACTGCGACGCATAAAAATCCGATAAACAGAACCAGAAGAAAAATTCCCGCGCCTCTTGTAAGTACGTATTCTCTGTCATTTTCAAGTATGCCGCTGAAATGAAATCCGGTAAGCCCCAGCAATAAAACCAAAGTGATTATTATAGAAAATGGGAACTCTCTTTTCAGTATAGACCACTTCACCTGAATTGGACGCACCATCGCGCTTGCCCCAAGTACGACCAGCAGATTAAATATATTGGAACCTATCACATTACTGACTGCAAGGTCATTTTTCCCCTGGAGGGCAGCCGTTATACTGACGGAGGCCTCCGGCATGCTTGTCCCAAAAGCGACGATCGTCAGGCCGATAATAATGGATGGCACCCGTAATATCTTTGCAATGCTTGAACTTCCGTCCACAAAAAAATCCGCACCTTTTATCAGCAGAAAAAACCCTATTATTAACAGCAGATATGTTATCATACTTGACCTCGCTTTTCTTTTATACGATAATCAGTGTAGTCAGATTTTTCTGAAAAGTCAAGGATATACCAGCAAAGGAGTAAATAAAATGAACCCGGACATCTTATATGAAGACGAGGACATCATCGTTTGTGTCAAACCGGCCGGAATACCAACCCAAAGCAGCCGAATAGGAACCCCCGATATGATCAGTATTCTGAAAAACCATATCCATAAAAACCATCCCGGAAAACAGCCGCCCTACCTCGCCGTCATCCACCGCCTGGATCAGCCGGTGGAAGGTCTTCTCGTATTTGCCAAGACACCTGCTGCCGCCCGGGGCCTGAACAAACAGCTGACCCGGTTTGGATTCGGCAAGCATTACCGTGCGCTCCTCACCGGAATCCCCTCCGCCATGGAGGGAGATCTGGCAGATTACCTTGTAAAAGACGGCAGAAACAATACGGCAAAGGTCTGCACACCTGAAACTCCGGGTGCAAAAAAAGCGCTCCTGCATTATAAAATTATAGAATCCAATCCGGATACTGCCCGCTCACTGGCGGAGATCACCCTGGAAACAGGCCGTCACCACCAGATCAGAGTACAGATGGCACATATGGGAACCCCCATCGCCGGTGATAGGAAGTACGGCCGGGAATCTGGAAAAGTTTCGGAATCCTGCGGGCTTCAGCTGTTTGCCTGCCGTTTGAAGTTTAAACACCCACGCACAGGTAAAATAATGGATTTTCAGACAGACCGGCTCAAATCTATAAATAACGTATCTTTGTGAAGTTATAACAATCAGATGCAAAGGGGTCAGACCCCTCTTTTGAAAAAAACGGGCTGCTGCAAGCTCGCATGAGCTGCAGCAGCCTTCCATTTACTACATTTACATTTCCCCAAGAACTGTTTCCGGCTCGTCCTCTATTGACTGGGAATACTTCTCCAGGATTGTACTTTGAATACGCTCTCTGGTCCCGGAATTGATTGGGTGCGCGATGTCACGGTATTCACCGTCAAGAGCTTTCTTGCTCGGCATTGCGATAAACAGGCCCTTCTCACCTTCTATCACTTTAATATCATGGACAACAAATTCGTCGTCAATTGTGATAGAAACAACTGCCTTCAGCTTCCCTTCCTTTGCCACCTTGCGCACACGCACATCTGTGATTTGCATAATGTTCAAGTCTCCTTTCTCCGCCTGCATTAGTTCTGCGCCCTATTGAGACATGACTCAATAAGCCTAACCTTTATAATGCATACCGTTCGTTTTTCTCAACTACCACTTTCACACCATTTTCACCAACATGCCTTGTGTTCGCTCTTATCGTATCGCGACTCTCTACTACACAGTTTTCAATGTAAGTATTGTCCCCAAGATAAACGTCGTTCAGGATGATAGAGTTCTTGATAACGCAGTTATTGCCCACAAATACCTTCTTGAATAACACGGAATTTTCAACGGTTCCGTTAATGATACTTCCGCTTCCGATGAGACTGTTCTTAACAACCGCCCCCGGATTATACTTAGCCGGCGGAAGATCACTGACCTTGGAATTCACCGGCGGAAGCTCCTTAAAGAAATAGCTGCGCACTTCCGGTTTCAGGAAATCCATATTTGTCTGGTAATATGCGTCCACTGTTGAGATGTTACTCCAGTAGCTGTTTATCTTATAACCGTATATTTTCTTCAGATTCTTATAACGAATCAGAATATCGGTTACAAAATCATGTCTTTCCTCTTCTGCACAGTGCTCGATGAGGTCGATAAGCTGTCTTCTCCTGATGACATAGATACCAGTAGAAATCGTATGTGAGTGAGCCACCATCGGCTTTTCCTCAAACTCTTCAATCCTTGCGGATTCATTCATGCGCACGGTACCAAAGCGGGTAGCGTCCTCCCCGGCTTCCAGATCCTTACACACGACTGTAATGTCTGCTTTCTTCGCGATGTGGTACTCAAGCACTTTATTATAGTCAAGCTTGTACACCGCATCTCCTGATGTAATGATTACATACGGCTCATGGCACTTCTTCAGGAAATCCAGATTCTGATAGACAGCATCCGCCGTTCCACGGTACCAGTAACCATTCTCTGCCGTAATCGTAGGGGTGAATACAAACAGCCCGCCCTGCTTTCTCCCAAAATCCCACCATTTGGATGAATTCAAATGTTCATTCAGGGATCTTGCATTATATTGTGTCAGCACGGCCACCTTCTGAATATGGGAGTTTGTCATGTTGCTCAACGCAAAATCAATTGCCCTGTAACTGCCAGCTACAGGCATCGCTGCAACAGCACGTTTGGAAGTCAGTTCCAGCATCTTTCTGTTATTTCCGCCTGCTAAGATAATACCTACTGCTCTCATACACGATCACCTGCCTTTATTAATGTCTCTCCGCTTGCAAGTACTCCGGCGCTGTAATCCTCTATGGACGTAACACCACTAATGGCGGTATTCTTACCGATCTGTACTCCTGACGGTATCTCTGAATTCTCACCGATAGTTGCAAGACCGCCGCCGTAAATATTCGGTTTTTCTTTGTTCGGAACTTCGCTTCCTATTCCAATCACGACATTGCTGCCAATCCTGGTTCCCTCGGCAATAATCGCCTTATCAATCACGCAGTTATCTCCAATGGTAACATCCCTCATAATAATGGAGTCTCTGATAATGCTCCCCTTACCTACAGTTACACCGCCTCCAAGCACAGAATTATGAATCTCGCCGTAGATCTCCGAACCGTTGCTGATAATACATCTGTCAACTACGGACTGTTCCGAAATATACTGTGGTGGAATGTTGGCACTGTTGGTATAGATCTTCCAGAATTCTTCATAGAGGTTGAACTCGGGAATAATATCGATTAATTCCATATTCGCTTCCCAGTAAGAACTCAGTGTTCCGACATCTTTCCAATAGCCGTTGTACTCATATGCAAACATCCGCTTGCCATTCTCGTGGCAGTACGGAATGATATGCTTTCCGAAATCACAATTCGGCTGTTCCGAAAGTTTAAGCAACGCATCCTTCAGTACCTGCCAGCTGAATATGTAGATACCCATTGATGCCAGGTTGCTGCTCGGTTTTTCCGGTTTCTCTTCAAATTCTTTAATCCTGCTCTCATCATCTGTAACGACAATACCAAAACGACTTGCTTCCTCCATCGGTACCGGCATGGCGGCTATGGTGACATCAGCTTTATTCGCCTTGTGGAAATCCAGCATCACTTCATAATCCATCTTATAAATGTGATCTCCTGAAAGAATCAGTACATAATCAGGGTTATAGGTCTCCATATAGTCGAGGTTCTGGTAAATCGCATTCGCTGTCCCTGTATACCACTCACTGCTTGTACTCTTCTCGTACGGCGGAAGAATCGTCACCCCTCCGACATTGCGGTCCAAATCCCACGGAATTCCAATTCCAATATGAGTATTCAATCGTAAAGGCTGATACTGTGTTAAAACACCCACGGTATCTACGCCTGAATTAATACAGTTACTGAGCGGGAAATCAATAATACGGTACTTTCCGCCAAATGCTACTGCCGGCTTGGCCACTTTTGCGGTAAGGACTCCCAATCGACTGCCCTGTCCTCCTGCTAACAGCATTGCAATCATTTCCTTTTTAATCATGTCGTCACCTCATTTCTAGTTAGTTGGGTTTATTATAACACACTTTTATCTCCCGCACACATTTTTTACAAATTTTTAGCGGAACGTTTTGCCTTTTTGTTAATTTTGCACAAAAAGAACATCTTTAAAATTTCCCCATATATAGTATAATATAAAAAGCAGTTAATGTTTATGACAAATTTTAAGATTTTTTTAAAGGAGAAGGAATAAATTTATGTATAAGATCAATTTCAAAAAACCAATTCATATCCATTTTATAGGGATTGGCGGCATCAGCATGAGTGGTCTGGCCGAGATACTTCTAAAAGAAGGATTTACAGTATCTGGTTCTGATTCCAGAAAGTCACCACTAACTCAGCAGCTGGAAGACAAGGGTGCCCGCATATTTTACGGACAGAAGGCCGGCAATATTATAGATGGGATTGAATGTGTGGTTTACACTGCTGCTATCAGCCGTGATAATCCGGAGCTGATTGAAGCAGTTGCACGTAAGATACCGATGCTTACCAGGGCAGAACTGCTTGGACAGCTGATGAAAAACTATAAGAATCCCATTGCCGTTTCCGGAACACATGGGAAGACCACAACCACCTCCATGATTTCCCATATTCTCCTGGAAGGAAATCTGGACCCAACTATATCGGTTGGCGGCATTCTGCAGGCCATCGGCGGCAACATACGTGTAGGTAATTCCGAAACCTTTATTACGGAAGCCTGTGAATATACAAACAGCTTTCTGGATTTTTACCCCAGAATCAGCGTTATCCTCAATATAGAAGAAGATCATCTGGACTTTTTCAAAGACCTGGAAGATATCCGTCATTCATTTCACCAGTTTGCATCCCTGCTCCCTCCCGACGGAACCCTTGTTATCAATTCAAATATACAGAACTATGAAGAGATCTGCGATGGGCTTAACTGCAGCGTCATCACTTACGGAAGTTCCCCGGATTCCAACTACAGCGCGCAGAATATCAGTTACGACGATAAAGGCTGTGTCTCTTTTGACCTGCTTCGGAACGGAACTCCTGCAGAACACGTTGTCCTTTCTGTCACCGGAGACCACAATGTTTCCAATGCGCTTGCTTCTATCGCAGTTGCAGAGCTGCTTGGCGTTCCAGCGATATGATACAGAAGGGGCTGATCTCCTTCTCCGGGACAGACCGCCGTTTTGAATACAAGGGCACCCTAAACGGCACCACAATCGTGGATGATTATGCCCACCATCCCACAGAAATTGCCGCAACCTTAAAGGCTGCAAAGCACTATCCGCACGAAGGACTGTGGTGTGTATTCCAGCCCCACACTTACACCCGGACAAAGGCATTTTTCCATGAGTTTGCAGAGGCTCTGTCCCATGCGGACCATGTGGTCTTAGCAGATATCTACGCCGCAAGAGAAACGGATACGCTGGGAATATCCTCCAGCGATCTGGCGCAGGAGCTCTCAAAACTGGGAACCGACTCACATTATTTTCCGTGTTTTGAGGAAATCGAAGATTTCTTAAGAGAGAACTGTAAACCCGGTGACCTGTTGATAACTATGGGAGCTGGAGATGTAGTAAATATCGGGGAAGAACTGTTAAAATAAAACTTATCCACACTTTCCCCACACAGTTATCTACAAAAAACTCTGTTTTACCCACTAAAAAACACTTTGTCCCTCAACAATAAGGTGCTATAATACCTATACGCATAAGAGTTAAATCTATTTAAGACTAATACTGCACCCGCCTGACCTTCCCGCTCAGCGGCCTGATTAACCCCGATTTAACCAGCGCAGATACGGCTGCGCTTTTTAAATCTGCCTTAATCATCCTACTAAGCGGAACATTCAGCCGGGTATGTATTCGATCTGACATACTCTGGTAAGAAAAGGTCACCGTTCAGGCCTGCTTGAACGGTTGCAAAAAAGCGAAGGGTGGGGAAACATAATTTATGAAAACACTGACATTGAAGAATAAATTCCAGACAAACGTGACCCTGGTTACAAATGATTTTATAGATAACTATATGATCCAGGCGAACGGTGAATTTGTAAAGGTCTATTTATTCCTGCTGAGGCATCTCGATGATCCCTGTTCTTCTCTCACAATCTCTACGATTGCTGATTGTCTGAACAACACCGAGAACGATATTCTGAGGGCCTTCAGATTTTGGGAATCTGAAGGGCTTTTAAGCCTGGAAAAAGATGAAGAAGGCCGGATCATTGGAATTGAACTGGAACGGACCCCCTCCATCGCCCCAAGAAAAGTAACTGCCTTGAAGGGCGCTCCTGCCACTGCAAAGCCGGCAGCCAGAGAGCGGAAGCCCGCTGCACAGCCAGCCTCGCAGCCTGCAGCTGCGTGTCCGGCTGAACCGAAGTCAAAAGCAATTCCCCTGACTTCCTTCAAAGCGCAAAAAGAATTAAAGTCGCTTCTTTTCATAGCGGAACAGTACCTCGGCAAGACCTTGTCCAGCACCGATGTGGACGCTATTACATATTTTTATGAGACACTTGGCATGTCAGCCGATTTAATCGAATATCTGATTGAATCCTGCGTTGAGAACGGTCATAGAAGTATTCACTATATTCAGAAAGTTGCCCTCTCCTGGTCAGACAGTGGTATCACTTCGGTCGAACAGGCCCGCCAGCATTCCTCGGCATACAATAAGAACTGCTACACCGTTCTGAATGCATTTGGTATTAAGAACAGAGGACCCGCAGCAGCTGAACTTTCTTATATTAAGAAATGGACGGAGGAATTCGGCTTTACTCTCGATATCATTCAGGAAGCCTGCAGCCGGACTATAACAGCTACCCATCAGCCCAGTTTTGAATATGCTGATTCGATCCTCACCA
Source organism: Clostridiales bacterium VE202-21 (assembly GCA_000509105.1). Taxonomy (GTDB): domain Bacteria; phylum Bacillota; class Clostridia; order Lachnospirales; family Lachnospiraceae; genus Faecalicatena; species Faecalicatena contorta. The sequence continues at coordinate 80,536 of BAIF02000026.1, read as the reverse complement.
AATGGAATGAAAATCAGGTAATCCATCTGAAAGATATCGCTGTTCTGGACGCCGCCTTCCAGAAAGAAAAATCTTCCAGGAAGTCTTCTGACTCAAGGCAGAAGCCAGTCACCAAGAATCTTAACAACTTCGAAAGACGCGCCTACGACATGGAATCGCTGGAAGAGCAACTATTAAACAGTAATTAAAAGGAGCATAAACTTGGGACTTAAAGCATCACAATATCAGGCCATTATGCGTGATTATGAACAGCGCCAGCTCCGTAATCACGATAGATTGACCAGACATTATGGAGAGGTGTATAAAAAGCTTCCGGAATTCAAATCGATCGATGAATCCATTTCCATTCTGTCCGTCCAGTACGGCCGCAAACTGTTGAATGGGGACGACAAGGCCATAGATTCCCTGAAAGAGGAACTGGCGATTCTGAGAAGCAGTAAAAAAGAACTTCTGCATTCGGGAGGATTCCCTGAGGATTATCTGGAACCTATTTATGACTGTAAAGACTGCATGGATACCGGCTACATCGGCAATCAGAAGTGCCACTGCTTTAAGAAGGCCGTAATTGGCATCCTCTATGAACAGTCCAATCTGAAGCAGGTTCTAAAGCAGGAGAACTTCGGCACCTTTTCTCTAGATTACTATTCCAACAATTATATAGACACTAAAACAGGGCGTTCTTCCATGCAGGTAATACAGGATGCCCTTAAGCTATGCCATCATTTCGCCGACACATTCGGAACAGAATTTAACAACCTCTTCCTCTACGGGGACGTAGGAGTAGGCAAAACTTTCCTTTCTAACTGTATTGCAAAAGAACTGATGGACAGAGAATATTCCGTTCTCTACTTTTCATCTTCAAAGTTTTTTTCAATTCTAGCCAAAAATACATTTGACAAAAACAATATTGATGCGCAGAATATGTATGAGTATATATTTGACTGCGATCTGCTGATTGTCGATGATCTTGGAACAGAATTCACGAACTCATTTGTGGCATCACAGTTTTTTACCTGCATTAATGAACGGCTGCTCAGCCGCAAATCAACCATTATATCAACCAATCTGTCTCTGGACACTCTGGCCGACCTTTATACAGAACGGTCCTTCTCCAGAATTACCAGTAATTACACGATGGTCAAACTGATTGGCGATGATATCAGAATCAAAAAGAAATTAATCAAAAACAGGGAGGAACACTCATGTTACACCGCACAGAAAGAACTCTAGAAAACATTCCAGTTGGCGCTCTGGGCCTGATTCCGGTCGTGGGCTGCGAGGAACTCGGAAAAAAGGTCAATGATTACCTGGTCAAATGGAGAAGGGAAAGTGCCATTGAGCACAAGGATGATGTAGCATTCTCCGGATACGAAAAGGATACTTACATTGTAGACTGTGCTGTGCCGAGATTCGGTTCCGGCGAGGCAAAGGGCATTATCAATGAATCCGTACGCGGGATGGATCTCTATCTTATGGTAGACGTATGCAACTACAATATCACCTACTCCCTGACGGGCAATATCAACCACATGTCCCCGGATGACCATTTTCAGAATCTAAAGCGCGTCATTGCCGCAATCGGCGGTAAAGGCCGGCGCATTAACGTCATCATGCCATTTTTATACGAAAGCCGACAGCACAAAAGAAACGGGCGTGAATCTCTGGACTGTGCGCTTGCACTCCAGGAACTTGTCCGCATGGGTGTAGACAATATTATCACTTTCGATGCGCACGATCCAAGGGTTCAGAATGCAATCCCTCTGAACGGCTTCGAAACTGTACCGCCGACTTATCAGTTTATCAAGGGCCTTCTGCGCAATGTGGACGACCTTCAGATTGACACGGAACACATGATGATTATCAGCCCGGATGAAGGCGGCACCAACCGCGCCGTTTACCTTGCCAATGTCCTTGGCCTTGATATGGGTATGTTCTACAAACGCCGCGATTATACAAAGATAGTCAACGGACGTAACCCCATTGTTGCCCATGAATTCCTGGGAAGCTCCGTAGAGGGCAAAGACGTCGTCATCATCGACGATATGATCTCTTCCGGAGACAGTATGATTGAGGTTGCAACCGAATTAAAGCGCAGGAAAGCAAAACGAATCTATACTGCAGCAACGTTCGGCCTGTTCACCAACGGAATGGACAAGTTTGACAAGGCATACGAGGACGGCATTATTACAGGAATTCTGACAACAAATTTGATCTACCAGTCTCCAGAGCTGCTGTCCAAGCCATATTATATTAATTGCGACATGAGCAAATATATCGCACTGCTGATCGATACGCTCAACCATGACGGATCCATCAGCACACTGCTCAATCCTAACGAAAGAATCCAGCATGTCCTTCAGGAATACCGTAATAGATAGGACTAACTTAATTTTTTAATTTCATAAAAAACAGTCCTCACAGACATTTTAAGTCTGTGAGGACTGTTTTTCTTTCATCCCAGGTTACAGGTTTCATTTGAATTCGTCTTGTTATATCTCTAGTCAGCCATGGACAGCGCCATTCGAATCATATCGTCAAAGCTTTCCTGCCGTTCCTTTGTTGAACACTGTTCGCCATTGAACATCAAATCTGCTATTGTACACAAAGCCACTGCCTTCTTTCCTGCTTCAGCTGCATTTATATACAGCGCCGCAGACTCCATTTCCGCTGCCAGTATTCCCATACTGGTCCATTTATCATACCATTCATCCGAATAATAAAAACCTTCCCCAGAAATGACTGGTCCCACACGAACCGGAAGCTGATGCTCTTTCCCATAGGCAGCCGCTCTTTCAATCAAAGAATAATCCGCGCAGGGCGCCAGAGTTCCCGGCAGATCAAAATGTACCGCATAGCCGTTATCCGTTGAAGCAGTCATAGCTATTACAATATCCCGCAGCTTCAGGCTTGGATGCATGCCTCCTGCTGATCCGACACGAATAATACTGTCCACGCCATAAAAATGAAACAACTCATATGAATAAATACTCATAGAACCAGCACCCATGCCACTTGCCATCACTGAAACTTCTTTCCCTTGGTATATCCCCGTATAACAGTAAATATTCCGCACATCACTGACCAGCTTTGGTTCATCCAAAAACTTCTCCGCAATATATTTGGCCCGCAGCGGGTCGCCCGGCATTAACACAGTCCTGGCAATCTCACCGTATTTTGCCGCATTATGAATAGTCGGTGTCTGACTCATCGTTCTGCCTCCAATTATAATTTTCCGCCTAATGCTTCATAGAATGTTTCCTGATATTTCTGTCCATCAATAGCAAATACTGTACGGACTTTCGGCAGATGTTCCCAGCGGAAGTGATCTCTTCTGTCCCAGATTGTCATTCCCCTGGTCAGTTGACCGCCGCAGTCAATTGCCACATTGATTTCCCTCACATCCGTCATGATATCCGGATTCAGGAAGCAGCACATTGCTGTTGTGTCAATCGGACCATTAATCATAATTCCCTGATCTTTAATGGAATTATTTCCGTCAATATAGTCGATAATTTCCAGAGTATATTTTGCCTGACGGTTATTCAGGCCTTTTAGTTTCTCAATTGTCTTTTCTGAAATGTTCACCGCCTCCGGATTGAATGCAATGTCCAGACCTATAGATGTCAGCTTTACATCCGATTCATAGACGATTTTCGCAGCTTCCGGATCTACATAAATATTCCATTCACTCATCGGATTATCTCCGGTAGCATTGCGGAAGGCATATTCGGTAATTCCATAAGCGCCGCCAATATGATAAATCTCCTTAATCAGCGGAATGATTTCAGGACGGCTCATAAACGCAACTGCAACATTTGTCAGACAGGATGTACAGACAAGCGTCACCTCGCCCGGGTTCGCAAGTACCGTATCTATGATCATCTGCGACGGCGACTGATCTGTTGTTTTTAACTTTGGCTTCGGAAAGAAATGATTCCCCAGTCCGTCTTCACCATGGCTGTACGGATCCTTTGGATACTCACGCAGCATTGGATGCATCATTCCCTGTGCCACCGGGATATCTCCACGGTCCATATATTCCAGAATTTTAAGAGCATTCGCTGCTGTTTTGTCTGCCGGCAGGTTACCGCTCTCTGTTGTAATCCCCAAAAGTTCCACGTCCGGATGCGTCAGCGCCATAATAATGCATACGGAATCATCCGTACCCGGATCACAGTCAATCATAATTTTTCTTTTCTCGCTCATAACAATCAATTCCTTTCCTTATATATTATCAAGCCCCGGAAACCAGTTTTCTTTCCCGACAGCTTCTTTCTGCTTATCCATCTGATGAAGAATCGCGATTCCTTCCAGGGCCAGCTCTATAGAAACTTCCGTTCCTGCCCCTGCTTCAAATTTATGACCGGAAATCAGATTGTCTGTTACATTAAAAATCGCTCCGCCTCTTCGTTCAAACAGATTACACATTGTCATAATAATGGATGATTCCCGATCCGTATTGAGCACACCTGCGCGATTATATGTACCAAGCTTCTGTATATTTTCCGGCTGCAGATAGCCTCCTACAGAAGGGCGTCCATTACCGACAAAGTCACTGTCCATGCAGGCAGTTACGCCCAGCTTATAAGGAAAATGATACTGCTCGGCTGCCTGAACCATTGCATTGACGACTTCGTAATGACAATATGCCGGAAATCCATCCGCGACATAAGCCCGCGAGGTTCCGTCCTCCCGGTAAACTCCCGTAGTGATCACACAGTCTCCCACTTTCACTTTCTCTGCCACGCCTCCGGAAGTACCCACCCTGAGAAAAGTAGAACAGTCTGTATATTCCATAAAGTCATTGATCGCTAATTCCACTTCCGGACAGCCGCTGCCACCGCTGACACAGGTGATTTTTGCCCCTTTATAGGTACCTGTATAGCTCAGAAACATACCGGAATTCCCAATGCATTCTGCAGCCGTAAGGCGTTCAGCCACACGTTCTGCCGGATCCTTTCCGTAGGCCGCCAGCGGGTCACGGACCAAATAGATAAGATAATCTCCCACTTTCTCGATATCCACCTGTGTGATGGCGGGTTTGTTATCCATTATCAGGCCCGGATAAGGAACGTTTTCCCAATATTCATACCGCTCCTGCATCAGCTTGATTGACGGCTTGTTCCGAATAAGTTCACTCTTCTTCATGCTCTCCTCCTATTCCGACACGATCTTTATATAACACTCTCTGTTACGCGGACCATCAAATTCCAGAAAATAAATTCCCTGAGAATGTCCCAGCAATAGATTGCCATCTTCAATAATAAATGACATGGAAGGGCCGATCAGCGTACACTTCACATGCCCCGCAGCATCCTCCGGAGTATCATGCTGATGTTTAAAATCCACTCTGGTCGGTATCAGGCGGCGGATTTCGTCCTGAATGTCCTCATGCCCCAGCGGATCCCAAAATGAATTCACTGTCAACGCCGCCGTTGTATGAGTAATAAACGCACACATAATTCCACTCTTTACACCGGAATTCTTCACACACTCTTTGATCTGATCCGTCAGAGATATCACTCCGTCTTTTGTTGTTCGAAACTGAATTCTATCCAGCATTTTTAAAAACCTCCATCGTTTATCATTTTTAATCCAGCAATACCTTTTCTGAGACCGTGGTAGAATACATGCCTTTTTCTTCTTTCCAGATCCCCTCAAATCCTCGGCTGTAAGCTTCTTCTCTCATTGCCGCAAGATATCCGGCAATGAGAGCCGGAACCATATGCGCAGCCATGGGCTGGAACAGACAGTTCCCAGAATCCGGCGTGAGAAAACGGTATTCCGCCTGGAGACTTTCATCATTGGTTACCAGTACAAATTCTCTTCCCATCTGGTTCAGCCTCTCTGTCAGTTCTCGGGTACGGCTCTGTGCCTCATTGCCTTTTGCCGCAAACACCATGGTCAGTGTTCGTTTTACATCTTTCACAAAATAATTCACATGAAACCAGTTCTCGCTGTCCAGATGGACAGAAGGAAGTCCCACTGCCTCATACATTTTCGCATGAGCATACCACGCTGTTCCGTAATCGGCGCCGCAGCCTATCATCTCCGCACTGGCAGCCTCTTGAAACGCCCTGGCGGTTTCCAGCGCCAGTTTGCATACATCTTCTTTTTTATTCAAAAATTCTGCCGGCAGACGTTTCAGTTCCTGCCGGTACGCATTCGCCTGATCCATCGTATATTTCAGGCGTACTTCCCCCATTCGGATCGCCAGAAGATATACGATCATTTGCAGTACTGCATAGGTGCGGACTCCCGGCGATTTTTCGAATTCCGGAATCATGGGAACAATTACTTTTTCTGCAGCCTTTGCAAGGAGCGAATCCGCATTCGATGTAATGGCAATGGTCAGCGCCCTGTGCGCGCGCATTCTCTCTACTGCCTCAATAACACGGGCTGCCTGCCCGGAATTGCTGACTGCAATTACAAGAGGATCGCAGGGAGATTCTCCCACCCATTTCATCTGATAATACCTGGACAAGGTGAGAGGGTCTTCCACTTCAACAGGAATCTGAAGAAAACTCTCAAATGCCCGCCTGGCGGCCAGGCAGGTGCATAGCCGTCTCCACAGCTTGTCAGAACCACCTTTTTTATGGAGTAAATCTCCGGTGTTGTCAGTACATAACGTACCTGAGGCTCTATCTCAGGATAAACTTCGTCCAGCAGGTCAGGCACACTCAAAACCTGACGCAGCATGGAATTCTCAAATCCAATCATTTTCATACCTCCTCCTTACATGATGCTTTTGCCCGTGCAAATGCACGCTCTGTCATTTCTTTTGTAAAAAGCGGCGGCGTACCGAACTGCGCAATAATTTCTGCCGCAGCCGCCGATCCCATACAGCCTGCCATCTGTGGCTCATAGCCTTCACAGCAGGCATAAAGTACAGCACCTGAAGAACTATTGCCGCCTCCGGTCGTATCAACAACCTGAATTCCTGATATGCTCGGACATTGATAGATTCTTCCACCTGCAAGCATATGCGCGCCCTCAGAACCCCTTCTAAAAAATACCCAGTTTGGAGAAGCCGCCAGAAGTCTCCGCTGCGCTTCCTCCTCATCTGTTGTCTCATATAAAAGACAGGCCTCGTGCCTGTTAATAGAAAAGACATCAATATCCTTTAAATAGGCCTCAATCACATCGATATTCTCTGGTCTGCAGGCATCTTCGGAGATTTCCCACATCAGTTTGTAGCCAAACCGAAGTTTTCCTCCGATTAAAGCATCCAGATAATCCCGCTCCACGTCTTTAAATACATAAACCCCCTTCGTATTCTGATCACAGCAGCGAAATACTTCATCCGGCGAAGGGTCAAGAGCCCGAAACTCCTTCAGTCCAATATTGGGTTCATCCGTTCGGCTGCCATCCGGATAATAGTGGATCACTATGGTCGGAGATATATCAGAACGCAGAACCAGCCCCTCTGTTGACACCCCATTATCCTTGTACCACTTTTCATGACGGGGCAGGTATTCCGGCCCGATTCCTCCGCATACCGCCACCTTATCCGTAAACATCCGCACTCCTGCCAATGCGTAAAATCCTGCGCTCCCGGGCTGATTTCCAAAAACAGTGCCATCGGCCAGATGTATTTCATCTGTAGAAACTGTTGTCGCAATTACATATTCCATCTTAAACCACCTTTTTCCATTTATTCTCTGCTGTAAATGGCAGAAATGCTATTTCTTTTCAAGATGAAATCCATCAATAAAAACCGCACCTTCATCCACGACATACCCCGCAGCTCCGCAGAGGTATGCATCTTCTTTGTCTTCTGCCATAATCGTCACTTCACCAAAAGATGCTTCCAGCTTATTCCCGCACAGGGTAAACTTCATTGGATATTTTACAAATTGCGCGTAGTGAACACTGCCTTCGGCCAGAACAGTTTCCTTACCATCCCTGTGTTTTATAATCTGGAACGTATCCCCTCCAGATACAACTGCAGCATAATACCTGCGGTGCCCTGCGCTTCTCGCGGCCAATCCTCCCCGTTTATGCAGGCTGAACTTTAACATGGATGAAACCGTGTAATCTGTAAAATCTCTGGTTCCAATCGTAGCAAGTCCACCCGGTTCATCATGGCTGATACAATAAGTACAATTTAGATTCGGTGAGAAACACTTTGCGCTGGCTACGAACATTTTTGCCCAAAATGGGTTGGTATCCCACATATCCCGCATCATAATCCCTTCCTGATTCAGACATCGGGGCGTATTGCTCCAGTCAATGCTTCTTATAAAAACATCGCCCCGGTAGCGTTTTACACTCGAAAATTCCAGGCCAAACCGCAGCACCGGCAATCCGCCGTTATCCGGGATATTCCAGGCGAGAACCGTTCCCTTTGAACTTAACCGTATCCATTCCCCGTCCGTTCTCTGCAGCTGCCCATTCCGGTCTGCATACCAGATATAAGGGCGCATATCCGGCCCGTCCTCTCTCGGACAATCCGCACGCACGGTTACAGTCTGTCCGGTATAGAGCGTCGGCGAAACATAGGTTTCGTAATTCCGGTACTCTTCATGAATATCTAAAAATGTAGCCACACTGACATGAGCGTTCATTCCTTCTGCTAAAATATCAAAATTCAGCCTGAGACCGTTTCCGGCTCCTATTTCATTTCCGTTGGATATCTTTGGTGTACATTTTGGATATTCTACATACGGGCAAACAGTAAATCCCTGCACGCTTCCGGGATACTCAAACGCAAAGCGTTCCCTTCGCTCCTCCCCTTCGATCCCCCGCACTGCCTCGGCGGCGCGTACAATTCTTTTTGTCTCTTTCACGGCATCAGATATCCCTTCGCCGCCATCAGAAGTGATGACCAGCAGCCGGTCCGCTACAGGCCCTCTAAAATCCGGTCCTGACTCTATCCCCTCAATTCCCAGACGGATTCCGTTCAGACAGCCTACATTTCCTGCATTACAGTCTGTATCCCAGGCAGCAGATGCCCCAATCTTTACCGATTCCGCAAAATCATCACCGGCACAGAGGAGAGACGCCAGCACCATCGCATGATTAGGTACCATATGGCACGGACCGGGATAAATGTGATATCCGTATTTCTCATCCAGCCGTTCTCTGACTTTTCTCCAGTCCGACTCCGCTTTACAGATGTTTCTCACATTATCAACCAGAGCGCTCAATTCTTCTGTTTGTATAAACCTGACGTTTTCATCAAAAAGTTTTTCCAGATTTCGTTGATCAAAAGCTGCCGCTTCCATGGCCCCTAAGAATCCTGCCGCATCTACGGCAATGCCGTCATGGGACACGCTGGCACAGGCACGTACCAGATAATCTGCATATTCTGGGTCCCCCGGACACATCATAGCATAAGCGTCCATAAAAATCTGAGCGCCGATCTGCTGGGAGAGAACCGGTCCATTTTTCTCCATAGAACCACTATCCGGCGCAGGAATGCCATTCTTCAAATGAAGATAAGCCGTATGCTCCGTAGCGTTTCCCAGACCGCCCCACCAGAGAATGGACCGGTCTTCTATAATGTAATTCAGCCAGGTATCCCCGATCTGCCTGGCAGTCAGGTTCTTCGGATACCCGTTGTCCTCCATCGCCCGGAAAAACGCAAAAGTACCGGAAAGGTCGTCATCCGCCACGATCAGCGGAAGATTCAGTTCTTCGTGAACATAGTACGGCACATCACCAAAACGCTCTATAATACTCTGATACGGCCATCCTTCTACCGGCCGGCCCAGATATACACCGATCATCTTTCCCAGGACTCCGGCGTAAATTTGATTTTTATATTTTTCTGATAATCCCATCTCTTATCTCCTTCCTAAGCGGCAGCCCTGCCGCAGCAATACCGGGAACTATGCCTTCGAAAAGCATACTCCGCTTTTATCCTTTCACGGCTCCGCTTACCATTCCTTCCACAAACCTTTTCTGCATCAATACAAAGAACAGAATGATCGGAGCCACAATAATCACGGTTGCAGCCATGTTTGTACCGTGGTTTGCCGTATTCGTACCGTTCAGCGACATCAAAGAAAGCATGGCTGTAAAATTCTTCTCTCCTGTCAGGAACGTAGAAGACACCAGAAATTCATTCCATGAATTTAAACCTGTTATAATCCCCACCGTCACCAGACCTGGCGAAAGAAGGGGCAAAATGATATGTCTGATCACCTGCAGTGTACTGGCTCCGTCAATACGTGCCGCCTCCTCCAGCTCTTTTGGAATCGCCATAAAAAATGAACGTAAAAGGGAGATTGCCAGCGGAAGTGAGGTGGCGGACAGAATGAAGGATACCGCCACATGATTTCCAAGCCACCCCATTTTCGCATACACACGATACAAAGGAACAAGAAACAGGTACACAGGCATTGTCATCGTAATCAGAAAATAACTATGTATAACAGTAGTGCCCCGTACTTTCCGCCCGCCAATTACATAGGCTGCCAGAGAAGCAAACAGAAGTACTACGATCACCGTGCATCCGGTGTACACGATACTATTTATAATGCTTCGCCCAAAATTCCCATCCTGCCACGCCTTCACATAATTCGCAAACCCGGCTGAAAATTTGACAGACAGAGGATTCATGATAATATCCACATGGGTCTTAAAGCTGTTCAGCAATACCATCAGCATGGGCAGCATACAAATAAAGGTGAGAAAGCTCAAAATAATCATTGATAAAATGGATCTTTTTTCTTTTTTCATGTCCGATTCTCCTTCCTATGATTCGTTGCGGCTCATTCTCGCGTACATAAGCGATGCAACCAGTCCCAGCACCGACATCATCACGGCAATCGCCGCAGACTTTCCAAACTGGAACAGACTGAACGCATAGTTGTAAGTCAATGTCCCCAGCATCTCTGTCGCATGGGCCGGCCCGCCGGACGTTAGCAGGTATACGTAATCAAACTGAAGGAAGGACTGAATTACAATCAAAACTAACATCATTTTGAAAGTAGGCAGCATGCTCGGAAAATAAATATACCGGAAAAGCTGCCAGCCATTACAGCCGTCCATCGTTGCAGCCTCCACATAGTCCATGGGAGTCTGCCTAAGAGCAGAGAAAAATACGATCGCAAGGTATCCCCAGTAATGCCAGATATCCGCGGCAGCCACGCCAATCAGCGCAGCGCTCGGCTTCGTAAGCGGGGAAGCCATCCACGACAGCCCAAAGGTATTTTTCAAAAATCCAACCAAGCCGGTAAGAGGGCTGTAGATCATGTTCAGCCAGATCAAAGCATTGGCAATTGGGGCAATCACATAGGGAAACAGGAACATCACCTGAAACAGAGCGCTCTTTTTTTTCTGCTTCAGAAGGCACACGGCTGCGATCAGGGCAAGCAACACCGGAATGACCAGATACATGACCATCCATTTACAGTTATTACCCAAAGCCTTAATAAAAACATCGTTACCAAGTAATTCCTTATAATTCTGAAGACCGATAAAATTCATATCTTTTGATACGCCGTTCCAGTCCGTAAAGGATGAAATAATCGTCGTAACAGAAGGTATCAGGATTACACAAGTGCTTAGAAGAATCGCCGGGGCCATCAGCAGATAATATTGGGTTTTTTGTTTTACTCGTTCAAATGACATCTAAACGCCACCTCTTTCTCTATTCCAGATATAAAAATGGCGGTGGCCTTTCATTTGCGGCCACCGCCACAGGATTCAACCTTCCTCTTCCAATCAAAAGCGCGAAGCAGCTTCATCTGCATCCTTTGCCGCGCATATATGCTGTCTTTTACTTTCCTGCCGGTGCAGGACAGATTGGACAAGATCCTGCATCGAAATCTTTCTGGAACGCATCATCGATTTCTTTCATAAATGTCTCTGCATCTTTATCGCCCAGCCAGACGGAATCTACTTTATACATTAAGTCAAATGCCTCCGCCGGCATATAGGAAGAATTATAATAACCAAAGTTCCCTTCATCGATCGCAGCGCATGCTTCGGTAATCCCCTGCATGAACATCAACGGAAGGCCGCTGAACTGTCCCATATCGATCTCGTTTAATGTGGTCAGCGGTACGGCCCAGTATCCCGGCCAGTCATTTGCCATCTTAGCAACGAAATCATTGGTCATCATCATATCAAGGAATTCTGCACACTCATCTTTATACTCTGTCTGTTCGTTGATTGCCAGAAGCCCGGTAGCCCCTACCGTGTAGATAGCTGGTGAGTCCGCACTCGTTGACGGAAATGCGGTGAATCCGAAGGTGTCTTTGTCAGCATAGGACATCAGGTTCTGGATAAATTTCATAGGTCCAAAGTAGAACGGAGCCCTTCCCTCAGCAAGGAGTGCTGCGGAGTCCGCCCAGTCAAGTGACAGGTAATCCGTTCCCAGATATCCCTTCTGATACCATTCTGCTGAAGTTTTAATTGCATCTGTCAGGGACGCGTCTGTCCATGGCAGTTCATCTGTCAGAGCCGCATAAACGTTGTCAGCGCCTCCAAAAGAATTCAGAAACAGAGAAGTATAGTCTTCATTCGTTGGCTGCCAGCCCTTACTTCCTGTTACGGATCCATACATGCCTTTTTCCATAGCCTCATCCATAATCTTGGTCAGCTCATCTACTGTTTTTGGAACCTCCCAGTTATTTTCTTTCAGCACTTCTTTGTTATAAACCATTCCAATTACATTCATACCCATTGGCAGAGAATAAAGGGAACCTTCATACATGCCGGAGTCATACATACAGCCCAGGACCTTATCCTTCCAGCCGTATTTCTCAGCATATTCATCAAGGTTGGCATATTTCCCTGCCTGAATATAGGTCAGGGCAAGTGACGGGGATGATTCGTATACGATATCCGGCCCCTCGTCAGCTGACAGAGCGACTGCCATATCTTTGTTTACAGAAGAGCGATACTCTACTGTCATCTGGAAGCCGGGATGCGCCTCATTAAACTTGTCCACCAGATGTTTGGACATTGCTTCCTGCTGTTCGGAAGTTGCGCCCCAGAACCACATAGATAATTCTACGGTATCGTCATCTGATTCGCTCTTACTCTCTTTTGCATCTTCAGAATCTGTGCCGCTGCCTCCGCCGCTGCCTCCGCCACAGGCTGTCAGCATGCCGAAGCACATTGCCAGAACTAACAAGATACTCAACACTTTTTTCTTCATTTTACAATCTCCCTTCTTTTGGTAAAACGTTTTCGCTAACTGGTATGTTATAACTTTATGGTTATAAATTATCACCCTGTGTTGTTTTTGTCAATATAATCATAACATAGCATTTATTTTTTGGTAGTTTTACATAAATTAAGCGCATGTTTTTTGTTTATGATTCAGGAAAATCATTTGCTCAACCCCCTCGAATTCCTTAGTTAAAGCGTTTTATCAAGTATTTTTGTGTTTTTTTCTAATAGCAATTGCAGATTTCTAATTTCTCTGTTATAATTTATTCCATAATACAGCGGAGTGGAGTGTGTAAGTCCACTTCAGTTCCCCCCTTACCTCAATCTTTGAAGGGGAATACTATTAATATCAGTTTATTTGAAGGAGGCCCCGCTTTGACTTGTACGATTCGTGACATTGCCCAGGCTGCCGGCGTATCCGCTTCCACTGTTTCCCTCGTATTACGCGGCAAAGAAAACCGCATTTCCGAAGAAACAAAACTGCGGGTTCGTCAGATTGCCAAGCAAATGAATTATGTTCCCAACCAGGTTGCTGTCTCACTGGTTACGAAAAAAACACATACCATTGGATTGATCTATGCCGATATGCTTAACCCCTTTTACTCGGAGCTGGCCGTTGGAGTAGAACGTAATGCGCAGCTTCACCATTACAGTCTGCTGATCTGCAACTGTGATGAACAGGTGGAGCGCTGTATCCACAGTATAGATTTGCTGGAAAGCCGCTGTATTGACGGCTTTATTCTTCAACCCCCGGAAACGATCAACGCCAGTCCTAAACAGCTGCATGCACTGCAGGAGAAATTAAATACCTGCCGTACTCCCTATGTGATTCTGGATCGTGCGATTCATAACGTATTTCATGATTATGTCTCTGCCGATCATCAGCTGGGAGGATATCTGGCTACAGATTATCTTATCAGGCTTGGACATACCCGGATCGGTTGTATTACGGGTTCCCTCTCCGACTACGGCTCCAAACGCCGTCTGGCCGGATATCAGGAGGTTCTCTCAAAACACGGGATCTCTTATGACCCGTCTCTGATATACGAGGGATTATACCTGATTGAGACAGGATACCGCGGTGCCATGGAACTTTTCAAAAAAGATGTCACTGCCATTTTCGCCTTCAGCGATCAGATTGCGATCGGTGTGCAGCGCGCCGCTTCAGAATGTGGAATTTCCATCCCGGAAGACCTTTCTCTAGTAGGTTATGATGACAGCACAATTTCTCACCTTTGTGCTGTTCCTCTCACCACGATCCGTCAGCCGATTGAACTGCTCGGACGCCGCGCATGCGAACTTTTAATTGACCGGATCGAAGAACCTGACCGTGCGCATCAGGATTATTTATATCCTCCTGTGCTGATTCAGAGAAGCAGCTGTTCCCTGCCCCGTCATAATGCTGCTTTGCTCCACGAGGACAGAAATATCCTTCCAAAGGATACCCCATAACTCAAGCCCTCCGGTGGAACCACAGTGGCTGCGAAATAAGATTCTCCCAGAAGTTTTTGTAAAAGCGAAAAGGGCCCTGCTCTATCCAAAATATGTTCTCTTTCCAGGCAGAAAAGTATAATGGTAATAAATCGCCTGTTAATGAAGAGAGCATATCTGATAGAACAGTGCCCTTTAAAATATTACAAAAAATCGTGAATCCTTACAAGAGCCCTCCTACAGAGAGGAACAGCGGGGCGAATACAAGTGCAACGATAGTCATTAGTTTTATCAAAATATTGATTGACGGTCCTGAGGTGTCTTTAAACGGGTCCCCGACCGTATCGCCTACTACGGCTGCCTTATGGGCTTCGCTGCCCTTCCCGCCATGGTGGCCTTCTTCTATGTATTTCTTCGCGTTATCCCAGGCTCCGCCTGAATTGGCCATAAATATAGCCATCAGTACGCCTGTTACCAGCGCTCCTGCGAGGAGCCCGCCCAGTGCATCGGTGCCTAATACGACTCCAACCACTACCGGCACGACAACTGCCATCACGCCTGGCAGAAGCATCTCCCGAAGGGCCGCCTTTGTAGAGATCGCAACACAAGAGGTATAATCCGGTTTATCTGTCCCCTTCATAATACCTGGTTTCTCGCGGAACTGCCGCCTTACTTCTTCAATCATCTTATAAGCAGCTTTTGACACGGAGTCCATCGTTAATGCGGAGAATAAGAATGTCAGCATTCCGCCAATGAAAAGCCCGATGATAACCTTATAATCCAGCAGGTTGATAGACTGCAGCTTTACAGCCTCTGCATAGGATACAAACAGGGCCAGCGCAGTCAGTGCCGCTGAACCGATTGCAAAACCTTTCCCCATGGCTGCAGTAGTATTTCCCACAGAATCCAGCTTATCGGTAATCTCACGTACAGATTCATCCAGTCCGGACATCTCTGCAATACCACCTGCGTTGTCCGCAATCGGACCGTATGCATCTACCGCCACCGTAATACCGGTTGTAGAAAGCATACCTACTGCCGCAAGTGCGATCCCATATAAGCCGTCCGCCTTATACGCTACAAAGATACCTGCACATATCAGAAGGAGCGGAAATGCAGTAGACTGCATGCCGACTGCGATACCACTGATAATTGTGGTTGCCGGACCTGTCTCTGACTGGTTGCCAATCTTCTGAACCGGTTTATAATCTGATGATGTATAATACTCTGTTACACTTCCTATAATTACTCCCACAACAAGGCCTGCGATTACCGCAATCGCCGCCTGGAAGCCGTCAAATAACACTTTACTAAGTACAACGGATGCAATAATGACAAGAATCGCAGAAACGTAGCTTCCTCTTGTCAGAGCCTTCTGAGGGCTGGACTTTTCGTCTCCTTTTACAAAAAATGTACCGATGATCGATGCCAGCAGACCACAGGCCGCTATCACAAGTGGAAATACCACTCCGGATACTGCTGCCCCGACAGCGCCAAGAGTCAGTGCAGATACAAGGGAACCTACATAAGATTCAAAAAGATCCGCTCCCATGCCTGCCACATCCCCTACATTATCGCCTACATTATCCGCGATTACTGCCGGATTACGCGGGTCATCTTCCGGGATCCCGGCCTCTACCTTACCAACCAGGTCCGCTCCCACGTCTGCTGCCTTAGTATAAATACCTCCGCCCACACGGGCAAACAGCGCAATTGAGGAAGCTCCCAGGCTGAATCCTGACAGGATATCTACATTGCGGGTGATGATATAAACCAGGCTCACTCCCAGTGCACCAAGCCCCGCAACACACATTCCCATAACCGCTCCACCGGAAAATGCAATGGACAATGCCTTATTCATGCCGCTCTCTTTTGCCGCATTTGCCGTCCTGACATTAGCCTTCGTCGCCACATTCATTCCAAAATAACCGGCAAGCGTTGAAAATAGAGCGCCCACCACAAAGCATACTGCCGTAACCCAGTTGCCGATGCCCACACCGATCAGTATGAATAGCACCACAACGAAAATAACCAGAATTTTATATTCTGATTTCAGGAAAGCCTGTGCGCCTTCACTAATTGCACTGGCAATTTCCTTCATTTTGTCGTTCCCGGCATCTGCTCTGCTTACTTTTACCGCCAGATATGCGGCAAACAGCAGTGTTAGAACTCCTACTGCCGGAACCAAATACAATAACCTTTCCATAATAACCTCCTAAAAACCAATCCCTTTTAACATATTCCCGGCCTATAAATGATTCAACACCTCCTTCTTTACCGGGTCTGTTGATCTCATTCTAGCAAAGAATGCAGGAATTAACAATGTATTTTGCAGAAATTGTATTGTATTTGGGAAATTTATTCAATTGAAAGAACTTTATGCACTCCGCCTTCCGCCCTCCGTCAATTATCTGAATATCTGAAAGAGGTCGGGCGGCGGATCATTGTAGATGTGTTGATTTATGCCCCGGTTCCTACTCCTCCGGAACAATTATAAGATCTTTTGTAAAGTGGTTGAGTACTTCGCATCCGTCTTCCGTGATGAGCACAATGTCTTCGATACGGACGCCGATTCCCTCATCCGGCAGGTAAATTCCAGGCTCTACAGAAAAGCACTGTCCTGGCTTGATGATGTCTTCATTGACGGACGATACATCCCCGAATTCATGATCCTCCAGGCCGATAGAGTGGCCTGTCCTGTGTGTAAAGTATGGGCCGAATCCTTTTTCCGTAATATAATCACGGCATGCAGCATCTACATCGCACATTCTGTTCCCCGGCCTGGCAGCTTCGATTCCTCTTCTGTTGGCTTCTGCGACAATGTCATAGATCTCTTTTGCCCGGTCAGATACTTCACCTATAAATACAGTTCTTGTCAGGTCTGATGCATAGTTGTTTTTAAATGCGCCTATATCCAGAATCACACAGTCTCCACGCTTTCCTCTGGAGTCATCTGTTACATGATGTGGATCGGCTGCGCCCTTAGCATATGCTGTGATCGGTTCGAAGGATACGCCCTCACATCCAAGCTCCTTGTAGATCTCACGGATCTTGCGCTCAGCTCCCTTTCTGTGAGTCCTTTTCCAACCCAAGGGATCAGCTTTTCTACCGCAGCGTCATTCAATCTGGACGATTCCCGCATCAGTTCCTGTTCCTTTTCATCTTTGATCATCCTGATATAGTCTACAATCATGGAACCGTTCACATAACGACTGCCAGCTTCCAGTTCCTGCAATCTGAGCAGGAATTTCGCCGGCCAGATTTTATCGATGCCAATTGTTTTATCTTTTTCTACATACTGTGACAGAATCTCAACGCCATCTTGTATGTCGTTATACCAGACCAGATCAACCCCAAGATCTTTCTCCTGGGGGAACAGCTCATTGATTACCAGCTTGTGATTCCCATTCACATTCAGATACAGCGCTAACAATCTCTCTCCCGGAACAATCATCTTTCCCGTCAGCCAGAAAATGGTGAGTGGATCAGCAATGATCATCTGCGGAACGCTTTTTTCTTCCATTGCCCCCAATATTCTATTTAACTTACCTGTGTCCATTCATAAAACCTCCTTTTTTCTGCATATTTAATGCTTTCTTATAAACATACCTCTGTCATTGTAAGGCTATTCATATGGCATGTCAATAAATCCCCGATGGTATATATTTCCTGCTTCTGCTGGGTGTTTCTCCCTGCTGCAGGTCCGGTTTTTACATGGTCTCATTAATTTAATGTGGATTTTTTTTTGGTTTATGATATGCTTGATAATGAGGTGATTATAATTGATAAAAAAAAATACTTAGAAATCTGGGGGCTGTTCTTCTGTTCCTCGCAATCTCGAGTGTTTTATCCTTTTTATTTTTCCATTTGGGAAATAAAAGTTCCGCAAATATTGCTTTATTCTATATTCTTGCGCTCATTCTGATTGCGCTTAACACGGACGGCTACATTTATGGAATCTGTGCTTCGGTTTTCTGCGTAGCAGCGGTTAATGTATTTTTTACCTATCCCTTTTTCCGGATGGATTTTACCCTGGACGGCTACCCTGTCACATTTCTGGGTATGCTGGCAGTCAGTATTATCACCAGCACAGCCACCACCCGTATAAAAAAGCAGAAGATAATACTGGACGAAAAGGAACGTAAACTGGCAGAGGCAGAAAAAGAAAGAATCCGGGCCAACCTGCTGCGTGCGGTTTCCCATGACCTGCGCACACCGCTCACGACAATCATCGGCTCTTCCGCCTCTTGTATGGAGGATTATGACGACCTTACGGATCAAGAAAAACTGGAACTGATTCACAATATCCATGAGGATGCAGGCTGGCTTTTAAACATGGTCGAAAATCTGCTGACCGTTACCCGGATTCAGGATGATTCCGGTAAAGTGAAGAAGTCGCCTGAAGTCGTGGAGGAGGTCATTTCCGAGGCAATTACGAGAACCCGGAAGCGCTATCCAGATATAAAGATTCATGTGAATATGCCCAAGGACTTCCTTATGGTTCCCATGGATGCCACACTGATCGAACAGGTCCTGATTAACCTTATGGAAAATGCCTGCGTCCATTCACATACTGAGAAACCCGTAGAGCTGACCATAACCAGCGATGATGATTTTGTCCGCTTTAAAATCCGGGATTACGGTATCGGACTGGATGAAATGCAGCTCCCTTATATCTTTGAGGGAAAGTCTACCCGCAGTCCGGCCGACAGCTACAGAGGCGTTGGTATCGGTCTGTCAATCTGCAAGACTATCATTACTGCACACAGCGGCACGATTACTGCCGCTAACCATGAAAATGGGGCTGAATTTACTTTTACACTGCCAAAGGAGAGAGAGCATGAATATGACGCATAAAGTTACAGTTCTGATAATTGAAGATGAAAAGAAAATTTTGACATTTGTAAGTAAAATATTGAAAAAACACGATTACAAGGTCTTATGCGCAGATACCGGCAAAGGAGGGCTCAGTCTGATCGGTTCCCAATGTCCGGACATCATCCTGCTTGATCTCGGCCTGCCTGATCTTGACGGATGTTCGATTATACAGGAAGTGCGGGCCTGGTCCAGCATACCGATCATCGTAATTTCGGCCCGCTCAGCGGAAAAAGAAAAAGTAGCTGCTCTGGATCTGGGCGCGGATGATTACATCACAAAACCATTTGGTACCTCGGAGCTTCTGGCCCGCATCCGTGCTTCCCTGCGCCACAGCAACCGGCTGTATACGGATGGTTCTCTGTACATACGCCCCTACCAGTGCGGCAATATGCTTCTGGACTTCTCTAAACGTATTCTGACCATTGACGGGAAAGCGGTTCATCTGACGCCTATCGAATACAAAATAGTAGCCTACCTGGCACAGAATTCCGGCAAAGTCATAACTTATGCCTCAATTCTGTCAAATGTATGGGGGCCCTATGCGGACAGTGATAATAAAATCCTGCGCGTAAACATGGCAAATATACGCAGAAAAATAGAAATTGATCCCGCCCAGCCGCAGTATATTTTCACGGAAGTAGGGGTTGGGTACCGCATGAAAGAAGACGAATATGACAGCAATTCTCAGCCTTCTTCCGTTTAGTCCGCTCTCCGTTTCCCCGTTAAAGAACCGCTAAGAAAATGACCAAACTCTTTTGGTATACTGCCTTTTCCTTTACAATAAGTCATAAAATGATCAAGAAAAGGAAAGGGAGAGAAAAGGCTATGGGAAATATAGGAATGACTATCTTAATGGTAGTGGGGGGCGCTGTGGGAATTTTTTCATCACTTTATATTGCCGTCAGTTTTCCGGCGCTCATTATATGGAAAATATACCGCAAAATACGCTACGGGTATAAGCTGGCCGATTAATTGGCGGATGACCATAAAGGCGGCTCCAAAAAGGGAAGGACAACATGAAAGGGCCGTCGGAAAATGATTGACTCATACTATATATTGCCGCCTGACTTCATAGTCCGCCTCAATATGTAGTTTGTAAATATCATTTCCCGACAGCCCCTTTATGTTGTCCTGAAACAAGACTTTCCTATTCCCCAAAGGATCACATCTTTACTCAGTGACCTCGATTATGGGTGAGATAACTTCCTGGTTTATTACGTCTATGAATCCTACGTCTGTAACTGCATACATTGGTATGGCTGCCAGACAGATGAAGGACAGGAACATGAATGGAATGATGATCGGTGAACCGAGTTCGTGGATAATTCCGTTGAGTTTCCGTTTCTCGTCTGCAAGCTCTTCTCCTGACAGGTCTGAAAGGAGGCCGCAGATTGGGTAAGATATCTCTGCCAGTATCTCGCCATTTTTGACGATGTTCTGCCCCCGCCTATTTCAATCAGGTGGTTGACAGCTATGGCCATGTCTTCGAAGTTTGTTCCCATTACGATAATGTTGTGGTTATCGTGTCCTACAGAAGATGCAATGGCACCCTCTTTGAGATGGAACCCTCCCATAAACGCTTTGCCGACGTTTCCGTTTACTCCGTAACGTTCTACCTGGGCAATATAGAGCACATCCTGCTCCACGTCACACTGTACCACACCATTAACCACAGGTAGTTCTGCTTCACGTCCCTGCGTGATCGGTATCCATGGCAGGGTATCCATTACCTTTACTTTTACCTTTTTTGCTCCCTCGGGGGCTTCGATTCGGAAGCTTTCCGGGGTGATTGGATTTTTCAGTTTCGTTGTGTTTAAAAGGCATGGCGCATGCTCTGCCTTTGGATAGGATATGAGGCACCTGCCATTGTCCACGATTTCTTTTCCGCCTGCGATGACGCTTAATACGCGGAAATCTTCTTCCCCGGTTGTTATGTTGATATCCGCCCTGCGCCCAGGCGCCAGGCCGCCGATTTCATCGTCCAGATGGAAGGCCCTGGCAGCATTGAGGGAAACCATCTGTATTACGGTTGGGAAATCAACGCCTGCCTTCAGCGCCCTGCGCACTGCTTCATCGAGATGTCCATTGTCCACTGCATCGACGGTATGAAGGTCATCCGTAACGATGCTGACTCTGGATGTATCCAGTTTCTGTTCCAGGATCGTTTTCAAGCAATCTGCAAGGTTCTGCGCAGCTGATCCCTCTCTGATCATAAGGTGGCAGCCATTCCTTAATCTGGCAGCCGCCTCCTCTCCGTTCAGGGATTCGTGATCCGTGGTAACGCCTGCTGCAAGGCAGGTATTCAAAGCAGGCCCCATCATATCCGGGAGATGCCCCTGACAGGTCTTCCCCGGCATCTTGTTCGCTTTCTCCATGGACTCAAGCAGATCCGGAAATCCGGATAAGACGTATGGCCCTACAATTTCAGACAAGCCGACCGCATCTTCTCTCTGCAGCGCTTTCTGAATGATTTCGCCGTTAAAATGTCCTCCGCTTGTTTCCAGGTTGGGGGCAAATGGTACATGGGACGGAACAACAAAATAAAGTTTCAGATCCGTCTCCTCCGCTTCTTTGAGCACCGCTTCGATGGCTTCCAGGCCGCCTACAACCCCGACCTCATGAAGGTCTGTCATAACTGCTGTGGTGCCGTGTTTTAATACCAGTTCAGCAAAGGAACGGATTGCCAGGCTGGTGCTTTCGGGATGAATATGTCCGTCAATAAATCCCGGAGTAATATAATTTCCTCCCGCATCAATGACCTTTGTATTTTCTCCGATTGTATAGTCCACATCGCCAACCGCCGCAATCGTGTTTCCGCTTACAGCCACACCGCCCTCATAGATCTCTTTTGTATATACATTTACAATCTTTCCATTCTTAACAACGATATCTGCAGGTGTTCTTCCTGCCGCAACTTCTAGTAATTTTTTATCCATATATCTGTTCCTCCTATCTGAAATCACACTTTGTTATCTGAAACATCCTCCTGCTTCTCATGCACTCAGCTTGTCTCTTAGCAGCGGGTGACCGGAAACCGGTTAGGCAGCGTGATTCCCGCTCTCCTGTATATCGCCTCGCTCCGTTCCTGGGCCTCTTTTACGATTGCCTCTTCATCTAGTGTCAGCACTTTCCTGTCCTTCATCAGCCATTTTCCATCACACATTGTACTTTCAATGTTCGTAGAATGCATAGCCGTCACAAGCGCCGCTATTCTGTCGTTTACCGGCATCATGGACGGGCCATGCGGATTAATCACGATTAGATCCGCTTTTTTGCCTGGTTCCAGGCTTCCATATACCTGGTCATCCAACAGTGCCCTCGCACCGTTTTTGGTAGCCATACATAAGATGTCCTCCGACGGTACAACCGTGGAATCCAGTCGCCATCCCTTATGAATCAGCGACGTGAGCCACATCTCATCCACCATATCCATACGGTTGCTGGAAGATGCCCCGTCAGTGCCTATAGAGACGCAAATTTTCTTATCCAGCATCTGCGGAATTTTGGCAAACCCCAGTACACGCATGGCAGAAGCCGGGTTGTGGGAGACTTTGACATCATATTTTTTGAACAGGTCGACTTCCTCATTTGTCAGCCACACGGTATGTACCGCCAGCAGATTTTTATCCAATACTCCCAGACGGTGCAGATGTGTTACCGTTGGCTCCCCGTAAACTTCTTTTGTATACTCAATCTCTGATTTAGCCTCCGCTACATGCATATGCACACCCACACGATATTGATCCGCCAGTTCTTTTGTCCTGACGATCAGATCATCCGTATTGTTGAAAATCGTCCTCAGCCCAAACCAGATCTGGACTCTGCCATCAGCAGTGTTATGGAACTTTTTCAGATCATCCACCTGCTGATCGAGTTCTTCCTGCATGGTCTTCTGCCAGATTGGAGGCAGCCCCTCCCCACAGTCCATGACGGATTTGGCAAGCTTTCCGCGCAGCCCGGCTTCTGACACGGCTCTTACCATGCCGCTGACAAACTGGCCGCCCGGCTCGGCAAAACTGGTCACTCCGGAGCGGATCAGTTCGAGACAGCACATCAGGGTCGAGACATAAGAATCCTCTTCTGTCATGTTACTCTCAAAAGGCCACATTCTTTTATGCAGCCACGTCATAAAATCTACATCATCGCCGACGCCGCGGCTGATCTGCTGAGATGTATGTACATGCGTATTGACAAATCCCGGCAGAAGATATCTGCCATTGAGGTCAATGACTTCCGCATCCGGCCTAATCAGCGCGGGGTCTACTTTACCTGCCGCCAGAATCTTATCGTCCTGCACCAGAAGACCGCCGTTTTCATAAACCTGGTTTGACTCATTCATGGTTAGAATATAACCATTTTTAAAATAAATTTGTTTTGCACTTTCCAATCCACTGCCTCCTTTATCTGACTTTTTGTTCATTATAACGAATATCGTTCATTTTGTCAATTCTCCTATTTGACTGAATAATCTGTTTCTGTTATAATACTTGCATTCAGTTAAAATTACCCGGGAGGTCATTATGGATTTATCTAAAATCGGTAAA
This sequence comes from Clostridiales bacterium VE202-21, assembly GCA_000509105.1. Classification (GTDB taxonomy): domain Bacteria; phylum Bacillota; class Clostridia; order Lachnospirales; family Lachnospiraceae; genus Faecalicatena; species Faecalicatena contorta. The sequence goes on along the minus strand of BAIF02000026.1, from coordinate 56,555 downwards.
ACAATCAAAGACAAACGGCAGGAGATGAACCTGTCACTGCGTGAAGTTTCCGCCCTGTCTCAGGTGGCCGGAAGCACCATCAGCCAGATCGAGACCGGCAAGACATCCCCAAATCTGCTGACGCTGAAGGCCATCTGTGATACTCTTGACATCCCCGTCTTTTCCCTGTTTTTAGAGGAGGATTCTCAGGTACAGTTGGTCCGCTTTCGGGATCAAAAATCATTTGTCAGAAACACAAGCAATGGAAAGGCTTTGACAGAATCTTTAATCATACACGGGAAGAACGAAATGTACGCAGCCACTGTCACAATTCCCTCCGGCTCAGACTCCGGCGAATTCGCACGCCATGGCGGAGAAGAATTTGTATATGTGCTGCAGGGAAATGTTACGTTTGAACTGGAAAACAACGGCAGCTATGAGCTGGAGGAGCATGATACCCTGTATTACCCTAATTATATCGGACACCGATGGATGAACAAGGAAGAGAAAGAAGCAAAAATCCTGATGGTTTCTACTTCTCCCTATACATTCTGACAGTAACATGATACAGAAACCATGAGCCGGGCTGTGCTGGTAATCCAGCACAGCCCGGCTCATGTATTTTACGACCGGTACTTGCTTCTAAATCCGGAGATATTCTTCCTGGAAATACCGGGCCAGATTCAAGATTGTTTTTTCCAGGTCCACCACCGTGTACAGTTCTTCTTCCGCCTGTAGAATTGCCTTTTCTATCCAGACCTCAATGCGCGGCTCGGCCTCCGGCCTCTGGATCTCCCTGCAGTTTTCTGCAGAGAGGATATAAGGCTCCCCCCAATATTCGATACCGAGCTGATAATCACGGTACTGGCAGACAATGACAATATGTCTGGCCAACGATTTTTCCTCCATGTCTTGCGTGTGAATCACCGGTATTATCATTCCTTTATAGTTGCATACCCCAGTAAAGTATTTTGGAAGACAGGGGATTTTCGAGATTTTCAGCCCGGGACATATCTCTGTGATATAAGGAAACTCAAAAGCGTATTTTCTTTCTCTGCCCTGAATGCAGAGCAATTCTGTTGTATTCTCTAGTTCCATAGGCTCCCTTTCTCATATAAACCAAACAGCATCTCCAGATCCAGCGCTGTGCATACCTTGCCGTTTCCCATAATACTCATGCCGCTGACTCCGGTCTTTCTTCTGAAATCCACCCCGAACAGGGCAGGCAGCTGTTTTACCACAATTCTCTTCTGTTCATACATACGGTCTGCCAGAATGCAGCCCTCTTTTTCCGTACCCCTTACATAGACAAGCACTGCAGAATCCGGCGTCTCTCCTTCCAGGCGGTAGAACTTCCGTAAGTCGATCATGGGTACCATTCTGTTCTCAAACAGAATGTAGGAACAGCCCTGAATCTCCTGTATATTTTTTTTATTATCTCCATACTCCAGAAACTGATACACATAGCGTGCAGGCATGGAAAAGCGGTAATCGCTCACACGGAAACGTATGCATTCCATGGTGGCCAGCGTCAACGGAACAGACAACGTAAAGGTACTTCCCCTGCCCTGCTCGCTTTCAATGAAAATATTGCCTCCCGCACTCTCCAGGACGCTTTTTACCACATCCATCCCCACGCCGCGGCCGGAATACTCAGACACTTCCTCTTTCGTGGAAAAGCCGGGCTGCAGGATCAAATCCAGAATCTCCTGACGGCTGTACTCTTCCACAGGCTTTGTCAGCATGCCTCTTTCTCTTGCTTTCCCGCATATCTTCTCCTGATCCAGGCCCCGTCCGTCGTCTGCTATAGAGATCAACACCTCCCCCACGTTGCTTTCCACGGAAAATATCACCTTTCCCCGGCGGTCTTTTCCTGCGGCTGTCCGTTCATCGGGAGATTCGATTCCATGGTCCACTGCATTTCTGATCAGATGTACCAGAGCTTCAGACACATAGTCCACCACACTTTTATCCGCTTCGATATCCCCGCAGTTGGCAACAAACTCCACTTCCTTATCTTCATCTCTGCAGATGTCCCTGAGAATCCGCCTAAGCTTCGGCACAATCTTTTCGAGAGGCACCATGCGCATCTCCATCACCGTCCGCTCCACCTCACTGATAAGGCGTTCCAGCTGGTGTGCAGGCCCTTCCCTGATATCGTCCATCCCGCTGGATTCCAGCTGGTTCTCAAGGGACATCATATGTATCAGCAGCTCTCTTGCCAGATTCTGCAGGTGGTCCAGTCTGTCGCTTCGCACACTAAGAAATTCTACTTCTTTATTCTCTGCGACTTCCCTGTCCTGCTGGTTCGTCTCTTCCGGCACCGGCGCGGGCAGGCGCTCCTGGATAACCCTGCACGATTCCACAAAAAGCCCCCGCTTCAGAATCTCCAGCACTTCTTCTTTGCTTTTGCTTTCAAAACGGATAAACAGCCCCTGTTCACTGATGATACCGGAAGATTCCGGAGAGCGCTCCAGATCCGGAGGATATGTCTCCAGATCGCTGCACATTCCTTTTATCTGCCGGATCAGCATAAAGGCTCTGACGTTCTCCATTCTGCACCCTTCCTCAAACAGAACCTTCACGATAACCCCATTCTTTTCTGCCATTTGGGCAGGTATCACATCCTGTTCCGTGCCGGGGGCCTCTTCCTTTGCCTCCTCCGGTTCTGCAGACTGTCCATGGCTGATCCTGCTCAGATATGCGTCAGCGTTTCCCTCCAGAACCTTTGTATCTGCCGGGGCATAATCCGGCTGATCCATGCGTTTGAGCTCATCTTCCATATAATCCAGCACGGCAAACAACAGGTCAAACAAGTCCGAAGGCACCTCTTTGATCTCCCCCTGCTGCTCCCTGTAATACGAGAATAAATCCTCCACCTTATGCGCCAGAGAGGAAAGCTGTTTCAGCCCCATCATTGCGGATGAACTTTTTATCGTGTGCATAACACGGAAAATACTGTGGATATCTTCTTTTGCAAAGGCATTTTTCCTCTCAGTCTCCAACAGGACAGCACTCAGCTGCCCTGTCAATTGTTCTGCCTCCAGCAAATATACCTCTAACATCTCTTCTGCATCCGCATCAAAAAACCCCATATTCTCATTCCGCCTGTTCTATGTTTTCATACCATACACTGCAGTTTTTCCCATGCCTCTTACCATAGTATAAGGCCTGATCTGCCTTTTCCACACATTCCTCGATCCCTTCCTGCCGTCCGTAAACATGCATTCCCAGCGTAATGGTGCAGGAAAATGTATCACTTCCACAGGTTATCTGAAATCCTTCGACCTCTTTACGGATTGTCTCACTGATCTGAAATGCCTCTGACTCCGTCACATTAAACAATGCCACCAGAAACTCTTCGCCGCCCCAGCGCACAACCTTGTAATCCCTGCAGATTCCCTCCATTATATTCGCGATACAGACCAGCGCCATATCGCCCGCTTCATGCCCGTATGTATCATTCACCATCTTAAAATCGTCTATATCCGCAAGAATCAGAACATTCTTCCGTTCCTCTCCCGTACATTTCGCGATATCTTCCACCAGGTCTCCAATCACGTATCTCCGGTTATAAAGCCCCGTTAGCCCATCCCGAAACGCCATATAATTTAATTTTTCCATATTGGAGAGCAGTTCCTTGTTCTGTCGGTCCAGCTCATCCTTCTGCAGCTTCAGCTGAAGATGTGTATTCACTCTGGACAGCAGCTCCCCCTTGACAAACGGCTTTTTGATATAGTCGCAGGCTCCCATATCAAAGCCTTTGACGACGTCATCGTCCTTATCCTTTGACGTCAAAAATAGGATTGAGGCGTTATTCTTATCTGCTTCTTTTAGTTTTGGGAACAACTCATAACCGTCTGTGTCCGGCAGAACCACATCTAGAAGAATCAGGTCCGGCTGATACTGCCCGATCATCTCCTGCGCCTCCTGCCCGGTATGTGCCTCGCATATAAAGACATCGGCATCGCTCAGCGCTGCCCTTATCTGCTTGCAGATAAGCAGGCTGTCATCCACTACCATTACTATTTTTTTATTCTCCGTGTCCATCATTCTTCCTCCATCGTTATCCATCTATTTCCACCTGCTGCCTGGATCAGAAACGCTTAACAGGGTGCCGTACCGTGCTCACTTCCAGTATCCCGTCTTCCGCTGAAAATGTAATCGTGCGCCCATAATTACTTCCTGTATCCTCCGCTGCAAGACGTATTCGTTCCTCAGACAGTGCCTGTTTTACACCTCTTACATTCCGTTCCCCAATATCCCAATCATTCTCTGCAGTGCCGAACATTTTGGCTCCGCCTGCGATTTTTGCCGTTATATACCGTCTCTGTGCACCTTGTCTGTACATCTCATCCAACAGCTTTTTTGTGCCGTCAGCCGCAAATTTATATACATTTTTCTGTCCCACCGCATAGGTCCTGTCCGGCAGGATCACATGGGCCATACCTGCGATCCGGTTTTTCACATCATACAGGCAGACTCCCACGCAGGAACCCAAAGCATAGGATACCAGCAGCTGCCCGGGTCTTGCAGTTTTCCCTTCGGCGATCCCAACTATAATCTTCTCCATAGGCCTACTCCCTGAGTTTTTTAAGCATCGTATTCAGCGAATCCAGCTCCGGCCAGAATAGGATCCTGCCTACAAACGCGTTTTCTCCCATATGGAATATATTTTCAATCAGCAGAATGCTGTCGCTTACTTTCAGGTGTCTGGACAACGGCACGCCCAGTATGGCTCCGCCCATATCAATACAAAGGTCCGGCACCGACACATCCGTATCCATTCCAGTCAGTTCCGCCAGGGCACGTATGTACGAACCACACATGATGTTCCCCAGTTCACTCAGCAGGGACTGGCCCATTTCGTCCAGACAGGTCAGGCAGTAGTCTGTCTCACCCAGCATCGTTTCCAGAATTGCTTTGGTAAACGCTTCGTCCATCAGGAATAAAAACATCCCCTGCAGTTCCCCGCTTACCTGGATCAGAATCCCCGTCTGCACCGCTTCCTGGATTCCCAGTGTATCAAATATATCCTGATATCTTACCAGACAGATACTCGGTATTCCGATCTCGATTACATGCCCCATCATCGCCGAGAGTGAGGAAACAGCATTGCCTGTTCCAATATTGCCCAGCTCAGCCAGCATATCCCTTGTCTCATTATCTAAATCAGTATAAATATTCATACGCGCCTCTTCTCTCATGCCTGTATTTCAAACTGTTCCACCAGTTCTTTCAAAAGCTGTGCCTGAGCGGACAGCTCTTCACTTGCCGCTGCGCTTTCTTCTGATGTCGCCGAGTTCCCCTGGACAATATCCGATATCATCTCCACACTTTTCCTGATCTGTGTAATCGCCTCTGCCTGCTGTGTGCTCAACTCGGATATCTGATTAACCATATCATTGACTTTCTGTGCACCCTCCACAGAATCCTGAAGCGTGTCTGCCGTAATTGCAACCGCTGAACTTTCTTCCTCTACCACCTCCGCATTCTTCTCTGCCAGTTCCGCTGTCAGTTTGGATGCCCCGGCCGTCTTCGACGCAAGTCTGCGCACTTCTCCTGCTACCACGGCAAACCCTCTTCCGGCCTCTCCCGCACGGGCGGCTTCTACCGCAGCATTGAGCGCCAGTATGTTGGTCTGGAACGCAATATCTTCAATCTCCTTCACAATACCTGCAATTTCTTTTGAGTTGGCGCGGACCTGCTCAATACCGTCCTCTAAGCGCCTCATCTGGTTGTTGCTTTCCAGGAGCTTTCTGCCCACTTCATCCGCAAAATCTCTGGACATCACAGCGTTCTCAGCGTTAATTTTCACGCTCTCCGCAATCTCATTGATGCTGACAGCCAGCTCCTCGATGGAACTTGCCTGTTCTGATGCCCCCTGCGCAAGTACCTGCGCCCCATTGGAAACCTGTTCTGCCCCTCCGGATACCAGTTCAGCGCTGCTGCTGATCTGCTGGATGGAACTGCGCAGCATAGCGCCGATATCCTCCATGCACCTGCGCAGCGTTATAAAGTCACCTTTAAACTCTGTCTCACTGTGATAATTCAGCCTGCCTTCCCCGAGGGCACGCATCCCTTTTTGTATCTCTGATACGTAAAGATTCAGGGAGTCCGCCGTAATACGTATATCATCTGCTAGTTCTCCAAATTCATTTTTAGACTGATAATCCAGATCAATGCACAATTTCCCGTTCGCGATCTGATTTGCGGCATCTTTTACATCCCGGATTGGCCTTAATACGCTTCTCGTTATAAGGATCCAAAGCCCGATGGTAATCAGTATACATACACCCGCCAGAATAAACATAATTGAAACGATACGTTTGCTCATTGTGGCAGCCGTATCCACACTCTCTTTCACATCCGCCTTGCATGCACTTATCACGGCTTCCAGTGCATCTCTTGTAACCAGAGACTGGGGTTCGTACTGATGATAATATGTATCAAAGGCAGCGCTGTCATCTCCTGCCTCTAGATAGGCAAATACCTGATCCCTTATTGTTTTTAACTGTGTAAACTGCGCGGTCAGCTCTTCAACCTCTTCCTTACCACTCACATAGCCAGTACGGAGGGATTCAGCGCATTCGTCCACATTCGCTGCGTATTCCTTCGTTTTCTGAAGATACTGCTCTCTATCGACGGTATTATCCGTTGTCGATAGAATGGAAAGATTTCTTCCTACGCTCTGCATATCCGCTATCATCTCCATCGATGCTTCCATATTGGCAAACGGTTCCGTATACATCTTTTCAATCCTGTCCGACAGGCTTCTGATATTCACTACCGCTGCACTTACAGTGATCACATAAAGCACGATGATACATGCAAATGCCACAATCAGTTTCTTTCCAACTCTCAGATTCTCAAAATGTTTTTTCATCTTGCTATTCCTCTCATTTGCTCCCCAGTTAATCTCCAAGGCAGTATTTTACTATCCTCTGCAGTTCTTCCTTTTTAAATGGCTTTACGATAAATTCCTGCGCTCCGGCCAGTATCGCTTTTTGAATCATCATCTCCTGGCCTATGGCAGAACACATTACAACTTTTCCCTCCGGATGGATGCGCATAATTTCCTCCAGCACCTCAATTCCGGACTTCCCGGGCATCGTGATATCAAGGAGCATAAGATCCGGCATTTCCTTCTGATATATCCCGATTGCTGTTTCTCCATCCTCCGCCTCAACTATCGAGGAATATCCCGCGCTTTCTAATGCATTGCGTATCGTCTTTCTCATAAACATCGCATCATCCACGATCATAATTTTCTTATCCATGTATTCTCCTCTTCCCTTTTGTTAAATTAATCATTTTACGCCGCCGTTATTCCTGTACACTGACGGATATACCTGCTCAAGCGATGTTTCGTCACGGGATAAAAGCTCCGCGTGGCCGATAAAAAGATATCCCCCCGGATGCAGGCTCTCCTCCAAACGTGAAACCAGTTGTTTTCTGGACGCTCTGTCAAAATAGATCATGACATTCCGGCAGAATATGAGATCGAACCGGGAAGACTCCGTTAGCGGCTCCATAAGGTTATGCTTCCGAAAACGGATATTGTATTTCAAGTTTTCATCTACCCGGAAACTGTCCCGGCTCATATCCGTACAATACTTCTCCTGCCATGCCAAGGGTATATTCGCAATCTCACGGCGCGGATATATTCCCTTTTCCGCCTTGCTGAGCACCTCTTCCGATATATCCGTTGCCAGAATTCTGGCGCTGACAGCCCTATTATTTTTCTCTTTATACTCATCCAGGCACATAGCCAGCGTGTAGCATTCCTCACCTGTGGCACATCCTGCGCACCATATCTGGCAGATCCCGTACTTTTTTCCAAACAGTTCGGGAAATACCTTATCCGTCAGAATGGAAAAATGCACGGATTCACGCATAAAATATGTATAGTTTGTCGTCAGCCTGTTCACCATACCGCCCGCAATCTCTCCCGAACCGTCACTCCTGAGAAGCCGCATGTACTGCGCAAAAGAGGTGACCTGATAACGCTCCAGTTCTTTGGACATCCGGCACTCAATAAGCACTTTCTTTTTATCCAGGTTAATGCCGTAGTGTAGCCTGAAATATTCAACAATATCGGCAAACTCCTGCTCTGTCAGCCTAATCACAACTTTTCGCCCCCACTCCGTTTATCACTGGCAGCAGATCATCCGGAACCTCCTCCTGTCCGCCTATATCACTGCATGGTATTCCTATCATCCAATCCCCCTGCTCCAGGATGATCCCGCATGTGTATTCCAGGCTTCCCGCACCGGCCTGCTTTGTTCCACCCATCTTAACCGGATTATAATAGACCACAACCTTTCCCTGATAGTCTGCTATACCCAGGATCTCTTCCTCTGCCCCGGGTACACGCTGAATCCGGGGACTGCTGACTACTGCAGATACGCTTTCTTTGTCTACATACAACCGCCTGCCGCCATACTCCAAACTGATATAAGTGCCGCCCGGCATTCTATCTGGCACGCGGGGCTCCCGCCTTCTTTTGTCTTCTGCGGAATCCTCCGGCTTTGCAAATATCCCGGGATCCACTGCATATGCCCATACCGCCTCTTCGTTTTTCAGCTTGTAAACGGCTTTCAGATATCTGTTAGCACCGCTAAGCACCGGTTCCGGCAAAGATATCAGCTCCCCTTCGTGCACCTCAAGCATACCGGTTATATGCTCTACCAGCAGCCCGTGGCCGCCCTCCTCTTTCAACAGTATTATATATTGTCTGTCGGACTTCCCCATATCCCCGCTGCCGCCTGTTATTTCAGATACATCGGCAACTGCCAGCCCATCGGGGATATCCCGTCCGTCCAGTATTCTCTCCATCTTGGAAACAGGAAGAAGATAATAGAGGCCGTCTGTGCTAAAAAGCAGATATAGTTTTTCTAAACCTTCCATTTTCCTACCGCCTTCCCTACAATACAGTTACCCTAACTATACTGCATTTTTAAAGGAAACTCAAGATCAGACTTCTTTTATTTTCTGTTTTATTCCGCTCCATTATTCCCAATCTTAATCATATTATATTTGTGATCAGGATAAGACTGGAAAGAGGTAAAGGGACAGCGCAAAAGTTTTCCCCTTCATCACAAAAACAGACCCCGTGATCAGCGTCAAAGAGTATCTTCCTCTTTGGCCTGCTCACAGGGCCTGTTTCTTATTCTTTATTCTTCATCAAAGACCAGTTCTTCATCAAGTACCAGTTCTTCATCAAAGTCAATTTCATCATCAAGCTCAAGCTCCGTGCTCAACTTCACATCACGGTATTTTCTCATACCGGTACCGGCCGGAATATGTTTTCCGATGATGACGTTCTCTTTCAGACCGATCAGGTGGTCTACCTTCCCCTTGATTGCTGCTTCTGTCAGAACCTTCGTCGTCTCCTGGAAGGATGCCGCTGACAGGAAGGAATCGGTTGCAAGTGACGCCTTGGTAATACCAAGCATGATCTGTTCGCCTGTTGCAGGCTCTTTGCCTTCTGCCTGCAGCTGTTCATTCACTTCGGTGAATTCCAGAACATCTGCCATGGTTCCGGGCAGGAATTCGCTGTCTCCTCTTTCCTCTATACGGATCTTCTTCAGCATCTGACGCACAATGACTTCAATATGCTTATCGTTGATCTCAACCCCCTGCAGACGATATACACGCTGCACTTCCTGGATCATATAATCCTGTACGGCACGCAGTCCCTTAATCTTCAGGATATCATGCGGGTTCACGCTACCTTCTGTCAGCTCGTCACCGGCTGCCAGCTTTGCGCCGTCCTGTACCTTGATACGTGAACCATATGGGATCAGATATGCCTTGGATTCGCCTGTCTCGTCGTTTGACACGATGATCTCGCGCTTTTTCTTTGTATCACTGATGGTTGCAGTCCCCGCAAACTCAGTAATAATAGCAAGGCCTTTCGGCTTTCTTGCCTCAAAGAGCTCCTCGACACGAGGAAGACCCTGTGTGATATCATCACCGGCAACTCCACCCGTATGGAACGTACGCATGGTCAGCTGTGTACCAGGCTCGCCGATAGACTGTGCGGCAATAATACCAACAGCCTCACCAACCTGCACCGCTTCGCCCGTAGCCATGTTTGCCCCATAACACTTGGAGCATACACCGTTCTTGCATTTACAGGTAAGAATGGTACGGATTTTTACCATATCTAACGGATCGCCCTTCTCATTCACGCCCTTTTTCATGACTCTCTCCGCACGTCTTGGTGTGATCATGTGGTTCGCTTTCACAAGAATATTCCCGTCTTTATCTCTGATATCCTCGCAGGAGAAACGTCCTGTAATCCGCTCCTGGAGACTCTCAATCTCTTCATTTCCATCCATGAATGCCTTGACATACATTCCTGGAATCTCTTTGCCTTCCTCCGCACAATCGCTGTCGTGGATGATCAGTTCCTGTGACACGTCGACAAGACGTCTTGTCAGGTATCCTGAATCGGCTGTACGAAGGGCTGTATCGGACAGACCCTTACGGGCTCCATGCGCAGACATGAAGTACTCCAGTACGTCCAGCCCTTCACGGAAGTTAGACTTGATCGGCAGCTCGATGGTACGGCCTGTCGTATCCGCCATCAGACCACGCATTCCGGCAAGCTGTTTGATCTGCTTATCGGAACCACGGGCTCCGGAATCGGCCATCATAAAGATGTTGTTATACTTATCCAGACCGGACAGCAGGGCCTCCGTCAGCTTATCATCGGTGGCCTTCCAAGTCTCGACTACCTCTTTGTAACGTTCTTCCTCTGTGATCAGGCCACGTTTGTAGTTCTTTGTGATCCGGTCCACAGTATCCTGTGCTGCCTCGATCATCTGCGGCTTCTCAGGCGGCACGGTCATATCGGAAATGGATACGGTCATCGCCGCTCTTGTTGAGTATTTGTACCCGATCGCCTTTACATCATCCAGAACCTCTGCAGTCTGTGTTGCGCCGTGGGTATTAATGACTTTTTCCAAAATCTGCTTCAGCTGTTTCTTACCCACGTGGAAGTCTACTTCCAGCAGCAGCTCGCTGCCTTCGGCCTCGCGGTCTACAAACCCCAGATCCTGCGGGATAATCTCGTTAAACAGCAGTCTTCCAAGTGTTGCATCAATCACTCCTGCCTTCTCACTTCCGTCCGGCATGGTCTTCTTTACGCGGACCTTAATTCTGGAGTGCAGGGTAATATATTCATTTTCATAGGCCAGGATGGCTTCACTCACGCTCCTGAAGAACATGCCCTCGCCCTTTGCTCCCGGTCTTTCCTGGGTCAGATAGTAGATACCAAGCACCATATCCTGGGAAGGAACGGCAACAGGGCCGCCGTCCGACGGTTTCAGCAGGTTATTTGGTGAAAGCAGGAGGAAACGGCATTCTGCCTGCGCCTCCACTGACAGGGGCACATGGACCGCCATCTGGTCACCGTCAAAATCGGCGTTGTAAGCCGTACATACCAGCGGATGCAGCTTGATCGCCTTACCTTCTACAAGGATCGGCTCAAATGCCTGAATTCCCAGCCTGTGCAGCGTGGGGGCACGGTTCAGCATAACCGGGTGCTCTTTGATCACTTCCTCGAGCACATCCCATACCTCTGGCTGCAGCCTCTCAACCATCTTTTTCGCATTTTTTATATTGTGCGCTGTCCCGTTCGCTACGAGTTCTTTCATCACGAACGGCTTAAACAGCTCGATTGCCATCTCTTTCGGCAGACCGCACTGATAGATCTTCAGCTCCGGCCCAACCACGATAACGGAACGTCCGGAATAGTCAACACGCTTTCCGAGCAGGTTCTGGCGGAAACGTCCTGATTTACCTTTCAGCATGTCGGACAGGGACTTCAGCGCCCTGTTTCCAGGTCCTGTTACCGGACGGCCGCGGCGGCCGTTATCAATCAGGGCATCTACTGCTTCCTGCAGCATACGCTTCTCATTGCGGACAATGATATCCGGCGCCCCCAGTTCCAGCAGTCTCTTCAGACGGTTGTTTCTGTTGATAATTCTCCTGTACAGGTCATTCAGGTCGGATGTCGCAAAACGTCCGCCGTCCAGCTGTACCATAGGGCGCAGATCCGGCGGGATGACCGGAATTGCAGTCAGGATCATCCACTCCGGCTTGTTTCCGGATTCCCGGAATGCCTCTACAACTTCCAAACGCTTTACGATTCTCGCACGTTTCTGTCCGGTGGCATTGGTAAGCCCCGCCTGCAGTTCGGTATATTCCTTCTCCAGATCAATTGCCTGCAGAAGTTCCTGGATCGCCTCGGCTCCCATTCCTACGCGGAAGGAACCATAGCCCCATTTTTCTTTTTCTTCCTGGTACTCGGCCTCTGACAGTACCTGTTTGTACTGCATATCCGTCTCACCCTTGTCGAGAACGATGTAGGAAGCAAAATACAGCACTCTCTCCAGTGTCCTCGGTGAAATGTCCAGAATCAGGCCCATGCGGCTCGGAATCCCCTTAAAATACCAAATATGGGATACCGGCGCTGCCAGAGCGATATGCCCCATGCGCTCACGGCGCACGGAAGCCTTCGTCACCTCGACTCCGCATCGGTCGCAGACCACGCCTTTATAGCGGATCTTCTTGTACTTTCCACAGTGGCATTCCCAGTCCTTGCTTGGTCCGAAAATCTTTTCGCAGAAAAGCCCGTCTTTTTCAGGTTTCAATGTTCTATAGTTGATGGTCTCAGGCTTTGTCACCTCGCCCCTTGACCAATCCATTATTTTATCCGGTGAAGCCAGCCCGATTTTGATCGCATCAAATGTTAACGGTTGGTATTGTTGTTCATTATTACTTGTTGGCATATAAATGGCTCCTCCTATTCTTCGTCATCCACAAACTCATCTAATTCGATATCAGCGTCATCGTCGAAATCGTCTTCTTCAGGTTCCACATCCTCAAGTTCTTCTCCAACAAACTCCTGCTCCGTAAATCCATGCTCCCCGTAAGGTTCGTTTTCATCACGGTATCTTCTGTCTCCTTCGATAATAGAATGCAGATCAGTCTCGCCATAATCCACGGTTTCCATAATCTCAACTTCTGTGTTGTCATCCCGCAGTACGCGTACATCCAGCGCCAGTGACTGAAGCTCTTTTAAGAGTACTTTAAAGGACTCCGGTATGCCTGGTTCCGGGATGTTCTCGCCCTTGATAATGGCTTCATACGTCTTCACACGTCCGACAACATCATCCGATTTCACGGTCAGGATCTCCTGCAGAGTATAGGATGCGCCGTATGCCTCCAGGGCCCATACCTCCATCTCTCCGAAACGCTGTCCGCCGAACTGCGCCTTACCGCCCAATGGCTGCTGTGTAACCAGTGAGTAAGGGCCGGTAGAACGTGCATGGATCTTGTCGTCTACCAGATGATGCAGCTTCAGGTAATGCATGTGCCCGATGGTAACCGGACTGTCGAAAAACTCTCCCGTACGGCCATCGCGCAGGCGCACTTTACCGTCGCGGGTCAGCGGAACTCCCTTCCACAGCTTTCTGTGCTCTCTGTTATCTGAAAGATATTCCAGCACTTCCGGAAGCAGTTCTTCGCCGTGCTTAGCAGCAAATTCTTCCCACTCCAGATTAACATAGTCATTTGCCAGATCCAGGGTATCCATAATGTCGATCTCGTTCGCCCCGTCGAATACCGGTGTGGAAATATTGAATCCCAGCGCCTTAGCGGCAAGGCTCAGATGAATTTCAAGTACCTGTCCGATGTTCATACGGGAAGGCACACCCAGCGGATTCAGCACGATATCCAGCGGCCGTCCGTTCGGCAGGTAAGGCATATCCTCTGCCGGCAGCACACGGGAAACAACACCCTTGTTACCATGACGTCCGGCCATCTTATCCCCAACGGAAATCTTTCTCTTCTGGGCGATATAGATACGTACTGCCTGATTAACGCCAGGAGACAGTTCATCGCCATTTTCTCTTGTAAATACTTTGGCATCCACGATGATACCATATTCACCATGAGGCACCTTCAGGGAAGTGTCTCTTACTTCGCGGGCTTTCTCACCGAAAATCGCACGCAGCAGTCTCTCTTCTGCTGTCAGTTCTGTCTCTCCCTTTGGAGTTACCTTGCCGACCAGAATATCCCCTGCACGCACCTCCGCACCAATACGGATGATTCCCCGCTCATCCAGATCTTTCAGCGCGTCATCGCCGACACCCGGAATATCTCTTGTGATCTCTTCCGGCCCCAGCTTTGTATCACGTGCCTCTGCCTCATATTCTTCAATATGCACGGAAGTATACACGTCGTCCTGCACAAGCCTTTCGCTCAGCAGTACGGCATCCTCGTAGTTGTAACCTTCCCAGGTCATGAATCCGATCAACGGGTTCTTTCCAAGAGCCATCTCGCCGTTGGAAGTGGACGGACCGTCCGCAATTACTTGTCCTTCCTCCACCCGCTCGCCCTTGTCTACGATGGGTCTCTGGTTATAGCAGTTGCTCTGGTTACTTCTTAAAAACTTAGTCAGCTTATAGGTCTTCTTAGTTCCGTCATCGTGGCGGATTGTGATATCCGTCGATGTAGAACGCTCAATGACACCGGCCTTTTCTGCAACGATGCAGACACCGGAGTCTACTGCGGCCTTTACTTCCATACCTGTTCCGACAACCGGAGCTTCTGTAGTAAGAAGCGGCACCGCCTGACGCTGCATGTTAGATCCCATCAGCGCACGGTTGGCATCGTCATTTTCCAGGAAAGGAATCAATGCTGTCGCTACGGAGAACACCATCTTCGGAGAAACGTCCATGAAATCAAACTTGCTTCTCTCGTATTCCTGTGTCTCCTCGCGGTAACGTCCGGATACATTTCTGTGGATGAAGTGTCCTTCCTTGTCCAGAGGTTCATTCGCCTGTGCAACGTGGTAGTTGTCTTCCTCATCTGCCGTCATGTAGACTACTTCTTCTGTGACGATCGGATTCTCCGGATTTTCTTTATCTATCTTACGGTATGGAGCCTCGATAAATCCATACTCATTGATCCTTGCATAGGTTGCAAGGGAGTTGATTAGACCGATGTTAGGACCTTCAGGAGTCTCAATCGGACACATTCTACCATAATGGGAATAGTGAACATCCCGTACCTCGAATCCGGCACGGTCTCTTGACAGACCTCCCGGTCCCAGTGCGGACAGACGTCTCTTGTGTGTCAGCTCACCGAGCGGGTTATTCTGATCCATGAACTGTGACAGCTGGGAAGAGCCAAAGAACTCTTTTACAGCTGCGGTTACCGGCTTGATGTTGATCAGTGACTGCGGAGAAATTCCTTCCTGATCCTGTGTGGTCATTCTCTCGCGGACTACTCTCTCCAGTCTGGACAGACCGATTCTGTACTGGTTCTGGAGGAGTTCTCCTACCGCACGGATACGTCTGTTGCCCAGATGATCGATGTCGTCGTCATTTCCCATTCTGTATTCCAGGTGAATGTTATAGTTAATAGAAGCTAAAATGTCTTCCTTTGTGATATGCTTTGGAATCAGGTCGTGGATATCTCTGCGGATTAAGTGCTTTAATTCCTCGATGTCTCCGCCGCTCTCCTCCAGGAGCCCCTCCAGTACAGGATAATATACCTGTTCTGTAACGCCAGCTTCTTTTGGATCAATGTCTACGATTGCCTGAAGGTCTACCATCATATTGGAAAGAATCTTGATGTTACGTGACTCTTCTTCTCCTTCTACCCACAGATAAGGCACAGCCGCATTCTGTATGGTATCGGCAAGTTCCCTTGTGATAACCGTCCCCTTTTCCGCAACGATCTCCCCGGTCAGAGGGCTTACTACATCTTCTGCCACTCTCTGTCCCTTAACACGGTTCTTGAGTGCCAGTTTCTTGTTGAACTTGTAGCGTCCAACCTTTGCGAGGTCATAACGTCTTGGATCGAAGAACATACTGGTGATCAGGCTTTCTGCGCTGTCCACTGCAAGTGGTTCGCCTGGTCTAATCTTTTTATATAACTCTAATAAACCTTCCTGATAGTTCTCGGCTGTATCTTTGCCGAAACTTGCAAGGATCTTTGGTTCTTCACCAAACAAGTCGATGATTTCTGCATTTGTTCCGATACCAAGTGCACGGATCAGCACAGTGATCGGCACCTTTCTCGTTCTATCTACACGTACATAAAAAACGTCATTGGAGTCTGTCTCATATTCAAGCCATGCGCCACGGTTTGGGATGACTGTTGCGGAATAAAGTTCTTTTCCCAGTTTATCGTGGGCAATCCCGTAATAGATCCCCGGGGAACGAACCAGCTGGCTTACGATTACACGTTCCGCACCGTTGATTACAAAGGTGCCGGTCTTCGTCATAAGCGGAAGATCTCCCATAAATATTTCATGCTCGTTTATCTCATCGTTGTCTTTGTTGTAGAGCCGTACTCTGACTTTCAAAGGCGCAGCGTATGTTGCATCACGCTCTTTACACTCTTCGATGGTATACTTTACGTCATCCTCGCAAAGCGTAAAATCGACAAATTCCAGACTCAGATGACCGCTGAAGTCAGAGATCGGGGAAATATCGTCAAACACCTCTTTCAGTCCTTCATCCAGAAACCACTGGTACGAGTCTTTCTGGACTTCGATTAGATTCGGCATCTCTAATACTTCTTTTTGTCTGGAATAGCTCATGCGTGAACTTTTTCCGTTTGTGATGGGACGAATTCTGTTTTTCTCCATTGACGTTTCACTCCTCATATATTTTTTGGCGGGCTACGAGTCGCCCTTCGTTAGTTCTCTTAATCAGGGAAAGAGCCCTGTGACGTGAAGACAGTCACTACAATGGCATACCTTTCCACAATAGCGCATTTTCTACTATATCACAAAGCTCTTTTCATTGTCAACATATTTCTTACTAATTTACGAAAAACCTCTTGACATCTGTCGATTTCTGTGGTAATAACGAATTCATTCGGCTTATGAGCCTGCCTGAGACTTCCTGGTCCATAGGACATACATTCGGTGTTTTTCAGTACTCCGGCGATTACGGCGGTATCTGTGTAGCCGGGAAACGGAGTGATTTGCACTGTTTTTCCCGTCACTTCTTCCGCGGCGCGTTTCAGCTCCCCCAGAAGTACAGAATCCGGGTGTGTTTCGATAGAAGGCCGGTCACCGGTCACCGTATAGCTTCCTTTAACTCCCGGAACCTGCTGTTCGCCATAAACAACGGCCTCTCTTACGATCTCCTCCGCTTTTTTCGTATCCACCGGAGGAACGAGACGCATATCAACCGTTGCCATACACTGATCCGGAACTACATAGGGGCTGTACCCTCCCTGGATCTGCCCGAAGGTTACAGTTGAGCGTCCCAGCTCCGGATGAACCGGGCACTCTGCTATTTTCTTTCTTATATAAGTAATCACAAATGCCAGACCTGCAATTGCGTCTGCACCCGTTTCGGGCATGCTGGCATGGGCAGTCATTCCCTGCATCTCCAGTTCGAACCAAGTGCGCCCTTTATGTGCCATCTGTATCCGCCCATCCGTAGGCTCCAAATCCACAACCCAGTCCTCTTTTGTCACCCAGCCGTCAGCAACCGCCTGTTCAACGCCCCGCATATCCCCTTCCTCATCCACAGTTCCGATAAATACCAAGGGATAGTCCAGCTCCAGATCCTTATCATGGATCTTGGCCGCTGTCTCCGCAAAAACAGAAAGGGCACAGGCCAGCCCGCCTTTCATGTCACAGCTTCCCCGGCCAAAAAGTTTCCCGTCTGTTATCTCCCCTGAAAATGCCCCCTTATTCCATCCGGAACCTTCCACAACCGTATCCATATGGCAGATAAAAACCAGCGCCGGGTGGGAGGCCCTTCCCGGAAGAACTGCCCTTATGTTCCGCCGCCCTGGCAGCACCTCCGAATCATCTGGCTGTACTCCCGCGCTTACCAAATACCTTTCAACCAATCTGCCTACTGCTTCTTCATAAGTTCCCGGATTCGTACTCTCTTTTTGCACCAGCTCCCGGGCCAAATCAACCGCATCCCATTTCTTGTGTTCCATTGCATCCTCCACGATTACTGACTATTTTTTAATTATATCATATTAAATTTAGATCTAAAAGGCCCCCTCCCTTCTTCCCGCCCTCAAAATCAGAAAAACCGGGACAATATGGCGGCATTACATGAAATCATAAAGACTTCTTGTCATACTGCCAGGCTGTCCCGGTCTTCTTTCTTCTTCCCCTTGCCCCGGCCTGCTGTCAGGACGTACGCTCTATTACTTCCTGAACGCGAGGGCATTCCACCTCAGTTCGTTCTTAATCTGTCGGATTGTTGTTTCATTATCAATATATACAGCTTCGATCCCCATAGCTGCCGCCCAGTCTCCCATCTGCTCTGCCGTTAGGTCATAGGAGAATGCGGTATGATGCGCACCGCCTGCCAGAATCCACGCCTCTGCTCCCGTCTGCAGATTCGGCTGCGGAGTCCAGAACGCAGTTGCAACCGGAAGTTTCGGCATTGGTTTCTCTGTCTTTTTACAGTCAACCGTATTGATAATCAGACGGAACCTGTCCCCAAGATCAATCAAAGACGTTGCAACTGCCGGCCCTTCTTTGGCGGTGAACACAAGTCGTGCAGGGTCTTCCCTGTCTCCCATGCTCAGCGGCTGTGCCTTGATGCTGATCGGCCCTTCTGCGATGGATGGGCATACCTCCAGCATATGTGCCTGCAGAATTCCTTCTTTTCCAGGCACTAAATTGTAGGTATAATCCTCCATGAAAGAAGTTCCCTTTGCATCTTTGATTCCCTGGGTCATGATCTTCATAATTCGAACCATGGCTGCGGTCTTCCAGTCTCCCTCCCCGCCGAATCCATAGCCTTTTTCCATCAATCTCTGAATCGCAAGGCCGGGAAGCTGTTTCAGGCTGCCGAGATCTCCAAAATGGGTTACGATTGCCTGATAATTTTTCTCTGTTAAAAACCGTTCGAAACCGATCTCAATCCCAGCCTGCACTGCCACATGCTCCCGAAATTCCTTTTCATCCCTTCCCTCAAGAAGGATTTCATATTTATCGTAATATTCTTCTACCAGTGCATCGATATCCCCTCTGGAGACCTGAGCCACCGCTTCTGCGATCTCATTCACCGGATAAGCATCTACTTCCCAGCCGAACTTGATCTGTGCTTCCACCTTGTCCCCCTCAGTTACGGCCACGTTACGCATATTATCAGCTATACGCATAACACGTACATGGCTGCTCTCGATCACGCCCACACCCGTGCGCATCCAGGAACCGATCTTCGCCTGTACCGCCTGATCGCCCCAGAAACCAACAACCACTTTACGTTCCATCTCCAGCCGGCTGAAAATATGGCCGTATTCCCGGTCTCCATGTGCCGATTGGTTCTCATTCATAAAGTCCATGTCGATCGTATCATAGGGGATTTCCTGATTAAACTGTGTGTGTAGATGAAGCAGCGGCTTTCTGTACTCCTGCAGCCCCAAAATCCAGGACTTGGCCGGTGAGAAAGTATGCATCCATGTAATGACCCCCGCACAGGTTTCATCTGTATTTGCCTCATTGAACGTCTTTCTGATCAGCTCATTCGTAATAAGCGTTGGTTTCCATACTATTTCATACGGGATTTCCCCGGAAGCATTCAACGCCTCCACAATCTGTCTGGAATGCTCCGCCACATGTGCCAGACATTCGTCCCCATATAAATCCTGTGAGCCCGTGCAAAACCAAAATTTGTACTGTTTTTGTTTCATGATAATACCTCCATTTCATAAGAACACGCAAAGTTTCCCGTAAGAGGAGCGCAAGGGGGTCAGACCCCTCTGCAGAGGGGTCTGACCCCCTTGCGCTCCGTTTTCAGAATATTCTCAAATTATTGTCCGTAGTAGCGTCAGCCCCATGTTTTCTGTAATAGTGTTTGTCCTTTAGCTCCTGCGGTGCTGGCAGAACCTGCGGATTTATCACCTCGCTTCTGGCAGCCATCTTGGCTACTTCCTCCAGCACCACCGCGTTATGTACCGCTTCGCAGGCATCCTTCCCCCAGGTGAAAGGACCGTGGTTTTTGCAGAGTACAGCAGGCATAGAAAGATAATCTCTTTCTTTGAAATAGTCTGCAATCAGGACTCCCGTGTTTTTTTCATATGCCTCATCGATTTCTTCTTTTGTCAGGTTTCTGACACATGGTATCTCACCGTACATATAGTCGGCATGGGTGGTACCGTAGCAGGGAATTCCCCGACCTGCCTGCGCCCAGCTTGTCGCCCAGGCGGAATGCGTATGTACGATTCCTCCTATTTCCGGAAATGCACGGTACAGCTCCAGATGGGTCGGGGTATCCGAAGACGGATTGTATTTCCCCTCTATTTTGTTGCCTTCCAGATCCACGACTACCATATCCTCTGGGGTAAGTCTGTCATACTCCACACCACTGGGCTTGATGACAAATCTCCCTGATTCTTTATCCAGGCCGCTTACATTTCCCCAGGTGAATGTCACCAGTCCATATTTCGGAAGCTGCATGTTTGCCTCATAAACTTCCTGTTTCAGATTTTCGAGCATCTTTATTCCTCCTAATACATCATATAATAATTAACTGCCACTTAAGCAGGCCTAAATTACCGATAGCACTGCTCCCCTGGTTCAGAAAGAATCCGCACCGACTTTCGGATGATCATTTCCGGCTTCAGTTCTACGCTTTCGATTTCTCCCCCGCCATCCAACATTATGAGCATTCTGGATGCCGCCAGTCCCGCAAGTTCTTTTACGGGATTCTGGGCCGAGGTAAAAGGAATTTCACAGCGTCCGGCCAGCTCTGAATTGTCAATCCCTACAATGGAAAGATCCTCCGGAATCCGAATACCTGCCCCCTTACAGATCCCCACCAGCTGATTGGCCACCTCATCGTTGTAGCAGACACAGGCCGTACAGCCCTTGAGCCTCCGCAGGTACCTGCCCTGATCCTCCTGCATCTCCTTAAGTTCACAAGTATCTATCCAGGCAATCCGTTCGCCTTTTACCTTAATATCTCCCGCCATCAGGGCATCCACATAGCCCGCGTAACGCCTGTGCCCCTGCCCGTCATCGGATTTAAATATTCCCGCAATCCGTCTGTGCCCGCACTGCAGAAGATGCTCCGTCACCATCCGCCCGGCAAGATAATCGTCCAGGCTCACATGCACTCCCTGCAGCTCCGGATAGTAACTATTCAAAAATAAAACCGGTATTTCTCTCTTCTCCAATTCCCGGTAAATGTCCAGGTTAGGGTTCGGCAGACCGCTTTTGGTAGGTTCTGCAATAATCCCGTCCACAGAATCTTCCCGCAGAAAACCTTTCAATATCATCCGCTCTTTTTCTACCGCATTATAGGTAAATGAGATCTGCAGCGTATAGCCTTCGCGGGAGAATCTGGACTCCATCTCCCGCAGCATGCTAGGGAAAATGTACTCGTCTACATAAGTTGTCATAACAGCAATCCGCATGGTTCTGCTGCGCTTTTTCTCCAACCGTTTTTCCTGCCCTTTTATATAAGTCCCACTTCCTCTGACCCGTTTCACTACACCCCGGGCCTCCAGGACAGATACCGCATGCCTTGCCGTCTGCCTGCTCACCTGAAAAAGCGACACCAGTTCATTTTCCGAATAAATCCGTTCTCCCGGCTTAAGCTTTCCCTCTTCCAGCTCACGCATAATGCAGTCTGCTATCTCTTCGTATTTTGCCTTCTCCTCAGCCATAGATTCCCTCCCTTCCCTTATTGTCTGCGTTCCCTTTAATTTCTCTCCCACCCAGGAGCCTGTATTAAGGGGGTTCCCTGGATATACCTTATTTACGGCTTTGCTTTAAAGGCTTCCCCATAGAAACATGTGTTCAATATATCCTTTAGTTATACTATAACTTTATTATATATTTTTTTTAAATTCAAGACGGAGTCTTTCATAAATGTACATACAACTACTCCCGTTTTTTTGTATTCTGTGCATATAATTTTAAAAGTTGTATGTGTACAACATTGATTTATCGTATACCCAGACACATTAAAATGCCCCATTCATAAAGCTTATCCTTCGCTTTACAAATGAGGCTTTTTACCGTAATTATTCAAAGCTGCTAATATTCGCCCACTAATGTAGTTTTCAGCAGGTTGGTGTTTCCGGATTTACCCAAAGGCACTCCTGCTGTCAGCACAACTATTTCCCCGTTTTCTACATAGCCCTTCTTCTCTGCGGCCTCGGTGGCATGCAAAAACAGAATTTCCATACTATACTCCTCCCGGATATGCACCGGCAGTACACCCCATGACAGGTTCAGCTGGCGGCACGTATGCTCATCCGGTGAACACCCTACAATCATGCACCCCGGACGGTACTTTGATATCATACGCGCCGTACGCCCGGACTTGCTTACCGTTATAATTGCCTTAGCCCGCAGGTCAATTGCAGTCATACATGTAGCATGTGAAATGGCTGTCGTCATATCCGTCCTGCTCTCCCTGCCGCGTATGCTGAACAGCTGATTATAATCGATGTCACTCTCCGTCCGCACCGCGATCTTCACCATCGTACGCAGCGCTTCCACCGGGTAACGTCCGGCTGCCGTCTCCCCGGACAGCATAATTGCACTTGTTCCCTGGTAAATTGCATTTGCAACGTCAGTCGTCTCTGCCCTGGTAGGCCGTGGATTTTTCATCATAGAATCCAGCATCTGCGTAGCCGTGATCACCTGCTTCCCGGCATTGTACACTTTTCCAATGACGGCCTTCTGTATCACAGGAACTTCCTCCAGCGGTATCTCTACCCCCATATCCCCCCGGGCAATCATGATGCCGTCGGCTGCCTCAATAATACTGTCGATATTGTCCACGCCCTGCTGATTCTCAATCTTGGCGATAATATTAATAAATTCACCTCCGTTTTCATCCAGAATCTTCCTGATCTCATTTACATCTTCCGCAGAACGGGTAAAGGATGCGGCAATAAAATCAAACCCTTCCCGAATCCCAAACAGAATATCCTCCCGGTCCTTCTGACTGATAAAAGGCATATTTACATTGACTCCCGGAAGATTCACGCCCTTATGGTCAGAGACCACGCCTCCATTCACAACCCTGCAGCATACAGAACTGCCTTCGATCCGCTCCACGGCCAGCCCCACCAGTCCGTCATCTATCAGAATGCTGTCCCCTGGTTTTACATCTTTATATAGATCCGCATAAGTAACCGATACCGCCTCCTGTGTGCCTTCTATCTCTTCCGGTGTCAGAAGAAACTCCTGCCCTTCTCTCAGCTCCACTCTGCCCTCTTTAAACCTACAGAGCCGGATCTCCGGTCCCTTTGTATCCAGAAGAGCGGCTATCGGCTTATCCAGCCGCTGCCGGACTGCCTTCAGCTCATCCAAACGTTTTTTCTGTTCCTCATAGTTCCCATGAGAAAAATTGAACCTCGCCACATCCATACCGTCTCTGACCAGCTGTTCCAGAACCCCTTCCCGGTCAGTAGCCGGTCCAAGGGTACAGATAATTTTTGTTTTCCGCATAAAAACCCCACCTTTCTAAGCCAGCAGGCTGCCTTCATATCTGCTGACGTTCTCCGATTTTCCAATCACAACAAGTATATCGCCTTCTGAAAATATATACCCCGGACTGATCTCCGTTTCGGTTATTCCTTTATGTTGGATCGCAATAATATTTAATCCGGTTTTCTGCCTGAACCGTGTCTCCTCCAGGCTTTTTCCTATCACCCTCAGCGGCACCATAACTTCCGATATCTCAACATTATTGTCCAGTGTAATCGAATCCATCACGCTGCTTACCAGCATTTTCTTAGCCAGGCGCAGGGCCATATCGCGCTCCGGATATACAACCTCGGCGCCAATCTTCTCCAGCACCTCCCCTTGGTCTCTGCTGATGGCCTTTGCAATGACCCGCTTAACACCAAGATTGACTACATTGAGGGTAACAAGGATGCTGGTGTCAATCTTCTCACCGATGCAGACAACAACCGTATCACAGTTTTGAATGCCGATCTCCTCCAGCACTTCCTTCGTCAATTCATCGGCAACATACGCAAAATCCGTATAACGCCGCAGTTCCTTTACCTTATATTCACATCGGTCTACCACAATCACTTCCCTGCCGGCTTCAGCCAGTTTTTGCGCAAGCGCTGTCCCGAACCTGCCTAATCCTATAATCCCATAACTTTCTGATAATTCTTCTTTCAACATCCTCTTCAACTCCTAACCAATTGTAATATTTTCCTCGGTAAATACCGCGGTGGACGGTTGTTTAAAGCTCCACATTGTAACAATTGTAAGCGCCCCCAGCCTTCCGATAAACATCGTCATTATGATCACCAGCTTACCCGCTATACTCAAATCCGGCGTAATGCCCGTGGAGAGCCCTACCGTTCCAAAGGCAGACGTACATTCAAAGAGCAGCTGCATAAAGGAATACTCCGGTTCGAGTATACACATGGTAAATGTTGACGCACAAACTACAATCATCGATAACATTGTAATGATAAACGCCTTAAACACCACTTTTTCCGGGATTTTCCGCTTAAACGCAGTACAGTGCTGGTTTGTTGCCGTACTTTTAATAATATTGAGAAGTACAAACAATGTACTTGTCTTAATGCCGCCTCCGGTTGAGCCCGGTGAGGCTCCGATAAACATCAGTATCGTCAGGATAAATAGTCCCGCGGAAGTAAAGCTTCCAATCGGATATGTTGAGAATCCCGCAGTCCTGGCAGAAACGCTCTGAAAAAAGGCCCCCAGCCAGGTTATGTCTTCCGTACACTTTAGTGATAACGTCCCCACCGCAAGCAATACAACGCTGGTGAAGATCACCGCTTTAGAATGAAGGGACAGCCGCCGGAAGTTTCTGTTTTTCAGTACATCCAGAATGACCAGAAATCCCAGGCCGCCGAATATAATCAGTCCGCATGTTGTCAGATTCAGGAGCACGTTGCCCTGATACGGTATCAGGTTTGTCAGCCCTCCCAGAATATCAAACCCCGAGTTATTAAATGCGGCTATCGAATGAAACATGCTGATTCCCAGCGCATCCAGGGGTGAGTATTTCTGTACAAACACCAGAAAACTCAAGACCGCTCCTACTCCCTCGAAGCACAGTGTCATAAAGAGCACATGCTTCACAAGTATGACCATGCCCTGAAAACCGCTTACGTTCAGTGCCTCTTTCACCAGCAGCCTTTCTTTGAAGCCAATCTTTCTCCCTGCTGCCAGTATTATGCCCACGCCAACAGAGGTCACGCCCAGGCCGCCGATCTGTATCAGCAGCGCCACAACCGTTCTGCCGAAAACCGTAAAATGCTCTGCCGTATCAATCGCTATCAGCCCCGTCACGCAGACAGCGCTTGTGGAAGTAAACAGAGCGTCGATCCAATGTACCTCGGCTCCCTCTCTGAGAGAAACCGGCAGCTTCAATAATACGGTCCCCAAAAGAATCACACCGGCAAACCCCAGCGTAATCAGCCGGGCCGGCGACTGCTTCTTAAAGAACTCTTTTCCCGCCTGCAATATGAAATTCACAATAATTAACGCTTCCTTTCGCACTATAATTATAAGACTGTACAGAAAGCGCCTGTTCTTTTCTTCCCATCCTGCTCATGCACAAATCCGAATACTATCCTCCATAGAAGTGTATTCACATCCCTCACAAAATGGAACATCAATAAAATAACGCATGGAATTACAGCTATTTTGAATAAAACAGCCAAAATAGAATCAAAATAGACCTTTCCCTTCAGATTCCAGTGATTAGGGCTCTGTTCTCTGCCCGCAGAAAAAGACGATACCCGCGCCCCTCTGTCGGATACAGCTGAATCTGCCAGATGACCGTCCGCACGGCTGATCTGTGCCCCGCTGGGAGCAGAACGGTCCCTGTGCTGCACAGATGTTATTGAATGCCCTGAGACAAGCAGACTTACAGTAAATAGCAGTACAGTAAATAAACAGATAGCAATGATTATTTTATTTTCACTTTTCATCTTCATATCCCTTACTCCTGCCTGCTCAACTGCTTCTCTGACACTGTATTTCTCTACTATTAGATATATGCATTATAGGACTGAAAGTTCAGGTTGTCAATCCTTAATCGAAACGAAAATCACAGAGAAATTTTTATAGCTACGAGCACTTAGCGGCAGTATTTTGGCCTCTTACGTGCGATGCATAAAAAATAGTTGGCAAGGTCTTTTCGCGCCTTACTATTTTTTTATATCGTCCCAGTTCATGAAAGCCTGGACTGCTGCCTTGCATCACAAAAACAGCCATATCCGCAGTAAAGCAGATATGGCTGTTTATAAGCGTTTCCGTTACAAAAGCACCAAATTATTTCAGGTTAACTTCTGCTCCTTCACCTTCCAGTTTAGCTTTGAGTTCTTCAGCTTCTGCCTTAGAAACTGCTTCTTTCACTACCTTCGGTGCTCCGTCAACTAATTCTTTTGCTTCTTTTAATCCAAGTCCTGTGATCTCACGAACAACTTTGATTACTTTAACCTTAGAAGATCCAGCGGATACGAGCTCTACATCAAACTCATCTTTCTCTTCTGCTGCTGCACCTGCTCCGTCTCCTGCTGCTGCAACTACAACGCCTGCTGCTGCAGACACACCAAATTCTTCTTCACAAGCTTTTACTAATTCATTTAATTCTAATACTGATAACTCTTTGATCGCTTCGATCATTTCAGCTGCTGTCAATTTAGCCATTTTAATATCCTCCATTTTAGATTATTTTCCGGGCTTTTGGGCCTCATTTTTAATTTTCGCTTTTCGGTTCCCCTGAAATCTCAGGTAATCCAGATCGGCTTACTCAGCCGGTGTCTCTGCTGCTTCCTCTGCAGGAGCTTCTGCTGTCTCAGCCGGAGCTTCTTCTGCTGCCGGAGCCGCTTCAGCTGCACATGCATCTGCGCCGCCCTGTTCTGCAATCTGCTTGATAACACGAGCAAAATTGGTAATAGGTGACTGCATACTTCCAAGCAATTTGGAAAGTAACTCTTCTCTTGAAGGAATCTTGGACAGTTCTGTCAATCCAGCTACGTCATATACATTCCCTTCAACTACGCCGCCCTTTAACTCAAGTTTCTGTGCATCTTTTGCAAACTTGCAAAGGATTCTGGCCGGTGCTGTTGCATCTTCTTTAGAGATTGCGATAGCGCTTGGTCCTTCCAGACAATCTGTAAGTCCTTCGAACTCAGTTCCTTCGATCGCTCTCTTAATCATGGTGTTCTTGTATACTTTGTAAATAATACCTGCTTCTCTGAGCTGTTTACGAAGTTCTGTATCCTGAGCTACTGTCAATCCACGGTAGTCAACAAGAACAACTGACTGAGCATCTTTAATCTCTTCTGAAATTGCCTCTACGATTGGTTGTTTTAATTCAACTTTTGCCACGTTCTGGTACACCTCCTTATTTTATTTGTGCGTGTACTGCCAAAAATAAAAGCCTCTGTGTCCAAAGACACAGAGGCTCAATAATTCACATTAAGAATCATGATCTTCCTCGGCAGGCGGTTCAAACTTATGCCTTACGGCACCTGCTGTCTTCGGCAGTCAATTGCTATATTAGATTAGCACTAATTGATATGCTTGTCAATAGTTTTTTTAAGAAACACAACGCGACTTCATATCACAACAAATACTTCTTGCCCAAATCAAATACAGGCCTTCCGTTTTCGTCCCACACCACTTCGATCATCATTGTATGGCGGTTCGGATCGTATAACGGATCTCCTGTAATCTCATCATAACAGCGGGCATGAAATACACAGATATCTTTTGTTCCATCTTCTGATTTCACAAAAGAATTGTGGCCCGGTCCAAAAACCCCTTTTTCCTCATCCGTACATAAGACCGGATTCCTGCTTTTCTTCCAATTATTAGGGTCAAGTATGTCCTCAGATTCATGGACAGACAGCAATCCCATACAATACGCCTTACCGGTCTCACTGGCAGAATAAACCACATATATCATCTGATCATGTTTTATGACTGCGGGACCTTCATTCACCCAAAAACCAATCCGTTCCCACTGATAATCAGGTGTTGACAGCAGTACCTGCGGGGTTGCAAGTTTGTTTGGCCGTTCCATTACCGCAATGTACAAATTCGAAATCTTTTTCCCTGTTCCCGTTTTCTCGGCCCAGATATAGTAGTATTCTTCATTGTGCTCCATAATTGTGGCATCCAAAGAAAAGTCCTGAAATGAAAATTCATCACCGTCCGCCGACTGCATCTGTCCCAGCTCTTCCCATTCATCCAGAAACGGATCATTGCCTTTACACTCCAGCACATAAGGCCTGATAGCCCAAATATCATCCACGTCGCCCGCTGCGTAATAAATGTACCATTTCCCCCATAGATAATGGAGCTCCGGCGCCCAGATATGAATACTTTGTTTTCCTGACAAATGCCGTTTCCACAAAATTTTTTCTTCTGCCTCCGCCAGGCCTTTCAGGCAATTGGCCCGTCTTAATACAATCCTGTCATATTCCGGCACAGATGCTGTAAAATAATACATCCCATCAAAATGTCTGTATACCTGCGGGTCTGCCCTGTTAGTTATAAAAGGGGTATTGTATAACGTAGTCACATAATTTTCTCTATTCATATTGCTTCACCTGAACCCGTATCATATTCCAAGAATACGGTCTTATTTTACAGTCTATCTTTGTATTTTCGGCCAGCGCGATCCGGCCGCACAGTGGCATTACATTTTCATGATTGCATCTATTATCTGCCTTTATATCGTTATGGAATAAAACGGTATGTTCTGCCTCATGTCCCATATAGAATCCCTGCAGATTTACATTCAATTCTGCTGATTCGTTTCTTCTGTTCACAAGAAATATAACCAATTCATTTGCTTCTTCATTGAGGATGGCCACCTGATCCAAATATGGAACCTCTTTATTTTTCTTAGTCCGATAAGACGGCGCCTTTAAGACGCTCTCCATTAGAACGCCTCTCCCATATGCAGCCATATGAGAAAATGGGTAAAAAATCGGCTGTACCCAGACACCAGCTCCCTGTTCAGTCATGATAGCGGCACTGATGTTTGTAAGCAGGGACTGACATGCCGCTTTTACTCTTTCACAGTTTTTAATCATGGCCATCAGCATACTTGCAAAGAGCAGAGCATCCTCCATCGTGTAGATCTGTTCGCTGAATGCAGGCGCCACCTCCCAGTCTCTGGCAGCAACAGAATCCGCCACTTCCCCGCCGGGAATCTCCCAAACTCCCCATTCATCAAAACAGATATCGATTTTTTTATCTGACCGCTTTTTGCTTCTTACAGTATCACAGATTCCGATGACTGTCTGAATATATTCTTCCATTTCTACAGACTGTGACAGGAATTCATCCGTTCCTCTCTCCTGTCCGCCGTAATATTGGTGCAGGGAAATATAATCTGCAAATTCATAAGTGTATTCCAATACAATTCTTTCCCATTCTGTATACGTTGCCACATCTGTTGAAGAACTCCCGCATACCACTGTCTTTATATTTGGATCCAGAGATTTCATGGCATGCGCTGTCTGCCCCGCCAGTTTTCCATAGTCTTCGGGGGTTTTGTGTCCAATCTGCCATATCCCGTCCATCTCGTTCCCCAGACACCATATCGGGATCCCATAAGGATCCTCATGGCCATTTTCACATCTCCAGTCACTATATCGGGTTCCCGCCGGCAGATTACAGTATTCCAAAAGCGACACTGCATTTTCCACGCCCCTCGTTCCGAGATTTACCGCAAATAGAGGCGTGATCTCTGCCTTTTTGGCCCAGTCCATAAATTCATCTGTGCCAAATTGGTTTGTCTCTATGGATTTCCATGCTATTTCCCTGAGCCTGGGCCTTTCCTCTTTTTTTCCCACGCCATCCTTCCAGTTGTAACAGGATACAAAATTCCCTCCCGGATACCTGACACAGGTAACGCCCATCTCCTTCACTTTCGAAATCACATCTTTACGGAACCCGTCCTCGTCCGCTTCCTGGTGTCCCGGCTCATAGATCCCGCTATAGACCACCCTTCCCATATGTTCTACAAATGAACCATATAGAAGAGGATTAATTTCTGCTTTCCGAAAGTCTTTGTTTATGATCAGTTCTG
The DNA here is from genome assembly GCA_000509105.1 of Clostridiales bacterium VE202-21. Taxonomy (GTDB): domain Bacteria; phylum Bacillota; class Clostridia; order Lachnospirales; family Lachnospiraceae; genus Faecalicatena; species Faecalicatena contorta. The sequence continues at coordinate 26,499 of BAIF02000026.1, read as the reverse complement.
CTTTATACATATTTTCCTCCCCCTATTCCTTAACTCCCGAAGCAGCAATGCCTTCAATAAAAAACCTCTGTCCAAATAAAAACAATAATAGCAGCGGGAAGATAGAGATTACTGTCGCAGCCAATGTAGGACCATATTTGATGGAATTGCTTCCTACAAGTACTGCCAGGCCGGCCGACAGCGTTCTGTTTTCTACTGAACTCGTCAGCATCATCGGGTACAAAAGGTCATTCCAGTTATTCATAAAATGATAGATTCCCAGACTGATCAACGCTGGTTTTGACAGCGGTATTACAATACGTCTGTAAATCTGCAGGTTGTTCAGCCCGTCTAGCCTTGCGGCTTCTTCCAAAGATTTCGGAATCCTGGAAAAAAATGAAGTCAGCATATAGATTCCATAGGCACCGGATGCCCTTGGCAGTATAAGACCCAGCAAAGTGTCAAGAATTCCCAGCTTGTATTCTTCTATGTATAAAGGAATCATAATAATCTGAAACGGCACCATCATCGTTAATAAGATTATCGTGAACAGTACGTTTTTCCCTCTGAACTCCATTCTGGCAAAAGCGTAAGCTGCCAGTGAATCAAACAGCAGGCTGATCAATGTCACGCTGCCCGCAAAAACAACGGTATTCTTCAGCATACTCAATATGGGAATCGCCTCTACCACGTATTCATACTGAGAAGTCAGCCATTCCTCCGGCAGAAAAGCAGGCGGCCATCTGATGACATCTGCATCAGACTTAAAAGAAGAAACTACCAGCCATAGCAGCGGAATGAACACAAGGAGGGCAACGATACATAAAATCACATTACCGGTTACCCCAAATATCCTTCCCTTTTTCTTCATGCCTGTTCCTCCCTTCTGCTGATATATTTCCTCATACAAACCGTAATAATGGCTATGATAATGAACAGGTATACAGATATTGCCGAAGCGTATCCCAAATCATGTTCCGTTTTGAAGCCTCTGTCATAAATATAACTCACTAATGTCTCTGTTTTATGCTGTGGCCCGCCTCCGGTCATGACATATATTTGGTCGAAAGCCTGAAAGGCAAGGATAAATGTAGTGACTGCACAAAACCCTATGGTCTGTTTTATAGACGGTATCGTGATATACAGAAACTTTTTCAGCCCTGTTGCACCATCTAAATCCGCCGCTTCATATAAGGAATACGGAATATCCAGAGTCGCAGCAGTTATGATTGTCAAGGTATATCCAAAATTTCTCCAAACGGTGACCATAATGATCACAGCCATCGCATACGTGGGGTCGGACATCAAATTGGGCATCACGATACCTATTTTCTTAAGCAGGTATGCCAGCATCCCTGAATTGGAATTTAGCAGCATTGACCATAAGATACTGATCGCAGTCATAGAACAGACATAAGGAATATAGAAAGATGCTCTCAGAAACTTATGCAGTTTTGTATTTTTCTGCATGAACATGGTCAGAACCAATGCCACTAATATCTGTACAGGTACTTCCATCACAGTGAATATAAGAGTATTCTTTGTGGCATTTAGCACACGGGCATCCTGAAACATCTTCAGGTAATTCCCAATACCTGCAAATGTAATGTCCTTCATATACAAGTCCATATTCATCATGCTTATCACAAATGCAGAAACCAGTGGGACAAATACAAAAACAGTCAGAACAATCATGGATGGGAGAATAAACAAATATGCCGTCTTTTGATTTTTCCCTGCTATTTTTTTGTCTTCTCCATATTGTTTTACTCCTTTCGCAGTGAAAGTTCTGAAAAAATCAGAACTTTCACTAACCGCCATTATTTTGAAACAATCTCATCCAGTCTGTCTGCAGCATCCTGTACTTCCGTTTTGACATTTGAACCCATCAGAATATTTTCCATCATTGGTTTCATAACATCATTATCGATCTGAGTTCCATATTCGTACCCAAGATGCCAGTCTCTGCCTATGGAAGAGGCCTCTGAAACACTGTTTAATACCTCATTCGATTTGATATCTTTATCTTCAAGCAGTGAATATGACCAAACCGGGAAACCATTGCGTACTGACCATTCCTTAAGAACGTCATCTGTCAGCCAATGTGCCATAAACTTATAGACCGCCTGCCGGTCAGCATCCTCTGTCCCCTTCGGTATCATGTAAGAACAGCCGCCCTCTGCCGAGTATGCTCCATCGCTTCCTGATGGCATGGCTGCAATCCCATAATTCATGCCCAGATCATTGAGAATATTGATGTTCCACGGACCCGCCAGACACATGGCAATCTGTCCTGACTGGAACATCGTGTCTGCTTCAGCAGAAGCCAGACCGTCCGGTGATACGCCAGCCTGCTTTAATTCCTGAAGCCAGGTAAGTGTTTCAACATTTGCATCTGAATTCAAAAGATTTTCGTTTGTGGCTGTATTAATCACATCTCCGCCATTTCCCCATAGATACTGCACATAATATCCAAAATCAACCGGCATGGCCAGTCCATATTTTCCTTCATCCGCACTGGTCAATGCCTTTGCACACTCTTCAAGCTCTTCAAATGTAGAAGGGGGAGCATCCGGATTCAATCCTGCATCTCTGAACATATCTTTGTTGTAGTACAGATACTGCAAATTGTACTGCATCGGGACACCGTATAATTTATCCCCCACATAGGATTTCGCTACCACATTTTCATAATAATTGTCTTCATTCGTATTGGTGGTTTCCCAAAAATCACTGATATCTTCCAGTGACTCGTTATTCACATATTCCTGGATGTACTCAATACCCACCAGGATAAACGAGGGTGCAGTGCCTGTAGATATGGCTGCGGGAAGCTTTGATTGAAGAGTATCGTTGTCCATGATATCCACTTCTACCTTAATCCCGTCTTCATTTGTCTCATTATAGTCATTGATAATTTCTTTTAAAACGTCACCGTCAGAGCCTGTGAACACAGTCCACAGCGACAGCTTCGTTTCATCTGTTTTGGTGCTTTCATCCTTTTTTGTCTCCTGTTTTGTGCAGCCTGCAAACAAGGAACACACCATTGCACACGTTAGTAAGATACTGCTGATTTTCTTAAATTTCATAATATCCTCCTCCTATAGAATTCCTTTCTTTGTTAAGTGGATTTTAATATAAAAACCTTAAATTTCTCTTAAAAACTAGAGGTTTTTTTGCACTTTAACCTATTTTTCTAATAATCCCATGATTTTTTTATATTTTTTGCACAATCTCTTGATTTTTCATTTTTTACTAGATATATTGTATTAGAGGTGATTGAATGAAAGTTTTGATTATTGAAGATACAAAACCCCTGGCGCAGACTCTCGCCGATCTGGTCGGAGAAGCAGGACATTCTGCCGATCTTGTTTTTGACGGTGACACCGGTCTTGAATATGCTAGAGGCGGTTTATATGATGCAATCGTATTGGATGTCATGCTCCCCGGCATGAACGGCTTTGAAATACTTAAAAGTATCCGAAATGAAAAAATAACAACTCCTGTCATGATGTTAACGGCAAGAGGGGATCTGAAAGACCGTATTTACGGATTAGACAGCGGAGCCGATTACTATCTGACAAAACCTTTTGAAACAGAGGAGTTCTCCGCCTGCCTCCGTGCCATTATGAGAAGGCAGAGCCCTATCATTGATGAAGATATGTCATTTGATGATATCACGCTCTCGACATCGCTGCATGAGTTAAAATGCGGTGACAAATGCATTAAATTAAATTCCAAGGAATATGAGCTTTTACGTCTCCTGATGCTGAACCGAAACAACATACTCTCTAAGGACATAATCATCAACAAAGTCTGGGGTTATGACTCTGATGCGACATATAATAATCTTGAGGCCTACATCTCTTTTCTCCGCCGAAAGCTGCATTTATTATCTTCTAATGTGACAATCTGTATCGCCAGAAAAGTAGGATATTATCTAAAAAGCAGATAGATATTCCATTCCCTAAAGATTATAAAAGGAGACACATGATCAAAAAGCTGCGTAAACAAATCATTGCCACTATCATGAGTGTATTTTCGATTCTGCTGCTTATTATACTTGTAAGTATCTTTATTTCTACCAAAGAAACTTTAGAAAGCAGCTGCTGGGATAAGCTGGAATCAGCCATCTATAAAACCTATTCCAATAAATCCCCGCTTGTTCAGGACACATCCCTGCCTATACTTGTTGTCACAGTAGATTACAAAAACAATGTAAAACTGCTGGTGAATGACATAGAAAATCTTTCAACAGATGATATAAGAGAGCTTGTCCATGAAGTATTGACCAGCAAATCCAAATCATCCATAATTGATGGACATTTACGTTTTCTTAGAAAAAGTATAGGCATCTCCGACATCCGGGTTGCCATTGCGGACATACAGACAGAACAATCGCTTCTGAGAAAACAGTTTTGGCAGCTGTTAATCATTGGAGTCATTTCAATCCTTACCTTTGGGATCTTAAGCATTGTGTTATCTGAAAAATTGACAAAACCGGTTCAGAATACAATCTTGTCTCAAAAAGACTTTATAGCCAATGCCTCACATAAGCTCAAAACACCTCTGACAGTAATACTGTCAAATTCTGAGATGCTGCTAAATATGGACGAAAACTCTGACAGGGCGGACCACTATTCCCGGCAAAGATTGAATTTTATTCACAGTGAATCCTTAAGGATGAAAGACTTGATCGAGCAGCTGCTCCAGCTGGCAAAACTGGACAGTTCAACATTGCCGGTCCATAAAGAAAAACTGGATTTTAGTTTTCTTGTATGCAACAGCATTCTTACATATGAACCTATTATATACGATTTAGGAAAAAATTTAGATTTTAATTATATAGAAAATATTACTGTATTGGGAAATGCTGAAAGTCTGAGACAGGTTGTCGACATCCTGATTGATAATGCAATAAAGTATTCCACCCCTGAAACAACGATATATGTTTCACTGACGGCTGCCAAACGAAACGTACAGTTTACCGTTGAAAGCTATGGAGAGCCTATCGGTCCAGGAGATATGAAGAGAATCTTCCAGAAATTCTACCGGATTGGTACAGACTCCGCAGGTTATGGACTTGGGCTCTCCATCGCCCAATCGATCATAGAAGAACACAGCGGCTCCATCTGGGCGGAAACTGACGGAGCATCTAAGAACAAATTTATCGTTCAGCTTAACAGCGTTACAGATTGATACAGGCAAAACGAACGCGAAAAAAGTCCCGCCCAAAAGGCAGGACTTTTTTCTCTATGTCATCAAATTCTGATTAAGCAAGCTTCATTGGGTTGATTTTTACACCAGGTCCCATTGTGGATGTCAGTGTTACACTCTTCAAATACTGACCTTTAACAGCTGCCGGTTTTGCCTTGATGATTGCATCGATAAGCGTCTGGAAGTTGTCCGCTAACTGTTCTTCGGTAAAGGATGCCTTACCGATCGGCACATGGATAATGTTTGTTTTGTCCAATCTGTACTCAATCTTACCAGCTTTGATGTCGTTGATGGCTTTTGTTACATCCATAGTAACTGTACCGGCCTTCGGGTTAGGCATCAGACCTTTTGGTCCGAGTACACGTCCGAGACGTCCAACAACGCCCATCATGTCAGGTGTAGCTACGACAACATCAAATTCAAACCATCCCTCGTTCTGGATCTTCGGGATCAGTTCATCGCCTCCCACGTAATCTGCTCCAGCTGCTTTCGCCTCTTCAGCTTTTGCATCTTTCGCAAATACAAGGATACGAACCTTTTTACCTGTTCCGTGCGGCAGTACAACTGCACCACGAATCTGCTGGTCTGCATGACGTCCGTCACAACCTGTTCTGATATGAGCTTCGATTGTTTCGTCAAATTTAGCTACTGCTGCTTTTTTAACTAATGCTACTGCGTCTGCCTTCTCGTACAGGTTTCCCTTTTCGATCAGTTTCGCAGCTTCGATATATTTTTTTCCTCGTTTCATCTTAAATAACCTCCTTGTGGTATTGGCGGGATCGTGCCCCTCCCACTTATTTCAACTTCGTTAAGTGTACTAAGCTCGAAAATACCTTACTTAATCTACTATTCTTCAACAACTACACCCATGGAACGGCATGTTCCTGCTACCATGCTCATAGCTGCCTCAAGTGTTGCAGCATTTAAGTCCGGCATCTTTGTCTTTGCGATCTCTTCTAACTGAGCTTTTGTGATCGTCGCAACTTTTGTCTTGTTCGGAACACCTGAACCGGATTTGATGTTGCAGGCTTTCTTGATCAGAACTGCTGCCGGCGGTGTCTTTGTTACGAAGCTGAAGCTTCTGTCATTGTATACTGTGATAACAACAGGAATGATCAGGTCTCCCTGGTCTGCTGTTCTTGCGTTGAACTGCTTTGTAAATTCAACGATATTCACACCGTGCTGTCCAAGCGCAGGACCTACCGGTGGTGCTGGTGTAGCTTTACCAGCTGGAATCTGTAATTTAATATAACCTTCTACTTTTTTTGCCATTTTTAATTACCTCCTTGTGGTATTGGCGGGATCTGAATCCCTCCCACGGTTTTTAATCCATCTTTCTTACTTCTGCGAAACCGAGTTCAACCGGTGTCTCACGGCCAAACAGCTCTACATTGATAGACAGGCTCTGCTTCTGCTCATTCAAAGACTGAATGACACCCACAGTCCCTTCCCATGCACCGCTGAGCACGGTCACGGTATCGCCTACTGCAAACTCTACGATGACGTTCTCCTGCCTGATTCCGAGTCTGTTCATCTCTTCTTCCTCAAGCGGAACAGGTTTGGATCCGGGACCAACAAAGCCGGTCACGCCTCTGGTATTACGAACTACATACCAGGTATCGTCATTCATAATCATATGAATCATGACGTATCCCGGAAACATCTTCTTCTGGCTGGCTTTCTGGACACCGTTCTTCAGTTCGATCACTTCCTGCATAGGAACCCTGACCTCCAGAATCTGATCTTCCAGATGACGATTTTCAATTGCCTTATCAATATTTGCTTTTACTTTGTTCTCATACCCGGAATAGGTATGAACTACATACCATTTTGCCTCTGACATAAAATCACCTTTCTGCTGCGGCTGTTTACTTAACCAACAGATCAATTCCATATTTTAGGATTGCATCGATTACCGAAATCAATACCCCCAATAATATAGAAACCGAAACGACTGCCGTGGTCTGTTTTGCAAGTGTTTTTTTGTCTGGCCAAATGACTTTCTTAAACTCTGCCTGAAGCCCTTTGAACCAGCTCTTCTTCTGAGTTTTTGCTGTTTTCTCACCCATGCCATCCACTTCCTTCCAACGACTATTTCGTTTCTTTGTGCAGTGTGTGTGATTTACAGAACTTACAGTACTTCTTCGTCTCCATGCGGTCCGGATGAGCTTTCTTATCCTTGGTCATGTTGTAATTACGATGCTTGCATTCTGTACATTCCAGTGTGATTCTTGTGCGCACAACTTCCACCTCGCTTTTTTCTTATTCACTACGTGTTACATGATGGTTGCGAAGCCATCTAAATTTAGGCATAAAAAAAAGACCTACTTCCATTCGCTAGAGCATTGTACCACAGCAAGCGGACAGAAGTCAAGCCTTTTCGCCAATTCCGGCTATTCAATCACGTGATTTCTTATAATTGCACGGATGCTTTCATTCAGATAGGGCTTCAGCTCCTGATAACTGATCGGGTCGTTCTCCAGTATCGTACTGTAAGACGTGGAACTAGCAAGCTCTATAATAAGGAAAAGCATGGTCTCGGGCGCCCTCAGTTTTACATCCGGATTTTCTGTTACCATTTTATGAAAGAAGCCCATGACATCTATTTCGGCGTCTGATTCATTTTTCGTAATTGCCTGCCTGAAGATGCCCCAGCTCAGGTTCTTAGAGATAAATCGCAGCACCGCCCTGCTTTTCGCCATCTCATCCAGGACATAATCTACTATAAATATAATTTTGTCTTCAAATGCCGGGATCTGAGCCTGCTCTAATGCATCGTGGGCCGCCATGAAAAGCCGCCCTGCCGTCTTGGCAATCAGCCTGTCCCGAATCTCATACTTGTCTTTAAAATAGAGATAAAATGTCCCCTTAGCCACTCCTGCTTTCTGAACGATATCGTGGATCGACGTCTTGGAAATCCCCTGTGTCAGAAACAAGTCATACGCACTCTTAAACAGTGCCTCTAATTTCTGCTGCTTGTTTTCGTCAACTTTTCCCATAATTTTCCCCACTCTTTCGATTAATTTTTTCGTTTCCGGCCAGAACCCTGCCATAAACAGACACGCCGCCAGCCCATGAAATCTGCCGTGGGTACCGGGGCTTGTTTAAAACGGAATCCTATTTCCACACACCTGTTTTTGCTTCCACAGTCCTGTACAAAACAGTTGCAATTTTCTATATTATAATTTCAAAATGACCCAAAGTCAACTTTTCTTTTGAATATTATTGACTTTTGGTCATTTTTATTGTATATTACTTTTAGTCTTAAAAATGACTAATAGTCATAATTTAAAAGGGAGGCATGAAACATGGTGAATGCAGGTAAAAAAATAGTGAAGTATCGGGTTGTCATCCTGATACTCGGCATTTTACTTCTGATACCATCGGCTTTGGGATTCCTGAAAACCAGAGTCAACTACGACATACTTTATTATCTGCCTGATAATATCGATACGATGAAGGGGCAGAACATCCTGATGGATGAGTTTGGAAAAGGTGCTTTCGCAATGGAAGTTGTGGAAGGCATGAATACCAAAGATGCGGCTGAAGTAAAGGAGAAAATCAAAAGTGTAGACGGCGTTGCGGACGTCATTTGGTATGATTCCATAGCGGACACTTCCATGCCCATTGATATCCTGCCTGATAAACTAAAAGATGTGTTTAAAACAGAGGATGCCACTCTGATGGCGATCTTCTTTGATGACACGACTTCCGCAGACAGCACTATGGATGCCATAACGGAGATCCGCAGTGTTACAAATAAACAATGCTATCTGAGCAGCATGTCTGCAGTGGTCACCGACATCAAGCAGCTTTCTGAAAAGGAAACCCCAATCTATGTACTCATCGCCGTTATCCTGAGCTGTATTGTGCTTTCTGTATTTATGGACTGCTGGATACTGCCTGTTTTCTTCATGCTGAGTATTGGAATGGCAATCCTCTATAATATGGGAACCAATTACTTTCTCGGAGAGATTTCCTATATTACTAAGGCTTTAAGCGCGGTGCTCCAGCTTGGGGTTACCATGGACTACTCTATCTTCCTGTGGCACAGCTATCAGGAGAACCAGCAGCGTTACCCGGGAGATAAGGAACGGGCAATGGCCCACGCGATTTCCAATACATTTTCCTCTGTGGTCGGAAGCTCCGTTACAACAGTGGCCGGCTTCATTGCACTTTGCTTTATGAGCTTTACTCTTGGAAAAGACCTCGGCATTGTCATGGCAAAGGGCGTCATATTTGGTGTCATAAGCTGTGTCACCATACTGCCCTCCTTCCTGCTTGTTTTTGACAAACTGATTCAGAAAACAACGCACCGCTCCATTATACCGAGCATGGAGAAACCTGCAACGTTTATAACAAAACGCTTTAAGGCTTTCATTCTCCTCTTCATCGTACTGCTCTTACCCGCTCTCTGGGGATACAGCAAAGCGGAAGTTTACTATAACCTGGATGCAACTCTGCCGAAGTATCTGGAGAGTATCAAGGCAAATGACAAACTGGCAGACGAATTTGATATGAATGCCACACATATGGTTCTGGCAAATGCAGATCTTCCGGCCAAGGAAGCAAAAGCGATGCTGGATGATCTGTCCGATGTGAAAGGGGTCAAGTTCGCGCTTGGGCTCGACAGTCTCATCGGCTCCGCCATTCCCCGGGATGTCATACCTGACGGACTGACAGAGACATTAAAGGCCGGTGACTGGCAGCTGATACTGGTACAGTCCGAATACAAGGTAGCGACCGACGAAGTTAACCACCAATGCACTGTGCTGAATGATATTGTAAAAAAATACGATTCTTCCGCTATGCTGATCGGCGAGGCCCCCTGTACGAAGGATCTGATCACGATCACCGATAAGGATTTTAAGGTGGTTAGCGCGGTTTCCATTATCGCCATATTTATCATAATCGCACTCGTGTTTAAATCCATATCACTGCCAGTGATCCTTGTTGCCGTCATTGAATTTGCAATCTTCATTAACCTGGGAATCCCCTATTTTACAGGGACAAAAATGCCCTTTATCGCTTCTATCGTCATTGGAACAATACAACTGGGGGCAACCGTTGATTATGCAATCCTGATGACAACCAGATACAAAAAAGAGCGCTGCAGAGGAAAAGCAAAAAGGGACTCTATACAGATTGCGGTTTCTGCTTCTGTCAGTTCGGTTATTGTGTCTGCCCTGGGCTTCTTCGCCGCCACATTTGGAGTCGGGCTTTATTCCGATATTGATATGATATCCGCCCTATGTACCCTGATGGCCCGGGGAGCTGTCATCAGTATGTTTACAGTTATTTTCATACTGCCATCCATGCTGATGGTCTTTGACAGAGTCATCTGTGCTACTACGAAAGATATGCGCGGATGTATCAAGAAGAAAGAGAAGCCGGCCGATGAGGCCTGCGCTAATGTCTGAGTTAAGGGATTCCCTGCGGGAATAAATAATTGGAGTCAACAGATTTATTGAGGAGGTAAACTGATATGAAAAACAGAGAATATAAGACACTCGTAGCAATCGCACTGGCTATGTCCATGGCAGCCGGCACACTGGCCGTGCCTGTCGCCTGTTATGCAAAGGAGAACACGGCCAAGACGGAGGAATCCGCTGTCAAAGATACCAAGACATCCGAATCCCGTGTCAGGCCTGTAAAGGACGAAACTGTATATGCCAAAATAGACGGCAGCGGCTCCGTTACAGCCGTCACGGTGTCTGACCAGCTGAAAAATGTGAAGGACGCGTCAGAAATTAAAGATGTTTCCACGCTGGAAAATATAGAGAATGTCAAGGGCGATGAACCATTTACCCAGAAAAGCAGCAGCATCACCTGGGATGGAGACAGCAAGGACATCTGCTATCAGGGGACGACAACCCGGGCTCTGCCAGTGGGTGTTACAATCACATACACGCTGGACGGCAAATCCATCAGCGCCGGCGAGCTGCAGGGAAAAAACGGTCATCTGCTGATACGTTACCAGTACCAGAACACATCGGGAAAAAACGGCAGTGAGTATACGCCGTTTCTGATGGTAACCGGACTGATTCTGGATGCTGATAAGTTCACGAATATTAAGATCACGAACGGTAAACTTGTCTCCGACGGTGACAGAGACATGGCTCTCGGCATGGGGCTTCCCCAGGTAAAGGAAAACCTAGGTGTGACTGATTTAGATATACCGGATTATTTTGAGCTGGAGGCCGACGTAACAGACTATGATGCCGTGGAGGGTATTACAATCGCAACTAACGATGTATTTAACAGTCTGGAGACGGATAAACTGGATGATCTGAACGACCTGAAAAGTTCCATGAATAAACTGCAGGATTCTGCCAATCAGCTGGTGGACGGTTCGGGAGAGCTGAAAAGCGGGCTGGATACACTGCTCTCCTCCTCCGGCACACTGACGGACGGAATCGGACAGCTGGTTTCGGGCAGCAGCGCCTTAAAGGAGGGAACCGAAACACTGGCCACAGGCAGCAATGAACTCAGGGATGGAAGCGCTGCCCTGACTGAAGGAGCCTCCCAGCTGCTGGACGGAACCGGCGCATTAAACACAGGCGCCGGAGAACTCCATGCAGGATTGAATCTGGTTTCCGGCAAGGTGACCGATGAGCTTCTCCCCGGAGTTCAGGCACTGGATGCAGGCGTCCAGGAGATGCAGAAGTCTCTTGGTGCCCAGCTTCCTGCATTGTGCCAGGGAATCGCTGTCCTGAATGACGGAATCGCCCAAACCGCCGCCGGTGCCGCGGCTCTGGATGCAGGAATCCAGCAGGTAAGCGACGGAGCCGCGGCTCTGGACGCAGGTACCAGCAGGCAGCTGCGGGGGCTGCGAATCTGAATAGCGGTATACAAGAGACTGCCGCGGGTACCGGTGAGCTGTCCGCTGCCGCGTGGCAGCTCGCCAATGCCCTGTCAGCAGGCCCAGAGAGTCAGGCTGCAGGCGATACTACCAGCAGCTGGGATGAAGTGACACAGCTTCAGGAACTGGAAACCACCCTCCAGGGCTGTGAGGATCTGCCGGAAGGCACACTGGAAGCCTCGAGGGCGTGATTGGCAGCCTCCAGGCAGACCAGAACGAACGGGACAGCCTCGCCAATACTGCTCCTGCATCGGATAACAGCGCACTTTCCCTTCTGGCCCAGGAGGTTGCTGCAGGAGCCACGGCAATAGACACTGCTTTCCACGGAGATGGTACAAATCCCGGTATTGCAGGCGGGGCAGCATTCTTAAGTGCAGCGCTGAATGATGGGGATCCCTCCAACGGAGTGCCCAGTATCACCTATGCGGCATCTGCTCTAAATAATGCATTGAATACCGGCGATTCCAGCACTGGCACCGCCAGTATCCGGGCCGGTTCTGCCGCGCTGAATGCAGCCCTCAACACCGGCGATGCTTCAACCCAGACCCCAAGCATAAAAGACGGAATCGGCTCCCTTAATGAAGGAGTTAACGGTGAGAACGGACTCAGTACACAGGTAAATCAGGGAGTTTCCCAACTCAAGGCCGGCACATCACAGGTTCTTGGCGGGATCGACGGGAATGCAGGTCTTGCAGCCGGATTGAAGCAGTTATCCGAAGGCGCGTCTCAGGTAAACACCGGTGCAGGAACCTTACACGAGAAGATGGGGGAGGCCAGCAATGGCGCTTCCAGCCTTATGGAAGGCGCTTCCCGGATCGCTTCCGGTGCAGGTGACCTCAATACCGGAGCAGGCACGCTTGCGGCAGGTATCCAGACACTGCAGACCGGTTCCGGCGCGTTGATCGACGGCGTAAAACAACTTGATGACGGCGCAAAAACACTGAATGACGGCATGATTCAATTCAATGATGAAGGCATCAAAAAACTGGTCAGCGCATTTGACGGAGACCTCGACGGACTGCTTGATAAGCTGAACACGATGATAGATTCCTCCAAAAAATATACGAATTTCTCCGGAATTTCAGACGGAATGGATGGTGAAGTGAAATTCATCTTTGTTTCTAATAAATAATGTACTAGAGCGTGTCTGATTCCTCGGCAGCAGCAAAACACTGTCTTCGTTCCGGCGGTTACATGACTTTTATTTCTCATGTGCGCCGGAACTGCAGCGGTATTTTGCTGCTGTCTGATTTTTAAAATAATTTCTTGATATCTCCTCCCGGATGCAGAACTTTATGATCTCGCCGTAAAATCCTGGTACAGTGAAATTATTGGAGTATTTGTGCCTTAGCCTGCATATAATAAGATGTATAGAAATATCATAAGGAGGGGCTATATGATCTATTTTATAATAGGCGTGTTTTTGTTTTGTCTTATCACCTTTGTTTTGTTTTGCATCCTGCACTGCAGCACTCTTTATGACCGACTGACAGATGACGAGCAGCAGGAAAAATTTCTGCGCCTTTACATGGACAAGTAATTATTTGCAGCAGCCCGGGCCTGCGTTATTATTACAACTATTCATTGCCTCTTCTTTGTTTTCCCTTTATAATATTTTATAATATCTTATTCTGCAGCTTACTGCCGGACAAGTTTCGAAAGGATGAAAGCAATGAAAAAGCCAGGTTACTATTCTTCCGGTGAGTTTGCGCGCATGGCTCATGTCACTCTGCGCACAATCCGTTATTACGATAAACAGGATATATTAAAACCCTCTCTTGTCACAGAGTCGGGAGCACGTTTTTATACGGATGCCGATTTTGCGCGGCTTCAGCAGATTCTCTTGCTGAAGTACCTGGGTTTCTCTCTGGATGACATCCGTCAGATGACCATAAATGATTCCGATTACCACTTTATGCTGAACTCACTGCATATTCAGCTAAAGCTCGTTCAGGATCGGATCGAGCAAATGCAGCTCGTTGAAAAAGCAATCCAGGATACCGCGGAAGTGATTCAGAAGGAGCATAACATTGACTGGAGCCAGATGCTGAATCTCATCCATCTGACCGGCATGGAAAGCAGTTTGAAAAATCAGTATCAGAATGCTTCTAACATTTCTGCAAGAATCAATCTCCACAGCCTATATTCCCAGAATCCACAGGGCTGGTTTCCATGGATCTGTGAACAGTGCCGGATTGAGCCGGGAATGGAAATCCTTGAAATTGGATGCGGAGACGGGACACTTTGGAAAGAAAACCTTTCAAAACTCCCGGCACATGTTCATATCACACTGTCCGATATCTCTGAAGGAATGCTCCGGGATGCCCGCCGGGCTGTTGGAGCAAAGGACTCCCGTTTTTCTTTTGAGGCCTTTGACTGCCACCGGCTTCCCTTCGAAGAGCACAGCCTGGATCTGGTTATTGCCAACCATGTGCTCTTCTACTGCGAGGATATCCCACAGGTATGCAGCGAAGTACGGCGTGTTCTGAAACCGGACGGCCGCTTTTTGTGCAGCGCCTACAGTTCCCGCCATATGGCGGAAGTCAGCCGGCTTGTACATGAATTTGACGAGAGAATCATGCTTTCGGCAGACAAGTTATATGAAAAATTTGGCCTTGAAAATGGCGCCGGTATCCTAAAGGAATATTTTGCGGAAACGGACTGGAGACTCTACGAAGACTCCCTGCTGATCCCGGAACCGGAGCCGCTGATCTCCTATATTCTTTCCTGCCACGGCAACCAGTATCAGTATATTTCAGAACATTATACGGAATTCCGCGCATTTGTAAAAAAGAAAACAGCAGGTGGGTTTCATATTACAAAGGAGGCCGGATTATTTATCTGCACTCCCAAAAAGTAATGCTTCATCCATGCCCAACTGAGTTTTTTTCCATAAAATTCTTAAGAATTTATGAAAAGGCTTGAAGGTGACCTTAGGTCACCTTTTATAATATACACACAGCTTGAATCAGAACAACTAATCTTTGATACCAGTAGTCCATACAGATAAAGGAGATTTCTTATGAAAGGAATTATTTTAGCAGGAGGTTCGGGGACGCGCCTCTATCCTCTGACAATGGTAACCTCCAAACAGTTACTGCCGATCTATGATAAACCCATGATTTATTATCCGATGTCCGTGCTCATGAATGCCGGCATCCGCGATATTTTAATTATTTCCACGCCACAGGATACTCCCAGGTTCAAGGAGCTTTTAGGCGACGGACACCAGTTCGGAGTGGAGCTTAGTTACGCAGTGCAGCCAAGCCCGGACGGTCTGGCTCAGGCGTTTATCATCGGCGAAGAGTTTATCGGAAATGATACCGTTGCATGGTACTCGGCGATAACATTTTTGCCGGCCACGGGCTGAAAAAAAGGCTGAAAGCTGCAGTCGAAAACGCAGAATCAGGCAGAGGTGCCACCATTTTCGGCTATTATGTGGATGATCCGGAGCGTTTTGGAATCGTTGAATTTAATAACGAAGGAAAGGCCATTTCTATAGAGGAAAAACCTGCAGCACCCAAAAGCAACTACTGTGTTACCGGCCTGTATTTTTATGACAACAAGGTTGTAGAATACGCAAAAAGCCTGACGCCAGGGATCCGCGGAGAGCTGGAGATCACAGACCTGAACTGTATCTATCTTGAAAATAACAGCTTGAATGTGGAACTGCTCGGTCAGGGCTTCACCTGGCTGGATACCGGAACTCACGAGAGCCTCGTGGAAGCCACTAATTTTGTTAAAACGGTGGAATCTCACCAGCACCGCAAGATTGCATGCCTGGAGGAAATCGCCTATATGAACGGATGGATCACCAAAGATGACATTCTGGAGGTCTATGAGATATTCAGGAAAAACCAGTACGGCCAATATCTAAAGGACGTTCTGGACGGAAAATTTCTGGATGTCCTACATTAATAACAGTTGAAAACAAAGAATATACTATAAGGAGACTATCACCATGACAATAATCGTAACCGGCGGCGCCGGATTCATCGGAAGCAACTTTATATTCCATATGTTAGACAACTACCCGGACTACCGCATTATCTGCCTGGACTGTCTGACTTATGCAGGCAATCTCTCTACTCTCGCACCTGTAATGGATAACCCGAATTTTCGTTTTGTAAAAGAAAGCATCACAGACCGCGCTGCAGTGGAGAAATTATTCGAAGAGGAATACCCTGACATGGTCGTGAATTTTGCTGCTGAAAGCCACGTGGACCGTTCTATTGAGAACCCGGAGGTGTTCTTGGATACAAACATCAAAGGAACTGCCGTACTGATGGATGCCTGCCGCAAATACGGCATCACCCGTTACCATCAGGTATCAACCGACGAGGTATACGGCGATCTGCCTCTGGACAGACCGGATCTCTTCTTCACCGAGGAGACGCCAATCCACACGAGTTCCCCCTACAGCTCCTCCAAGGCCGGAGCAGACCTGCTTGTAATGGCCTACTACCGTACCTATGGGCTTCCGGTCACCATCAGCCGCTGCTCTAACAACTACGGGCCGTATCATTTTCCGGAAAAACTGATTCCGCTTATGATTGCGAATGCGTTAAACGACAAACCGCTCCCGGTCTACGGCAAGGGAGAAAATGTCCGTGACTGGCTCTATGTCGAAGACCACTGCAAGGCAATCGACCTAATCATCCACAAGGGACGCGTGGGGGAAGTCTACAATATCGGCGGACACAACGAGATGAAAAACATTGATATTGTTAAGATCATCTGTAAGGAACTCGGCAAGCCAGAGAGCCTGATCACATATGTAGAAGACCGCAAGGGCCACGACATGCGCTACGCGATTGATCCAACCAAAATCCATAATGAGCTTGGCTGGCTTCCGGAAACAAAGTTTGCGGACGGCATCAAAAAGACCATCCAGTGGTATCTGGATAACAAAGACTGGTGGGAAAACATTATTTCCGGCGATTACCAGAACTATTATGAACAAATGTATGGGAACCGCCAGGAATTATAATTCGTTTTTTAATGAAATGGAGTGACTATATGAAGGTTTTAGTAACAGGTGTTAAAGGACAGCTCGGGTATGACTGTGTCAATGAACTGAGGAAACGGGGCCATGAAGCTGTAGGTGTTGACATTGAGGAAATGGATATTACCGATGCAGCTTCCGTAAACAGCGTGATCAGAGAAACCAATCCGGATGCGGTGATACACTGTGCTGCCTGGACTGCGGTAGATGCCGCTGAGGAGGAAGACAACAAAGAAAAAGTACGTCTGGTTAATGCAGTCGGAACACAGAACATAGCGGATGTCTGCAGGGATCTGGACTGCAAAATGCTCTATCTCTCCACCGACTATGTATTTGACGGCCAGGGCACAGAACCGTGGCAGCCGGATTGTACAGATTATAAACCACTGAGCGTATACGGTAAGACAAAGCTGGCCGGAGAACTGGCTGTTTCCCGGACACTGGACAAATATTTTATTGTCCGTATCGCCTGGGTATTTGGAAAAAACGGGAAAAATTTTATAAAAACCATGTTGAATCTGGGCAAGACACATGATACCATAAAGGTTGTCAGCGACCAGATCGGAACTCCAACTTATACTTATGACCTTGCAGTATTATTAGTAGATATGATTGAAACAGAAAAATACGGCTACTATCATGCAACAAACGAAGGTGGATACATCAGCTGGTATGAGTTCACCAAGGAAATCTTCCGCCAGGCTTTTGAGATGGGGCGGCCGGAATACTCTCCCGAGCGGCTGAACGTCATTCCGGTTACTACGGAGGAATACGGCATATCAAAGGCTGAACGCCCGTTCAACAGCCGGCTGGACAAAAGCAAGCTGACAGAAAATGGATTCACACTTCTCCCCACATGGCAGGATGCCGTGCGGAGATATTTACAGGAAATTGAATTTTAGAAAAGACGTTCTGAGATCTGAGCAGATAAACTTAGTTATACAAGGGCCGAAAGAATGTTTTTGGCCTTTCAACAAGGATTGAAACAATATCAGGAGGTAAAGATGGGACAGATTAAAGTAGAAAAGAATGTTGGCGGCATCCATGGGCTCTGTATCATCGAACCTGCCGTCCACGGCGATTCCAGGGGATATTTTATGGAAACTTACAACCAGAAGGATATGGAGGATGCAGGTCTGGCCATGAATTTTGTGCAGGATAACCAGTCCAGTTCAAGCAAAGGCGTACTGCGCGGGCTCCATTACCAGAAGGAATATCCCCAGGGAAAACTGGTAAGGGTCATTAAGGGGCATGTATTTGATGTTGCCGTTGACCTGCGGAGCGAATCCGAAACTTATGGCAAATGGTTTGGTGTTGAGCTGACCGAAGAAAATAAAAAGCAGTTTTATATACCGGAAGGCTTTGCACACGGATTTTTGGTACTTTCTGATGTTGCAGAGTTCTGTTATAAATGTACGGATTTCTATCACCCCGGCGATGAAGGCGGGCTTGCATGGAATGACCCGGAGATCGGCATCTGTTGGCCGCAGGTGGCCGGCGAGTATAGGGGCAGCGCTTCCGCTGACGGGTATCGGCTGGAAGACGGGACTGGGCTTATATTGAGTGAGAAAGATCAGATGTGGGATGGGTTTCGGGGGACTTTTAAGTTTTAGGGCCCCTGAAACTTATAGATCTTTATTTACATCCTTATTCGCTGGTTTGGATATTTGATAGACAGTAAGTACATAATCACAGAAAGTAAAATCAGCCGCAAAGTTGCGGCTATTTTCTTGTCTTTTTTTATTTATTAAGTTTTATTCATATGGGATTTTCAATGGCAAGGTAGGTATTGTTCTGCTGGCAAATATATGGATACGGTATAGTTATTTTCATCCTGACACACTCGGTTCTTTATAGTCTGAATATGTCTTCTTGCTTTCCTCTTACATTCACTGAAGTAAATATGTAATCTTAAACAGTTTTAAAACTATTATGAAACTCATGTATATAAAATTTTTTATAATGGAGGTGGATTTTTCGCTTTCATCTCATGTAATATATAGATTTCCAATCTTAATGCAGAATCAACAATTAAATCATGGCCCGCTAGGATGCTTTGCGTAATGATATCTAGCGCTATTCGAATATTGGAAATGCCTTCCTCAAGTTTAAACTAAACCTTTCTCTTTTATCATTTTCCCAATATTAGTGTTCAAACAAAGTATGTTGTTCAGAATCCTTTCTCCAGGGTATTTGGTCGCTTGTGCTTTCTCTTTCTAAGTACTTGGATATAAGAAAAAAGCGTAAGATTTCCACACATCTAGTTTACAGTAATCATAGCGCTCTCCTTTTCATTCTCTTTTCTTCCTATTGCTCTTCTATTGGCTGCCATAATCAACGGCTATGACAGCTAATATGATATCTGGTATTGAATCCCTTTTATTATTTTTATCTAATTTCCTAAGCGGAAGAATTTAACGGAGTCTCCTGCTCTTTTGGTTAGTCGAATTTCATATATCATATTTATCGGAACATGCTCTTGGATAATTGTCTAAGTATAAATTGGAGGTCAATTGACGGGATTTGGAATGTACTAATAATAACAATTATTTCCCTTTTTGACGTAGACTTACCTGTTTTAACTCAAAATAAGGAAAAATTTGAAGAGATTGGCACAACTGTTGTGATATCTGATAAAAAAGTAATTAATATCTGTAATGATAAATGGTTAACGTATCAATTTTTATTAAAAAATGGATTCTATGTGCCCAAAACTTTCATTTCATTGGAAAAGGCATTAGTTAATGTTAAAAATGAACAAATCTCATATCCACTTATAGTAAAACCTAGATGGGGGATGGGATCTATTGCAGTGTTTGAAGCAGAAAATGAAGAAGAATTGAAAGTTTTCTATGAGAAAACGAAAAGAAATATTTTAAAGACATATTTAAAATATGAGTCTCAGGAAGATATTGATACCAGTGTATTGATACAAGAAAAAATAAACGGCCAGGAGTACGGATTGGACATTATTAATGATCTTTATGGTAATTATCAAACAACCATTGCAAAAGTAAAATATGCAATGAGATCAGGTGAAACTGATTGCGCAGTTACTATTGCAGATAATCGCCTAAAAGCGCTTGGAAAAAAGCTTAGCAGCTGTTTACATCATGTAGCTAACCTTGATGTCGATGTCTTTATAGTTGATGATAAACCTTATGTGTTGGAAATGAATGCAAGATTTGTCGGGGGATATCCATTTAGTCACATGACGGGAGTAAATCTACCACTTGCAATTGTGAACTGGTTACAGAATATTTCGTTCGATAAAAAGTTGTTAACAGAAAGAATTAATATTATGGGACAAAAGGATATTAATCTAGTAAGGCTACATATTAAACCAGAGGTTTCTATTAACAAAATCAGAACAGAAGAACAAATATATCGTACTGTGATAGAAATGCAAACACTCTTAACTCCGTCGTTGACTGAAAGGAAAATAGATCTACAATCTTATTCGAAAAAGCTATGTTATTACGGAGAGGTCTGGAGAATACAAGACACTCAGAATAGAATCATTGGCATATTAGCAGCGTATATGAACGATAAGTAAACAAAGACGGCTTACTTAACTCTACTTGCAATCTCACCCAAATACAGGGGCCAGCATTTAGCAGAAAAAATGTTGAAAATTGCAGAAGACAATGCTATTAAAAATGGTATGCTGAAATTCAAGTTGGAGGTAAGAAAATCCAATATTACAGCAATCGGTTTTTATGGAAATTTTGGTTATTGTGTGACTGAGGAAGTAACTCCTGATTCTTATCTTATGGAAAAAGTACTGTAGTTAGACGAGGAGAATAGCGATGATGAATAATAATATTTTAGTAACCAGATCATCCATGCCAGAAATAGAGGAGTATATTGAGGAGATAAAAGATATATGGGATACACATTGGCTTACTAATATGGGAATTAAGCATAAGCGTTTGCAAACGGAGCTAAAAGATTATTTAGGAGTTGATCATATTGATCTTTTTACAAATGGCCATATGGCATTGGAGTTATATTTACAGGCAATGAACTTGCAAGGAGAAGTTATTACCAGTCCATTTACATTTGCTTCTACAACACATGCGATTGTGCGTAATGGGTTAGTGCCGGTATTCTGTGATATTAATCCAGTTGATTTTACGATGGATGTCTCAAAGATTGAGGAATTAATTACAGATAGAACATGTGCGATTATGCCTGTTCATGTTTATGGAAATATCTGCGATATTGAAGAAATACAGCGCATTGCAGATAAGTACGGACTGAAAGTCATATATGATGCCGCTCATACTTTTGGTGTTCATTATAAGGGGCAAGGTATCGGCTCTTTTGGAGATGTATCTTGTTTCAGTTTCCATGCTACAAAAGTATTTAATACTATTGAGGGCGGAGCTGCTTGTTTTAGAAATAAAGACTTTGGACTTAATCTATATGGTTTAAAGAATTTTGGCATTCGGGGACCGGAAACTATTGACGGTGTAGGAGCCAATGCAAAAATGAACGAGTTCTGTGCTGCTATGGGGCTTTGTAATTTAAAACATGTAGATGATGAGATTGCAAAACGTAAATTAATAGTAGAAAGATATATGAGTTATTTGAAAACTGTTGATGGCATTCAAACTAATCTAAAACAAAAAAATGTACAACCCAATTATGCATATTTTCCTATAGTGATTGATGAAAAAGTATATGGTTCTACTCGGAATGAAATATATAAAATGCTATCAGATAATAATATTGGAGCAAGGAAGTACTTTTACCCGTTAACTAATACATTTGATTGCTTCCATAGACAGTATGATGCTGCTAAAACTCCAATAGCTTTACATATTAGTAAAAGAGTACTGACTTTACCATTATATCCTGATCTTGCGTTGGAGGATGTTGATCGAATTTGCAAGATTATTTTAAGATGTAAAAAATAGGCGTTATTTTAGAAACGAACACAAGAATGATACAAGAACACACAGTAATACTGGAAGCGTACTTAAGATTTCTAGTCAGGCAGCGTGACATCTTGGTCGGATCTGCGTCAGATCATCACGTAACCTTTATAACATTTATAATTAGTTTTCTATGATTGTAGTACCCTCTTGTATAGAGCGTGGCGAGAGAAAGGACCAAGATCTATCAAAAGGTCAGGAAGTCGCACATATTTGGTGTTATAGTACTGCTTGCAGGCTTCCATGCCGAGAGCACTTGCCAGATAACTTTTTCCACTGCCTGTTGCACCAGTATTAAGTAAGTTACGGTGTTCAGTGATATATTCACTGGTTGCAAGTCTGTTGAGTAAAGACCTGTTTAACTTGTGCTCTGATGTATAGTCGATATCCATGAAATTTGCATCAGGCTGGTAGAATTCAGCCTTCTTAATCAGTCGATGAAGACGATTGCTTTTACGACTGCTGTATTCGATATCAACCAGCATTCCGATATGATCTTCGAACGGAACTTCCTTCGTGGGTCTGAGAGTTGGTTACGAAGTACATCTGCCATAGCAGAGAGACGCATTTCGATAAGTTTATTCATGGTACTTTGGTTTGTCATAAGCGGTTACCTCCTGTAATAGCCGGCACCTCTTGTGATACCGTACTTGTTTGCTATTGTTTTGTTCTCTTTTCCTTGTGCATCAAACTTATCTTTTCCTGTTACGAGGATGTTTTTGATACTCTTGTAGCTTGGAGTTGATGTATAATTGAGAGCCTTTGTACATGCAACTTCTAAGTGTTCCACCGAATACTTGTCTGCCAGTTTCAAAAGTCCCATACAGCCTCGATAAGTTTGTTGCTCCACAGTTTTGGAGGTAAGGATGCTGTCAACAACTTTGAAGGTACTTTCGCCAATACGTTTTGCCCATTGATAAAAACGATCACCATTCCACTCCAGATATTATTTATTCTATAATGAAATTGGCAATGTGTGACTATCATTATGGGAGGTCGGTAATTATGGTAAATTATCAAGAGATTCTCAGGCTTGACAGCCTCGGATATTCGCAGCATCAAATCGCTGCAAGTGTCCACAGTTCAAGTAATATAATACGTGAAGTTCTTCATGAGTCAATAGCCAGGGGGCTTAGCAGCTACTTGATGACTATTTGACTAATGAGGAGATTCTAACACTGCTATTTCCAAAAAGAGTGGAAATGGCATCCAAAGGAAAGGAGTCGGATTATAATTACATTCACAAGGAACAGGCACGTTCCGGTGTAAGTCTCACACTGCTATGAACAGAATACTGCAGCACATGCAATGCAGAGGGAGTGATGTCCTACATGTATTCGCAGTAATGTGATAAGTATCGCCTTGGGCACATGTTACCAAAGTGACTATGCGTATCAAGCACAAGCCTGGGGAGACAATGCAGGTCGATAGGGCTGGAACCACGCTTCAATATCAGAACCCTGGCACCGGTGAACTAATTGATACGAATTTATTTGCTGCCGTTTTACCCTGTAGCTACTATGCTTATGCAGAGGCCTGCAACGATATGAGACCGACGAACTAGCTAATGTGCCATGTACATGCTTATCGATATTTTAGCGGCGTGATATGTTTATGACTACCCAATAATCTTAAAACCGGTATAGTAAAGAACACAAGGTATGATACCATTCTTAACAACAGCTATCAGGAAATGGCTCAATACTATGAGACTGCAATAGTTCCGGCAAGAATCCTGCATCCTAAGGATAAAAACCTTGCAGAAGGAATAGTTAAATTTGCAACCACATGGATCATTGCAACTCTGCGAAATCGTAAATTCTTTTCTCTTGAAGAAGTCAAGCTTGCTGTGGCCGAGAAGCTCTTAGAGCTTAATCATTATCCCTTTAAAAAACGGGAGGGATGCCGCCACAGCGCTTTTACCGATGAAGAAAAGGCATTTATGAAGCCGCTCCCTTTGCCCCCGTATGAACCGGCAGTCTGGCCCACTGAAAAGGTTCTTCTTGATTATCTCATAAATGACGGAAAAAACAAATATCCCCTTCGCTTTGATCTTATTGGAAAGGCGGTGGACATCCGGCTGACAAAGGTGACTGTTGAGGTCTTTTATTATGGCTACAGAGTGGCCTCTCATCCAAGAGCAGCTAAACAGCTGCGGGATCCGATTACTCAGCCGGAACACATGCCGATAAAGCATCGCAAATATCTAACGTACAACGCAGATGAATTTATCCGTGGGTCGGAATCAGTTGGCAAATACACAGCCCAAGCAGTTCACTACTTCCTAAACGCCGGAAGGTAACCCGAATAGGAATACAAATTCTGCGCTAGTCTTACCAAACTTTGAGACAAGTATAGTCAGGACAAAGTGAACGATGTAAAAAAGCTAACGCCGGTATCAAAGAGTCACGGTATCACACATGCTGCTTGTTTCCAGAGGGGAGGTGAGCAGGTATGATCACATAGGGCACAATCGATTCCCTCAAGACGATTAAGCTAACTGCTATGGTTGCAGAACTTGAACATCAGTTGGAAGCCTCTTCTACCTATAGTACCCTTGGTTTTGAAGAACTTCTGGGCCTGCTGGTTGATGCAGAATGGAATCGTAGTCAGGTGAATAAACTGGCTCGATATATCAAAGCATTACACTTTTCGGTGCCAAGTGCCACAGGAATCCTATGATCTCCTTACGATTGCAGAATCCAGCTGTGAAAAGGGTTCCATGATTTTCTGTACACAGTATGATCCAGATGAATGGTATGAACGCATCACTCCTGATCCTAATGTTGACAGCCCTATTTCGGAGGCTATCATGGATTGGATTATTCACAATTCTTACGATGTTCTGATACAGGGGAAAATTTCAATGCGTGAACGTCACGGATTAAAAGCTTCTCAAAAGGAAGGCCTCGAATCATGACGTACCGCGAGTTGGAAATCGAATTAATGGTTGTACAGGAAAACAACAGTGAAGCCGAAGAGGCTTTTAGCAAACTTCGGCAGGATTATCACGAGCACCGAAAACATACCGACCAGCTTGAAAGCATTCAAAGGAAACGTGAGATTTTATTCCTTGAATTCTGGGGGTGGTAAAGAAATATTTGGTTGTGATTTATAACATCAGTAATATCTGTTATTCGCTGAATGGGTCAGTCTCCGTGAGAGTGAGTTTCGTCCTCCGCGAGACTGGGTGTAAAAAACTGTGCAGAAGGAGTTCTGTCGTCAGAACATTCATGTTTCAACAATAGTAGTAATATCACAGTCGGAATTATCGCATTGGTATTCATATGCGTTTACGTAAAGCCAGGTGGATTTTCTACTGAGACCGGACTTTGGTTCCAATCGTTCCGGGCTGAGGTTCCACTCATTCCGGTAACGTTTCAACTTCTTATAATAAAATTATTCATCGTTTTTTTGATGTAAGTCTATTATAAAGAGCCCACCCATTATGCCCAATTATCCTGAAGACCTTCGTCTTAGGATTAATCAAACTGGCATTGCCAGCAGTTGTGAATGCTCCTGGATAAAGTATCGGAATGTTTTAAATCAGGCCACAGAACTGGACATCACATGGCCTTTAAAGGCTGAAACCACATAGGAAGATCCAGAAAACTTTTGTACCCAGATAAACATGTCCCATCTGTGGAATGCAGACATTCTGATTACGTATAGATCAATAAATAAATGATGCGCAATGGAGTTACTTTGAAACTGCTCTGGAAGGAATACTGCAAAGAATGCGATCAAATCAACAAGTTGCCTCTCATGTTTTCACAGTTCTGTTTTTATTACCATAAGCATCTTGAAAGAAACCATTCTACTATGCATATCCCTAGAAAACCTATCTAGCAAATTGAAGTGGACTGGGAGGTGACACCTCACAAGTGATTGATCCATCAACTGGTGAAATCATTCCCTGTTAATTATACGTTGGTGTCCTGGATTACAGTCTGCATGCATATGGAGAAACATTCTTATCCAGGGATATGGAAAGCTAAATAACAGCGTATGTCTACATGTATCAATACTTTAGTATTTGTGCGCGAATGCTAATCACGTACAATTTCTGTACAGGTATTGACCATAGCGATTGATATGCACCAAAAATTAATAAGACGTGTCATGAAATGGCTGAGCATTATGATATTAATTACATTTCTGGAAGAAAACTGAACAGAACCTTCATTGAACGGCTGTCCCACCGCCCCTCACCTATTGTGGGTACACTACGAAAGTGTAAAAGTATCCAATATATCTTTATAATATACAAATTCCAATATCCTAAAAATACAATAGAAAATCTGTGAACATTAGGAAAAACACATTGCTCACAGGTCTTTATATCAATTTATAGAAAATTATATATGTCTTTTTGACTATCTTTTTATATCTCCTTAAATGTCCGCAAAGCCTTATTTTATAGGCTCTACGGGCATTTTGCTTTTGTGGTAAACCTCACATATCTAGGTCTATCTTCTTATATTTTCGCTATCAAG